>BQMY01000104.1 GCA_022181065.1 Melioribacteraceae bacterium | reverse complement strand
ACCCACGACTGAAGACGTGGGTTAACGTAACGTAAAGCTTTACCTCACCTTTATTTAGCAGTTCCCCGCTGGCGGGACAAGGAGAACCTCAACGGCCGGTATCCAAGGTCCCTGAGGCGCTCGAAGGACATCAACCAAAATATAGAATGTCATGTTTGTGAAGTTTACCAGCCTTGGGAATGGTGGAGATTTATTCGTTACTGATTATTGGAATGTTCAAACCGGGCAACTCTCACATCAATTAACCCACGGTTTCAACCGTGAGGGAACACAAAGAATATCCCGACCAAACGAACCGTTTTAACGGTTTTGTATTTCCTATAAACGGTTAAAACCGTTTTTTGTAATGGCTCTGGTTTTTACACCCACGACTGAAGACGTGGGTTAACGTAACGTAAAGCTTTACCTCACCTTTATTTAGCAGTTCCCCGCTGGCGGGACAAGGAGAACCTCACCGGCCGGTATCCAAGGTCCCTGAGGTCCTCGAAGGGCCAATTATTGTCATGCTCGCGCATTTTATCCGCCTCAAGTGGGGTGGGGCATCCAATGAATCAGAATTATTGAGATACAATAACAAGAACGCACCCCCAACCTTTTCAGAAGATTGAGGTCAGAGAGCCAAGTTTCGAATAAGTGTACCCTATTCCCTTTAAAACAAAAAAAGCTTGTGAGTTATCTTCACAAGCTTTTTACTGTAGCGGGGGAGGGATTCGAACCCCCGACACGTGGATTATGATTCCACTGCTCTAACCTACTGAGCTACCCCGCCATCTTGTTATTCACAAGAAACAAGACTCCAAATATATAGAACACTCGCTATACAGTCAAGTATTAATTTATATTGTGCATGTTCATACATTTTCACGTATTTTATTTTGAAATGTTACTCTATTGTTGTTTTCAGTTGCAACTAATTTGCGTAATTTTGCCTCCAAAAAATATAAAGGCGGAATGGAAAAACACAGGAAAACTCAACTTCTGCTTCAGGATGGAACCGTTTATGACGGTTATTCCTTCGGCAGTGACAAATCTGCCGCCGGTGAGGTCGTTTTTAATACTTCGATGACGGGATATATCGAAAGTTTAACCGACCCATCCTACACCGGCCAGATTCTTATTCTCACTTTCCCCCTCATCGGTAATTACGGCGTTCCCTCAGAAGAAAAAATTAATTCCCTCAAACACTATTTCGAATCGGATAAAATTCATATCAAAGGACTCATAATCTCAAACTACTCGTTTGATTATAGTCACTGGTCAGCAGTGAAAAGTTTGAGCGACTGGCTGGAGCAGCATGACGTCCCCGGTATTTACGCAATCGACACTCGCGCGCTTACGAAAAAAATCCGGGAAAACGGTACAATGCTTGGAAAAATTGTAAATGATGTAGAACCTGATTTTTATAACCCCGATGAGCACGATCTTGTTAAAGAAGTTACAACCAACGAGGTTGAAGAGTTTGGTTCGGGTAGCAACCGTATTTTATTGCTTGATTGCGGCGCGAAGAATAATATCGTGCGATGCCTGCTTGAAAGGGATACAACTGTTATTAAAGTACCATACGATTACGATTATACAGGCATTAAATACGATGGCATTATGGTGAGCAACGGTCCCGGTAACCCGAAAAAATGCGAAGTTACTATTAATCACCTCAGGAAATCACTCGGTGAGGAGAAGCCCATTTTCGGCATTTGTCTAGGAAATCAGTTGCTCGGACTTGCATCGGGTGCGAATACTTTCAAACTGAAGTACGGCCACCGCAGCCACAATCAGCCTGTGCTTAATGTTGAAACAAACCGCGCGTACATCACATCCCAGAATCACGGCTTCGCGATTGATGATGAAAGTCTGGGTGGCAACTGGAAACCACTTTTCACCAATCTTAACGACGGCACGATAGAAGGAATCCGGCATACTTCCAAACCGTTCTTTTCAACTCAATTCCACCCGGAAGCTTCCAGCGGCCCGACAGATACCGAATATCTGTTTGATGAATTTGTGGATTTGGTGAAAATGTATAAGGGGGTGAAATGATGAACAGGGATATAAAAAAAGTTATTGTACTCGGCTCGGGCGCGTTAAAAATTGGTGAAGCGGGCGAGTTCGATTATTCCGGGTCACAGGCGCTAAAAGCACTTCGCGAAGAAGGAATCGAGACGGTACTTATAAATCCCAACATCGCTACGGTACAGACAAGCGAAGGGATTGCCGACAAAATCTATTTCCTTCCTGTAACACCCTACTTTGTTGAGCAAATCATCAAAAAAGAAAATCCGGATGGAATTTTGCTCGCGTTCGGCGGACAGACCGCGCTTAACTGCGGTGTTAAGTTGTTCCACGCCGGTGTATTTGAAAAATATGATGTCAAAGTTCTCGGCACTCCCGTTGAAACTATAATTGTAACTGAGGATCGTGAAAAGTTTGCCGACAAACTGCGCGAAATTAATATTAAAACTCCCGTGAGTGTAGCGGTTACAAATCTTGAAGCCGCTAAAAAAGCCGCCAAAGAGATTGGATTCCCTTTGATTATCCGCTCGGCATATACACTTGGCGGAATGGGGAGCGGTTTTTGCGGAAACGAGCATGAACTTGAGGATGCAGCCAAACATGCATTCGCCTACTCCGACCAGATTTTGATCGAAGAATCTCTCAAAGGATGGAAAGAGATTGAATATGAGGTAGTGCGCGATAAGGATGGCAACTCAATCACCGTGTGTAATATGGAAAATTTCGATCCGCTTGGAATTCATACTGGTGAATCTATTGTGGTTGCGCCATCGCAAACCTTAAATAATCGCGACTACCAGCTATTGCGTGATTTGTCAATCAAAATTGCGAATCATGTCGGAATTGTTGGTGAATGTAACGTACAGTTTGCGCTTGATACAGAATCGGAAGATTACCGTGTTATCGAAATGAACGCCAGGCTTTCCCGCTCCTCTGCCCTTGCATCAAAGGCTACAGGATATCCACTCGCTTTTGTCGCGGCAAAACTTGGGCTCGGCTATGCACTACACGAGTTAAAGAATTCTATCACCAAAACAACTCCGGCCTTTTTTGAACCGGCACTCGATTATGTGGTGGTAAAAATTCCACGATGGGATTTGGAGAAGTTCAAAGGTGTATCCCGTAAAATCGGCAGTTCCATGAAGTCAGTCGGGGAAGTAATGGCGATTGGCCGTACTTTCGAGGAGGCGATACAAAAGGGTCTTCGTATGATCGGTCAGGGTATGCACGGTTTTCTCGCGAATACACCCGCCGAATTAGAAGATATCAAAAGCGAGCTTGCCGAACCAACCGACAAACGTATATTTGCCATCGCAAAGGCTTATGAGGAAGGATTCTCCCCGCTGGAAGTTCATGATATCACAAAAATTGATATGTGGTTCCTCGAAAAACTGCGTAATATCCATGAAAAATCAATTCAGCTGACTTCTCTGAATTCTCTCCAAGAGCTTGATAAAACTTTACTTCGCAGGTGCAAGCAGTACGGGTTTTCAGATTTTCAGATTGCGCGTCTTGTACTAAAATGCACCCCCGAAACGATAGAGGATGATTTACTTAAAGTTCGCGAATATCGTAAAAGTCTGAATATAATCCCTTATGTAAAACAGATTGATACTCTTGCCGCCGAATACCCGGCATTCACAAATTATCTTTACATGACTTATAATGGCAAGGGGCATGACATTGAAATGCCAAAACCTGATGATTCAGTGATTGTTCTCGGTTCCGGCGCGTACCGGATTGGTAGTTCCGTTGAATTCGACTGGTGTTGCGTTAATACCCTTCAGGCAGCGAAAAAAGAGGGGAAACGTTCCGTAATGATAAACTTCAATCCGGAAACCGTTTCCACTGATTATGACATTTGCGACCGACTCTATTTTGAAGAACTTACATTCGAGCGGGTGCTTGATATTATCGAGATTGAAAATCCTCACGGCGTAGTAGTGAGTATGGGAGGACAAACTCCAAACAATCTCGCGATGCGCCTGCATGACGTGAATGTTAATATTCTCGGTACTTCCCCCGAATCGATTGACAATGCCGAAAATCGCCACAAATTTTCATCGATGCTCGACAGACTCGAAATAGATCAGCCACGCTGGCGCGAACTCACTTCTGTTGAGGATATTTTTGATTTTGTGCAGGAAGTCGATTACCCCGTGATTGTGCGTCCGAGTTACGTGCTTTCGGGAGCGGCGATGAATATTGTATCAAATCCGGAAGAGCTGACCGAATATCTCAAAATGGCAGCCGATATTTCAAAAAAATATCCCGTGGTTGTATCGGAATTTATCGAAAACGCCAAGGAAATTGAGATTGACGCCGTTGCCGATCAAGGCAAAATTATCGCCTACGCTGTGTCTGAACATGTTGAGTTTGCCGGAGTACATTCGGGTGACGCTACGATAGTATTCCCGCCACAGAAAATATATGTTGAAACATTCCGGCGTATAAAGAAGATAGCGAACAAAATCGCTGAGAACCTCAATATTACCGGACCGTTTAACATTCAGTTCCTCGCCCGTGACAACGACATCAAGGTGATTGAGTGTAACCTTCGCGCGTCCAGAAGTTTCCCGTTCGTCTCGAAAGTATTGAAGGTAAACTTTATCGAACTTGCCACTCAGATAATGCTTGGTAAAAAGGTGAGTAAGCCGGATAAATCCGTGTTCGATCTTGATTATATCGGCGTGAAAGCACCTCAGTTCTCGTTTCACAGATTGAGTAAAGCAGACCCCGTACTTAGCGTTGAGATGGCATCCACAGGGGAAGTAGGGTGTATCGGTGTTGACTTCTACGAAGCGATATTCAAGGCAATGCTTTCGGTAGGATACACAATTCCGCAAAAAGGGGTATTGATTTCCAGCGGTCCGACTCACTCCAAACTTGACCTCCTGGACAGCTCAAGATTACTTATTGAACGCGGTTACAAATTATACTCAACACCCGGCACACACGATTTCCTCAAATCGCACAATATAAAATCGGTAAAAGCATACTGGCCGGATGATATCCAATCGCCGAACGTAAGCGAAGTTATCCGTGACAAGGATGTTGACCTGGTGATAAACATTCCAAAAGATTTATCACAGCCGGAGCTAGATAATGATTACTCTATAAGAAGAATGGCGATAGATCACAATATCCCGCTTCTTACGAATGCCCGACTCGCAAGCGCTTTTATCTATGCCTTCACCAGAATGAATTCGGAAGAGCTATTGATCAAAAGCTGGGATGAGTATAAATAATGGTAATAAGATAGTTAGCGATTTTTAAAATGAACCCATCCTGAACTCGTGCGCCTCAGGAGCATCCTTCCCAAACCCGAGGTTTAGGGTGGGTTATGATTGTTGTATCCCGACAATACTAAATCACTGGATCCCTGCCCCTCCAGAGAAGGGTAAACTTCGCAGGAATGACAATTTTTTTTGTCATACCCTTCGCCCCGGCGAATTGATCGGGTATCCAGTTTTTAAATCGAATAGATTTCCGATCGAGTCGGAAATGACAATTAAGCATTTATTCTAACCATTAACCCATGACTTTAGTCGTGGGTTAAGAAGAAAGTATTTTATTCCGAACGGTTTTAACCGTTTTATTAACATGTAAAAACTGTCAAAACGGTTCGATAATATTATGTAACGTTTCTTTTCCCCACGGTTAAAACTGTGGGTTTGCGCGACAAGAGTGCAGATAACTTATAATCTTTCTGACCTCAACTCCCTGCGCCGCGGCGCACCCTTCTCGCTACGGCGCACAGGCTCCCATTAACAGGTGAAGGCGAGAAAAAAGCTGCTTTGTCATGCTCGCGCAGGCGGGCATCCAGTCTTTTTTTTTAAGGATTTTCACCACACCGCAGGTATCAAAACAAACTTTTAAGTAATTTCAGGGTAATTGAAGAGAATAAACGATTACTTCATTGCTGATACAATAGGAAATTCTTTTGGTACGGTCACAGCTATTTTTATGATTCTTACACTTTCGGGTAAAGGGGATAAATCCGACTGGAAGATTTTCGCAATAATTATTCCGGGACTCCTTCTTTATGAGCTCCTCAACCTCACAGGCAAAACTGCTGTAGATATTAATGATATGATAGCCACAATAATTTTTAGTAATATTTCAGCTTTTATATACTACTATCTGCTTAAAAAATACCCCGGCTAAAATTCAATATCCTCTTTACAAAGCTATTCTCTATCATTAAAAGTTGCGGATATCCTTTAATAATCGTAAATTGTTTCTGATCAAAAGAGGGAGAGGAACATGATCAATCTGAAAGTAATATTTCTGTTTTTGGCTTTATATAGTTTCATATCGGCGCAATGGGTGGATGTATCTCCGGAAATTACTGCACCAGCAATTAATGATATTTCATATTTCCTCACAGAAAATTACGCTGAACGCGTGCTCATTGCAGGTGATGATGGAACTTGTTTTATTGGATATCCCGGATATAATTTTATTCATACTGAAGTAGTTAATCTGGAAACTGATGCAGATATATTTTCTATTGAAGTATACGAAGAACAATATGTCTGGTTAGGTGGAAGAAACTTTCTCGCACGTTCAACGGATACTGCACAAACCTTTAGTGAAATAAGTTTACCACAAGAATTTAATATAAGGGGACTAAATTTTATTTCACCTCAAATCGGGTACTTCTACACATATGATGGGTTGTTTGCCCAATCTGCTGACGGAGGGATAAATTGGCAAATTGATACTTTATCGAACGACTCCCTTCACGCATTTCAGCTTCTGGATAATGGTAACATGATTATAGTTGGTGCTAAGGGTCAGATTTACATCTCACCTCAATCTGATGTGTCATGGAGAGAAATAGATGCCGGAATAGACGGATGTATTAATGATGTGGAAATAGCCGTTGATGGTGTAGGCTACCTCTGCACTAAAAAAGGATATAAGACCACAGATTACGGCGAATCTTGGGTATTAGAGGCTTTGGTGCCTGAATCAGATATCGGTTATATAGAAGTAGCTTACCAATCCTTCAATGGAATTGCAGCGTTTTACAAGGCATCACATGAATGTGTAAGATTAAATAATACCAGTATCCAGACCGAAACAATTCCAGCGCTTGGAGAGATTTATGGTGCAAATTATTATCCGGAATGTAATATTCAGTTCATGGTATTTGGTTCAAATATGTTTGTTGCCGGAGGACAAAATTCAACGAGTTACCATCAACTAAGTTTCGGTGATAACGGTCCTTTCAGGGATTGCCAAATCTTCAATGCAGATACCGGATTTGTTTTTGGCTCACAATCATTTTACACGATTAATGGTGGTCAGAGTTGGGAAGAACTTCCAAGTAAAAATAGCATTTACGAGGAGTATCAGGGACACTTTTTTAATCTTGATGAAGGGTTGCTACTGATTAATTCTTTATTATACAAAACTTATGACAGAGGGTTGAACTGGACTAATATTGGTACGTTTGGAAATATCGTTTATTTGTATTTTTATAATGACAACATGGGCTATATTGCAAGCGACACTGAGGTTTATATAAGTACTGACAAAGGTGAGACCTGGGAATCAAAACCTTATCAAAATCTAATATCATCCGGCATTATGCCTTCTGATATGTTTTTTATTAGTGATTCGGTTGGATTTATATTTAGCCATCAATTCGGTGTGGTTCGAACCACAGATGCGGGACAGAATTGGAACTTTGAACTTTTTCATCAAGGGCAGACAACTAACCATACCATTATAAACAGTTCCAGTGCCATGGTCACAGGTGTAGAATGGAATGGTATGTCTTCATTTCATGCTTTTGGAATGATTACAGAAGACTCAGGTGAAAACTGGACTCAAACTTTTAACTTTACAAATGTTTATTGTAGAGACCTGGAAATAGACCCAACCGGATTCGGGTTATTAGCACGGTCTGATAAAAAATTGATGGAAACTATGAATGGAGGTTATTCCTGGAATGAAATTGAATACCCATTCTTTGATGAGATTGATGAACTTGTACCTGATTCCAACGGTGGTATGTATGCTTTCGATTATACTAACAAAAAAGTGTATCAAAACAAAGATATTGGATTTATTACTGTCGGACTTGAAGAAGAACAAACGCAAGATGTTTCGGCACTGCATAATTTCACAATTTATCAAAATTACCCCAATCCTTTTAACCCGGAAACAACGATAAGGTTTTATAATCCTGTTGCAAACAGTGTATTGGTAACAGTCTATAATATGTTGGGAGAGCGGGTTTCACAACCGTTGAATAAAGTGCTGGAAGCCGGCGAACACTCTATTAAATTTAACGGGGAGAATCTCCCGAGCGGAATATATTTCTATCGTATTCAGGCAGGCAAAAACATAGAAACACGAAAGATGATTTTGATTAAGTAGTCCATGTATGCAAGTCAGGGGTGTTCTGACTGTTTTAACCCGACAATACTAAATCACTGGATTCCTGCCTTCGCAGGAATGACAATTAAGCATTTATTCTAACCATTAACCCATGACTTTAGTCGTGGGTTAAGAAGAAAGAATTTTATTCCGAACGGTTTTAACCGTTTCATGATAGGCGAATCCGTAAGACGGTTCGATAATATTATGTAACGTTTCTTTTACCCACGGTTGAAACCATGGGTTAATGTGACGAGAGATTTGATAACCTGTTGAATTGCTTACTTCAATCCCTTCACCCCAGGGCGCACAGGTTAAGATGGAGGACTTTTAAAGATTATGAAAATTTTGGTTTTATTTTCACCCCTCCATTTTACAAAGGGAGGGTCCGACGCGTCGGAGGGGGTGGGTTCTGACTGTTTTAACCCGACAATACTAAATCACTGGATCCCTGCCTTCGCAGGAATGACAATTTTTTTTGTCATACCCTTCGCCCCGGCGAATTGATCGGGTATCCAGTTTTAAAAATCGAATTCCGGACGAAACGGAAATGACAATAAAGCATTTATTCTAACCATTAACCCATGACTTTAGTCGTGGGATTAGATGAAGGTATTTTATTCCGAACGGTTTTAACCGTTTTATTAACATGTAAAAACTGTCAAAGCGGTTCGATAATATTGTGTAACGGTTCTTTTCCCCACGGTTAAAACCATGGGTTAATGTGACGAGAGATTTGATAACCTGTTGAATTGCTTACTTCAATCCCTTCACCCCAAGGCGCGCAGGTTGGGGGTGGGTTCTGATTGTTGTATCCCGATAATTCTGATTCTCTGGATGCCCTCCTCCTCAGGCGTATGCGCGAGCATGACAATAATCTGCCTTAGAGCACCTCAGGAGCCCTGGATATCGGTCGTGACGCTCTATTTCAATAATAGCATTTTTTTCTCGTCCTGATAAACGAGCTTGCCTTTAATATCAGTAACTCTAAGTCTGCAAAAATACACACCGCTCGACAATCTTCCGCCATTAAAGCCCCTCACATGATGACCACCGTTCTGCTCTCCCTCAAATATCGTTTCTACCAACTCCCCTTTGATATCATATACACTCAGACTTACCCTGGCACTTTCCTTTAACTCATACGCTATCTTCGTTGTCGGATTAAACGGATTCGGGTAATTATTATAAAGTATGTAATCCTTTGGGATAGACAGATTTCCCCTGTCTATTCCGGTGATAATATCATAGTATAAATCCGCGCGGAAGCCGACAACGCCCAATGTCATTCCTCCCGGATAATCGAATGTTAATATATCATCTGTTTCTGCCCACGAATTATCAACATACTCTTTATTCAATATAGTTGAAAGGCTTCTGTCATCATTGTAAGTAATTTCCCTCAGATATTTATTTGTCCAGTTTTTATCTGTGTATTCCCTGATTAATAATTGTGCCAACGTGCTATCATTATTGTATTTCCTGTGACCGTTATAGAGAGGAAACCATTCTTCATTTTCAATCCAGTAAACTAAATGGTCTTCGAGGAGCGAAGCTTCATTATAAAAATATTCATATTTATAAATATGTTTCAGATCATCGCCAAGCCGGTTGGTTAAGATCATGGAATCACATAAAGTACCTGAATAAAATCTTTCTGTGATTGAGCTGATATTCCATGTTGAGTCTTCCAATAGTTCAGTTTTCTCAAAAACTAAATTGTCAAGCGAATCATATTCATTCATTCTTCGGGCGATTTTTACCCAGCATTCATTATTATAAACATAGGTTAAGATACCTGATACCTTTCCATTTCCACTATAAAAAATACTGTCGATAAATGCCGGTGCCCACTCATTTTGCTCCCGAGTTTCATGCAGATACGCAACGACTTTATTATCATCAGAATAAAGATGAGAAATTTTCCAGCCAAAGTCTGAATACATTGGATCTGTGTAATCAATAGTAAAATATTTTATTAGTGAATCGGAGTTATAATAGAAGCGGAAAATGTTGTCAGTACCATCTTTCGAGTTTATATAAACACTGTCAAGTGCATACTCATCGGCGAGATCAGTTAATTCGAAAAGCAAAGGATATGATTGCTTTTCTTTTGTTTTACCAGATAAGTAGTGGCTAATATCGGATTGCGCATATAACCCGATATTCCAAAAATAAAAAAGCGATAAAGTGAAAATTACTGCTTTTTCCTTCATTAGACCCGCCTTTGTTATCTAAAAGTGTCAGAAACTGTACTCGACACCGAGATTAAAGAACCGTTTGCTGTATATCTGAGGGATACGCACCGGATACTGAATATCCTTGAATGCCTGCACCCACTCATAACCCGCTACATTATAATTGTTAAATACATTCAGAACTTCCGCTTTGACCAATATTTCGCTACCTCCCGATAACGTGAAAATTGCGGACAAACCCATATCAGCACGCATATAGTTTAGTATTTCCCCCTTGCTTGCTGGCTCCACTTTAAGGTATAACTGGTCATTTTCCCCTGATACAAGTTTGCGGTTATTGTAAAGATATCCGCTTCCGAATAACAGCCGCAAATGCGATTGCCAGTTTTTGTGTCCGGGCATTTTATCCTGTAAAAATATCTGGATGGTGTGAGTCTGATCCAGCAATCTTCGTGAATAATCCTCATCCGAGCCAAGTTCACGCTCCTTTGTATCGAGGAATGAATACCCTATCCAGCTGTTAAGGTCTTCGGTGAGTTGACCGCGGAACTGTAAATCAAAGCCCGTTGAATAACCTTCATAAAATTTGTCGGTAATATAAATCGTCCTGAACTGCTCTTCATAGAAGGAATAGATACGAGGTAAATCTTTGTAGTAAAGTTCTGCCTGCATCGTGAAATCAGGTTTGAAGCGGTATTCCCATCCCAATATATAGTGCACCGACTTTTGAGAAATCAGTTCCATTTCACCCTGGGTGAAACTGCGCAGTTCATGAAAAAATGGTGACTGATAATAATGTCCATAGCCAAACTTGAATGTATGAAGAGGATTTGGAGTAACAGTAACAAGTAAACGCGGACTTACAGTATGTTCGTCAGTGAGAGAGTTGTATGCGTAGCGTAATCCGCCATTGATATTAACAATCTTGAAAATTTTTGTGTTTATGCCGTTATAAAGCGCGAGGGAATTAATTTCGTAATCGTTTTCACGTTTTTTTAGTGAAGGAATCGTCAAGAGCGCCTCGTCCCCCTCCTCATTGTAAAACTCGTTTATTTTATCTGTGAGAAGTTCATACTTGTACTCAGTACCGAACAGAAGCTTGTATTTATCGGTTTTGTAAGTTAGCTCGTGTGAAGTGAGAAAAGAATTTAAGTCAAGCGAGTTTTTTACAATATCCTGCGAACTCTTCAGGAAATCTATACCATCATTCGGTCGCTCGGCATCAGGACTGTACCAGTATTCACCGGTATAATCGGCATCTTCAGATTCTCTCGTTTTGTAGTAGGAAATTTTTGAATCAAGATGGTATTTCTCTGAAAAATCTTTTTTATAACGTACCCCTGCCATCGAAGTATTAAAACTGTAATTTTTGTAACCATCGAAATTTATTGCGACCTGATTGACATCACCACCCCTGTCGGATTTGAAATGCCCGAGCCATTCAGTAGGGGTTAAATCAAATCCATTCTCAGCATTGACCAAAAGTAAATCGATATCGCTTGTCTCATCAATTTTGTAATTACCTAATACCTGAATATCAAAAAATGTGGGTTTATAATCGCCCGATGTATGAAGCTCATTAAGGAATAACCCGGGCTGAGCGTATCTAACTCCGGCTGCCAGACTTAAATCCCCGAATTTTCTTGATAATGAAGCACCGGTGTTAAGCAAATCCGCGCGGATATTTCCGCTGTAATTGGTATCGTTTGTCTCTTCATAATCTACTACCAGCACCGAAGACATTTTCCCGCCATACTGCACCGGAAAAGCACCACCGTAAAATTTTATATCATCCACAAGGTCAGGATTAACTATAGTCTGGTTTTCTTCCATCCCCTGCCGGAGAAGAAATGGACGATAAATTTCAAATCCGTTCAGGTAAACAATATTTTCGTTGAAATTACCGCCGCGTACATTGTACCCGCTGCTAAGTTCATTGTTGGATGTAACCCCCGGAAGTATTTTTACGCTACGCATCACATCCGAGTAGAGATTAGGCATTTTTTTGAGGTCTTTGCTTTTTAGCTCTGAAGCTACAATCCCCGGTTCCTCTGAGAACGCTGTAACAATCACCTCATCTTCCCTGATCGCTGATGGAGTTAATTTTATCTCTCCGAGCGTCAGATTATTAGTAAGTGCTATTTTATTCACATATTCCGTATAACCGAGGAAAGAGATTGAGATTTTATACTCACCGGCAGGCATCTTAAGCGTAAATTTTCCATCGGCATCTGTTGCTGTGCCAATATCTCCGGGTGAAACAATTACATTGCACCCTTCCAATGGTTCATCAGATTCAAGGGAAATTACTTTGCCACTTAATGTATGGTTTTGTGCGGACAGAGTTATAAAGTTGAGCAGGATAAAAATAAAAACTGAATATTTCATATTGATCAAAAGCTGTTAGTTAATAAATGGTAAATTATTTGATCAATACTCCTCCTGTTTTTTTAACAAACTTACAAAAAATAAATACTTAAATTCAAGACAAATTGTTTTCAACCGATTTGAAACGCAGGGTAACTGTCGTACCTTCGTTTTTACTGCTTTCAATGAAAATATCGATTCCATTTATCTGACAAAAACGCTTTACGAGTGCAAGTCCGAGTCCGTTTCCTTCATAACTTCGTGTATAACCTTCCTCTTCCTGCGAGAAAGGCTCGAATAATTTGCTCATATATTCTTCTGACATCCCGATACCGGTATCAATTATTTTCAGTTCTACAACATTACCAATATCACGGTTTACAAGAATTTCAACCCGCCCATTTTTAGTAAACTTGACCGCGTTATCAAAAATGTTGCGAAATATCTGATCAATACTGTAGTTATCCCCGATAATTTTGGGCTCATTTACATTATGTAATACAAAAAGCTCAATACTATTCTCAGCTAACTGAGACTTATATTCAGCAACAACAGGGTCTATAATGGAAGTTTTCAGATTAAAATCTGACACGATAGGAGTATAATTATCGCTCTCAACCTGAGCCATATCAAGTAGTAAACTCATCGTACGAATAAGACGACGAATTTCAGAATCGATTATTTCAATCGTCTCTTTCACTTCCTCAGATTTAATTCCTTTCAACTGATCGATCAGTAGTGATGAAAAATTTGAAATTGAGTTTAGTGGTGTCCTTATTTCATGTGACATCTGCGCAAGAAACTGAGTTTTAAGTTTATCTGCTTTCTGATATTCTTCTCTGGCAAGTCTGTTTTCATCTGCTATTTTTTTGTTTTTATAACTCAGGAAAGTCGCTCCACCGGTAACAAGCAGCATCAGTAAAATTACGATCCCCATCGTGTACTGTTCTTTGGTTCTCGAGTTGATTTCATTCAGTTTTGCTATTTCCGCCTGTTTTTCGTGCAATGATTCCGCGGCAACTGATTTTATCAATCCGGCGTGAGTCGCGTTTGCCTGCAAGCTGTCTCTGAAAGAACTCAACGCATCTGCATAATAAAAGGCAGACTTATAATCCTGCTTATTTCTAAATAGTGAAACCAGTTTGGTTAACGCATACTCGGTAAAATCGGGTTTCTTAATTTGCTTCCCAATGCTCAAACCTTTCAGCAGAAACTCTTCAGCTTCGTCATATCTTTCAAGTTTTATAAGAGTTGCTCCGATGTTGCTAAGCGAACTCCCAATTGATGCTTTATGCCCGAACTTTTCTCTTATCTCAAGCGCTTTTCTGTTATATTCAAGACACTGTAGATAATCGCCTTCCAGATTTGCGACAAAAGCAAGACGTGTAAGGATCGATGAGAGAACTGAATAATTATTATGTTTTTCCGCGATCTGCAGAGATTTGTAAAAATTACTTTTTGCCGCTACCAGATCATTCTCTGCCATCGCAAGGTCTGCCAATCCAGTGTAAGAGGTTGCGATGATCATTGCAGTGGAATCTATTTTTTCATAATCAAGCGATTTTCTCACAAAATGAAATGCGCTGTTATACATTTTCATGCGTAAGTAAAGCCGAAAATAACTTTGGTTTAGTAAACACATTACAGAATCGGAGTTAGCTGAATTTTCGGCGGATATCTGCAGAGCGACGGTTTCGGCTTGTTGTAAATATTTTTTGGCAGTGTTAAATTCCTCATATTCCGAGAAAATATCTGACAGATCAGTAAAAGAACTGAAAAGCAGTAATTTATCATCAATTTCCCTTGCTAACGCGGCGGCATGATGGAATAAATCAAAACTTGCTGTATTTTGCCCAACTATTCCCGGCAGATGATTTCCATATTTCAGATAGAAAAAACCGAGTTCTTTTTTCATCCCCTCCTGTCGAGCTATGCTGAATGCGTCATCAAAATATATTTGCGCGGTTTCGGTGTCACCAATATTTTGAGAGTAAATTGCAAGCTTAAAGGTAAGCAAGGCTCGGAGACTATCTGTAAGATCCGGGTGATTTAATGCTGATTTTACTATCTCAAGCGCACGGTAATTGGAAGTATCAGCAGCAACCAGAACATCATAAAGCGCTTCCTCCGGATCATCCGAACCGATAACTGGATCGCAGTTAAATACTAATACGAGAAGAATTTGAATAAAAAATTTTCTTCTATTCACAGAAACCCCATTATACCCATAAGCGAGTTTAATATAACATTTTCAAACCAGAATATTAAGGGGAAACAAATATTTAGATGCCATATATTAATTTATTTTATTTTTATTCAGATTATAATCAGGGTGTAAAAATCTTTGTGCGATTAGCTCCCGACCTCTTTAAAATAAAACCCGGGCATGACGGGGGCTAAGCGCCATACCCGGAACGGGATTCTTATAGACTGCTATGAAGCTTTTTTGATTCTCTAATTTTGAATATCTTCTTCTACCATTAATTTTACGCCTACCGGCAAAAAGATCATTACTGCTGTGATTGCTAAAACTATTAACGCTTCCATTGTATCCTCCATCATAACTTATCTGTGATATAGAACACAAATTAAATGCCAACTGTATTTGGTGGTAAAAAACCGGTTTTATGTATGTATTTTTTTACAAATGGTAATATTTGCGGTAAAAATTACATGTAAATACGTAAATTACCGACAAACTTCTCGTCTGATTCGATATTTTGTTTCTCTTTTGCGAGTTTTTTTGGTGTTGAATTTCTTTCTCTCACCCTGTAAATTTTATCTTTTTCAGCAAACGGAACGTAAAAAATGACAAAATTCTTGCTACCGATTTTCCTTACCGCAATTATCTCACTAAATGCTCAATATCAGATTAAAAGCAGTTATCTTATTAATCCCGAGACCGCAATTCCATACGTTGACAGCTGTGCACAATTTTGGCTGGATGCTTATGATAACACCCGTGGCGGGTTTTATACCAATGTAGATAAACAAGGGAATGTACAATCCTGGAGTCGCGACAAAAATATGCTCACTCAAACAAGAAACGCTTACGGTTACGCAAGAGCTTATCAATTAACCGGAAACGACGAATATCTTGCATACGCTAAGGGTGCGCTGGAATTTATGTACGATAACGCGTGGGATGAACAATATACCGGCTGGTTTTCTGTGATGGATGAAGTAGGGAATCCGCAGATGGCTGGAAACAAATCCGCCTTCGACGCGCATTATGCGCTTCTTGGAATTCTGACTCACTACGAAGTTACCGGGGATACCCTCTCATATAGCTGGCTGAATAAAGGTCTCGAATTTAATGAAACAAAACTGTGGGATAGTCGTCCCGATTACCTCGGGTATTTTGATTATGTTTCCAGAACAACAACAATTAAAAACGGTAAAAGTTTTAACGCAACGGTTGACGCTATCACCACTCACCTTCTATACATGTACATGTTAACAAAAGATGAACAATACCTCACCAGACTTGAACAAATGGCAGACAACATTCTTGATTATTTCATTGCCAATATGGAAGGTCAGGCAATAGGATTTCCTGAACATTACGACAGAGAGTGGAACATCGATGAAAGCGAAAGACTCTCCATTATGGGGCATGTGCTTAAGACAGGATGGTGCCTTGCGAGAATAAATTATTACTCCCCTGATGCAGATTATATAGAAGCGGCCGAAACACTTTTTAATGAAGTCCTTGAAAAAGGTTATGACCATGAGTATGGCGGTCCTTATAAAGATTATGACAGAGTGACCGGACAAATGCAGATGTGGGGTCAAGCGGATACGGGTAAAGCCTGGTGGCAAATGGAACAGGCTGTTACCGGCGGTCTGCAGATGTATAATACAACAGGTGATGAAAAATATCTGAAAATGGCTGATGAAACTTTAGACTTTTTCATGCAGCACTTTGTTGATCATGTTTACGGAGAAGTTTATTTCGATCGTACCAGATACGGAGATCAACTATGGAGTGAAAACAAAGGGGACGGTTACAAGGCTGCATATCACTCTATTGAAACAGGATATTATACCTATTTATATGGGAACCTCTTTGTTCATGAGAAACCTGTAAAACTCTTCTACAAATATGAAGCGCTGGATTTTGAGAGGAATATCAATATGTCCCCCCTTGCCATGCAGGATGCTATGCTTATCATAGATTCAGTAAAACTTGATGGGGATGCATACACAAATTTTGACGCAATCAATCGTGTATTAACAATACCGGCCGGAACCGGCGGCGAATTTGAAGTATATTATGGAATACCGGGAGCTACTTCCATTGCAGCATCTGAAGAAATACCGGCATCATTTAGCCTTGAACAGAATTACCCCAATCCGTTCAATCCAACAACAAATATATCCTTCACCCTCCCGAAATCGGGAAATGCAAAACTATCGGTCTATAACGTCCTGGGTGAGCAGATTGCCGTATTACACGATGGATTTGCAGAAGCGGGAACAAAACAGTTCAGCTTTAACGGGAATGATCTGACATCAGGAGTTTATATTTACACGTTACAGACGGGAAATTATGTATCTTCACGTAAAATGATGTTAATGAAATAAAATAGTACTGAGTACTAAGTGGTTAGTGCTAAGTTATGACAAAGCAGTCAATGGTCGTAAGTCTTTAGTCTAAAGTCAAAAAGAATACAATGTTTTCGTAGGGGATGGTCACCGACCATCCCTTTTTGCTTTAAAGACTGCTAAAAAAAACTATCCCAACATGATATAATAACACCATGTCATTTCCGCGTTTACCTGCCTTGGGTGGGCTTGACCGGAAATCTATTACTATTTAGTCTGAGATACCTTCTGACTTCGGCTGATGCGAGGACATGACATGATAATATTATTATGCCGAACTTGATTGGGAATCCAGATCTTTTCTACCTCACCCTTTCGCCGCGGCGAACCTCTCCTAATCATAGGAGAGGGCTTAATACGAATTCCAAAAAAAGGTTTTGTTGCTACTTTCTTAAGCTTTTTAGCAGAGTTACATCAATTTTTGATACTATACCTTTCACATTGCTAATCAAGTCGACCAAATAAAAAAAGGCTGCACAATGGCAGCCTCAGTTTGTTGACAAAGTCATTTTGTTACAAGATTCCCCTTCAGAATTTTTTTCATCTGGCGTTCGGGCACAAAAAATCAACTACCAGGTTATTGACCAATCGATATCCAATGCCCCTGAGCCAAGTCGAATAGTCGAATGTTGTTGAGAATCTCACACGGTGATTCTACTTTTTTTATAATGTTCCATCAACCAGAATTACAGCCCCTCCATTTGATAAAGGGAGGGGTTTGGGGTGGGTTCTGACTACCCATCAAGCCTTAACACACTCACAATCCAAACACTCCAAATATGATACCCTCTGCCATCGGCTGATGCACGGACATGACATGATAATATTATTTTGCCGAACTAGATTGGAAATCCAGATCTTTACTACCTCACCCTTTCGCCGCGGCGAACCTCTCCTAATCATAGGAGAGGGCTTAATACGAATTCCAGAAAAAGATTTTGCTACTACTTTCTTAAGCTTTTTAGCACAGTTACATAAATTTGTGATACTATATCTTTCACATTGCTAATCAATTCGACCAAATAAAAAAAGGCCGCCAATTGGCAGCCTCAGTTTGTTGACAAAGTCATTTTGATACAAAGTCCTCCTTCGAAGGAGGTGGCTTCCGACATCAGTCGGAAGACGGAGGATGATTCATTGCATTTCTTATGACTTTTGGTCATCCCCCATCACAAAAACCGCCGCTGGCGGAGTGATTTCCCCCTTCAAACCTGTGCGCCACAGGCGTAAGGGGGACGTGAAAATCAACAACCAGGTTTTTCAACAATCTTGCCTTTGCAAAAACAAGAAATAAATACAAATTACTTGTTCATTTCAGCGATAAGATTAAGCGCGGAACCAGCCTTAAACCACTTGATCTGGTTCTCATTCATTGTGTGGTTGAGCATAGCGACATCTTCACTACCGTCAGCATGTTTAATAACCAACTTGAGTTGTTTTTCAGGTGCAAGTTCAGTAAGTCCAAGGATGCTCAATCTGTCATCTTCCATAATTTTATCATAAACTGCAGGGTCAGCAAATGTAAGTGGAAGCATGCCCTGTTTTTTCAGATTTGTTTCATGGATACGAGCGAATGATCTTACAATGATTGCTTTTCCACCAAGGAAACGAGGTTCCATAGCTGCATGTTCACGGGAAGAACCTTCACCGTAGTTCTCATCACCAACTACAACCCATCCGGTGCCTTTGGCTTTATAGTCACGCGCGACTTCATTGATCTTGCCGTATTCACCTGTAAGCAGATTTTTAGTTTCGCCTGCAATACCGGTGTAAGCGTTAATCGCGCCGAGGAACATATTGTTGGAAATATTATCCAGATGTCCGCGGTATCTTAACCATGGACCCGCCATAGAAATATGATCTGTTGTACATTTACCCTGTGCTTTCAGAAGCAGAGGTAAATCGACATAATCTTTACCGTCCCATGGCTGGAATTTAGCGAGAAGCTGTAAACGTTCGCTATCATCTTTTACGATAACATTTACAGAATCATCACCGCCTTCTGATTTTACGTAACCGCTTTCACCTTTATCAAATCCACCTTCAGGTAGTTCTTCACCCACCGGGGGCTCAAGTTTTACTTTTTCACCATTTTCATTTTCAAGCAAATCTGTCATTGGGTTAAATGTTAGTGATCCGGCAATGGCCAGTGCTGTTGTGATTTCAGGAGATGCTACAAAAGCAAGTGTTTCAGGGTTTCCATCATTCCTTTTCGCGAAGTTACGGTTGAATGATGTTACAATCGTATTTTTCTCACCGGTTTTAATATCCATACGTTTCCACATACCAATACAAGGACCGCATGCGTTCGCGAGAACAACTCCGCCGACATCTGTCAATGTTTTTAACTGTCCGTCGCGTTCGATAGTTGCGCGTACCTGCTCGGAACCTGGTGTAATTGTATATTGCGATTTAGCCTTCAATCCTTTATCGACAGCTTGTTTCGCGATGGATGCCGCTCTGTCGATATCTTCATAACTTGAGTTTGTACAACTTCCTATCAAACCAACACTCAGTTTTTCTGGATAACCATGCTCTTTCACAGCTTCTTTCATTTTCGATATTGGCCATGCAAGATCAGGTGTGAATGGACCATTAAGATGTGGTTCGAGTTCTGAAAGATTAATTTCAATAACCTGATCATAATATTTGCCTGGATCGGCTGCTACTTCAGCATCAGATTTCAATTCATCCGCGAGTTTGTTAGCTGCCTCAGCTACATCGGCTCTGTCCGTACTGCTCAGATATGCTGCCATTTTTTGGTCATACTCAAAAATTGATGTAGTCGCGCCAATTTCCGCGCCCATGTTACAAATTGTACCTTTACCTGTTGCCGAGAGTGAATTGGCGCCTTCACCAAAATACTCAACAATAGCTCCTGTACCACCTTTAACGGTAAGGATACCCGCAACCTTGAGGATAATATCTTTCGGGGAAGTCCAGCCACTCATTTTACCGGTTAGTTTCACACCGATAAGTTTGGGCCATTTCAATTCCCACGGCATTCCCGCCATAACATCAACGGCGTCAGCACCACCGACACCAATAGCTATCATTCCCAATCCCCCCGCATTCGGAGTATGTGAGTCGGTTCCAATCATCATTCCACCGGGGAAAGCGTAATTTTCCAAAACAACCTGGTGAATAATTCCCGCGCCCGGTTTCCAGAAGCCTATGCCATACTTACGGGAGACACTTTCGAGAAAATCAAACACTTCCTTGTTTTCGGTTTTTGCTCGGTTAAGATCATCTGCCGCGCCAACCTGAGCCTGAATAAGGTGATCGCAATGAACTGTAGAAGGAACTGCCGCGGTTTTTCTTCCCGCGTGCATAAACTGGAGAAGCGCCATCTGTGCAGTAGCGTCTTGCATGGCAACACGATCAGGTGCCAGATCTACATAATCTTTCGCCCTTGTGAACTCTTTTTCTACTTCATTCCAGAGATGTGTGTAAAGAATTTTTTCTGAATATGTTAAAGGTCTTCCCACCACGGCTCTTATTTTTTCGAGCCTGGCGCGAAAACCATCATAAAACTTGCTTATCATGTCAAAATTTTCAGCCATACTATACCTGTACTATTATTGTTAATATTCGATAAAAATACATAAAATCTGGTAAATTTTCTTCTTATAGTTTAAACAGAATAAAAAAATCTCAGGTTCAAGGTTGGATGAGTTTATTATTAATAAGATTCCCGCTCTTCCTAAATTATTCAAAACAATTATGTTTAATAATATAATTTTTACGCGAATTTATCAGTTTTTTGAATTACATCAACTTAACCAGGGAAGATATTCACTTTCAGTTAAGATAAAAATGACGTATTTTCAAATTTATTCTCAATATTACACGGAACATTTATGAAACGTATTTTTCTGTTTTGGCTACTTGCTATAACATTTATCTCCGCACAAAATTTTCAGAAAGTAAAAATCTATTCACAAAGTGATCAGGATTTCAGGAATATCCAGCAAATCCTCTCCGATCTTGACCATCTTGAATTTCAGAAAGATGGCGCATTCATCACATTTCTTGATACAGATGAAGTCTCAAAGCTGGCTGATGCCGGTGTTCGCTACGATGTTTTAATAGCTGACTGGAAAGAATATTATAATTCACTTCCCCGACTTACTGAAGAAGAAAAAGAGTCTTACAGGCAACACAGTAAAGAAAACTTTGGCGTTGAAGGTTTTGGCTACGGCTCGATGGGCGGGTTTTATACCTTCGCCGAGATTTTAGAAAAACTTGACGAAATGAGAATAAATTTTCCCGAGCTTATAACAGAAAAATTTTCCATAGGTACATCAATTGAAGGAAGAGATATCTGGGCGGTAAAAATTTCTGATAACCCAAGTGTTGACGAAGGTGAACCAAGGGTATTTTTCGATGCTCTTATTCACGCGCGTGAACCAGCCTCAATGTCAACTCAGTTTTATTTTATGTTCTATCTGTTGGAAAATTACGGTACCGATCCGGAAGTAACCTATCTGGTCGATAATCGTGAAATTTATTGCGTACCATGCGTAAATCCAGATGGATACGAGTACAACCGTCAGAACTCTCCAAACGGTGGCGGAATGTGGCGGAAGAACCGTAAAAACAGCGGCGGCGGAAATTATGGTGTTGACCTCAACCGTAACTTCGGGTACGCGTGGGGATGGGATAATTCCGGTTCATCTCCCTACGCTGGAGATGAAACTTACCGCGGACCATCTGCTTTTTCCGAACCGGAAAGCCAGGTGATCCGAGATTTTACAATCGGGAAAAACATCAAAACTTATATAAATATGCACACATACAGCAACGTTATTATTTATCCCTGGGGATATCAAAATGCCGAGACTCCCGATTCACTTACTTATCGAGGGTTCGCTTCTGATATGAGTCAGTTTAACGGATATGATTACGGCTATAGCGGAGCAATGCTCGGATATAATTCAAACGGTACTGTACGCGACTGGATGTATGGCGAACAGGAAGTTAAAAACAAAATATTCGGTTATGTATTTGAAATCGGAAGTTCCTCTGATGGTTTCTGGCCTTCGCAGTCACGCATCTATCCATTGGCGCAGGAAAACCTTGGCGCTCTCATGTATAACGCCTGGGTAGCCGGTGAGTACGTTGCTACATCACAATACTCAACGACGCCTGAATATTTCGCGGGTGGAGATGATGTCACCCTCAACCTTACAATGAAAAACAAAGGACTATCAACAGCATTTGATGTTCAGCTTGAACTGGAATCACTTAGTTTTTACATAAATGTTTCAAACCCGATACTAAATGTTGACTCTGTTTCAGCACTCTCGGATTATGAAATTCCGGGTGGGTTTTTACTCCAAGTTGATTCAACAGCCCCGACAGGTGTTCCCCAGCAGCTTGCGGTTACCGCTTCTGTAAACGGCACTGTGATGTCAATTGATACTATTACTGTTATCCCCGGTGTACCAACCTTTCTTGTGGATGACAGCGGCACAAACATATCACAATACTGGACGGTCACGGCTTCACCGAGTACCCCAAAATGGGAACCAACAACTTCAGCATATTTCTCCGCGCCATCATCCTACACCGATAGTAAAACGGGTGAATACCAAAACAATTGCGAAATTATCATGAAATTAACCTCCCCTGTTGACTTAACGGGAATAGCTTCTCCACGACTTACATTCAGAACCAAATGGGCGATTGAAGATAGCTGGGATTGCGGACGTGTAGAAATAAGTACCAATAATGGTTCAACCTGGACAGCTCTCGAAGGAGAATATACAAATCCTGGTTCCGGACAAGGGCAGCAAACCTCAGGGGTACCTCTTTATGATGGTACTATGAACGAATGGGTGCTGGAAGATATTGATCTCGCTGACTTTACAGACGAACAGATTATTATAAGATTTATTCTTGAAAGTGACGGGTATATCACCCGCGACGGATGGTACCTCGACGATATCGGAATCTACTATTATGGTGGTGGAAGCAGTAACCCGAGTTGCGTAAATATTACTTTGCTGGATGACTGGAATCTTCTATCAGTACCGTTTGAAGCTACAAATATGGGAACTGATGATCTCTTCCCCGGCGCTGTTTCACCTGCTTACGGATTTAACGACGGTTATGTAGTTCTCGATCCGCTGCCTGCTTCAACAGGTTTCTGGATTAAATTTGATCAATCCGGCGTGGTACAAATTTGTGGTGAACCACTCGGAAATACCATTCCGGTTTCAGAAGGGTGGAACCTCGTAGGAGGCACGCATCTGCCAACTAATGTGAGTACTATCAGCTCCAATCCTGCCGGTATCATCGAAACACAATTTTTCGGATATAACGGGACTTACACACTTGCTGAGCAGCTATCTCCGGGTCAGGGTTACTGGATTAAGGTTACTCAGGATGGTGAATTACTCTTATCCGGTGGTGCAGCAAAAACTAAAAATATTAACTACACAAACTCTATTCTATTGACCGACGCATCCGGTAAAGTAGCCGAGTTAAAATTATCAGACTCTGAGTTAAATGCTGAGATGCCGCCGTTACCACCTCATGGTGCGTTTGATGTCAGGTTCGATAATAATCAGTTTGCCGTTAGCTCTTCTTCTGTTGCGGGTATAGATATTTCCGGTGCAGCGTATCCTCTTGAGATATCTGCTTTAACCGGAGAAGTAAGTTTAACTATTGACGGTAAAAATGTTGTATTTTCGAACAAAAATCCTCTTGTGCTTACAGATGCACCGGGAAGTATAGTTATGTCAGGCTCTCTTCAGGTAACAAACTTTGAGCTTGCTCAGAATTATCCTAACCCGTTCAACCCGAGTACAAAAATCAAATTTGCGCTTCCTGTTGAGAGTAAAGTCAGTGTAACCATTTACAATATGCTCGGACAAAAAGTTAAAGAGCTGGTTTCTGGTCAGTTTGACACAGGCATCCACGAGGTAGAATTCTCCGCAAGTGAGTTAGCTTCCGGTATGTATATCTATTCCATCAGCGCTTTGGGTGCTGACGGGAATAATTTCAGCAGCAGCAAAAAAATGATTTTGATGAAGTAATATAGCGCCAAGTACTAAGTACTGAGTGCTCGACTGTAGAAACGCCATAAATGGCGTCTTTACCAAGAAAAACACAAATATTTTTGTAAGGGATGGACATCAATCATCCCTTTTTGCTTTAAATAAGGTTAAAACAAAAACTCAACCTCACCTAACCTCTCCTTATCAAAGGAGAGGAATCACAATTTGAATAGTTTAAACTTTTATTCCCCTTTACCTAATGTCAGGAGCCTTTCGCTGTGGCGTGAAGGGGTTAGATGGTGAGATCAGTTATGAAAACCTTATTGAAGCATTTTAATTGTATTGCATTACATTTTGAATAATTAAAAATTAGTCGGCTGCAAAAATCATTTGTCATTTCCGTGAAAACGGAAATCTATCTCATAAAACAAGATCCCCTCTGCGTTTGGCGGATTCAAGGGCACGACAATAAAAGGTTCCTGAGGCCACTCGCTTGTCCCGTTGCGCGGGACAAGCGATTTAACTCGAACACCTTCAATAGTCGCCAGTCTTTAGTCAAAAATAAAAAACAAGAACTGGATACCTGCCTACGCAGGTATGACATCTCGCATTTGGTGATTACTGCGAAATTTAATCGCACCGATTGGTGAGGCTCTCGAACCACGGGGCGGTTAAATTTTTCACAGTAGAATATTTGATATATTGGGGTTATATTAACAAAACAAGACACCCAATCAATTCGCCGAAACGAAGTGTATGACAAATTTTTAACTCCCCTTTTCCTGTTGATAGGAGAAGGGGTTGGGGGTTGAGGTAAGATATTCAGAACGATGTTCCAAAATTAGAATGGTATTGCATTACATTTTGAATAATTAAAAATTAGTCGGCTGCAAAAATTATTTGTCATTTCCGTGCAAACGGAAATCTATCACATAAAACAAGATGCCCTCTGCGTTTGGCGGATTCAAGGGCACGACAATAAAAGGTTCCTGAGGCCACTCGCTTGTCCCGTGTGCGGGGAAGGACCGGACATTTCAGAGATAATGGAGTGCGACGGGTCTTTCCCGTTGCGCGGGACAAGCGATTTAACTCGAACACCTTCAATAGTCGAAAATCTATGGTCGTCAGTCTTCAGTCAAAAACAAAAAAACAAGAACTGGATACCTGCCTACGCAGGTATGACATCTCGCATTTGGTGATTACTGCGAAATTTAATCGCACCGATTGGTGAGGCTCTCGAACCACGGGGCGGTTAAATTTTTCATAGCAGAATATTTGATTTATTGGGGTTATATTAACAAAACAAGACACCCAATCAATTCGCCGAAACGACGTGTATGACAAATCACTTTGTTGCATGGCAGACGACATCACTCAGACAACTTTAATAGTCGAAAATTTTAATACTAAAGCAAAAAAAAACCCTTCCAATTTCATATTCTGAAAAGGGAAGGGTTCAACACTATAAGGGGGATGAGTTCCTTAAATGTTTTTACTAATAATCATTTTAGTGATTAACGATAATATTTGCTCTCAACTCCTGATCATCAGAACCGGCTACGAATCCTTTGGCAATCACTGAATAAATTTTACCATCTTCAATTACAGTCCCGTCAAGATTCAGAACTACATTATCAGTTCCCGCGACACGTACCTGCAGATCATATGTACCTGCATCAAGTGGAGTAAATGCTGTGTACTCTTTGAACGCATTATTACCAAATACTACAGTACCATTTGTAAGAGTAATATCTACTGCCGGAGCATCAGGTGACAAGTGAATAAATCTTACATGTGCTTTACCCGCAGCCGGCTTGGTCAGATCATCTTCAATTACAAGTGGTTCAATATTGTTTACATCACCTGTAGCGTAAACAGAATAGTTTTTGTAAGCGTTAAATCTAACATCAGCATCGATTACACTGGTCATAGTCCCCGCTACATTAACTTTGATATTCTGTATACCCGCGCTTATACTTAAATAATCAGTGTTATTTAGATAAGGTAGATTCTGACCGGCAACATTATCGTTTACTAAAAGATCAACTTCAGGAGCATCGGGGACTGCATGTACAACCATAACCTCACTTGTCGCGAAAGACAGATCAGCTGTCGCGTCTCCATTGTTATTATCTACAAAAGCTCTCACACCAAAAGTGTAGGTATCATCTGCGTTTAATGTTCCAGTTGCTACAACAGTATAAATCGTTCCTGCATCAAGTGTAACCATACCGAGAATACCAACTTCAGTTTCCGCACCTGCCGGAGTTACTGCAAGATTATATGTTCCCGGTGCTACATCAATGTAATCATTGACACCCTTGAAAGATGTATTCGAAAACAAAGCAGCTCCGGTACCATCTTCAACTTTGATGTCTACCGCTGGGGCATCCGGACTAGCGTGGATAAACCTGACCTTTGCATTTCCCGGTGTTACGCTTCTGTCATCTTCTGAAACTACAGCACCAATACTGCCCAATGCGTCAACTGCGTAGATTGTATAGTCAGTTTCAGGGTCAAAAGTTAGATCAGCGTTAATAACTACCGGAGTTGTAGCTCCCGCCGGTGTAACCTGAATATTTCTTGTACCCGCTCTAACTTTCGCGTAACCCGAGGTCGCCAGATATCCCAAATTCGTAATTGCTGTGTTTCCATCTACCCATACGTCAACCGCCGGTGCGTCATAGGAAGTATGAATCACTCTGATGTTCGCTTCAAGAAGAAAATCCAAATCAACTGTCTGGTCTCCCATATCGTTGTCAACCACAGCTATTACCTGAAACGGGAAATCGTCCGATTCATCAAGAGTACCCTTTGCTATAACTGTGTAAACCATACCATTCTGCAGAGCTACATTATCAAGAACAACTACTTCCGTGGTGCTTCCGGCAGGTGTAACCGCCAGAGCATAATTACCCGCATCCACGTCGATATATGATGCTACATCCTTAAAAGCGGCGTTAGAGAACAACGCTGGTCCGCTTCCATTACCTGCTTTAATATCGACCGCGGGCGCGTCAGGACTTGCATGTACAAATCTGACTTTTGCTTTATTGCTGTTAACAGAACGGTTATCTTCAGCAACAACGGCTTCAATCATGTCAACACTGTTTACAGCAAAAACTGTATAATCTTTATTGGCGTCAAGAGTTAAATTAGCGTCGATTACTGACGCTGAATTATCACCGGCAACGGTAACAACAACGTTTTTCGTGCCGCTGCTTAACTGCGCGTAACCGGAACTTGCTCCGTAACCAAGCGATGATATCGCTTTGTTTCCGTCAACCAGAACGTCAACCGCAGGCGCATTATAACTTGTATGAACCACACGTACATTGGAAAAACTTTCATTTGCCACAGGGCTGTCTTCATCTTCACAAGCTGTGACAAATGCTAAAAATGGTAGTAGCAAAACCAAAAAGAATCTATTTATTTTGAGTTTATTCATGGTACACTCCAATTTATTTTTGATATATGTCAGGGAGTGTTGAAGATATATCCCCCCGGATATCTCATGTGTAAAATTTTATTTTATTTTATTGTTTTGTAATGTCTTCCGGAATTACATTTACAAATCCCCGAACACACCTTTTCTTAGAATACGTTCCAAACTATTCCAATAATTTTGGGGAAAAATCGGGTACCCTCTCTTTAGAAGGATTTTCAAAGTTTCTTAAACGAAATCGGTAACACGGATGCATAAGGTCACGGCATCTAAAGAAGAGATTGGTGAGCTGCTCGATTTTCAGGGAAGCATTCGTAAGGGAGATCTAACCGCTTTGATCTTCAAAAAATAACTTTTACTATCTCCTCTTGTTCAGTGCAGGAGGAGATATATTCCCGCCATCAAATAATAAGTTTGTAGCCAACACCGTGAACAGTTAATATTATTTCCGGATGATTGGAATCTGCCTCAATTTTCTGGCGCAGCTTTAATATGAAATTATCAACGGTTCGAGTTGTCGGACTCGCGTCATAACCCCATACTTCATTAAGGAGCGAATCGCGGGAGACTATTCCATTTTTATTTTTATACAAAAATCGCAATATCTCAAATTCTTTATGCGACATCTGAACCGGTGATTCGTTGCTGAATGCCTTATATCCTTCAAAATCAAGCTCCAGTTTACCTATCTTCACCAAGGATGACTCAGAGGACTGGGTAACAGTTGCGCTTCGTCTCAATATCGCTTTGATTCTTGCGAGGAGTTCTCTCAGACTGAATGGTTTAGTGATATAATCATCCGCGCCAAGTTCCAGACCCAAAACCTTGTCAATCTCTTCACCTTTTGCAGTCAGGAGAATTACAGGGGTTGTGACGCCTTCCTTACGGGCTGTTTTGCAAACATCAAACCCTGACATTTTCGGCATCATTACATCGAGAATTATAAGGTCGTATTGATTGGCGCGAATTTTTTCTAGTCCTGCGGCGCCATCCTCTGCACTATCAACTTCATAACCTTCAAACTCAAGATTGTCATTCAAACCCATCCTCATTGAGGGTTCATCTTCAACTATTAATATTTTAGGCATTACTTTCCTCCCGCTCTTTCACATTTAATGGAAGCACAATTGTAAAATTGGTTCCTTTTCCGGGTTCGCTGTCTATTACAATCTCACCCCTGTGGGCGTCAACAATATGCTTGACAAGTGATAATCCCAGACCGGTACCTTTTGTATTGTGCACCAAACCGGTAGAAACTCGGTAAAATTTTTCAAATATCTGTTTTTTATCTTTATCAGCGATACCAATACCGTAATCTTTAACACTCACGGCAACATTGTCACGATCTCTGAATGTGAGTATCTCAATTTTCTTTTTATCGCTGCTGTATTTAATAGCGTTATCGATCAGATTGATCACGGCTTCCGTAATTGCTTCACCATCACATTCCTGATACGGTAAAGTTTCATCCTTGCTGAAAGTGTATTCAAAACCTTTATTTTTAAGATGAAATGAATAAGTAAACAGAATTTCATCAATCAGATGATTTATATTGTTCTGTGAAAAATTGTAAGTACGTTTACCTGCTTCCATCCTGGAGAAATTAAGGATTTTATTAACTATTCTGCTGAGTCTTCCCGCTTCCTTATTGATTATGGTGTAGTATTCCTGCTTTTTCTCTTCGGAGCGTACCCGCCCCATCTCCAGGGTCTCGGCGAACATTGATATCAACGCAAGCGGAGTGCGCAATTCATGTGACACATTGGAAACAAAATCCGACTTAATCTGAGTTATCTCAACCTGTTTTTTAACACTAACATAGAGAAATACCGCGCCACCCGTGATAAAAATATTCAGCAGAAGGAGCAATCCCAGATTTGTATATAATCTTGCGCTCACAAGATCATCAATCGATACACCCTTAATCGAAATATTTATATTGTAATCCTTCAGCAACCATAAATCATCAGAGAGGTCCGCATCTCTCGGATTTGCATCGTTGGTAGAAGTGATCACTGAGCCACCTGAACCCCGTGTTACAGAAATTTGCAGATCCTGCCCTGATATTTCCTGAATTTTTGGTGAGAGTAATCCTCTCACAAATTCGTCGGCGTCTATCAGCAGGATAACGCTTTCATACCTGGCAATATCACTATTTGTAAGAAATACTAATGCTGAAATATTATCAGTAATATTTCCGAGGGGTTCGTTTTTAAAATATTCCTCAACTTTGTAGGTTCTTAGTCGGTTAAATATTTTCGCGTTATTAGCGAGTAATTCACGCACTATAGCATCAGTGATATCTGTTATTCCCTCAGAAATGAAACTGTTGGATATTTCACCATTACTTCCAGCAAAAATCAATGCCGAGATTGAAGATTCATTGTTAACAAGCGTTGATATTTTCGTATTTGCCTGTTCTTCGGGTGCCGCGATTGCGGAATTGATCACTGATTTCCAACTGTTTACCAAATCCTCACTAAACTGATTAACGGAAAAGACTACGGTATTGAGTCGATTTTTATATATCAGCTCAATCTCCTTTTCAGTCTCATTCATTGAGTTAAGCTGAACAATTGTGAAAAACACAGAGGGTAACAGGATCAAAACCGCTACTATTATACTGATTCTTTTAAAGTTATACATCCGGTAAGAGTATTATTTTATATTGCTAAATATACAATTTAATTGCTATTTTTTTGTCAAAAATAAATCAGGCATTCTATCCGGAGATTCCCTTGCTATTTTATTCCCACATTGTTTTTGCAGATCTGATAAAAAAGAGAATTAAGATCACTAATACTAACGATTACTATTTTGGCTCGGTATTTCCCGATATCAGATATTACCTGAAAATGCCCCGCACATTTACACATCTCGGCTCTGATGAAATTCTGGATTATATCACGGAATATCCGGATCAGAAGAATTTCCTCGCCGGATACTATTTTCACTGTGTGCTCGATGAAATGGATGTGCCGTCATTTGTATCAGACAAATTTCTTTCAAAACTGCTTAAAAATGTAGTTACTCCAAAAGTAAAAACAGTACTTCTTGAATATTACTTTAAGGAAAACGTTACCGGTTTTAATCCCCTCAATTATCTGGAAAACAATATTACTAAAGAATTTGATATCAAACCGGAGGCGTTAAAACATTATTCTTCCATGCTGAACGAATATATGAATACAGATTCGCTTCAGGTAATTGTAGCTACTCTTGAAAAAATGGGACTTACAAAATTCGGGAGTGTAGAAAAATATCTCTCGGCGGCGGAATTTCTTGAACATCATGATCATACGCGTCACATGTTATTCAAAGCGCTTGATCTTGATAAATTGAATGATCTGGTGCTCTCCAAACTTGAAAAAAACAAATCGTTTGATAAACTTTTTGCGACCGGAATCATTAAGCAGGTTTAAAATAATAAACCCCGGTTGTTCAGGCCGGGGTACACTAACAAAGGGATGGTATTACTAATTCAAATATTTATCATGCGATAAAGCGCGTCCGTTACCATTGTTCCCAATTAATCTGTGCTCATCCCTGCGGGAATTCCCCTCAAGTCTGAATTTGGAAACAAGTTCACGAAGTAATTCAGTTCTTCTATATAAAGTATCAGTAGCCTGACTTATTTGCTGTATCCCTTGCGCGGATTGTTGCGTAACATTTGTGATAGTAACGATACTGGAACTTATTTGTTCTCCTGCGGAAGACTGCTGTTCACTTGCGCTCGCCAGCTGATTGACTATGTCAGAAACTCGCTGCGAGTTTTTAATAATCTCCTCAAGAGAATTTCCCGCCTCATTAGCGAGCTGCTTACCTTTTTCAGCCTCTTCGCTACCGGATTCAATTGCTTTAACAGCTCCCTGGGTATCGTTCTGAATATGTTTGATCATGGTCGCGATTTCTTTTGTAGCTTTTGTTGTACGTTCTGCAAGTTTCCTCACCTCATCGGCAACAACAGCGAATCCACGACCGTGCTCACCTGCTCTTGCAGCCTCTATTGCCGCATTCAGAGCAAGAAGGTTGGTTTGATCAGCTATTTCATCAATCACCTGAATAATCTCACCAATCTTGTCGCTGCTTGCGCCTAACTGCTTAATTGTACCAGCCGACTGAACAACAATCTCTGCCACACGGTTGATTCCATCAATGGTTTTAAGTACAACAGACCCACCTTCACGGGCTCTGTTACCTGCTTCATTGGCAATTTTAGAGGCTTCTGTCGCATGTTGAGTATTATCAATAATAGTTTTGGTCATTTCCTCCACAGAAACTGAAATCTCGTTTGCCTGGGAACTCTGCTCACCCGCGCCGGCAGCCATTTCCTCGGTACTTGTTGATATTTCGGAAACAGAGCCCGCCAATTCATAAGCGCTTTCTGTTACCTGTCCAATTAGTGAACTGAGAGAGTCGATTACTTTATTTACATTCAACTTGATTTTTTCATAATCACCCTTGTAGTCACCGGCCATTTTATTGGTAAAATCACCTGATGCCATAGTTTCGAGCACAACACTTGCTTCGTTGATAGGAGTTATGATCGAATCGAGTATAGAATTCATACCACCGATAAAATTCTGCCAGTCACCCTTGAATGCTTTTTCATTACCGCGAATATCAAGTTTACCTTCTTTGTTAGCCTGAATAAGTTTGTTTCCTTCGGTGATCAGATTGTTTAATATTTCTATTTCATTGTTGAATGCTATCGCCAAAGCGTCTTTATCAGAAGCGAGCGGTACTTTTTCGAATACTCCCGCTGCAATTTTTTCGGCGGCATCAATTTTTTCTTTCTGAGCGCGTTTCAGCTTTTCTACCATATCCGCAAGCTGACCAAACTCATCCTTGCTATTTATTTCAACAGTAACATCGTAATCACCTTTTGCGAACTGTGCCATGGCATCATGAATTTTGCGCAATGGTTTTGAGATATTGGGCGCCAGATAAAATGCGGAAAATATAAAAACGATGGTACCAAACAACATACCCCAAATAATAAATGTTTGGCTTGATGAAACTCCGTCAGACATTTGTACATTTAACTGATTTGCGTGCGAGGCAAGTTTGGTTACCACTTCCTGAAAATGTCCATTCAGTTGATCACCAACTTCCTGACCACTGGTTGCGGAAATAATGGCAGCCATTTCAAAATTGTTTGTTACCGCGGCACTTACGACCGCGTCTGTTACAACATTTTTATATTGGACCCATATTTCTTTGGCTTCCGCGATCCCTACTTTTATTTCTTCGTTTAAACTGCTTTGACTAAGTTCTTCAAGAGTATTATCAATGAACATTTTTTTGTCATTTACAGCCTGTATATCTCCGGCAAAATCATCAAAATAGTTACCGAGTGAAAACTTCAACATCAGCGACTGGATACTCTGAAACTCGGAATAAACATTTGCGATTTTGTCTTTTGGAGAGATATATTCTTCAAAAATTGAGTTTTTTATATTATCAAACGAACCTACCTGAATATAATTTGAAACCGCGATAATAGTTGACATCGCGCCAATAAGGAAAAACCCCAATTGTATTTTCCGAACAAATTTTATACTGTTCAGATAATATAGCAACCCCTTTGCCTTAACTTTTTCCATAACCTTACCATTTAATTGTAATTATAATTTAAAGTTAATCGTCAGTGACAGTTTTACTTTCACATTTTGCCCTTTATTCTGTCCCGGCGAGAACTTTGCTTTTTTGATTCCATCGATCGCGGCTTCATCGCAACCGGCACCTATACCTTTTAATATTTTAACATCATCAACTTCACCTTTTTCATTAACGTAAGCCAACGCGAAAACCTTGCCTTGTACTCCGGCTTTTTTTGCTATATCCGGGTAAACGATATTTTTATAAACTTCCTTTAATCCGCCAACCGGTTCCGGCATCTTCTCGGCAAATGCCAAAAATCCGTCACCTTGTTGCGCCTGCGCGGAAATATTGTTAGTAGGGATTAAAAGAAATGAAACAATTATTAACGGTAATAACTTTACCAACATCCTTGTTAGTGTAGATAACATGTCTCCTCCTGAAAACATTTTATATTAGTGCAAATCTTAGGTATAAATATTATCGAAGAATATTTATAAAAGTTTAAGGATTTTCTTCAAAAAAAATTCTTTTTTTCTTTCATAACTTATTCAATAATAACACCTTAGGGGTTTTTAGCACTGAATCATGATTCATTTAAAGATTCGACTATGGTGTATCCCTGTGCATGCTGGAATAAAGCAGGGTGGGGTACAATTTGATGTATAAAAATTTGGGGTGGACTAAATAATGCAAGCGAAGTTTAACGACTTCGCTTGCTAAAACATTTTAATTTAATTCTTTGAGAATAGCTAACGCTTCATCAACTGTTGAAACCGGAAGTGAGCACTTATAATCTTTGCAGACATAATACTTGATATCACCGTCAGATTCATAATCTGATAAATACTCAGCGATTTTCATTATTCCGGAGTTTTCATTTTCTACGAACATTGTAACTTTATTGGGGTAAAACGTCTGGAATAACTGTGAAATATCAGTCAACGATTGAGCAGCGTTACCTGTAATAATGATCTCTGCGGAAACTCCCGTTAGAAAATCAACCGCGTTTAACATTTGCGTAAAAGCAGTAGGTGAATTTTTTATAAAGTTGGACGCGGTTCTCGAGATATCAACTGCGAATTTCTCAAATTCGCTTTTCCCGGTAATTCTGGATAACTTCACCAGATTCAACATCATAATACTGTTTCCGGAAGGTATTGCCGCGTCGAACAATTCTTTTTTCCTTAACAAAGTCGCTTCTTCACTTTTTGGAGTAAAGAAAAATCCGCCATTCTCTTCGTCGAGGAATTCATCCAGTACTATATTTGAATACTTGTAAGCTTTATCGAGGTATTCAAACTCGGCAGTGGCTTCATAAAGCTCAAAAAGAGCAAATATTATAAAAGCGTAGTCATCAAGATTACCTTTTATTGCCGCCTCATCATCACGATATCTGTGGAGTAGTTTACCATCTGCGGTAACCATATCTATATCTATAAACTCATAAGCACGCATCGCTGCATCGATATACTCCCTGTTGCCAAATGCCTTTCCGGCTTTCGCGAGCGCGGCTATCATCAAGCCATTCCAGTCGGTCAGAATTTTATCATCCTTACGCGGTTTGACTCTCGTTTCCCTGTAATCGTACAAACGCTGCAGCAATTGGTCGATTTTTGCCCTGAACCCGGTTTTGTTCATATCAAAATCGGCAGCCATATCATCATAATCTTTCACAAGATGGAGGATATTGGCACCAGTAAGATTTCTCGTGGATTCATCAGCAAAATTCCCTTCATCCACAAGGTTAAATACTTTTCTGATTACAAGCGCGTCCTTTTCTTCCAGCAGATGATCAATCTCGGAAGTTGTCCAGATATAGAACTTACCTTCCTCACCTTCACTATCGGCATCTTCTGCAGAGTAAAACGCGTTATTGTCAGCAGTCATGTCACGCAAAACATACGATATCACTTCATCGGCGGTTTTTTTATAAATATCTTTTCCGGTTGCCTGATAAGCTTCTGTATATGCCATCACGAGCATTGCCTGATCATAAAGCATCTTCTCGAAATGAGGCAGAAGCCACGACTCATCAGTGGAATATCTGTGGAAACCATAACCTACATGATCAAACATCCCGCCCATGCGCATCTCGGTTAAAGTTTTCTCGACCATCTCAAGTGAACGCTGATCACCGGTTCGTTTCCAGTATCGGAGAAGAAACATCAAATTTTGAGCGGAAGGAAATTTTGGAGCTGATCCAAACCCGCCATGTTCCTTGTCAAACCTTTTGTGGAAATCTTCAAACGCAGCATGCATTGCCTCTTCGGTAGGTTCATCTCCCCTTGAAGTATTGGCAAACTCTTTAAGATGATCCGTAATCTTCTCAGCACTCTGATAAACATCCATCTTGCGCGATTTCCACACATCATCTATCTGTTTGATCAGGTTTTTAAACCCGATTCTGCCATAGCGATCCTCTTTGGGGAAATATGTCCCCGAGAAAAACGGCTTTTTATCCGGAGTCATCACAACCGAAAGGGGCCATCCACCCCCGCCCGTCATCATCTGGCAGACAGTCATATAGATATTATCAATATCTGGTCTTTCCTCACGGTCAACCTTGATAGAAACGAATGTATCATTCATCATTCCGGCCACTTCTTCATCCTCGAAAGACTCATGCTCCATAACATGACACCAGTGGCAGGTTGAATACCCGATAGATAAAAATATTGGCTTATTCTCTTTTTCAGCTTTTTCAAACGCCTCATCACTCCAGGGATACCAGTCAACAGGGTTATGAGCGTGCTGCAGTAAATAGGGACTCTTTTCGTGTACTAATCTGTTCGTGTATTTATATTCATTCATCTTTGCCTCAAAACTTCATCAAATAATTCAACAACAATTTTCTTCGATTGGTTTAATTACTTCGTGATACAGGTAACTTGTATATAAAATAAAGTGTTGCAAATGAGAATACAGCGGTAACAAGATACATGTTCCTGAATCCGAATAAATCCGCGATCACACCAGCCAATAATATAGCAATAGCGCTGGTTACAAAGTTTATGGTAAAATAAATCCCATTTAAAAATGCGGGTCTTTCACTTTTCAATTCATTAACAATTGCCATCATAACAGGTTGCGATCCGAACATTATAAACCCGAGTAGAAAAAGTACACCCAAACCAAGCTCACTTGGCGTGTAGAGGAAGAGTATCAACAACAGAGGCGAAATAGCCGCGATGATCAATAGTATACGTTTACGCCCGAATTTATCCGATAACGAACCGATCGCGAACGTTCCGGCCGCGCCGGCACCCTGAAATACTGACAATGCGATTGTTCCGAGCCATATATCACCACTTTCACTATTTATAAAAGTGGGCAGAAAGGCGGTAATCGCTGATTTCAACATACCCTGAAAAAATAAAATGTTAATCACGAGGACAAAAAATCCCGAATACTGTTTGAAAGTATCAAGCGCGCCCGATTCTTTCTTTTTAACAAGGTCTTCGGAAATTTTTATGTTTCTGAACATGAAGAACAACAGCAGTGATGCTGATAAACCAAAAGGTATTAGTCTGAATGTTCCTTCCAATCCCCAAATATCGACCGCGCCAATAATTATTATCGGAGCTATAGATCTGGCACCTTCACCTCCAACCATGAATATGCTCATACCAAGTCCGACCCTCTCCCCTGATACCTTCCTGACCATCACCGGAGCCGGTACATGGAATAACGCCGAACCAATTCCCATAATAAAAAGCAGGATGAAGAGGAATGTATAGGTGGGTGCCAACCCGAGTAAACTCATACTAACTACTGTTATCGAAGGAGCCAGAATTAGCAGATATCTGATACTCACCTTGTCGGCGATGATACCTATCAATGGGTTAAACAATGAGGGAATTCGTTGCGCAAGAGTAAGAGCCGCTGCCATCGAATAGCTTATAGATAATTTTTCTATAAGAAGCGGTAAAATCGGGGCGAGGAACGAAGAATAGATATCATGAAGGAGATGCGCAAAGGAAATTGTGACAACCTTTGATGTCTCAAATATTTTAGGGGTTTTATTCATCCTCAACTACCTGGAAAGGATATAAAATAAAAAAGGCTGACAAAAGTCAGCCTGGAAAATTATCTGTTTTGCGCGTTTTCGCGTGCTGAGCGTCGTTTGGCTTTAATCTTTTCCATACGTTTCTCTACAGAAGGTTTAACGTAGAAATTTCTCTTCTTATACTCTTTGAGTACACCCGATCTTTCGTATTTTTTCTTGAAACGTTTTAACGCCTTGTCGATATTCTCATTATCCGATACGATAATGCCAACCACTTATATCACCTGCCTTCAAGTTGTTTTGTAGTTTACAAATAATTTACAGCCAATTAATTTATATAATAAATGGGTAAGATTCAAATTAATCTTTTACTTCAGGCGTTGTAACCAATACCGGGCATTTGGCGTTTTTAATTACTTTCTGCGCCACACTACCCAATAAAGTCTGCATAATTCCCGAATGTCCATGAGTGGCTATCACAATAAGTTCCGCGTGAATTTCTTTGGCGTATTTGATGATCTCTTCATGATCAACACCCCGTTTTACTACCACAACTATATCAAGTTCAGTAGATTTACCCAACTCCTCCTTTGCTTCCCGGAGTTTCAGTCGTGCCTCTTCCTCCAGCTTTTCAATCGGCTTATCTTCAATTGATACCGGACTACCATTCGTAAATACAGGAGGTATATCTTCAAGGATATGCACAAGATGTAATTTCGCCTTGTACATAAATCCTATCTCTTTGGCGTAGTTAAAGGCGGTATATGAAATTTTGCTGAAATCGGTTGGAATTACAATATTCTTTACATTAAAGGCTTTCATAATACCTGTGCAAGAAAATCATGCTCGATGGTTTCAGAATTACCATTAGAAATTAGCGCGAAAATTGCCCCTTCCTTTTTCCACATGAAAATGCAGTTGGTGGTATCAACAAATTTGAGATACTTCTCGGTATTAAGCATATCTTCCAGATTCTGTGAGAGATCGAGAGTTTTGTACCTGCTGAAATGTTCTTCATCAACCTGAAAGAGATACATTATCTCTCCGGTAGGACTCGTATAAACGGTATGCGCCAGTTTTTCCCCTTTGCAATCGGATACGACCGAACCAAGTATTTTCCAGTAAGTGCACTCAGGGATCACGGTTTCATACCTTACACCTGCATTCCTGAAAAATTGTTTTATCTGGGTTGGTTCAACTTCAAATGATTGAGGTGTTAGCTCACCGTTCATAATTTTATCAAAATTTATTTTTGCGCGTTGAACCATATTGTATTCACCCGATTCGTGGTCAAAAACGAAATTGACTCCGTCAGGTCTTGTAACATTAAAATAAAGTAGTGTTATTGCTATCACAACGGCAAAAGCAAATGCGGGTACGGGCTTAAATAGAGAATCCCAAACAGCGTCAAAAATGCTTTTGTTTGAAGAAGTTTCAATCTTTTTAATATTATAAGCTTCAACCTCTTTACGCAGATCTGTCTTAATTTTTTCTTTAAGATAATCGGGCGCGGATATTTTAGCGAACCTGCTATTTAGTAGAGACTTAACTTCTTTTTGGGAGGTATATTCAAATAGATATTCGGATGAAGAATTAATTTTATTTTTAACTATCAACTCTTCTTCAACCGCGTTTATCTCACCATCTACATATGATGTTATGTTATATATATCTTTAAGTGGTTCCAATTTCCCTAAACCTGTAGTATATCCTAATCTTTGTTATCCGATTTAACGTAGCCTCTGTCTTCGGCATACGTGTACAACTTTGTAAAAAGCATTTTCCTTGCTCTGTGAAGCCTCGATCTTACCGTGCCAATCGGGCAATCAACAAACTCGGCGATCTCTTCATAGGTAAAACCTTCAATATCGCTAAGTATTATCACAGTCCTGAAATCTTCAGGAAGAGTTGTAATCGCCTCCGAAATATCATCATCCATCAGCTTGCTGAAATCGTCATGCACAAGGTGAGAAGATTTAATTTCGTTTGCTTTGATATTTTCATAAAAATTCTCAATATCATCGTAATCAACTTTGTCAGGCTCTTTGCTCTGCTTTCTGTAATCGTTGATATAAGAGTTCTTTAAGATTCTAAATAGCCAGGCTTTACAATTAGTTCCCTTTTCAAACTTATCGAAAAATTTAAATGCTTTCATGTAGGTATCCTGGATAAGATCATCTGCCGTATCTGAATCACCTGTCATTTTCAGCGCAAAATTATAAAGCGCATCCATATGAGGCAGAGCTTCTTCCTCGAAATCCTTGTAAAGCTGTTCAAGATCAGGTTTAATATTTTCTTCAAGTTTTTGGAGCATTAGTCAGCTCAATTCCAATAATTACTTATAAATAATTCCGTTGTATATATTTAACTTGTTTGTTCCGAGATCGAATAAAAACCCGTTAACAATAACATACTTTAATTTCTCTCCGTTGTAGAGCAGTAAATTGGCATCATCATCTAATTCAATATTACCTTGTAGTTCATCTTTTTTCCGGGTAACATTTAACGGTAAATTTACATATTCGCCATCGGGAAGTGAATCACAAACAACAGTTGTATATCCATCTTTTAATAACGATATATAATCTATTTTTTTTAAATCCGCAAGGGTTGCGAAATTTTCGGGATATACTTTTCCTTTTTTGATGGTTAAACCTTCACCATTTAACTCATCATATCCATGAAATATTGATAAATCGCCTATATCTTCAATTTTACCCCTGTAAAATTTTGATTTATAATCGGATGTATTCTCTTCATTTCTCTTTATACCAATGTCGATGATATATTTGTTCCCGCGATATTCAACATAAACTTCTCTTATTACCAGATCGAATAAATTCCTCTCATTCTCGGGAATGGACCAGTACATGTCAGTTCCCATTCCTCTATGTTTTTCGGTGGAAATAGAATTGAACCCCGAGAGTAAAGTAACAAAATTCATTTTTCTGATGAACTGCTTCTCTTCATCATCTTTCCAACCACCCGATTCAACTAATGTAGATGCCGTACCATGCGCTATCATATAGTCTCCAAAAGCACGAGGCTCGTAATCGTCGTTATATCTTCCTATATGACCGGGTATATACGGCTGCAATTCATTATAGATATACCCTGTAATTTCCATCGTTTTTTCCCGTACGGCATTCATATCTTTCTCAAAATTGAATGCCGGCGCAAGAAACGACAACATTGCGGAAGCATCACTTCTTCCCGCGGTGTAGTAGGTACTTTGATCATGCAGATTGAAGCCGTATTCCGGTTTTAGCGAATCTTGCAGATGTGCCAATATTTTTGATTCAGGCATCTGCTGCCTCGCCGCGTCTCTGTTCAAGTCAATATCGAGAGCGTTCCTGCGTTTGAACATTTCCGCCCCGTCAGGATTTAACATTGGCACAAAATGGAGTGTTACATTATTAAAAAGTTCTTCCCTGAAATCATTATAACGGTCATCTGCAATTAAAAAGTTGAATATATCGAAAAGTGCCATTGTAGCAGTAGATTCATCACCATGCATTTGTGACCAGCACAATACGCTTCGCTCACCGGTTCCAATTGAAATCAGATAAATTGAATCCCCGTTTAATGATTCTCCCTGCTTTTTAATTACCACTTTATCGCTCAAAGAAAGCTTCTCAACAAGTTTTTCGATCACTTCATGACCAAATCTTCTGTTAGAAATATTATTATCTTTGTATTTTTCATAATCATTGTAAAAGTCGGATGTTGAAATTTGTGACATAACTATTCCATGGAGAAGTATTAGAAACAACAATGTTTTTTTCATATGCATCATATTGATAGTGGATATTTAATTCAACATCAAAGTATAAAAATTAATTAAAAAATAACAGGAGAATAAGATGATTAGTACTCCTCTAAAACTCGGACAATCGATTCCTGGTTTTGAATTAAAAGGTGTTGACAATAATATACACACTGTAGCTTTATTTGAAAATTATGAGCTCCTTCTGATTGTTTTCAGCTGTAATCATTGCCCCTATGTTAAGGCATACGAAGGAAGAATAAAGGATTTACAATCACGGTACCGGGATGGCATGCAAGTTGTTGCTATCAATTCAAATGATAGCGGCAAGTATCACGAAGATTCATTTGAAAACATGAAAAACCGGGCGAGAGACGAAAAGTTTAAATTCGTTTATCTAATCGACGAAACCCAGGAAACCGCCAAAGCTTTTGGCGCGTCTCATACTCCCGAATTCTATCTTTTTAACAAGGAAAGAAAACTGGTTTACAGGGGAAAATTTGATGACAACTGGAAAGAACCTGAAAAAGTTACAAATAACTATCTCATCGAAGCGATTGATGAGGTTCTGGCAGATAAACAAGTATCAGTTCCCGAAACATTCTCGATAGGTTGCACTATTAAATGGAAGTAGTATTTATAGCTTCCTGTAAATATAAATCAATAAAATATTCATAAATGTTATAATCTATTTTTCAGGAGTTAAAATGAGAAAAGTGTTGTTACTATTTGTATTATTTTCTGCATATTCTGTCACTTCAGCGCAGATGGTTGGTGGTTCTTTTATGCTGGGCATGCCTAAAGGCGAATTTAAAGAGAACGTTGATCGATTGGGATATGGTATAAATCTGCAACTCGCGGCGTGGGAACCATCTTTGATGAAACCTGTTTCATTCGGGCTAAACGTTGGTTATATGATTTACGGCGAAGAATCTTTCAAACGCCCTTTAAGTCTGACAAATCCCGATGTTACAGTCGATGTTGACAGAAAAAACAGTCTGCTGAATTTCCACCTGATGCTGCTTGTTTCCCCATTCCCGGGTAAAGTAAAACCTTATGCTGAACTGCTCGGTGGCGGGCAATATATTTTTACTTCAACAGATGTAGAAAGTGAAAACAATATCCAGGATGTTTTTTCTTCAACAAATTTTGATGATTTTGGTTGGAGTTATGGCGCCGGACTCGGTATTCTGTTCAATGTTTTTGGTGGCGTAGGCGGTGTTGGTAAAATTGCTATCGACCTCAAAGCACGCTACATGTTTTCATCAGAAGTTGAATATTTAAGAGAAGGTGATATAGAAATTTCCGGGGGAAATGTTTATTTCACTCCATCAAAATCTACTACTGACCTCGTAACAATCCACCTTGGTGTGATGGTCGGCTTACTCTGATTTAATAACATACACAATTTTATGAATCCCCTCGAAAGGGGATTCAGTCTGCTGCCAAAGTCGTTTCGTTTCAAAGTCCTCCTTAGAAGGAGGTGGATTTCGACGGTAGTCGAAAGACGGAGGATGATTTATTTCATTTTTTGTGACTTTTAGTCATCTCCCATCACAAAATCCGCCGTTGGCGGAGTGATTTCCCCCTTCAAACCTGTGCACCTCAGGCGTAAGGGGGACGTGAAAATTAACAAACAGGTGTATAGTCCTGAAATAGGTTGACTGAAAAAGGATAAAAAAGTCAACCAAAACAAGGAT
>BQMY01000103.1 GCA_022181065.1 Melioribacteraceae bacterium | reverse complement strand
ATATCCCATGAACAATAAACGGGTGTTTTAGCATGAAAACCACTAAGTTGACGCCATTGCTTCCGAAGGGGGAAATCACTCCGCCAACGGCGGATTTTGTGATGGGGGATGACAAAAAGTCATGAAAAAAGTAAAAAATCATCCTCCGTCTTCCGACATTCGTCGGAATCCACCTCCTTCAATGGAGGACTTTAGGACTAAATGACTTTGTCAACAGACTGAGGAAGGTGAAACCACCTTCCTGTAAACTAATTATCTTCGTCAGGGTTGTAGCTTAATTCAACTTTTACGTGGAAATCAGCTCCGCTGAAAAGAGTATATTTTACTTCACCAATTGTACACTTGTAATCTTCGCCAACCAGTTCACTCACTACTCTTGAAATACCACTTTCAAGAGCGCCAACGCTAACACCTTTTAACTTGTTCTGTAAAAGTTTATTCACATCAATTGCTTTTTCTTTATCTTCAGCCATTTTTTAACCCTTTAATTATTATCCGCATTAATAGGACGTTTTTTCGATCATCAAAGTTCATACAAAAGTAAAATTAGCTCCTGATTAAATCAAGAAGTTCTTTCGTTTTTTCTTCCATGAGCGCTGTATCACCTTTTGACTCAACATTTAATCTGATCAATGGTTCAGTATTACTCAATCTCACATTGAAACGCCAGTTATCATATTCTACACTTACACCATCTTTGTACTCAACTTTTCCATCTTTGTATTTTGCTTTTATTTCTTCAAGTTTTGCCTGAGGGTCTTCAAGTGTGGTATTGATCTCACCGGAACAAGGATAACTGGATATCATCTCGTTAACCAATTCTGACAATTTTTTACCTTCCACGCTCATCAATTCAAGGAGAAGCACATAAGGTATCAATCCGCTATCAGAGTAGTAATTATCCCTGAAATAGTGATGCGCTGACATCTCGCCACCATAAATCGCGTTTACTTCGCGCATCTTCTGTTTAATGAAAGCATGTCCGCTTTTCGATTGAACAGCTTCACCATTCGCGGCTTCTACTTCCTTCAGGGTATTCCATGTAAGGCGTGGATCATGAACAATTTTTTCACCCGGGTTTTTCTTCAGGATTGATTTCGCGAGTAATCCCACGATGTAATAACCTTCAATGAAATTTCCTTCCTCGTCAAAAAAGAAACATCGGTCGTAATCACCGTCCCACGCAACTCCAAGATCAGCGTTATGCTCTTTGATAGCGTCAATGGTAGGTTTACGTCTGTCGGGAAGCAATGGATTCGGAACACCATTCGGGAAAGATGAATCAGGCTCATGATGCACTTTTATCATTTCAACGGGAAGATATGGTTCAAGGGCATCAACCGCCGGACCAGCACAACCGTTACCGGCGTTTACAACAACTTTCAACGGCTTAATGTTTTCCGCTTTATAGAAAGTACGTAATCTTTCAACAAACTCCTTCATAACATCTTTCGTTGAGACTGAGCCTTTTTTATCCGCTACCGGACCAAGATTATCATCAAGGATCATCTTTTCAACCTCGCTCAAGCCGGAATCGTAACCCATAGGCACTGAACCTTTTTTAACAAATTTTAAGCCGTTATATTCAGGAGGATTGTGGCTCGCTGTTATCATTACGCCGCTATCAGCGTCAAGGTAAGGTGTCGCAAAGTAGATCATTTCGGTTCCGCATAACCCCAGGTCAACAACATCAGCACCCGCATCAGTGATACCATCAGCAAGTGAGGCAGAAATTTCTTCTGACGATTCTCTCACATCATGCCCTATGACAATTAGTTTGGCTCCGAGATATGTGACTACTGCTCGTCCAACTTTATACGCTAATTCGGCATTCAAATCGCCCGGGACCTTACCCCTGATATCATAAGCCTTAAATGAAGGTATGTTAGCCATCAATTTCTCCATAATAGTTAGTTTATAATTTTCATTTTTATCTTATTTAAAATACCCTTTGAAAAGTAAAATAACAAACCAATACACTTTATCTGCATTAATAATAACAATTGTTTTACTTCAACCCGATTTTTTGACGACTTTTAATATTTCAATCTAATGCTTAAATTAGCCCAATTAAAAAGATGAAAAAATGAACGATAAAAAAATAGAGATAAAAGGTTTATCACTTGAGGAGCTTCGGGTTTTATTCCTTGAAATAGATGAACAAAAATTTCGTGCTGATCAGGTTTATAACTGGATGTATAACAATCTGGTTTTTGATCCGGCGGAAATGCTCAATCTGTCCAAAAGTTTGCGCGAAAAACTTGACGCGAGGTTCAGCTTCACTTCACTCACAAAAGTTGATGAACAATATTCTTCTTCAACTGATACAAAAAAATTCCTCTTCAAAACTTTCGACAACCGCAAAATTGAATCGGTGCTCATACCCGATAAAGAGCGAAACACACTCTGCATTTCAACTCAGGTAGGATGCCCGCTTGACTGCAAGTTTTGTGCTACCGGACTTATGGGTTATAAACGTAATCTCACACCGGGTGAAATTGTTGACCAGTATCTCCTTGTCGCGAAGGAAGTTGGGAAGGATACCATCACAAATATTGTTTACATGGGAATGGGTGAACCTTTGCTAAACTTCAAAGGGACTGTGCGTTCTCTTGAAATATTCACGAGCGAAATGAACAAAGCTGTAAGCAAACATCGTATAACGGTTTCTACCGCGGGAATTCCGCCAAAAATCAGGGAGCTGGCTGATACCAATCTGCGTGTAAAACTTGCGTTGTCGCTTCATTCATGTTTTGAGGATATTCGCAGTAAAATTATGCCGATCAATGAGAAGTATTCTTTGGCGGATAATCTGGACGCGATCAAATATTATCTCGCGAAAACAAAATCGCGAATAACATTCGAATATACCATGCTCGATGGAATAAATGACCGGGATGAAGATTTGAAAGGACTGGTTCGGCTTTGCAGTTCCATGCCGAGTAAAATAAATATAATCCCGTTTAACAGTATTAAACACATGGATCCCGACGGTTTTTCCGGTCAGCTGGAGTCCACCCCGCATGAACGCATACGCGAATTTGCCGATAAACTCCGATCTAAAAATATTACCGTTATGCTTCGTGATACTCAGGGTGATGATATTGCGGCGGCTTGTGGTCAATTAGCAGTGAAGGCACTCTGATGGCAAGAAAACTATCACACGATGAAATATCGGAAAACCGCAGCACTCTTGAAACACTCGATAAAATAAACCGTCTCCCGGTTTATGTTGTCGCTGATAACATCCGCAGCAGCTACAATGTTGGTTCCCTTTTCAGAACTTCCGATGGTGCCCAGATAGAAAAACTTTACCTTTGCGGATATACACCCGCTCCACCTAAAAAAGAAATCCTGAAAACGGCGCTCGGAGCCACCGATAGTGTGCCGTGGGAAAAAGTTGATAACGCTGTTGATATTGTAAAAAAACTGAAAAGTGAAGGTGTAAAAATCTGTTCTCTCGAACTGACCGATTCATCAATTCCGCATTATACAGTGAAACCGGATATCTTTCCACTATGTCTGGTAATCGGAAATGAAATATCCGGTGTGAACAGCGAACTGGTTGAACTGAGCGATTTCACAATGGAAATACCTCAGTACGGTATCAAACAATCGCTCAATGTTTCTGTGGCTTACGGAATATCAATCTTCGATCTCCGCAGGATTTATGATATCTCTCGGCAATAATTTACTTACTATATTTTTCAACAAATTCAATGAGTAGAAAACACGCCGGATTAACCATTGTGCCATGGTCAAAACCTTGCAGCTCTATCAATTCTGTACTTTCATTTCCGTTAACCTTCATCATTCGGTAGAAGTACGCGGTTTCTTCATACCTGCCGAGCAGTTCAAGCTCCCTGTCGCCTGTTATAAGCAGTATCGGCGGAGTATCTTTCTTCGCGTGATATAAAGGCGCATATTCATCCACGATAGCCTGTTCACCCGGTATTCCCATCTCTTCACGCACGGTGAAATGTGTAATTGTATGTCCGCTAAAGGGTATAAGTCCGGCAAGAATATCGGCATCAACACCAAACTCGGCAAGAAATGATTTATCAAGTCCAACCATTGAAGTGAGATATCCCCCCGCGGAATGCCCGCTAACGAACACCTTCAGACTGTCGCCATCATATTTCCCAATATTCTTTATCGTCCATGCAACAGCTGCAGCCGCGTCTTCGAGATAGACCGGCTTTTTAACTTTAGGATACAATCTGTAATTAACGGCAACAACGGCAAATCCCTGTTCCATAAGCAGCTTCGGAACAAACTTCTCACCCATCTTAATCCCTCCGCCATGAAACCACACCACCGTTGCAAAATCCTCAATATTTGCAGGGTAATAAATATCGAGTACACACCGTTCTTTTTGGTAATCATCGGTGATTTTAGCAGCTTCATAATAGGAGATATCATTTAACAATTTGTAGGAGGTATTCTTTTTCTCTTGCGAAAAGAGCAAATGAGGAGTTAAAACTAAAAGTAGTGTAATCAAAAGCCGAAGGGTATTATTTCTCATAATCTTCCATAAATGTAAACCATTAAATTTGTTATTCTCAGCGGGTTAATCTATTTTTTGAGAACTTAATAATTAAAATAAAATTGTTCATGGAAAACTACAAATATTCATTTGTCGCAAAACTTGTTTACCGATTCGCGAATATTCCCGTTACAATGCTTCTCTTTGTCTATTTTCTGATAGCCCTGCTCGACCCTGAGAAAACTTTGTTTAACGGAATTTCAATTGCTGTGCATGCGCTCTTGATCTACGCAATTAACCGATTCTATTATAAAAACTACAAATACTTTCCTTATTTAATCAAAATTGATAATGAAAATATGATTTGCAGTGATTACTTTCTTCAGCGTAAAGAAGTAACTATGAAATTATCGGAAATAACAGAAATTACCGGAGGAATATTTTCGAACACGCCCGCCCGACCGGTTTATGTTGTGGATGTGCATGGAACAAGGATTGGATTGAGTCCGCACATAAAGAACTATAACAAACTTGTTACAAGAATTTTAAGCAACATCCCTCAGGAATTATACGGCGACATATTGCAGAGGATAAAAGATTTCGGTGAGTTAAATAAAAAGGGGATTATCAAGAGAAAAAAATAACCAACTTGAAAATCCCCGACAAAATGAAAACTGTTTTATATATTTATTTTGTAAAAACAGCGTCCTGCAAAGTTTTAGAAACTTTAAATTTCACAACTTCTTTAGCAGCGATTGTGATTTCTGCACCAGTCTGAGGATTTCTTCCTTTTCTTTCCTGTCTTTTTGAAGTAGTTAATTTACCCATACCCGGAATAGTAAATTCATTTTTTGCTTCCGCGGTAGCTAACGCAACGAATTCATCAAGAAAATCGTTTGCCATTTTTTTTGTTGTACCCAATTTGTCCGCAAGATGGTTTACTATATCAGATTTTGTCATAGATTTTGCCATAAAACCCTCGAAAATTAGTTTAAGTTGTTGTTATTTAGTTAATATAAGCCTTTTAATACAAAGAACAAATTTTTTTTGCCAGTCCCCGTAATTTTCTGATATAAAGCTCAAATACTTATTGTTACACGCCCATAACAGATTATTTTGTAAATTACTTTTTGTAAATTAAAACATCAACTAAAATCTTTAAAAATCTTAATTTTATTGAGGAAATCACCCGATATGAGAAGATTTTTCCTCCCCGCGGCACTAATTATACTATCAACCATTCTTTTCTATTCAGGAAACAACAAAATTGGGATAATCCCTCCATTGGGTAAATTTTTAAATCCCTACTCCGGATTTTGGCAAAATGATAATGATTTTGATATCCCGGCACTTCCAGCCCAACATCTTAATTCAAAAGTTGAAGTCTTTTTTGATGATCGTATGGTTCCCCATATTTTCGCCGAAAATGATCATGATCTCTACTTTACGCAAGGATTTGTAACCGCGTATCACAGACTGTGGCAAATGGAATTTCAAACATTGGCTGCTTCCGGGAGACTATCCGAGTTTCTTGGTCCAGCTTTACTGGAGTATGACAAATTTAACCGGAAGATCGGCATACCCGACGCCGCCGAAAAAACCGCCAACGTTATGATGCAGCACCCTGAGTATAGTAAGATATTATCTGCCTTCACAGAGGGGGTGAACAGCTATATTTCGAGTTTAAGTCACACTGACCTTCCTTTCGAATATAAATTGCTCGATTACGAACCCGAACTTTGGAAACCCCTCAAAACCGCACTCCTTTCGAAAATGATGGCATGGGACCTTACGGGAAGGAATAATGAAAAATTCAGAACAATTGCTTCCAATGTGTTATCTGAAGAAAATCTGAACTATATGTATCCGATCGTATCACCTTTCATTGAGCCGATAATCCCGGATCAAGAGATAGATAAAATTAAATTCCGTAATGAGGATATCCCTCAAATTCCACTTACAAAAATAAATTCTTATCCCGATGAAAGTTACTACCCCGGAAGCAACAACTGGGCAGTATCGGGTACAAAAACGAAATCAGGCAAACCGATTCTCTGTAACGACCCACATCTTGGGTTAAGCCTTCCATCGGTCTGGTATGAAATCCAGCTGCATACTCCTGAACAGAACGTTTACGGTGTTACCTTACCCGGCTCACCCGGTGTGATCATTGGCTTTAACGAAAATATTTCGTGGGGAGTTACGAATGCGGGAAGTGATGTTTTCGACTGGTATCTGATGAAGTTTACTGATAGCGCAAAAACTAATTATGAATTCAATGGGAGTAAACTTCCCGTGAAGTATAAAAAGGAGATTTACAAAGTAAAAGGACGAACGGATGTTGTTGATTCTGTATTATACACACATCTCGGACCGGTTCCCTATCTCGATTCTGAATCTCCGTTCTATGAATCTTTCCCGCAAAATTGCGCTATGCGTTGGCTAGCCCATGATCCTTCAGCCGAAGGTTTAACCTTTATAAAATTAAATAAAGCAAAAAACTACGACGATTTCATTTCCGCGCTCGATTTCTATACTGTACCGGCGCAAAATTTTATATTTGCCGACAAGGATGGTGATATCGCGATAAGGCATAACGGGAAATTCCCCATAAGAGAACATGCGCAGGGCAGATTTATCAGTGACGGTAGAAATGACAAATCCACATGGGAAAAATTTATTCCGATGAATGAACTTCCTTCGATGAAAAATCCGGAGCGAGGATTTGTCAGCTCAGCCAATCAGGATCCGGTTGGTGATAGTTATCCTTACTATCTCGGTGACGGCTATGCGACTTACGAACGTGGAAAACGGATTAATGACCTGCTCCGTGAAAATGATTCAATTGATATAAAGTACATGAAAACAATGCAGGGGGATTCCTACAATATTTTTGCTGAACGATTCCTAAAACTGTTTTTTTCACATGTAACACTTGATGATACTGAAAATAACAAGGCTGTATATGATACGCTCAAAAACTGGCAATATACAAACGCGAGCAAACTCGCGGCACCAATAATTTTTGAATATTTGCTACAATCCACATCCGAAGAGATCTGGAATGATAATATCACAATCGACTCATTAAATCTTGCGATGCCTGTCAGGGATGTTACCCTTCTCACGTTGGAAGAAAATAATCAAAGCTACATCGATAACCTCACAACTCCACAAGAAGAAGACATTAAAAACATTTTAATAATGGCATTCAACAAGACTTGCGAGAATATAAAATCTGATTTAGGCAGCGATCTTTCAAAAATTTCATGGGGCAAAAACAGAGGAACCGTAATCCGGCATCTTGCGAGAGTACCGGCGCTTGGCACAAACTATCTTCCAACATCCGGAAACTATAACACAATAAACGCCACCAACTATACTCACGGACCGTCATGGCGGATGATTGTATCACTTACAGACACAATTGAAGCGTACGGGCATTATCCCGGCGGGCAATCGGGCAATCCCGGCTCACGGTTTTATAATAATTTTATTGACGACTGGCTAGATATGAAATATTACAAACTCAATTTTTATTATTCAAAACCTTCCGGCAATAGTGAAATCATTTTAACTTTAAACTCGGAGGGTAAATGATTTACGCGATTATGATCGTATCTGCTTTGCTAACCATTTTGTTTTCCTACATTACATCCGACTGGTACTGGATTATCATCATTCCCGCATTATCGGGAATATTTATGAAAACATACAGGCAATGCGCTGTGAACGGAGTTGTTACCGCTCTTATAGGCTGGGGGCTGCCGGCAGCATATATGTACCTCACTTCAGCACATATTATCGGCAACAAGGTTGCTGAAATATTCAAATTGGGCAGCGGTTGGATGATGATAATTGCCGCAACCGTTATTGCGATAATTTTTGCGATCACGGGATCATCTACGGGTTTTTACATGGGGAAATATTTAAAGGAAGAGTTTGCGAAAAGGAAAGCGAAATAGTGATAAGTTTTACAATTGTCCATCCCTCGTGGCAAAACCTTCTGTTTTGTTGAGATAATTTATTTGTAAAGGGGATGACCAAAAGTCACAAAAATGCAATAAATCATCCTGCGTCTTCCGACATTCGTCGAAATCCACCTCCTTCCAAGGAGGACTTTTAAAACTAGCAGATTTGACAACGATCAAAAGTCCTTCCCTTTAATAAAGGGAAGTCCGCCCCAGGCGGATAGGATGGGTTCGTTTAATATCATGCTTTTTCCGGGGGTTTCCCGCCTTGCGGGACAAGCGAGTGACGTTGTCCTGAGCTTTTGCCTGCCCCGTGTAGCGGGGTCGAAGGGCTCACCCACCTATGATGGTCGTTAATCTATGATTGTAAATTTTAAGTAAAAAAACAAAATCTGGATGCATCCTGATTTTACTGGGGGACAATGACATAGATGTTGTTGCAAGGGGCTTAGTCCCTTTTTAGTCACACCTCTAAAGCATATAAAAACAACAAATGTTGCTGAGCAAATATTTTCTACTCCTTGAACAAACCTTCAGTGAAGACTTTAGCGAGTGCAAGAATTGATGTTTCATACTCCTCTTCCCCTATATTCTCCTTGAAGAATGGTATGATAAACAAAGTACGAAGTGTATTCGCTAAAATTGGTGAAGGAATATCACTCGACATTCCGCGTGTTTGAAAATAATCCACCATCGATGTAAAATATTCTTTATCACCTGTAAAATATTTTTCAAGATGCTCTTTTGGAATTTTGGTCATCAGGTATTCTATTTCACCGGTATCAATAACTTTTTTAACAAGTGGATTTTTAGCGATAAGCTGCATCGCGGTATTCAGTACATTAAAAAACGCTATTTTCGGATTTTCCTTGTTTTCCGCAATTAGCTGCTCCAGCGTATCCCGGAAAAGTCGCTCCTCTTTTTCCAGTATTGCAAAGAAAAGCGTTTCGATTGAGCTGTAGCATCTGTTAAACAGCTCAATTGATATACCTGAATCATCCGCGATTTTCTCTGCCGAAACAGCCTTTACACCACTTTCCAGAAATAACCGCTTACCATTATCGTGGAGAGTTTCCTTGACAGCTTTCAGTTCGCTTTCAGAATAGTTTTCGCTCATCTTTTCTCTTTATTTAATGGAGGAATTTCAATACGCATACCTGGTGTTAGTACATTCCAGTCATCAATTTTATGTTCATTCGCATGGAATATTTCACGCCAATTTTCCCATCTACCGTAATATCTTCTCGCAAGATCATTAAGGTTATCATCAGGTTGAACGATATAAAACTCACCGATAAAATCTGGTTCAAGTCCCGGTGGAACATCCCTTCTGATAACTTGCTGCTCCTGTTTTGGTTTGGGTTTTGGTTCGGGCTTTTTCTGTTCCTGCTGCTGAACGACCTCTTTTTGAACCGGTTTTTCTTCGGGTTCATCACCACCGCAGCCAAAAAATTGAGTTGAGATAAAAAATAGTACCAGCAGCAAACCTGAAATGTGTGTACTGCCCAAAATGATATTCTCTTTTTTCATAATTACAATCCCGTTTTTCGCAAGATAAAACTTTTATTTTTATTATTCAAAGGATTTGGGTACGCCACAGATCATAACAAAATCTTCAGAGTCAGAAGTGTTTCGATACTGGTGTTTCTCATTCGGCATCACAAGCGCAAAATCCCCTTCTTTTAATGTTTTTTTATTTCCGGTTTCATCAACAAGTTCCCCGTTACCACTTATAATATAATTAACGTGCTCATAATCGTGTTGATGATACGGCGTATATCCACCCGATTTCAAAGTAAACACCCGCATAGAATAATTGGGCGTTCCATCCTCTTTAGATATCGGAATCTGCTTGAAGGCTTTTTCAGCCCCGTCCATCGAAACTTTTTCCCGCTGAACGTCCAAAAGCGATTTTACAATCATACCATCTCTCTTTTTAACTTTAATTATACGCAATCATATTTCTTTAATCTACATATTTATAAAAGAGTTATAAATTTCTTTATTTGCCAATTCCTGCTAATAGAAGTATATTCTCTAAAATATTCCCAGAATGGAGGATTTATGGTCAATGGCAAAAGAACAATCGCGATAAACACCGGCGGCGGCGATGCACCCGGTTTGAACGCGGTTATCAGGGCAGCAACTATTTCGGCACTCAACAAAGGTTGGGAAGTAATCGGGATCAAGGATGGTTACAATGGTTTGTTTCTTCCCGAAAAATACCCTGAAGGGGGGGTGATAAAACTCACACGTGAAATTGTGAAAGATATTACCAACCTGGGGGGCACGATCCTCGGTACAACCAACAAAGGGAATCCTTTCAAATACCCGATGCCCGATGAAAATGGTTTGATGCACGAAGTCGATCGTTCCGATGAAATAATGGATGGTTTCCGCAAATATGGTGTCGATACCCTGATAGCGATTGGAGGTGACGGGTCTCTCGGAATGGCGAGCAGATTTATTGAAAAAGGACTCAATGTAATTGGTGTTCCAAAAACTATTGATAACGACCTTGACAAAACAGTTATAACATTCGGTTTTGATACAGCGGTTAGTTTTGCGACAGAAGCTCTCGACAGACTCCACTCAACAGCACAGGCGCATAGCCGGGTAATGGTCGTTGAAGTCATGGGGCGTTACGCGGGATGGATTGCTCTAAACAGCGGAATCTCCGGTTCTGCTGACGTTATCCTCATACCTGAAATTCCGTATGATATACAGAAAGCGGCAAATCATGTTAAAAGGCTCTACGAAACTGGAAGAGATTACGCGATCGTGGTTGTAGCAGAAGGCGCAAAACCGAAAGATGGCGATGTTGCGGTTCTGGAGAAAGAGCTTGGCAAGGCCGAACGTCTTGGTGGCGCGGGTGAACGTGTGGCGAGACAACTTGAGCACCTTACCGGTGAAGAAGTAAGAACTGTAATACTCGGGCACCTTTTAAGGGGCGGCAGCCCGACAACTTTCGACCGACTTGTATCTCTGCGTTTCGGTGCGGCGGCAATCAGAGCTCTCGAAGAAGGTTATGAAAATGTAATGGTCGCGCTCGATCCTCCGACAGTACAATATGTTCCGCTATCGGAAGCAGTTAGTAGAATGAAAACAGTACCGCTCAACAGTGACTCACTTCTAACAGCGCGCCAACTTGGAATCTGCTTTGGAGATGAGTGTTAAAATTTCGCCAGAAACTTTTTACACAGTTTACAAGTTGAAATTAGAAACATAATGAGGCATAATATGCGTATTAAATTAGTTTTCGTTTTTCTGATTTTAACTTTAATAACATTTCAAATTAAGGCAGATACTATGGATAAAAATAAAGAAACCGCTACTTTTGGAGCGGGATGTTTCTGGTGCGTAGAAGCTGTATTCCAGCGTCTTGACGGAGTTGAGAATGTAAAATCGGGGTATTCAGGCGGTGAAGTTGAAAACCCGACATACAACGAAGTATGTAACGGCACAACCGGTCACGCGGAAGTAATCCAGTTCGATTATGATCCTGAACTTATTACTTTCGATGAGCTGCTCGAGGTATTCTGGAAAACTCATGACCCTACCACTCTGAACAGACAGGGTGCGGACGTTGGGACTCAGTACAGATCAGTGATCTTTTATCACAACGAAGAACAAAAAAAACTGGCGGAAGTTTATAAAAACAAGCTGGATGAAGCGGGAATTTTCGATAACCCGATCGTTACAGAAATTTCCCCAATAACCAATTTTTATGTGGCTGAAAACTATCATCAGGATTATTACGATAACAATAAAAATCAGCCGTACTGTTCCTTTGTGATCACACCAAAACTGGAAAAGTTCGAGAAGGTTTTTAAGGATAAATTAAAATAGTCTGAAGACCCGCTGCAGAGATGTGGCGGGTTACTATTTTTGCCGCAAAACGTCAATTACCTGAGAATACCTCTTTAATGCCGCTTCCATTTGCTCTATATCAAAATTTTCCGCGTGAAATTTAAGTTCACTGCCATAGTCAAGAAGGAAGTTCACCTTATATTTTTTCGAGATAGAAATAATCTCATCGGCAAGTTCAACAGCATCATTGATATAATGATTATTTAGTGCTTTTTCCCAAACTTCAGAAAGGTCGCCATCAAATCTTTCGAGGAGTTTTGCCCTTTCTTCATCACTTAGTATTTTTTCTTTCACGGTATCTGATTCAGATTCGCTTTCCTGTGAGTCTTCAACTTCATAGGCAAGATATTTTTTCAACTCACCAAGAAGTTCAAACTTCTGGACGGGTTTCATCAGGTAGCCGTTAAAACCTGCATCATCAATTTTTTGCTTATCCTCTTTCATGGCTGAGGCTGTAATCGCGATAACAATACTATCTTTGATTCCATCCGTTTGCCTGATACGTTTAATTGCCTCATATCCGTTAAGTACCGGCATACGTATATCCATCAGGATCAGTTCGGGAGAATATTCAATGGTTTTTTCTATAGCGTCTTGCCCGTCTGTAGCTTCAATAAAATCAAGATTGCATTCCGGGAAGTACTCGAGTATCAACCTTCTGTTTATTTCTACATCATCCACAACGAGAACGGTAGCTTTGTTGAACTTTATCTTTTCATCATATTTGTACTGTTCAATTGATGGTCTAGCGGGTGCAGCCGCGGCTCTAACGTTGTAAAGTACAATCTCGAACCGACTTCCATGCCCGACATCACTCTTGACTCGTATCTCACCACCCATCATTTCTACCAGACGTTTTGTGATTGCCAAACCAAGTCCCGTACCGCCAAACTTCTTGGTATTCTGCCCTTCCTGCTGCCTGAATGACTCAAATATTTCCTGCTGAGAACCCTTCGGAATACCAATACCGGTATCCTCTACTCCCAGTATAAGGTCCACAGTACTACGGTCATTATCCTTATAAACATTGTTCATTGTAAGTTTGATATAACCATTTTCGGTGAATTTGACCGCGTTACCAATAAGATTGAATAATATTTGTCTGAGTCTTACTTCATCGAGTAGCAGACTCTTGGGCAAATCCTCTTCAATTTCAATAAAAAACTCAAGCTGTTTTTCTGCTATTCTTATTGAGAAGATGTTTTTAATCTCATTTATGAAAGAGTAGGGATCAATAGGTTCGTAGTTAAGCTCAAGTCTGCCCGCTTCAATTTTGGAAAGGTCAAGAATATCATTGATCAGGGTGAGCAAACTTTGACCTGCGGTTTTGATTGCGGAAAGATAATTTTTATGTCTGTTTTCCTTGAGATATGAGTTTAATACATCGGTGAACCCGAGTATCGCGTTCATTGGTGTTCGGATTTCATGGCTCATATTGGCGAGGAATTCAGACTTTAACCGTGATGATTCGAGTGCTTTTTCCTTCGCCTTGATTAATTCAATTTCATTTTCCTTCAACTCGGTGATATCACGGGCTGAAGTCAACACAGTTTTCACTTTACTTTTGCTTGATAATTCGGGAGAAACGATCAAATCTATCCAGTGTTCCTTTTCATACTCAAACTCAATACGGTAGGCAACGCTTGTTTCAAAAACTTTATTAACGGCTTCGGTCCATTTTTTTTCAACAACCTTACTGAAACCAAGTTCTTTCTGCGTTTTACCAATGAATTTTTCTACCGGAATACCAAAGACTCTTTCGGCCGCTTTGTTTACGTAAAGATGTTTCAGATCGCGATCAAATCGCATAATAACATCATTACTATATTCGGCGAGAGCCTTAAATTTTTCTTCCGAATCGCGTAATGAATCTTCCGCTACTTTGCGTTCATCCACCTCTTTTTTGAGTTGTTCTACTACTTTAAGCAGCTCGGAAGTTCTTTCGGCAATAATCGATTCAAGCTGTTCATTTATTTTTCTGAGCTGCATTTCAAGCTTTTTGCGCTCAGTTATATTAACGATGACATTCAGGATAGCCGGTTTTTTGTCGTATTTAATCCTTGCGCCCCTGATTTCCATAAAAAATCTTTCACCCGTTCGTGAAAGCATCTCAATTTCGTATGATTCAACATTTACACCCTGCTCGCGCAGTTTCAGTGTTTCGACAACTTTGTCTCTGTACTCCTCGGCTATATAATTCAGCACCGATTGGTGCATCACTTCATCTTTTTCATAACCAAGTATTTCTTTAACAGCCGAATTTATAAAGAGAATTTTTCCATATTGATGCACCACTACAAGATCTGGCAAATTGGAAACCAGTTCCCTGTACCTCTCCTCACTCTCTTTTAATACAATTTCCGCTTCATGTTTTTCAGTCACATCTTTTGCCACTATCGCAACGTGAGTAATTTCATTGTGCTCATTTCTGTAAGGATAAAAAGTAATGTGCAGGAATCTTGAGCCGATAGATTCAAAATTATATTCAATCTCTACCGAGGTTTCTTCACCTTTGAAGCATGAGAACAATGCTTTTTCAGCATGATGTTTTATATTCATTTGTCCGAGAACTTCCATCATCGGTGAATTAACAAGCTCTTCCCTGCTTCTTCCGAGTATATCGCAAAAAGCCTGATTTACCGCTTCGAATACAAATTCCCGGTTAAGGAGTCCCATGTAATCTTTTGAGGAATTAACAATAAAATCGTATCTCTTTCTAGTTTCCTCAAGTTTTTTACTTTCGGTAATATCTTCTTTAACTGTTATGAAATGGGTTACTTTGTTATCACTATTTGTAAGCGCGGATATTGAGATATATTCCCAGTAGCTCGAGCCATCTTCCTTCAAGCTATGGAACTCACCCTTCCACTCATTACCATGGATTATGGTGTTCCAGAGATTATTATACTTTTCAGGGTCTCTTTCTGCCATCAGCAAAAATTGCGAATTTCTGCCAATAACATCTTTCGCTTTCTCACCCGATACCTGTTCAAATTTCGGGTTGACATACTCAATTTTTTTATCAAGTGCGGTGATCATTATCGATACGGGACTCTGAATGATAGCCTGAGTGAGTTTGCGTAATTCCTCTTCTGCCTTTTTACGTTCATTGATCTCAAGCTGAAGATTTTTGTTCGAGTTCTCCAGTTCATTTACCGCGAACTCGAGCGATTCAACCATGAGGTTAAACGATTCCGCTAATTGTCCGAGCTCATCCTTTGTCTCAACCGGCGCCCTTTGCGATAGGTCTCCCTTTGAAATATCATCAAAAGTTTTTACAATTTTATCAAGAGGTTTTGTCACGACCCTGCTGATAAAAATCGCAGAAAATATACCGAATAGAACCACGAGCAGTGAGCCATATGCAAGACGGCTGCGAAAAGAGGCAATTTCATCGAGCAGGTCCACGAGTGAGAGACCAACATATAATTCACCGATAGCTCTGTCATTTTTACTGATTGGAGTGTAGGTTTTATAAACCTCATTCATATCGCCAACAAAAATATTCTCTTTCGCGGAGAGATAATTATATTGTTCGGCGTACTCCATATTATAGGAATATACAATCTCCCCTGCCCTGTTTTTCAGAACCATGTATAGCAGATCATCATTTTCGCGGGCGATGTTAAACGCGTTTTCGATATCTGGTATCGACTCAAAATCAAGAGCTGCTCTCACCGAATAAGCGGTCATATCCGAAATACTATTCGCTTTCTGGCTCAGGAGCTGAATTGAACGATTTAACATCATATGTGGAACAGTAATGTAAAGTGATACCGCGATGATGAATATCAATAGCGTTATCAAACCCACCAGCTTGGTACTTATGCTGTGCATCCCTTTATTTATATGCTTTTTTATCATAGGGACTACTAATTACTCTACAACTCTGGCAAGGTTGATAAGTTCGGAGGAGACCTGATGTTCTTTTCCTTCGAGAAGCTTGAGATTTATATATATTTTGATTCGCTCATCTTCCAGACCAACACCAAGTGTTGCCTTACCTTTGAATACATAGTCAGGATTTCCGGTAATAAACAACTTATTGGGGAGCTGATTGATTTTTTCAATACTTCCGGCTGACAAACCCTTCGGCAGATAAACAATATCAGGGTTAACCGCAAGATCAGGAAGATCGTCCATTGACGTGACAATTACCTTTATACCCTCATTACTGAAAGATTCCACAATAGATTGCGGATAATTCGACACATTTTCATAAACAACTAAAACCGAGTATCCTTCATCGCCATTTATTGTTCTCACATAAGAAAATATTTTAGAGAACATTATTGCCTGAATACCCGGTGTCGCGGGTTTCATTTGCGCGTTCGCCCTGCAGACTCCTAATAACGCGAAGGCGATAACGAAATGAAATAAAATTATTTTTTTTCCTGATTGTCTCAACGACTTATAATCCAACGTTCATATTTACTTAAAAGAAAGTAAAGTCTGATTCATAATATATCCTTAATACTAATGAACTGGTCGCGGCCGGTATCGGAGCCTTAAAACCTCCGAAAGGTTGTATATATTCAAAATCGGTATTGAAAAGATTTCTGATTCCCAGATCTACATTCATACCTTTGGTAAAAATATCTATCATCTGGAAATTGAGGTTTACAATCGGAGAGGCCGAAAACTCCTTTAACTGGTTAAATTCTAACGACGGATAATAAACAGGTACAATAGAATTATCAATTTCACCACCGATATAGCCATATCGGCTTCCATGCAATGTTACAGATGGATTGATAGAAAGATGCTCTGATACTTCAACTCCCATAAACATGTTCATTTTTAACGCGGGGAATCCAAGAACAGAACGGCTGTCATCAGGTACCGCGATTATATCATTACTGTTTTCACCAATCCTGCTGTATGAGAAGTTGGTACCAATCCTGAATCTTTCAGATACATATTTGTATTCAAATTCTATCCCCTGAGAACGAATTCTGTCAGTGTTGGCGTAAACATAACTTGTCTGATCATCGTTATACTCAAAACCAATCATGTCCCGGTAAAGGATATCATACAAATTGACTACCATAAAATGGTTTTTAGAGAACTGATACCCAATTTCTAGCTCATAGATTGTCCCTTTTTCCGGTCGGAGATTCAGGTCGTAATATTTCCCGCCGGGAATACGGAAAGATTTACTCGCCATCATCTTAAAGTGGAATTTGTCGAATATTTTGGTAAACGCTATTCGGGGGACAAAACTGTCGCCAAAATTTTCAGTCGCTTCGTACCTTCCGCCAATAGTTATATTCATTATTTTATGCTTGTACATCAATTGAGCGAAAGCAATTTTGTTTCCCAGATCAATATCATCGACAATTTGAGATGTAGCACCGAACGGGATTTCGAAATACCCTTCGATAGGCTCTACATCTACTTCCGATTTAACATACTCTGCACCACCAAGAAGGTAAAGGTCTTCAAAAATGTTCCATTGAAGTTTCAAAGCAGCCGAGTAACGCGATTGTTTTTTATTATTTGAAAAAGCAGTATCAATAAAAGTACCGTTGAGATACAAGTGACCTTGACTCTTGATCTGCCACGGCTGCTGGAATTTACCGTTAAAAGTTGTGGTGAGAACAAGATCTTTTGTTAATTGAAAGTCCTTTTCAATTCTGGCAATAACAGAATAAAACTTGAATGGGATATCAAATTCGGTTTTATAACTTTCAATGAACATCTGATACTTATAACCGTGATATTCCAAACCTGCGTTGAGGTGAAAGGGATTAAAAGTTATCTTGGAACCGCTGTAAAGATTTTTATCACTGCTAAAATATGGTACAAAGTTACGATCTGATAGTCGGCCCTGCCCAATAAAACCTGTTAGACTGTATTTAAATTCCCCTTCACGATCTCCGGTTCCAAATGCCAGATTCCTGTGAGAGAATGTTTCATACATTCTTGAAATTTGCAAACCTATATAAGAACCGGGTTTTTCTTCAAACTTGCGAGTAATGATGTTTATAACACCCAATCCCGCCGAGCCGCCATAGATCACCGATCCGGGTCCACGAATAACTTCTATTCGCTCAATATTTTCCGTACCAAAATGATTCCCGAAAATAAATCCCTGGAATCCTTCTTCATTCGCTTCCATCCCGTCGATGAGAATGAGCACTTTACCCTCATAAGCCCAGATATTACGCATCCCTATACCTATCGGGCCAAACTCCGACTGCAGGAAATCCATTCCGGGAACGAGCATCGTAAGAATATCGATTAAATCACGCGCCCCTGAATTAAGAATGTCTTCTCTGGTAATCAGCGTAACGATCCCCGGCGCTTCACGCATGGAAAGAGGTATCCCGGAAGTAACGCTTATTTTCACTTCCAGAATATCTTCGAGGCTCATATTTCTGAGTTGTTCAAGCAAATCATCTTCCACTTCCCTGTTTTCCTGCGCAAACAGCAAAACTGGAAGAAAAAGTAAAAGGAATATGATATTCTTAAAAATTTTCATTAAAAACTGCCAAACTTGAATGTAACAACACCGCTCGGACCGGCAAGATCACTATCAGCCAAACCTTCGAGATCATTACCACCAACGTGACGATAAGCGGCTCCCAGACAAATACGCATATATTCTGTAACGTTCATTTCAATATTAGCGTCTATCTCCATAACAAAAACCGCGGTTTGTTTGGTATCTGTGGCATTAAAATCATCACGCAGAGAATAACCCGCTCCGCCTGCTCCGATCAGCATTTTGACGTTATAATGTATTAAACGGTTCGGGTCAAAAATATACTCAAGCATAAATCCGCCATATCCGAACTGGATATCAAGTATCTTGTCGGGTGATTGCAATTGAACCTCATCATCCGCGGGAATTCGGTTTGCCAACCCGTAACCACCCGCGCCAACCATCAAGGAATGATTGATCAACCAACCGCCATATCCTCCTACAAGTACCCCGAACTTTTCATTAATCTGCGAAAACTTTACGGCAAGGGCGCCATAACCACCATGGTCAACTCTATCAGTTTTAAGTAAAGTCTCTTGCTCCTGTGCAAGTAGAGTTACGGAAGAAAAAATTAGTATCAGCAGAAAAAGGGCGATTTTCATTATTTTTGTATTCTCATTTTGTTAAAGAGTACTTTTGCTTTTTCAGGGATATGAGTGAAGTAGATAACGTAATTATTGTTATCGCCAAAATTTTCTACCAATTTCGCGTAGAGAACACAATCAACTGTTTCGCAATTTTCTCGATCGAGGTCTATTTTCAAATTTGAGTAAAGCGGGGTCTCATGTTCCATCTCTATTACAGCCTTCACATCCGAAATCTTGTGTAGTAATCCATTAAGAGCCACATGATCAGCAGATTTTTCGTCAAGTATTACATATTTACAGGGTAAATTCTCTTCCATGTCATGCAGTCTGTCGTCATCCCGTTTGTAAACCACATTAAAAGGAGCCCCGATTTTTTCTATTTCATATAGCGTGATTGGAGCGGTAACTCCTTTCGGATTAACTTTTATCTCTTTTCTTACAACGGTTTCTTCGTTGAGCGCGTTAAACGTATTTTCAGAAATAAGTGTTTGTCCGCCAATGGTATATGATTCAATCCGTGAGGCAATATTAACGTTTCTCCCCACAACGCCATACTTTGCGCGTTTCTGGGAGCCTATATTACCCACTACAACTTCCCCGGTATTGATACCAATACCGATCTGAACATTAGGAAAACCGTTACGCCTGAACTCTGCATTTAGTTTCTCCATGGAGAGCTGCATCTCAAGGGCACAAGCAACTGCGCGTGAAGCATGATCTTCTTGCCAGATAGGAGCACCAAATATTACAAGGATACCATCACCGATAAACTCATCTATCGTACCTTCGTATTTGATTATCACATCTGTCATAATACTAAGGTAGATATTGAGCATGGTAACCACCTGTTCCGGTGAAAGGTTTTCGGTAACCGATGAGAATCCTCTGATATCCGCCATAAGGATTGTAACATTAAGGTTTTCCCCACCTACCTGCAGCCCCTCGGGTGATTCAAGCAAACTTGATACTATATCATCGGAGAGATACCGCCCGAATGTACGCCTGATAAAATGATTTCTCACTTCAAGCTCGTTAATGCGTTCTTCAAGATTTTTCCTCAATTTCCGCATGGTAAGATGTGTATTCACACGCGCAAGGACCTCTTCGGCTTCGTACGGTTTGGTCACATAGTCAACGGCTCCTGCCTCAAAACCTTTAACTTTATCGGATGTGTCAGAAAGCGCTGTCATGAAGATAACAGGAATGTGAGCCAGTTCCGGATCAGCTTTTAACTTTGAGCATGTTTCAAACCCGTCAATTCCGGGCATCATTACATCGAGTAATATCAGATCGGGTTCGTTCTCTTTGGCGAGTCGGAGCGCATCAGTCCCGTTTGAGGCAAAAGAAATATTGTACTTCTTTTTCATCAATATACTGCCGAGTACCTGAATATTTTTAGGTACATCGTCAACAATTAATATTTTATCGGTTATCTGATTTTCTGACATAGCAGGCATTCAATTTACCTTGCAAATATAAGGTTTATTATAAAGGATAAAAGTATAAAAATTGGGGCTAAACCACAATAAACTAATCGCTCCCTAATGATGGAGCAATATACTCTGCTTTAGTAATATGTTAACACAGAATTAACGATTTCGCAACACACAGTTAACTTCCATTATGTAAATTTGATAAATATTTGGCAAGAATATAGCGGGAGCAGTAATGGCTAATGATTATATAAGAAGTTTGTTTACCTCATCCGAAGTATTGTGGCGGAAAGGGTTTGTCAATACAATCGATTCATCATTCAATCGGTTTCTCGATCTTATTGAGGAAGGAGATAATGAGTACCTGATGACATCACAAAATGGTGTTACTCCCGAAGGAGAACTTGTTCTGGAAGAACGGGAAGACTTTATTCATAAATTTTAGATATATCGCATAGGTTAAGGAGAGGCGTTTTATAGGGGTGTAAAGCGCCTTTTTTTATGTTAGCTCCCGCAGAATTTTAAGGAATTCCATCTGAATATTTATTTCGGGAATCGTTTCACCTGCATAACCTTCTGGCAAACATACTCCGTTCATTTCAAAAACTTCCGCCAAATGCGGGAACATCGGTTTATTTTCAAATCCGTTATCACGAAGAAAATGTATTAACTTTAAAGTTTTAAAACCGTCAAACCAAAGTCGTTTCTGTAAATTGATCTGTTCTTTCTGACCCGAATTCTCAACAATTTTATTCCAGTTTTTACCAAAACTTTGAAGTTCAAGAAACTCTCTCAATTTACTGCTGATTTTTTCAGCTTCCGATAAATAAAAATCCGCGTCGGGATAACTGGCATCATGGAATAGTTCGACCCATTTTTTCAGTATGGCGAACGATTCGATATTGTAGATAAAATACTCCTCGTGAGTACCTGCCAGATATCTGTTTACCCGCTGACCCGTTCCAAAAGGAACCCTGAAAGAGCCTCTACCCGATGGATAAATGCTTGTTTTATCAATTTTGTGAATATCTGTTACCTTGGATAATTTCTCCATAAAGTAAAAATCTTCCGCGGCTTTGCGTTTATTCATACCACCAATTTTCACATACATTTCCGCTGTAGAATTCATCGTGGAACCGATTGTATGAAAAGCATAGGGAGATTTTGCAAATTCCAAACCGAATACGAAAAACCTGAGAAATATCTCGTAGCAGATGATTGCCTTTTTGTTCTCCAGGTCATCGGGCAGCGGGTGAAAATAATTCACATACCCCGCTTCAGCATTTGTGTGATTATAATATTCTATCACCGCGTCAAAATAATTGTTTTCCACCTTACAGTCAGCGTCAAGACAACCAAGGATATTTTTTCCCTTCCCGTCATAATCGAAGTAATTTAGCGCGGTATCCATCCCGATTTTACGCGCGAGTCCAACTCCTCCATCTTTATCCGGCATTTCATTTCCGTCAGTTGACACATCAACGTATGAAAGATTGAGATTGGAAAACTTATTCTCTGTGATTACTCTATTTAGATATTGAATCAGAAGTCGGTTATTTTCAACAATTTCAGGAGAAGACGATATGATATTATTCACCGCAATAACAATCAGGGTAGTATCGAAGTATTTACTTTCCTGATTATTAAGTGATTCGAGCAGTATCGGAATATTTTCTCTTTCGCTGATGGCAGGTACCACGATAATATATTTATACACCGGTTTGGTTTCGGGCTGCAGCCGATACCCTGTGATTCCAATCTTTTTGAAGTATTTACTAATATTAAATGGGAGGGAAGTCATTACTGTACTCAAAATTTTCAATATTTTTCTTAACAAAGCTCAATACAGAATCAACATCAGGGTTCTCAATCTTATACATATCTACACCCTCACGTTCAATCTTTCGGAACCATGTACGCTGCCTCTTGGCAAACTGGGTAATGGCGCTGTATAGTTTCTGATACATATCATTATAACTCAGTTCTCCTGTAAGATACAGACTTAAAAACTTGTACTCCAGACCGAAAAATCTCAGCTTTTCATGCGAAATCCCTTTTTGGAGGAGTGCTTCTGCTTCTTCTATCATCCCGTTATCAAGACGTTCCTTCAAACGTTTTCTGATTCTGTTTGCCGCAATTTCGGCAGGGGGATTGACCAGAATATTCAACGAATTTACGGTAAATTTGTTTTCCGGCAGCTTTCCCTTGCCGTAAGCTATCATAACCGCCTTGATCAAACGCTCACGTGTATTTAGGTCTGTTGTATTATGAGGAATTGTTTTTGCGTTGAGCATCTTCCTCAATTCTGAATCTTCCAGTTCAGCAATATTTTTAGCGAAATCACTTTCAAAATCAATTTCGTAAAGTTCATAATTCTGAATGATCGAACTGACGTACAACCCTGTACCACCGGCAAGAAGAGGGATATTATTTCTTGATCTGATCTGATGGTAAACGTCATAAAACCGTTTCTGGTAGGAGAATAAATCAAACTCAGAATCCGGATCAGCAATATCAATCAGGTGATGAGGGATTTTGTATCCACCAACGGTATATTCATCGAGGTCTTTTCCGGTACCGATATCCATACCCCTGTAAACCTGGCGAGAATCCGCCGAGATTATTTCACAATTCAGTTTTTGGGCGACAGAAACAGCCAACCCTGTCTTACCGGTTGCGGTAGGTCCGAATATTGAAATGAGATTGTATTTCATTATCAGAAGTTTTTGTCGAGAGGCATTCGCAGGGTAATTTCAGTCCCTTTTTCACCTGTATCAGTAATTCTGATTGTTCCTCTATGCTCTTCAACAATTATTTTACAGATAAAAAGTCCGAGTCCCGAATTTTCCATTTCGGATGAGATAAACGGCTCAAATATATAGTCGAGTATATCCTGCGGGATTCCTTTTCCCTTATCACGTATGCTGATTTTCACAAAATCGCTTTCAACGAAGGTGGAAATGACTAATTCACCCCCTTCCGGCATCGCGTTCGCGGCATTTGTTAAAATATTATTTACCACAATACCAAAACGGGTATTATCCAGCTTAACCTTGCACTCGTTATCAAGAGCAAACCTGATTGATATATTTTTCTCACTCAAATTCGGTTCTCGCGAGGAGATAAAATCTTTAAGAAAGCGGTTAACGTATAACGGACTTAATCGAAGTTTAAGATTTCCCGATGTATAATCAGATATGGTTTTCAGTAGATCGACAACGCTATCCAGATTACCCGACATCATGTTCAACACTTTATCAACATTATCAGGCAAATATCCGCCACGTAAATGCTCAATATATCTTTTGCTCACCAAAACCGGTTTTTTAATATCGTTATCCATAAAACCGGCAATTTTACGTAACGCGGAAATTCTCTGCTTTTTCAGATCAGCCTCAAAAAGAACCGCCTTGTCAAGATTCCTGTTCGCTACTTTGTAAATAGCTTTGAGTCCCAGTACGTGTTCATCTGTAAAATTACCATCTTCATTATTGAATAGCTGATAAATCAACTTCGTTTCGTGATCATCACCTTTTACAGGAAGTACAATCATACTTTTGGTCTGGTATTCCGGTGGTTCGTCGTACTCGGCGTTAAATCTTTTGCTGGTTTTAACATCATTGACGATTACGGGTTCTCCTTTTTGAACTGCCCAGCCGGAAAGCCCCAAGCCGGTTTGAATTTCACTCTTTTCTTCCCCGCAAACTGAGGTAAACCCGCCTCTTTCATTGGGGATGAATATCACGCCCCTATCCGAATCAGTCAGAAAACAGGCTGCCTCAAGAAGTTTTTCATAAGTATCTTTCACCAGGAAAGGCTCATTCAGGATATTCACCGCTTCAGCGAATTTGATCAAATATGAGTTACCAAGTGTGGATTCTTCCTCATTATCTTCCTCAACAGCTTCATCGTTAATGGTGACAATCTCGGCATCGGTTTCGGAATATTGTAAATGATCCTCGGTTGTTGGATACGACTCGGGTAATTCTTCCACAGTCTCGAATTCCGCGGATTCGTCAGTTACTCCTTCATCTTCCTCAATATTTTGAGTACCCTGAAACCCATCTTCACTCTCTTCATTTTCGGAAAACCCGACTTCTTCTTCAGGTTCGTCTGATTCCTCTGATAAATCATTCATTTCGTCAAAATTATAAGGGAGTGAGTCATCAAATGAGAGCTCTTCGTTTTCACCATCGGGGTTATCAATATCGAAGCTCGCGAGCAAGTTATTTTCTATGTCGAGGGAGGATTCATAACCCGAATCTTCCAATTTTGGTAAACCTTGTATAAATTCATATTCAGGATATGAAAGCTGCACGAGGTAGGTATCCTGAAGGGCTACAGCCGAGTGGTCAATCAATCCTGAACTTTCTTTGTCCATTCCGAATGCATCACCTTCAGTATAAATAACATCATTCCATTCGCTCTCGGAACCAACAAGTTTCACTTTTCCGCTGACAACAAGATAAACGAATTCGGCTTCCTCATTTTGATTATAAACAAATTCCCCTTCGTTAATTGCGAGCAACTGTCCGAGTAATTGTCTATCGCTTAACTGGTTTATGTTTATATTTTTGAGTAATTTGTTATTTTTTAAAACAAGAAACCTTTGGCTTTCCATCAGGTGTTGATCCGAAATATTAAGAATTATGTATGCAAAATAATGATTTAGAAGCAGCAATAAAACATTTATCAGCAAATGATGCCATCATGGCAACAATAATAAAAAAGCACAAAGGAATCAATATTAAAGGAACAAACGAGTATTTTGTTTCGTTAACAAACAATATTATCGGGCAGCAGCTTTCGGTAAAAGCCGCCGACTCCATTATCAGAAGATTCCACGAACGTTTCGGAACTCCCGTTCCTGAAATAATTCTATCGGCGGAAACCGAGGAAATCAGAAGTATCGGGGTATCTTACTCCAAGATAAAGTATATCAAGTCGCTTGCTGAAAATATGCTATCGGGTGATCTGGATTTTTCGGATATCGATAAACTTTCAGATGAAAAGATTATCGAAATGCTCACAAAGGTTAAAGGGATTGGAGTATGGACTTCGCACATGTTTCTTATTTTCACTTTATGCAGACCCGATATTCTTGCATATGGCGATCTGGGAGTTAAAAAAGCGATCATGTTAAATTACAGCATGCCGAATCTGCCCGATGAAAACGTTGTTAAAGAAATTGCTCTGAAGTATCGCTGGGCGCCCTATCAGTCAATTGCGTGCAGATATCTTTGGAAAACTTTGGATTAGCAAACATTGTTATATTTATGAAACTTTTATTCTAAACCGGCATCAAACACTATGAATGAAGAAGAAATAATACGGGAAGCGCAAAATGGAAATCAAAAAGCGCTTGCGGAATTAGTAAAAAAATATGAACAGACGGTCTTTAATTTTGCATTTAAAATTTGCCGGAATAAAGAACGCGCGGAACATACCATGCAGGAAACTTTCCTCAGTATGGTAAAAAATATTTCGCAGTTTTCCGGTAAATCAAAATTATCTACCTGGCTCTACACTGTTGTTTCGAATCATTGCCTGATGCTTGCGCGATCAAGTAAAAAATATGGATATACTTCTCTCGATGATGATGATTCGCTCATTGATGAAAAAAATGTCGCGGATTGGGATGTGACACCCGACCGAGTGACAGAAAACAACGAATTAAAAGAAATGCTCGATCAGGCTATTCAAAAACTTCCGCACGATTACAGAATTGTTTTTCTTCTGCGGGATGTGGAAGGTTTATCAACCGAAGAAACGGGGAAGGTTACCGATTTATCAATCCCCGCCGTTAAATCAAGGCTTCACAGAGCCAGAGCTTTTTTACGTAACGAAATAAACGCGAGTTTTAGCAATGGGTAATGACGAAATAAAATGTAAAGATGTGATGAGTCACATTTGCGACAATCTGGGTGAAGAACTTGATTCGCCCCGTTGTGTTGAGATAAAGGAACATCTTGAAAATTGCGATTCATGCAAAAAATATATGAAGTCCGTCGAAACTACTATTGATTTTTATAAAAATTATAATGTAAATCTTGGTAATGACGGACACGACAGACTATTATCATTTCTCGGGATTAAAGAAGATTAATTATGGCACACACTTATGAAACAAATCTGAAATGGGAAGAAGGAAGAAAAGGGAATCTTTCGGCACCCGGCCTCGATTCTTTTGATGTTGCTACCCCTCCGGAATTCAAAGGTGGCATTGAGGGAATCTGGAGCCCCGAACATCTTTTTGTTGCATCTGCTGATGTTTGCCTGATGACGACCTTTTTGGCAATAGCCGAAAACTCCAATCTTGAATTTACTTCCTACAGTTCTTCAGGAATTGGTAAACTCGATAAAGTTGACGGAACGGTGATGATTTATGAAATTGAGTTAAAACCTGTTATTGTTGTCAAGTTTGAAAAAGATATTGAACGCGCGGAAAGGATTGTCAACAAAGCGGAACACCACTGTCTCGTCTCAAACTCCATGAAGACAAAAATAATTTTGTCTCCCGAAATAGTTTTGGAAAAAAATTGAAATCGGTTTGGCAGTTTATCGGTAAATTGCTCGCGTACCCCTTTATTGCGCTGGTCTGGATTTACAGAAAAGTCCTGTCCCCAATGCTGCCTCCTTCGTGCAGATATCAGCCCACTTGCTCTGCATACACCCTTGAGGCGTTACAAAAGTACGGTTTTTTCAAGGGTGGCTGGCTTGGGTTAAAACGTATTGCAAGTTGCCATCCCTGGGGTGGAAGCGGATACGACCCGGTTCCCTGAACAGAATAAATATTTTATTCTTCAAAAAACTTCACTTTTACCAAAATTTCTCTTATTATTTATCCTGTCAAAAATTAAAAGAAAATTGATCTTAATAAAGTTCGTTTTTCAAACGATAATAATATGATTAAAACTTAAGCATATTTAGTACCGTTAAAACACTATCTACTGTATTGTTCTGCATTTGTGCAATCTCGACAAAATAATAAGAAGCGCATGTCTGATTTGAATGATGGTAAAAATAAACTCCACGACTTTGATGAGGTGAGATATAAAAACCTTATTGAGTCGGCTCCTGACGCGTTCTTCCATGGTGATCTGGCGGGCAGCTTTATACTGGTTAATTCAAAAGCCGCTGAATTGACAGGATACCCCAAAGATGAATTGCTCAAAATGAATATGCGGGAGCTCTTTGATAATAATAGCCTAAAGGAAAAACCGTTAAGATATGATCTGCTAAAAAGCGGGCAAAATGTTACAACAGAAAGAAAAATGATCAAAAAAGACGGCTCAAGCATTGATGTTGAGATGAATTCCTGTGCCCTCCCTGATGGATCCTACGAATCTTTTATCCGGGATATCACCGAAAGAAAAAGATCGGAAATTGAGCTGGAGAAGCAAAAATCTTTTTTTGAACAAATGTACCTTCAGTCGGCAACCAGTACCCAGATTCTCGATAAGGAAGGATGGTGCCTTCGTATCAATCCTGAATTGAGTTCACTATTTGGCGTTAAACCGGAGCACATTGAAGGACGGATATATAATATATTTCAGGATGCCGAGATTATCAACAAAGGGATTGATAAACACCTGAAAAAAGTGCTGAACGAAAAGGCAACCGTAACATGGGAAGTTGCTTTCGATATTGGAAAGGCTGCCGAATCGCAGAATATTATTGTAAAAGAAAAAGTATTAAAATGGTTTACGAATAAGGCATATCCCATTCTCGATCCTGATGGTGAAGTTGAATACATCATTATTCAGCATGAAGATATTACCGAAAGAAAAGCCGCGAATGAAAACCTGAAAGAAATGCTGGCGATTTTTAATGGATTTTTGAAGAACAATCCTCTCTATGTTTTTATCAAAGACAGAGATATGAACCTTGTGCATGTATCTGATAATTTTTCAGATCTTTTTGATGTCAATACGGAAAATGCCATTGGACACTTGTCCACAATATACCTTCCTGATGATCATCAAAAACTTATTGAAGAAGTTGACCGGTATGTGCTTGAAAATAACGAACCGAGAACTTACCAGACCCAATATAACGGTAAAGATTATTATTCACTCAAATTTCCAATTGAAATCGACGGAGAAGTAAAATATCTCGCAGGATTCAGTATAGATATCACAGAAAGCGAGCAAATAAAAAATGAGCTTAAAAGCGCTAAAGAGAAAGCCGAAGCGGCAAATAGCGCAAAAAATGTTTTTCTCGCTAATATGAGTCACGAATTAAGGACTCCACTCGTGGGAATTCTTGGTTACAGCGATTTACTCACAAAAGAGGTTACAGATCCCGAACACCTCGAGATGGCAAAAGGTATCAACCGGACGGGCAAAAGATTACTTAACACTCTCAGCCTTGTCCTCGATCTTTCCCGCATTGAAGCGGATAAATATGAGCTTAACCTTGCCGAAATAGATATTCTGGCACTGCTAAAGGAGATTTTCATAAACTTTAAAGGCGGTGCATCGGCAAAAAACATTGAATATAAACTTTCGCTCCATGCTGAAAATTTCTCTTTGATAACTGACTCTGAAATGGTTCGTGTTATCCTCAACAACCTGTTCAGCAATGCTATAAAATTCACAAGTGATGGAGAAATAAGAATTGAAACAGCGGAGGATTTGATCGATGGAAATAAGTTTTTCACTATAAAGGTCTGCGACACCGGGATAGGTATAAAACCGGAGGAGATTCCCCATATCTTTGAGGAATTTCGTCAACTTAGCGAAGGAACTACACGCAACTTCCCGGGTACAGGTCTGGGTTTATCCATTACAAAGAAATTTATTGGTATGCTGAATGGAAAACTAAATGTTACCAGCGAACCGTATGTTGGTTCAACTTTTACTGTTATGCTTCCTGTTACCTCTTCTGATTAATCTATCCTTTTACACCAATTTTTATTAGATTTGCATCTTTTGAACTGAAAACTCCCGGACACGATGAGCATTAAAAAAGAGATTGACAAAAGACGTACACTTGCGATTATTAGTCACCCCGACGCAGGTAAAACCACTTTGACAGAAAAATTCCTCCTGTTTGGAGGAGCTATACAAACTGCCGGCGCGGTAAAATCGAATAAAATTAAGAATAGCGCGGCTTCCGACTTTATGGAGATAGAAAAACAGAGAGGTATTTCTGTTGCTACTTCTGTTATGACTTTCGATTATAAGTCCAAAAGAATAAATCTTCTCGATACACCCGGTCACAAAGATTTTGCCGAAGATACTTATCGCACTCTCACAGCAGTCGATAGTGTGATCATGGTGGTCGACTCTGCCAAAGGTGTCGAGGAACAAACCAAAAAGCTGATGGAAGTTTGTCGAATGCGTAAGGCTCCGGTGAGTATTTTCATTAACAAACTGGATCGTGAAGGGCGTGATCCTTTCGAATTGCTCGATGAACTCGAAGACCTCCTGAATATCAATGTACGTCCGCTTACATGGCCGATAAGCATGGGGCATACTTTCAAAGGAGTCTATAATCTCTATAAAAAAAATCTCAATCTTTTCCGCCCGAATAAAACCAAAGTTGAAGACGACATTCTTCTCGTTGAGGATATCAATGATTCGGTTCTTGATCAAAAACTTGATTCCGACGCGAAAAAATTGCGTGAAGATGTGGAATTAATTGAGGGCGTTTACGAGCCCTTCAACCGGGAGGACTATTTAGCGGGCGATCTGGCTCCCGTATTTTTTGGAAGTGCCATCAATAACTTTGGTGTTAAAGAACTTCTCGATACAATAACAGAGTTTTCCCCTGTGCCAAAAGGAAGAGAAACAGATACCAGAGAAGTAGATGTTCTCGAAAATCAATTCACAGGATTTGTTTTCAAAATTCACGCTAATATCGATCCCAAACATAGAAACAGACTGGCATTTGTAAGAGTTTGTTCAGGGAGGTTTGAGCGTAACAAATTTTACAAACACGTAAGGCTTCAGCGAGAATTTAAATTTACTAATCCCGCTACATTTATGGCTCAGGATAAAAATATTGTTGAAGAAGCATTCCCCGGTGATGTAATAGGACTTTATGACACCGGCAACTTTAAAATAGGCGATACTCTCACCGAAGGTGAAGAGATAATGTTTAAGGGTATCCCCAGTTTTTCACCTGAAATATTCAAACTCCTCGTCAACACAGACCCAATGAAAGCTAAACAACTTGATAAAGGTATTGAACAGCTTACTGACGAAGGTGTGGCACAGCTATTCACCCAGGATTACGGAAAGAAAAAAATTGTTGGCACAGTTGGTAATCTTCAGTTTGATGTTATACAATACAGACTCCTCCATGAATACGGTGCATCCTGTCGGTTTGAACTACTCAACTACTATAAAGCGTGCTGGATTACTTGTCCGGATGAGGATAAAATGGATGAATTTATTCGTTACAAAATGGATAATATCGCTATGGATAAAGATGGTAATCTTGTTTATTTTGCCGAATCTTCGTGGATGCTGAATAAAATCATGGAAGACAACAAGGAAATTGAATTCCATTTTACCACCGGTTTCAAGATGGAAAATTAGGCTTGCGGTTAAAAGTTCAGCGTTAACCCCGTTCCGGTTTCTTTTATCAGAGTTACAGTAGAAAGAGCAATTTTGGATTTCAGATCGGTATTCATTGTAGGATGTAATGCAACAGCTTTTACATGTTTGAGATATCTCAATGTTTCCTTTAGTCTGTATTCACCCGGTTTGATGAGGTTAAATCCGCCTATAATATCAATGATCCTGTCTTCTTCACATACCAGCCGGGCATAGTCAATTATGTTGCATATCCCGGAATATGCAGAACCTGTGATGATCACCAATCCTTTAGAACTTTTATAAACAAGCGCGGAATCTTCCCACATCTCATCCTTGTGTTCTTTTCCTTCCACAATCCTTATCGAATCATCATTTGGTTCTTCGAACGAATGCCGCCTTGGAATCTCTCCCAGGTAAATCAATTTATCGGTCAGCATAAAAGGTTTACGAGTGATTTTCATCTCGAAGTGTCTCGCCAGAAATTCAGCACCCAGATAACTGCCTGATTCTATTATCGCTGGATGCAGCTTGGGGATTAATGCTTCAGGATGAGTTATCAACTCGGGTTTTTTATAGTTGAGATCGGCGAGCAATCCTTCAGTATAAAACCTCACCAAATCAATCAGCCCGCTTGAGTGATTTAACCGTCCGTTTGAGAGAGTGACAAAATCCAGTTCAAAAAGATTTAACCCGATACGTCTGGCATTTTCCAGGAATAACCCTGTGAGGGAAGTATCAAAGAGTATTTTTGTTCCTTCCTCTTCAATATAGAACGATAACCCCGATTCCCCTTTCAAAAAAGTATCGGGCAATGTGTTTCGGTCACTTAAAAAAACTAATTTCATCTCTCTGTCTGAACGTATGAAAAAATCAATAATTAAAGTAAAAGCCCTTTACAGCAGATATATAATGTACTAAATATTTTATTTATAAAAAGTGACAGATTTGGTTTTAGCAGGTTAATTTTTATTTCTGAATTTCATTTTAATTAGTTGCCAATTTTGTGAAATAAACGTTACTTTTAGTTAATGTTAAAATAATCGGAGTCGATATGGGAATTTTCTCGGAAGAATATATATCCTTCTTTAAAGAACTTAGGGAGAATAATACCCGCGAATGGTTCAAGGCGAACAAAAAGAGATTCGAACAAAATGTAAAAAAACCCTTTCATGATTTTGTTGATGAATTTATAATCAGGGTGGGTGAAGTTGAGCCTGAACTTGGTATAACCTCAAAAGAGAGCGTTTTTCGCATATATAAAGACACAAGGTTTTCGAAAGATAAAACTCCGCACAAACTTCATATGGGTGCGGTAGTAGCCCCTGGCGGAAGAAAAAACAAAATGGAGCCGGGATTTTATTTTCAGTTCAGTGATGAAGATGTTCAGATACATGGCGGCGGCTATATGCTTGAAACCGCGTCTCTGCGAAACTTGCGATATTACATCGCGTCCGACGTTCAGGCATTCCGTGATGTATTGAACCGTGACTCTTTCAAGGATACTTATGGTGAGATTAATGGAGAAAAAAACAAAAAACTTCCTAAAGAGTTGATGGAAGCTGCCGCAAAGGAACCACTTCTTTACAACAAACAATTTTATTTTTCGGCTTACCATAAACCGGAACTAATTCTGGATGAAAACCTTTCAGATATTATGTTCGCTCATTATCTTGCCGGCAAGGAATTTATTGATTATCTGAAAGAAGCAATCAAGGAACGATAGTATGAGATTTGTTTTAAGTATATTTTTAATGTTGACCACCTTTTTTTACGCCCAGAATGTACAACTTACAATCCTCGAAACGAGCGATGTGCATGGTAAAATATTCCCATATGACTTTGTAGAAGGCACGAAGACCGGTCATTCTCTTGCTTCCGTAAAGTATTATGTTGATTCTCTGAGAACCGTAAATCCGGAAGGGACACTACTTCTTGATAATGGTGATATTCTTCAGGGGTCACCGGCTGTTTATTACTACAACTACATCGATACATCTTCATCTCACTTATACGCTGATGTAATTAATTATATCGGATATGATGCAGGTACTGTGGGTAACCATGATATTGAAGCAGGGCATCCGGTTTACGATAAATTCGCAAAAACACTCAATTTTCCCTGGCTCGCCGCGAACGCGATAAATACTAAAACCGGTAAACCATATTTTCAGCCGTATCACATTATCGAAAGATCAGGAGTCAAAATCGCCGTTCTCGGTTTGATAACTCCCGGCATTCCGAACTGGCTTCCCCCGTCAATATGGAGCGGGATTGAATTTATAGATATGGTAAGATCAGCTGAAGAATGGATACCCGTAATTAAGAAAAAAGAAAACCCCGATATAATTATAGGTCTTTTTCACAGTGGGGTTGAGTACACTTATGGCGGTACAACCCGCGAAACGAAACGTAATGAAAACGCGTCACTTATCGTAGCTGAAGATGTACCCGGATTCGATATCGTATTTGTGGGTCACGATCATCATGGATGGAACGAATATGTAACCGATACTAACGGTGACTCAGTTTTGATTATTGGTCCAACAAGCAGCGCCCGAGATATCGCAAAAGTGGATATCAACTTTAACACCGAGACACGAGATTTTAATATTTCGAGCAGGATCGTAAATCTTGGGAACGCGCCCGAGAGTGAAGAATATCTGACAAATTTTAATCCGCAGTTTGAAGCGATCAAAAAGTTTGTTGACAAACCAATCGGCAAACTAACCGCGGATATCTGTTCCGGTGACGCTGTGATAGCCAACGCGGCATTCACTGACCTGATACACAAAATTCAACTGGAGATTTCCGGTGCCGATATTTCATTTGCCGCGCCTTTATCGATGAACACCTGTCTTGAAGCCGGCGAAATAAAAGTAGCCCACTTATTCGATTTGTACAAGTATGAAAATCTGCTTTACACTATGCGGCTTTCCGGCAGGGAAATAAAGGAATTCCTTGAATATTCAACATCTTTGAGATATACAAATATCGCGAGTGAACATATATTAAAATTGCGTTTGGAAGATGGCAAGGCAATACTAAACAGTCGGGGTAAAGCATCCCCGGCAAACAGTTTTTACAATTTTGACGACGCTGAAGGAATAAATTACAGTGTAGATTTGAGCAAACCTGAAGGAAGCAGAGTTACCATATCAGAATTTTCCGATGGCACGGAGTTTTATTCTGACAGTCTTTACAAAGTCGCGATTAATTCATACCGTGGAAGTGGCGGTGGCGGGCATCTTACGAAAGGTTCCGGCATTCCGCGAGAAGAGCTTAATAGTCGAATATTATTCTCAACAAGTGCTGACCTTCGTTATTACATGATAAACTATATAGAACAAAGAAAAATTATCAAACCGCTCGAAACGCAAAACTGGAAACTTCTCCCCGAAGCGGAAGCGCGGGAAAAGCTGCAAAAAGACAAATTGCTGCTGCTCGGCTCAGAGTAATTGAAACCATTTGTCTTTTTATGAATCTAACTTAAAAACACAGGGAGATAGTCATGAAAAAAAATGTTGGTGGAATTGATAAAATTCTAAGAATCGTACTCGGGGTCGTTATAATAGGCGCGGGAATATTTTTTAATTCGTGGTGGGGTGCCATCGGAGTCGTTCCACTACTGACCGGTCTGGTTGGAAGATGCGGATTGTATTATCCGATGGGTGTGAATACCTGCCCGCTGGAAGAAGCAAAAAAATAAATGTCTTTTCAGGAAAGGACGACAGGCAGCGCCATTGCCCGCCGTCCTTGAATGAGGACCATATAGCTAATTCATCTAACCTTTTCAAATTCGGGGTACGCTTCCATGGCATGTTCCGAGAAATCAAGTCCCTCGTGCTCTTCATCGGCGGTTACTCTGATTCCCATACTTTTTTTAAGAGAATACCATAACAGGAAGGAAATTATAGTCACAAAAACACCAATTACCGCAACACCGGTAAATTGTGACCATAATTGTCCCAAACCTGCTTTGTCGCCCAATACGCCCACCACAAGCGTACCGAATATTCCATAAACAAGATGAACTGACAATGCACCCACCGGATCATCAAGTTTAACTTTATCAAAAAATATAACCGCGAAAACCACAATAACACCGGAAACAAAACCAATAATAATTGCTTCCAGAGGATTCATTAGATCAGCACCGGCGGTAATTCCAACCAACCCTGCAAGAATTCCATTTAACACCATTGTTATATCGGGCTTTTTCAAAAACTGCCATGATGTAACCATTGCTCCAATCGCTCCCGCGCTTGCCGAAAGCGAGGTAGTGACAAGAACGAGAGATACAAGTCCGGGATCAGCAGAAAGTACCGACCCGCCATTAAAACCAAACCACCCAAGCCATAAAAGGAATACACCTATCGCGGCAAGAGGAAGCGAGTGCCCGGGAATGGGATAAATTCTGTTTTTACGATATTTCCCTACTCTCGGTCCCAGCAGCAATACTCCGGTCAGAGCTCCCCACCCTCCAACAGAATGTACAAGAGTGGAACCGGCAAAATCATAAAAGCCAAGCGAATCAAGGAAACCACCACCCCATTTCCACATTCCAACAACGGGGTACACCACACCAACAAAAATCAAGGAAAAAATGAGGAAAGACGAGAGTTTAACTCTTTCGGCAACAGCGCCGGAAACTATTGTAGCCGCGGTTGCCGCGAACATTCCCTGGAAGAGGAAGTCAGTCCAGTATGTATAACCAACATTATAATCTTTTGTCAATCCCAACTCACCCGGGGCTACACCAAATCCCGCAAACCCGAAAAATGAACCGGCAAACGCTTCTCCCGGATACATGATTGAAAACCCGACTACAGTGTAAGTAATAAGACCCAATGCCGGTATCACCGAATTTTTAAACAATATATTTACTGTATTTTTCGATTGTGTAAGTCCTGCTTCCAATGCCGCAAAACCGAGATGCATAATAAACACAAGCGCGGTTGCCATCATCATCCACAGATTATTAATTGTAAAAAGATTAACTGCCGCGCTATCGGCAATATTCTGTTCCATCATAACTCCATAATTTCTTTATAGTGCAAATTCACCAGATTCTTCTGTTCTTATGCGTATAGCATCATCAACGGGTGAAATGAATATTTTCCCGTCACCAACCTGACCGGTTTTGCAATGCTGCAAAATGATATCGACCAGTGATTCCACAGACTCATCTTTTGCGACAATTTCAATTTTAATTTTCGGTACAAAATCGATATTGTATTCTGTACCACGATATATTTCTTTGTGACCCCGCTGCCTGCCGTAACCTCTTACTTCAGTTACAGTTATACCGGTAAAGCCTTCCTCCTGAAGTGCTTCATGCAAATTATCAAGTGTAAATGGTCTGATAATCGCTTCAACTTTTTTCATCATCTCTCCGAACCAGAAATAAAAATTACGCCAAATATAAATATTATTAGGCTTTTTCCAAATTTCTACTAAATAATTTCACACATTTTTAACATATCAACTTATTTAATTAGGCTTTTTAATCGTAATGCCTAATAAGTTGGATTATTTATTCAAATTTTTGAAAGTTTTATTCATTCCCTTATTATAGCGGTTTTTAAAAATAGTGCGGGAGTATAAAGATGCGGATTATTCTGTCGATAATATAAATGCTTGATTTCGTTATAATTTTTGACTTATTTTAAATTTATTAAACATTCGGGAAGACTTTGAACAAGATACTATTTATAGAAGATGATTTATCAATATTGACTTATATAAAGAAGATACTTGAAAAATCGGATTATATTTTTACTGCCGCTATAAACGGACAGGAAGGTGTTGAGAAAGCCAAGGAGCTTCAGCCTGATTTGATTGTATGCGACGTGATGCTTCCTTTCATGGACGGTTTTAAAGTTGTTACCGAATTAAAGAAAGACACCGAAACCGAGTCCATTCCCTTCGTGTTTTTATCCGCTCTTTCGCAACGTGAAAACGTGCGACAAGGTATGAATCTGGGCGCAGAAGATTATCTGACAAAGCCATTTGACAGAAAAGAACTACTCGCGATGATCACCGCGCAATTTAAAAAGCAGGAGCGGATCGCTAAACGAATAGAAAAAACCGTGCGCGAATACAGAAAAAAAGCCGAAACAAATTCACCTGCGCCAATTAAATCGTTAGATAACAAAAACCCTTACGTACTTGTAGTTGACGATAGCGAGATAAACAGAAAAATCTGTGAGAACTTTTTCGTAAAAAGTAAAATCCCCTTTAAGTTAGCGGCAAACGGACATGAAGCGATCTCATTGATAATGGAAAGCGAACCGAGTGTGATTTTACTTGATATTGTTATGCCCGTAATGGATGGTATGGATACGATAAAAATTATCAGGAAAAACAAGGACTGGAATCATCTTCATATCATCGCGATGTCTTCAACCAGTTATGAAAATGATATTGTCAATCTTATAAAACTTGGTGCTAATGATTATATTCTTAAACCGTTAAAATGGAATCTTGTTGCCAGCAAGCTGGAAAAAGTAACACACCTGAAAAAATACATCAAACGTTGATAGCTTCATAAATAAGCCATTTTCTATTTTCCATTTCTTTAACCCCCGAGAAATTCATACCTATTTTCTCGATGACTGCTTCGGACGCTTCATTATCAAAACCATATTTTTGATAATGATCGTATCTGCGAACAAAATCTTCCGCATCGAAATATCTTCGAAAGGAGGATCTCCGGTTAGATAGAGTACATCGGGCGCGTCATTAAGCGAATTCAGACCGGGAGCATCTGAGATATGGAATTCTCGCAGGTAAAATCGGGATGTTTCGATTTTATACGTCATCAACTACTAATGCAGATCAATCGTAAACCATGCACTGGCATATACATTGTTGCCGGGAGCCCTGTAATATTTGGTAAATACATACCGCCCTTCCATGTATTCAATCTGCATTATACCAACACTCTCATGACCCAGATTCACACCATTATACGCGACCCTGAAATCATCCTTACTTCTATAGACAGGAGATTGTATATAAAAATGATCAACAATAGCAGATGCCTTTTGACGAGAAAGGGATTTACTTACACCGCCCCTCAAAACAAACGCATATTTATTACTTTTGAAGTAAGTTCGTAAAGAATTGATTTCAGCCGATAAGGTTTCATTATTTTTGTTTCCGAATTGATCTGCCAGAACACCTTCATCAATTGCTACCGGCTTGTAATCGGGTTCAACTGAACCACAGGAAAAAATGATAAATGACAGGAAGAGGAGCAATAATTTTATTTTCAATGTTTCACCCTATAACTTTGTTTAGAATATACTAAAATCGCATTAAATAAAAAGTGTCAAAATTGGCAAAAAAAAACGCCGTCAAAATGACGGCGTTAATGAAACCGTGGAGAATCAAATCATTCCTGTAAAATTAGACGCAGGCGGTAATTTTTCCCGAGCACCCTTTTGCAATGGAAAAATTGAGCAACCGCCCGCTGAAAATTACTCTGTATCACTAAATTCGATATCTTCCATAAGTGTCATTTTCCCCAGTTCCTCAACTAACATTTCAGCAGCTGCCATTATTTTTTCAAGTGCTTCCGCACGTTCTTTCAAACTCAACTCCGAAACATCTTCTCTCGTAAACTCTAAAAGCTCCTCTATTTCCATCACATCACCATAAATGTAAATTTTACCTGTTTTTTTTACTTTAATTTGGTAATATTTCCTCGATTATGTAATTGTTTACTACTAATACCAAAATTGTAAGTTATAACAAACAATAACCGTACCACATTATGGGAGCGAAGATGTTTAAGATTATCTGGAAGAAGGAATACAACACAAACGTGCGTGAAATAGATGAGCAGCACCAGCATCTTGTTCATCTGATAAACGTATTACTTGCCGAAAGAGCCAAAGGTGAAAGTCCTGCTGCGCTAAAGAAAATACTGGTTGAGATTATAGATTACACCAAATATCACTTCAAAACTGAAGAAGAGCATATGGTTCGCCACCAATATGAACATCTTGAAGAACATAAAGCGAACCACCGAACTCTGGTTGATCAGATTGTAGCGTTGTTAAACGAGCTTAAAGGCGGGAAATCATTAAGTTCAGAGGATTTGCTCACTATATTGAGGAACTGGCTCATTAACCATATCGAGAAGGAAGACTTGAAGTACTCCATGTTCCTTGGACAAGCAAAACGGGTAATAAGCTAATTTATTTCGAAGAATAACCAAGCAAACCTTCAAACCGGTTGCCTTCACCAAAATTTGCTCCTACCATAATTTTGTGACCGGTTATTTTTACATCCCCGGCAAAAAGATTTGCCTCCTCCTTAACAGGAGTAAGGAAAAAGAAATTACCATCGATTATTACGGCAACCTTTTCTGCGCCGGGTACTTTGAGTCGAAAATTGTAAGTACTATTAAGTTTGAGCGCCCCCGAAACCGGTTGATACAAGAGTGACGAAGTAATATTAAACTGTTCATACCTCAGGGGAAAACCACTAAAGTTTTTCATCCCATCCGAAACAGTAAAACCATAATCAGCCGCCCATGAATAACTGCCCGGTTCATCTTCAAATTTCGAATATAGTCGCAGTTTATAGTTACCCGACTTTGGAAAAACAACATCTACCAATATTTTGCTGCCTTCCCTTTGCAAAAAAGTAAAAGTTGAAAGGTCCTCTTCCCCGGAAGCGAACAAGGTAACAGTGACCTGCACATTTTCAGGAGCTTCGAGCTCGATCCTTCTTTCACTCCCGGAACGGGTTACATTATTATCAAGATTCAGTATATTTAACCCTGTTTCAAAATATTGAGGTCTCAAATAAGGAAGGGCAAGAAACTCGTTCGCTGAAAGAGGTGTATCCAATAATTGCCATCTTTTATCATCAGGGAAATGATCATAAATGAATTTATCGGGGGGAGTAAGGAAATAATGCTCCTGGAAATTACGATTATATTTGCCGGAATTATCAACAGCCCCGGCACCCCAGGTAGCGTCAAACAAATACCATTTGTCATCAATTTTCACAGCGTTCCAGGCATGATTCGAGCGTCCCATTTTGTCACCCACACTATAACTGTAACCTTTTGAGAAGCCGGAGATTTTCACGACCTCAAGTCCCGCATACCCGGCAAGAAGAGATACCACACCTGCGTATCCATCACAAACCGCGCTACCAGATTTTATTGCTTCCTCAGGAGATTTATAAATATCTCCTCCGGAAAGGTATCCCTCTACATCGTAATCAATATTATTTGTAACCCAACGGAATATTCCGCGAATTTTTTCAAAGTCGTTTTCCGCGGGTTTTATGAGATAAGCGGCAAGTTCCTTCGGCTTCCCCTTAAGGTGTTCGGGAGCAGATAAAGCATACTTATCCATTTTTTTGTAATCAGGGGTCTGACCAATTAGCACAGATGAGAGGAATATCAATATCCCAAAAAATTTATTTAACGAGTTCAACTTTGTACTCTTTACTCTCAAAATCAAAAATAAAATTGTAAGTGCCTGCTACGTCAGCCACAAAGGTCATATCCTTACCATCGAGATCACACAAGCCGTTGAGATCATCGTCGCCGTAGTTAATATCATAATCTTTTTCACCCGAAATCTCGTATCTGTATTTATATTCTCCCGGTTCCAGTTTAACATTTATTATCCACTTATTATCTTCTGTGTTTTTCATAGAAAGATTTGAACCATAATCATTCATAGTTCCACGCAGATACATGTTGTCATAGCGGAAACCGGAGAATTCCAAAGGTTTTGCGCCACCGCTCAGATTTTCCGGGAAACCTTTCACATTGGGATAACTTTTACCAAACACAATAAAAGTAAACCCGTAGCCCGGAATATTATTCACAGAAAGGTTATCCCCCGTGCGTTTAATTTCAGGATCACCAAGAACAATTGCACGATTAGCAAATGACGGGATCATATCTCTGGTAATAACAACATTCTTTTGAGTATCGGATAAATTGAACAGTAAAAGTGAAGTTTCCTCTTTATCCTTTTTGATCATGCCAAATATTGTACTATCCTGCAGAGAAACGACTGACATATCCCCGCGTTTGAGTGAGGTAACCATATTTCTTGCCTGAATAAGATATCTGTACCAACTGAGAACAGAGTTTGGATCTGCGGATTGTTTCTTCATCGCATTCCAGTTGAAGTGTCTTCTCAGCTCAAAATCCTGATGCGAACCCCCTTTGAGTTCCCCCTCAAGTCCTATTTCATTTCCATAATAGATAAAAGGTACACCACCGGCAAGAATATTAAGCGCCGCAGCGGAAACCACTTTTCTCAAATCTCCTTTGTAGGTTGAATACGGGCGGGAAGCGGCCGCATCATGATTACTGAGAAATGTCGCTGTTCTTTTACTTCCCGGATAATGTTCTTCCAGATATGTAAAATGACGATTAAGAATAGAGGCGTCGCCATATCTTAAACCGTGTACCACAGCACCTACAAATGGAAAATCAAACGCGAGCTGGAATTCATCATCACCGTTACCATAATAACCTTTTATTTTCTCGGCAGAAGTCCACGATTCGGCGACCATGATATTTTCACCGGGATAATCATCCAGTACCTTTCTGATCTCCTTATAATAATCGTGCGAGGCTTTTGTGTCCGCGCCTTTTCCGGGACCTTCTTCGATCAGGTAACGGGCAGCGTCAACCCTCAGCCCGTCAAATCCCATATCCATCCAATACTTTGCGACTTTTATAATTTCGTCTCTTACTTCCTGATTTTTGAAATTCAGATCCGGCATACCTTCAAAAATGAACGCTGAATAATAGTAAGAATCTTCATACGGGAACCATACATCCTGCCAATTACCTCCACCCCATGCAAATCCCCATTTCGGGTCAGGATTGTCATCCCACACGTACCAGTCCCGCTTTTCAATTTTATCTCTGCTTGCTATAAACCAGGCATGTTCATCACTTGTGTGATTAGGCACATAATCAAAAAGGACTTTCATACCACGCTTATGTGCTTCGGCAATCAGAGTTTTAACATCCTCCTCATTCCCAAAGAGAGAATTGACTTTGTAAAAATCGGTGGCGTCGTAACCATGCATGTTGGCGTTGGGATCAGCGGTTTTCAGACCGCATTCAACGAAGGGTGAGATTTTTATTCCCGTTACACCGAGGTCTGTTTTAGTTGATGGATCTCCGTCATTGAGATAATCGAGTCGGGCAATGATGCCTTTCAAATCGCCGATATCATCGTCGTCACTATCGCTATCAGCAAAAGATTTCACCCAAATTTCGTAATAAACATCATCCTTGTAGGATTCGGTCAATTCCGCTTTTTGAGAACATCCCATTAAAATTAAAACTAAAATTAGCAGCGTATATTTTATCATAATTTTCCCATTTAGCACTTAAAACATAAAACACCTAACAGCCAAATTTAGTTTATAATTCTTTAGTCTTCAACAATTTCAGTTTCCCGGAACAACTAAAGTATCAATATAGACATTGTCATAGTTCAGAAAATTGAAGGAGACCTGACCATAGGGCAGCAAACGTACATTAAACTGAATCTGCTCATCTACAAGTTGTTGTGTGCAAATACCGCCACGGTTAAATCCTCTTGCGGCAAAGAAGTACTCACCATCTTTGAGCAAGATATTAGTTGATACATACTGGTAGCATGGATTTGGTTTTGTGATTGTTGCGGATATGATCGCTTCATCTTCCGTAAAAATAATATTGTTAATAGCTGTAAACGGAAGGAACTCCTCCCCTTCTATCTCATCCTCACCTGAATCGAGAACTCCACAGCCCGCAACAAAAAGAAGAGTGATAAAATATATAATAAAATGTTTCATAAACTATCCCCTGATAATTCCATATTGCAATTTAGTTGATATTATTCGTTGAAATGAGTCATTAATTCTTCCCTCGGTAATTCTTCCTGCTCTCACGGCCTCCAGTATAAGATTTTTTGTAATCACAGGAAGATCAGCCTGATAATTCATTACGTTACCCTGCATAATTATATCAATTCCCGCGTTTATAGCCAGAACCAGCGCATCCTGATATTCATAATTTTTTGCCACTGCCCCCATGTTCAGATCATCGGAAACTATTATTCCGCTAAATCCCATCTCTGTTCTCAGCAAATCGGTCAACAACGTTCTCGAGAGTGTTCCGGGATATTTATCATCATACCTATCGAGTATTATGTGGGCACTTAAAACGGCATCCGCCATGTTGTTTTTTATGAAATATTTGTATGGCTCGAGTTCTTTTTCCTGCCATGAACCTGATACACTCACAAGGTCATCGTGAGAATCATCCCCCGAACTACCGTGACCTGGAAAGTAGATCGGAAGAGCG
>BQMY01000102.1 GCA_022181065.1 Melioribacteraceae bacterium | reverse complement strand
TTCCTATTATTTACGTCTTTTAGGCATTCTTACAAAATCGAATATTAAAGTTAGAAGGAAAATTTACCACCGTTTCAACTGGACCGCATCCTCATTTGATGTGCTCCATGCGCTCGAATCAGTTGGTGCGCAGGTTTACGTAACAGGTCTTGATAATTTCAAAGGGCTTGATCGACCTGTAATTTTTATCGGTAACCATATGAGCACGGCTGAAACTATGCTGCTGCCCGGTTTTATTCAGCCGATCACAAATGTGGTTTATATTATCAAGCAGGAACTTACAAAATATCCTCTGTTCGGACCAATCGCCGCTGCCCGCCATCCTATTCTTGTGGGGAGATCAAATCCTCGTGAAGACCTTAAAATTGTAATGACCGAAGGCGCGAAGATGATAGAAGATGGCAGAAGTATAATTATATTTCCGCAAAAAACCAGATCGAAGTTTTTTGATAGTAAAAGTTTTAACTCGCTTGGTGTAAAGTTAGCCAAACGAAACGATTGTTATGTTGTCCCGGTAGCTCTGGTTACCGATTGCTGGGGTAACGGCTCACTCATCAAGGATGTAGGTAAAATTGATACCACGAAGGAAATTCACATAGCTTTTGGTAAGGCTTTCAAGGTGGAAGGCAGTGGTACTGATGAACATAACAGAGTTATTGATTTTATAAAATCTCATCTTAAAAAATGGAAAAGGGAAGAGCTTATCGTCCAGTAATAATCGACAGAATAAAAGTTTTATAGTCTAAAGTTTTCCCCGTATTACCTTTTTAAGATTTTTGTTAACAATTTCTTAACGCCCTCTTAATCATGAGTTAATATTGCATTCTTATGTTTCCTACCTAAACAAATTTTCTTTTTGGAAGGAGAAAAGGAGACATAAACCTTATGCAACATTTAAAAAAATTCTACGCCCGCTCGGAAGAGCATCTTAAATTTATTTCATTTCGAAATACCCTCATTTTATTTCTAATCTTTTCATTCTCGGCATTCGCCCAGGAAAAAGGTTCAATCACCGGTCTTGTAATTGATGGCGACTTTGGTGAAGGCATGATTGGCGCGAACGTTTTTATTGAAACAACATCTCTCGGGGCGGCAACTGATATCGAAGGACGCTACACTATTAAAGCGGTTCCTGCAGGTACATATACTGTTGTGTTTTCAATGATCGGTTACGCGAAAAAATCTGTTACCGGTGTTGTGGTTGAACCCGGGCAAGTTGTTAAGCTTGATATAACAATGAATATGGAATCAATCCAGACCGAGGAAGTTGTTGTAACAGCAAAGGCTGTGCAGAACTCGGAAGCCGGATTGCTTATAAAAAGACAAAAATCAATTCAGGTTAGTGACGCTATTTCCGCAGAACAGTTCAGCAGAAGTGGAAGTGGAAACGCGGCTGAAGCTGTAAAGCAGATCGTAGGAGCCTCGGTAGTTGAAGGTAAGGAAGTTTACGTTCGCGGTCTTGGCGACAGATATACCTCAACACAGTTGAACGGAGCTGAAATTCCATCTGTTGATCCTTACAAACGTTCGGGTTCTGTTGATATTATCCCGTCATCTCTTATCGAAAATATTCAGGCTGTTAAAAGTTTTACACCCGACAAACCGGGTGACTTTTCCGGTGGCGCGGTTGACGTTACTACAAAAAACTTTCCCGAAAAATTGACATTCAACTTCTCGGCATCTTCTACTTATAACTCAGAAAGTACCGGTAACGGTGATATGCTTGAAGTAATATCATCTGATACTGACTTTCTCGGGTATGATGACGGTTCAAGAGATATACCCGGTATCGCGGGAAATTTCCTCGAATTGTCAAAAGAATTTAACAAGGACTCAGTCGCCCGGGCTAATAATGATGCTGTTAAAGCATTTAATAATACAAAGTTTGGACCGTTTACAAATGGCGCGCCATTAAATCAGAGTTACTCCCTTTCAATTGGTAACCAGGTTGATGTATTTGACAGACCGTTTGGTTTCATTGCCAGTTTAACATACAAAAATGGTGTTAGCGGTTATACAAATGGTCAATATAGCCGTTGGGAAAGAGCTGTTAAAGATACAAGTAAAAGACAGCTTGACATGCTGAAAAATTTTAATGAAAAATCAACTTCACACGATGTTCTCTGGGGTGCGATCTTAAAGGGTTCTTATAAACTGACACCTAATCATATTCTGAGCGTTAATGGTTTATTTAACCAGAACGGGGAAAGTTTCGCTAAAGAGTTAAGTGGTGAGTTCCCATATTCAAGTACTGGTTTATGGTCAGTTAATAACACAGGATATAAAGACAGATCATTATACTCTGTTCAGATGGAAGGTCAGCACTTTTTGAAAGATTTACTTGACGTCAAAATTGAATGGCAGGGTTCATTCCTCGAAAGTAACCAGGATGAGCCGGATCTTCGTTACTTCTATATGTCGAGAACTTATAAGTATGATGATTTTGATAATATAATTGATACAAACTATTCTGTACAGACTACTGAAAATCCTGAAAGATTTTACAGATATACCAAAGAAAACCAGAGAAGCGCCAAACTCGATATCACAATTCCATTCAACTTCCTTACTGACGCGAAAAGCTCGCTAAAGGTCGGGGGATTTTTCCAGAATAAACGCCGTGACTTCCTCGAAAGAACCTTCAGTTATGAAAATTTCGCTCAGACATTCAGCGTTGTTATGGATACAATGAATGGTAATATTGAACGATATTTTGATGAATATACCGGCTTGCTAGGTCAGGATACAATCAGGTTCGGTGGTTTCGAAAGAGTAAATAACATTATGGGTGTTTACATCCAGGAACTTGACAAGAGTAAAAGTAATTATTCCGGTAACCGCGATATCAACGCAACTTACGCGATGTTTGACCTCCCATTGCTCGATAACCTCAGACTTATCACCGGTGCTCGTTACGAAGAAACCAGAATGAAAGTCTTCAACGAAGAACCTGATTCAACCGCGGAGGTTAATACTTCTGATATTCTTCCTTCAGTAAACATGATATATAATGTTATTGAAGATGTTAACGTAAGAGCTTCATTCGGTAAAACTCTTGCAAGACCTACCTATAGAGAGATCGCTTCATTTTTTGAAAATCGCGACTTTAACGGAGGTGACGTTTTCGTTGGTAACAGAAACCTTAAAAGAACTTTGGTAGATAACTACGATTTAAGATTTGAATATTTTACAGGTCCCGGAGAAATAATAGCAGTTAGCGGTTTTTACAAAAAGTTCGTTGATCCGATAGTTTTGCAGATCACAGACTTTAACAACAGTACCGTTAAGCTTAAATGGAATAACGTAAATGAAGCTATTGTTTACGGTGTTGAATTTGAATTGAGAGAAAGACTTGATCTTCTTACCGAAATGTTGAGCGATTTTACATTCGGCGGCAACGTCTCATTTATTACTTCGGAAGTAAAAATACCCGAACAAGAATTGAATCTGTTAAGATTATATGATCCGGGCGCGGATGATGTAAGACCTTTCCACGGTCAGTCTCCATACCTGATAAATCTTAACCTTAACTATGATAATTATGATTACGGATTGAACGCATCATTGTTCTACAACGTATTTGGAGAACGCCTTATCGCAGTTGGTTTCTCCGGCGCGCCTGACGTTTACGAACAGCCGTTCCATCTGTTAAACTTCAGCTTGTCGAAAACAATTATTGATAATATTTCCGCAAAAGTATCAATAACAAATCTTCTGAACAGCAAAGAAGAAAAAACACAGGAATTTCTAGGTACAACATATACCTATGAGGCAGCCACGAAGGGTACTTCTATATCCTTGGGTGTTAAATATAGTTTATAACTAATAACACAAACAAAAAATGGAGATATTCATGAAGAAAGCGTTCTTCACCACTTTAATTTTGCTGACATTTACAGCTATGACTTTTGTAAGTGCTCAGGCATCATTTGATCCTTTCTGGAATCAGGTGAATTATAAAGGTGCATTTGGTAAAACTAACTGGATGAAAGGCTGGACAGCCCTTGATCATTATGGTTACCTTGCGGAAAACGCAACATCATCTAATACTGTTACTGTAACCGACGCTGATATCAACGCTAATGACGTTGTGTATTGGACAGCAGACAACACCTATATCATAGATGGTTTTGTTTATGTTGAAGAAGGTGCGGTACTTAATATTCAGGCAGGTACAGTTGTTAAAGCCGCTGAAGGTTCAGCCGAGAACGCATCAGCTTTGATTATTTCCCGTGGCGCAAAAATTTACGCTGAAGGTACAGCAGATGCTCCTATTATTTTTACTTCAGTAATTGATGACGTAAACGATCCTACTGACATCACTCTTCCTACATCAGCTCTTTGGGGTGGTGTTATCGTTCTTGGTGCTGCTACTGTAAATACTCCTGACGGCATCAGTTATATCGAAGGTATCCCGGAATCACCAAAATCTCAGTTTGGTGGACAGGATGATGATGATAATTCAGGTGTTTTAAGATACGTTTCTATTCGTCACGGTGGTTCAAAACTTGGTACCGGCGATGAGATTAACGGTCTTACTATGGGTGCTGTTGGTAGAGGTACTACTGTTGAATATATCGAAGTTTTCAATAATGATGACGACGGTTACGAATGGTTCGGTGGTACAGTTAACTCAAAATATTTAGTTTCTGCTTTTAACGCAGACGACGCTTTTGACCACGACAATGGTTACAGAGGTAAAATGCAGTTCTTGTTCGCTATCCAGGAATCAGCTTTTGGTGGTTCATTAGGTGAGCATGACGGTGGTACAGATCCTGAAGATGCAGAACCATTTTCTTATAATCATACTTACAACGCAACATGGTTAGGTTCAGGCGTTGATGGTCCTTATACAAACGAAAACGCTGCATTCAACATCAGAGATTATTGGGGTGGTACATACAATAACTCAATCTTTGGTGATTACAAAGATAAAGCTATCAAAGTTGAAGACCTGGCATCAGGTAACGACTCAAGAATGAGATTAGAAGCCGGTGAAATTGAATTTAACAACAATATCTGGTTCAATTTTGGTGCAGGCAACACACTTGAAGCTATTACATCAAACGCTTACGAAGTTGCTCCTTTGGTAGCAGGTAATAACACAATTGAAGACCCTGTTCTAAACGGTATTGCAAGAACACCTTATACAGGTGATCTTGATCCAAGACCTGAACATGATGGTCCTGCTTACCAGAACCTTGCCGACTATCCTGAAGGCGACATGTTCTATACAAGAGTTAATTACAAAGGTGCTTTTGGTTCGACTAACTGGTTAAAAGGTTGGACAGCACTCGATCATTATGGTTATCTTGTTGACGATGCTACTTCAGCTAATACTGTTACTGTTACTGACGATGATATTAACGCAGGCGACAAAGTTTACTGGACAGCAGATAATACATATATGCTTGACGGTTTTGTTTATGTTGAAGAAGGCGCAGAACTTAATATTGAAGCCGGTACTGTAATCAAAGCTAAAGAAGGTGCTGCTGAAAACGCATCAGCTCTTATCATTTCTCGCGGCGCGAAAATATACGCTGAAGGTACAGGTGTTAATCCTATTATCTTTACATCAGAAATTGATGACGTTGCTGATCCTACAGATATTACACTTCCAACTTCGGCGCTTTGGGGCGGTTTGATCATTCTTGGTGATGCGACTGTAAATACTCCTGACGGAATCAGCTATATCGAAGGTATCCCTGAATCTCCTAAATCTCAGTTCGGTGGAACTAACGATTATGATAACTCAGGTTATTTAACTTATGTTTCTATCCGTCACGGTGGTTCCAAACTTGGTACCGGTGATGAAATTAACGGTCTTACAATGGGTGCTGTTGGTGCTACTACAACTATCGATTACGTTGAAGTATTCAACAATGATGACGATGGTTATGAATGGTTCGGTGGTACAGTTAATTCAAAACACCTTGTTTCAGCTTTTAACGCAGATGACGCTTTTGACCATGATAATGGTTACAGAGGTAAAATGCAGTTCTTGTTCGCTATTCAGGAATCAACATTTGGTGGTTCTCTTGGTGAGCATGATGGTGGTACTGATCCTGAAGATGCTGCTCCTTATTCATTCAACCAGACTTTCAACGCAACATGGTTAGGTTCTGGTGTTAGCAGTGCTTACACAAACGAAAACGCTGCTTTCAACATCAGAGATTACTGGGGTGGTGTTTATTCTAACTCTATCTTTGGTGATTTCAAAGATAAAGCGATCAAAGTTGAAGACCTTACTTCAGGTGCTGATACAAGAGAAAGACTTGAAGCCGGCGAAATTGTATTTAACAATAACATCTGGTTCGACTTCGGCGCTGGTAACACACTTGAAACTATCACAACAAACGCTTACGAAGTTGCTCCACTGGCAGCAGGTAACAACACAATTGAAGATCCTGCATTAGTAAGTATTACAAGAACTCCTTATACTCAGACTTTGGATCCAACACTTCCAAACACTTCTCCTGCATGGAGCGGTTTAACAGAAATCGTTACTGGTGTTGAATCAATCTCGGTTGATAACGAACTTGTTCCCGAAGATATCGTTCTTGAACAGAATTATCCTAACCCGTTCAACCCGACAACAACTATTACTTTCGCTATTCCTGAAGCAGCGAATGTTAAACTTTCTGTTTATAACATTCTTGGTCAGAAAGTAGCTACATTGTTGAATGGACATCAGGCTGCGGGTACTGTAAATGTTAAGTGGAATGCTGGTAACATTGCATCAGGTCTTTACATCTACAGATTGGAAGTTGGTAACAACGCAGTTGCTAAAAAAATGACTTTATTGAAATAAAAGTTTCCTGATACCTTTCTCCTTCCAAATCCTTGGGGTGCGTTATGCACCCCTTTTTTTTGTCTTTTCTCGCCAGTAAGATGAAGTATTAAATTCAATGTTTGCTCTCTGTTACCACGTGTCCGGATTATCAAGTCCCTTGGAATGGAGGATGACCAAAAGTCACAAAAAATGCAATAAATCATCCTCCGTCTTCCAACTTCGTTGGAATCCACCTCCTTCAGAAGGAGGACTTTTAAAACCAGCAGCTTGGCCAAGGGTCAAAAGTCCTTCCCTTTTGAGACAGCCCCCACCTCCTTGGAGAATACAATATTCACTTTTTTTTGCCTTCGTTTTTCTATATCAAAATTGATTCTTAAATTTGGGTATCTTTATAGGAGACCGTTATGTACAAATTTTATTTTGTTTTATTGTGTTTAACGTCCGTGGTTTTTACGCAGGAAATTACATGGACAGATGTATCATCAAATTATACTCTCGCCGAAGGTGTAAAGCTGTTTAAAGGTGAAAGAACTTCACCAAAACTGGAAGCATATTATATTGACGTTGATATGAACAACGAAAATCTGGCAGTTCGACCTTATATCACAGGAGATATTGCAACAGTTCCTGTGTTGACAAAAAGGTTCGGTGCTATCGCGGCTGTAAATGGTGGATATTTTGGAGGAACAACATCTTACTCAGCCGTTATTTATCCCGGTGAAGTTAAAGCCCAGAATGTATCAGCTGTCACCAGAAACGGGAAATCTTATCCCGTTGCGAGGAGCATGTTCAGCATGGATAGTTCTTTTGGTTTCAGCGTGGACTGGATTTACCACTTCGGTAATTTACCGGAAAATGTTTATACCTATGAAGCCCCGTTACCATATGTGAATAATGATCCCAATCCGCTTGCGCCACCTGCGATTAATGAGGGTACTTCGTATGATGATTTGCTTGTTGGCATTGGCGGTGGACCAGTTCTCGTTAAAGATGGAGAAATTAACATTACTTACAATGAGGAAGTAATGTGGGGATCAGGTGTTGGGCTTGATAATCGTGATCCGCGCACCGCATTGGGCTACACCGAAGATAATCATGTTATTTTAATGGTTGCTGATGGACGGGCTGTTTCCTCGGAGGGATTATCACTTCCTGAAATGGCACAGGAATTTATTGATCTGGGGTGTGTCGCAGCCATGAATCTTGACGGTGGCGGCTCATCACAGATGGCGGTGGGAAATCAATTTGTCAATCTGTCCCAATCCCGTTCGCTTCCGGTTATTTTTGCTGTTACTCACAGGGACTCGTTGAATTTACCCAAAACTCCCGCTTATGAAGAGATAATCGACACAGAATATGATAATGCCTCACAAAACGGAGAGGGATGGTTTCCCACAGCTAACGCCGGGTATTACGGTACAACTCCGGCTTTATTGAATGAAGCGGGCACAGGGGAAAGTTATGCCGAGTTTTTACCGGTTCTTGGTGGCACGGCTGAATACGAAGTTTATGGCTGGTGGGTTGCTTCCACCAACAGAGCATCTGACACACCTTATATTATTAAGCATGCAGATGGAGAAGATACTGTCAGGGTTGATCAGAGTAAAAATGGTTCTTCCTGGCAGTTGATTGGGATATACAATTTTTCAGGTGACGGATCGGAGAGTGTTATTATTTCTGATAATTCAAGCGCGGGACCACAAAAATTTGTGGTAGCTGATGCAGTCAGATTTGTATCTTATGACAGTACTCTCACAAATGTGGAAGAGACAAGCCTTGTTGTGAATGAATTCCGGTTAGACCAGAATTATCCTAATCCTTTTAATCCTGTCACAAGTATCAATTATAATCTATCGAAAGATGGAATGGTAAAATTGCAGGTTTTTGATGTTTTAGGCAGAAAAGTTGAAACATTGGTTGACGATTACAAGTTAAAGGGAAGTTATTCAGTTTCTTTTGATGCTTCAGAGTTAGGTTCAGGAATTTATTTTTACAGACTTACAGCTTCGGGTAAAAGTATAACCCGAAAAATGACCCTTTTGAAATAGGTATATTAAATAATGTCATTAGCCTCGTTTATAGTTGGAAAGTATTTAAGGTCGCGTAAGGATTCGAGGCTGGTTTCATTAATATCTGTAATTTCTGTTGGAGGAATTTCAATAGGTGTTGCTGTACTAATAATTGCTCTTACTGTTCTTGACGGGTTTGAGAACGCTGTTTCAGAGAAAATTACTGATTTCAACTCCCATATTTACATTACCGGATTCGGAAAGAGAGATATTCCGGGTTCTTTGTATGTCAAGACTGAATTGGGAGCCATTGGTAAAGAAAAGATTACCTCGTTAACTCCATTTATCTCGAAAAGCTCAATAGTTAAAAGTAAAAAATTCTATGAGGGAATTCAGTTAATAGGATTGCCTGATTCCGCGTCTGCCGACATATCACGCTTCATAGTTTCCGGTGAATACGATGTATCAGAGAAGGATAATTACAGGGGAGTGGTCGTCGGGCAAAAACTCGCGGATAAACTTTTCGTTGGAATTGGAGACAAGTTGACGATATTCTCACTGATGAATAACAAACCTCCGTCAATCAGCAATCCGCCAGTTGTCGATCAATTTGTAGTAAGGGGTATCTTCTCCAGCGGAATGGCTCAATATGATGATCAGCGATTATATATATCGTTTGATCACGCTGCTGAGTTACTGGATATGGATGATATGGTTTCGGGGTATAATATCAAGTTAAACTCGTTAGAGAATATCAATGAGTTGGCTGTTGAAATGGCAGATGCTCTCGGTTATCCATTTTATGTGAGAACTATATTCAGGGAACATATAAATATTTTTACATGGCTCGAGCTGCAAAAGGCGCCGATTCCAATCATTCTGGGCTTAATTACACTTGTTGCCGCGTTTAATATTGTCGGTACACTTTTAATGATCATAATCGAAAAAACATCCGCAATAGGTACTCTCAAATCTCTCGGGGCTTCAGCGTCACAAATTACCGGAATCTTTGTGAGGATGGGAATAATCCTCTCCCTGACAGGAATAGCGTTAGGTAACTTTTTTGCTTTTTCATTGAGTATTATTCAGCTTAATTTTAATATAATCAGTTTGCCTTCAGATGTCTATTTTCTCACCGAGGTACCCATTGATCTCAATCCGCTCTATTATCTGATGGTATCGGGAATTGCCTTCGTGATCTGCCTTCTTGCTTCATGGATACCGAGCAGGATCGCCGCACGAGTTAATCCCGTCACAGCTCTGAGGTTCGATTGATGTTCGAGTTTTTTATTGCATATCGTTATCTCAGATCAAAAAGAAGAGTTAATCTTATCACAGTTATCTCTGTTCTTTCAACTGTTGGTATAACGATTGGAGTGGCGGCACTTGTTGTGATGCTTTCCGTGTTCAATGGTTTCGGCGGGATTGTGACTTCGATGCTGATGAATTTCGATCCCAATGTAAGAATTACCTACACCTCTGATACTCCGTTTGATGTATATCCTGAAGTTGAGGAGTTCGTAAAATCAAATCAGGATGTGAATGATTATTACTCGTTTGTTGAAGGGAAATCGATATTATTTACAGGTACCAAATACGAGATAGTTGAGCTGAGGGGAGTTGATATACACGATTACGAGCGGTGGGGCGTGACTGATATGATCATGAGTGGAAGTTCTGATCTGGGCGGAGAGAGTATCGCAAAAATTGTAATTGGATTTCCGCAGAGGCTTAAACTTTCCAAATCTGCCGGTGATACAATCCTTATATCTTCATTCTACAATATTGAAAAGACTCTTTTTAGTTTGGCGCTCCCGGTAAACGCGCCAGCCGAGATCACAGGAATATATAAATCTAACAATCGTGATTATGATAACAATCTTGTGTTCACATCTTTACTGGCAGGGCAAAAGATCCTGGGGTTCGGTTCCCGGGTAAGCGGACTTGATATCAAGTTAAAAGACAGCGACAATTCAGAAAAGATGAAAAATCTCATCTTGCAATCATTTCCGGAAGCAGGATTAAAAGTTGAAACCTGGTATGACCTCCACAGGGATTTGTACAGTATGATGCTGATTGAGAGATGGGCTGCCTATATAATTCTAAGTTTGATCGTGGCTGTGGGTACATTTAATATTCTGGGCTCACTAACTATGACCGTAGTGGAGAAAAAGAAAGATATAGCGATTTTACGTACTCTTGGCGCCAACGAAAAATCGATATTGCGGATTTTTATGTTCGAGGGAATGCTTATCGGGTTGGTTGGCACAATCACCGGAATGATACTCGGTTTACTGGTATGCTATCTGCAAATTTATTACAATATTTATCCGCTGGATCCAAGCAAATATATAATCGATTATTTACCTGTAACTGTGCAGTTCAGTGATATACTTGCGATAAGCGGAATGGCATTTTTCCTTTCTTTTATTTCAGCTTTGTATCCGGCAAAGCGAGCAGTGAAGACCGGAATAACAGAATCACTCAAGTGGGAATAAGTATATCATGGATATTATACTTAGCGGCAAAAAAATAAACAAGATATTCAGGAAATCGAATAAACAGCAGCTTCATGTATTGAAGGATGTTGATATAGATGTCAGAACGAACAAGATAAGTGTAATTATCGGCGCATCAGGAGCGGGGAAAAGCACTCTGCTCCATATCCTGAGCGGTCTTGACAAGCCGGATTCGGGTGATATTTCTCTGTTGAGTGAAAATCTATCAGCGATGAAGGATAAGCAACTGGCATCTTTCAGAAATGACCATATTGGATTTGTATTTCAGTTTCACCATCTGCTGCCTGAATTTACCGCGGCGGAAAATGTTGCAATTCCCATGATCATCGGAGGCATTTCAAAAAGTGACGCGATCTCCGCGGCGGAAGAAAAATTGACTCTTGTCGGATTATCAGAGCGATTAACACACAAACCGAGCGAGCTTTCTGGAGGTGAACAGCAGCGAGTTGCGATCGCCAGAGCTTTGATCAATGATCCTCAAATTATCTTTGCAGACGAGCCAACCGGAAACCTCGATTCAGCAACAAGTGAGTCGATCCATCAGCTGCTCATAAAATTACGCGACCAGTTCAAAAAAACATTGCTGATAGTAACCCATAATCCCGAGCTTATGAAAATCGCGGACGTGGTGATTGAAATGAAAGATGGCAAAGTTTTTAGTGTAACACAGAATTGAAACTGACCTCAATGATTGATAATAATGGATTCTTAGTTTCTAAGTCCTCCTTCTGAAGGAGGTGGATTCCGACGGCAGTCGGAAGACGGAGGATGATCCTGAGTCTTTACCACTAATTTTAGTAATCCCCCATCACGAATCAGCCAATAGGGGAGTGATTTTTAATCAAGAATTTATAACTTCCCTGATTTTAATGCCTTATATATCAATCTTACTCCGTAGCCGGTGTTATAGTTTTTATTGTAATCGAGTATATCATTCTTAATTGATGGCCCGGCAATATCGAGGTGCATCCACGGTATCTTTTCATCAACAAAATGCTGCAGGAATAACGCGGCTGTGATAGCTCCTGAATGGCGCGGTCCAAGATTGGCTATATCCGCCATTTTTGTATCGAGAAGTGATTTGTATTCTTTTGTTAGTGGTTGCTGCCAGACCAGCTCATAAGTAGATTTCCCTGCACTATCAAAGGTATCGGCTAGTAACTCGTTATCAGTGAACATCGCGCTATAAAGAAAACCTAAAGATATAAAAGCCGCCCCTGTAAGTGTAGCAAGGTCGATTATATAATCAGGCTTAAACTCGTTTGCGTATTCAAGAGCATCTGCCAGTATAAGTCTTCCTTCCGCGTCGGTATCACCAATCTCAACAGTTTTACCCTTGTAGCCTGTAAGAACATCTCCAGGTTTATAGGAGTTTCCGGCAAGCATATTTTCGACCGCGGGGAGGAGTCCGATAATTTCGTATGGAAGTTTATTTTTAGACGCTGCGTAAATAGCTCCCGCAACTGAACCTGCGCCTGCCATATCAGCCTTCATTTCAAACATTCCCGGAGTGGTTTTGATTGAAAGTCCGCCTGAATCGTATGTAACACCTTTACCGACAAGTACGATTTTCTTTATGGCGTTTTCGGGTTTGTAATGAATTTTTATCAATCTGGGTGGATTGGCGCTTGCGTTTCCAACCGCGAGAATAAGTCCGAAATTTTTCTCTTCAAGCATTTTTTCATCGAAAACTTCAACAGATGTGTATTCGTTTTCAAGATTGTTTTTTACTTCTGAAGCGAAAGTTTCGGGAGTTAGAACGTTTGCAGGCTCATTAGATAAATCACGCGAGAGGTTAACTCCATTAAATAGGAGGGTTGTTTCAGAAATTACATTTTCGAGATCAAAAGATGATACCAAATTTAGTTTTTTCGGTTTTTCTTCATCTTTTGAAGATTTATATTTATCAAACTTGTATTCGCCAAGCATCATTCCTTCGAGCAATTCCCTGAAAGTGCTTACAGAAGGATTTTTAAGCGCGGGGAAAACGTTCAGGTAGATATTTTCGAACTTTTTGCCTCTGACCGACTTAATTAGTTTGCTCGCAGTATTTCGTAATTCGTTTTGTTTTGACTGGTCAACAGAGAAAAATAGTAATGTGGAAGAATTACCTCCACTTTTTACTGGAAATAATACCGCTTCACCGTCATCCGATATCATTTCTCCAAGAATTTCCTTATCTGCTTCAAGTTCAAATTTGGTAAGAACTTCTTCGGGTTCATTCAAATTCTTTTTGTTAAAAAGAAAGATGTTCAAAGATTTTTTATCAAATACGTTAAGCTCACTAGAACTGTAATTAATCATAATATCATTCCTCTGGTAGATATTTTTCTGCAGCGTCGAGTACTTCCGGCAGTACGCTGTTCAATTCTTTATCAAATAACCGGGAACCGGACGCGTTAAAATGCCCGCCTCCGTTAAATTCGCCGGCGAGTTTATTTATCGGGATATCCCCGCGCGATCTGAAACTGACTTTCAGTCCATCTTTTAATTCGAAAAATAGCAATCCAATTTTTACACCGGCGATTGTCATGCAGTAGTTTACGAAACCATCCACATCAGATTCGTTCGCGCCTGTTTTGTCAAGATCACTCTGTCTGATCGTCATATAACAGAGTCTGCCGTTATAAACCAGTTTGAGTGAAGCTAGCGCAAGACCTAGTAAGTTTAGTCTGTTTACGTTTCCTTTCTCAAATATTGAAATATAGATTTCATTCGGATCGATGTTGTATTCGAGTAACTTCGAGGCAACGTAATGGGTATATGGCGAAGTACGTTCATAGCGGAATGAACCTGTATCGGTCATTATACCGGCATAAAGTGAATTTGCAATATCTGTATCAATTTCAACAATGGAAGTTTCTTCAAAGAACCTGTACAATATTTCTGAAGTGGCACAAGCCTCTTCATCAGTAAAAAGAAAAGTAGGGAGATCATCGGGGTCCTGGTGGTGATCGATACAAACTATCGGGCATTCCGATTTTTTAAGTATTTCTCCCATTTTTACAACCCTTGTAGCCTGATTAAGATCGAGCATAAAAATAACATCTGTATTCAGGATTATTTCGTCATGCTTCTCAGGGATGTATTGTTCAATAACATCATCCACATCCAGGAAGAGAAGGTTATCGGGTGTTTTACTAAAATTGATCAGATGTACGGTTTTGCCCAATTTTTTTAACACAATGTATAAAGCTGTTTCAGAACCAATTGCGTCCGCGTCGGGATTTACATGAGTTGTGAGGACAAAATTTTGGTTCCCGTCTATTATTTCACGGAGTGGTTTAAAATCCATTATGAACCAAATAAATTAAAGAAGATGAAGTATCGCAATTAAGTGTAAATTTTTTGAAATCAATCTGTTAAGGTAGTAAAATCTTTTAATATTGAAAATGGAAATCGGTTATTAAAAGTTTAATAATATCATTATCTTAGCAACTAATAAAGATAACTATTGTAGAATCTTAATGGCAAAGTTACTCGTACATAAAGTAAGTGAAATTACCACCCAGATCAAATATATGCTGGAGGATAATTTCGCTGATATAATGGTTGAAGGTGAAATATCCAATTTTGTGGCTCATGGTTCAGGGCATTGGTATTTTACCCTTAAAGACTCCAATGCCCAGATAAGCTGCACAATGTGGAAAGGGTTGAACAGTTACGTCTTTTTCACACCTGAAGATGGCATGAAAGTTATTGTAAGGGGGAGAATAACAGTCTATCCCCCCAGAGGAAACTATCAGCTTGATGTGAAGTCAATGAAGCCCTCCGGGGTGGGAGAACTTCAGGCGGCATTTGAAAGATTGAAGCGTAAACTCTCCGATGAGGGGTTGTTTGATGACCGCTACAAGAAACCTCTCCCTCGCTTTCCCAATAAGATCGGCATTGTAACAGCAAGTACCGCTGCGGCTTTCAAGGATATGATCTCGGTTGCCACGCGGAGGTTTCCGCTGGTAGAGCTTGTTATTTATCCTACGAGGGTACAGGGTGAAGGCGCCGCGGAGGATATTGTCGATTCGATCAGGAAATTTAACAAAAGAAAAGATATCGACTTCCTGATTGTTGGTAGAGGTGGTGGTTCTCTCGAAGACCTTTGGTGTTTTAATGAGGAGAAAGTGGCACGCGCGATATTCCAGTCGAAACTACCCATAATTAGTGGCGTTGGTCATGAAATCGATTTCACAATCGCTGATTTCGTTGCCGATCTCAGGGCACCAACTCCTTCTGCGGCTATGGAACTGGCAACACCCGATATATCCGATCTGATTGCCTTTATTGATGAATTTTCATATAATTCCAATCGTGCGATATCCAAAAAAATAAGTGATACTTCGCGTGAAATAAAGATCGCGGCTGAATCGTACGGATTTCGTAATGTGGCGAACAAAATCAGCAACGGATACCAAACTCTTGACGGTTTATCTTACAAGATTGAAAACAATACAAAATCTGCTCTGAAGGATGTAAGGAATAATCTTTCAAACCTTGAAAGGACAATTAAGGGATTTGATATTAGTGGAACTTTAAAGAGAGGGTTCTCGATTGTCAGGCAAAATGGCATTAGTGTTGGTAAAGGCAGGGAATTTAATCCAGAAGAAAATTTTAACATACAATTTTATGATAAAGAGATAGAGATTAACCGGAATGGCAAATAAAAAAGAAAAATCTTTCGAAGAAATGCTCGCCAGACTGCAGGAGATTTCCGATATTCTTGAAACCGGAGAGCAGGGGCTGGATGATTCAATCTCACTTTATGAAGAGGGAATTAAAATCTCAAAAGTTTGTTACAATAAGTTAAAGAGCGCCGAGTTAAAAGTGACTGAACTAAAAAAAGAACTCGATGCTGATCTCGAAAATGATGAAACAGCTTAATGTGGTATTTTAATGGTTGATAAAAGTAAATACAAATTTCTGTTTAATATTGATTCACCTAAAGATATTCGGAATCTTGATGTAAACGATTTAAAGACAGTCTGCTCTGAAATACGTATGTATATGGTTGATGTTATTTCACAAATCGGCGGGCATTTTGGCGGTGGACTTGGAACGGTTGAGCTTACGGTTGCGCTTCACAGAGTTTTTAATACTCCCGAGGATAAAATAGTCTGGGATACAGGGCATCAGGCTTATCCACACAAGATTTTAACCGGAAGACGTGATAAACTGCAAACCATCCGAAGATTAAATGGTATCAGCGGATTTCTTAAAAGAACCGAAAGTGAATATGACGCTTTCGGAGCCGGGCACGCTTCAACCTCTATTTCGGCTGCTCTTGGTATGGCTGTCGCACACGATCTGAAGAAAAATAACAGAAAGAGCATAGCGGTTATCGGTGATGGTGCCATGACAGGCGGTATGGCTTATGAGGCTCTGAACAATTCAGGTATTCTTAAAAGCAACGTTGTGGTTGTTCTTAATGATAACAATATGTCCATTGCACCAAACGTTTGGCAGATTTCCAAGTATTTCAGTGAGATGATATCTCACCCCGAATATAATAAATTCAAGGGCGCGATCTGGGAATTGACCGGTAAACTGGATTCTTTTGGCGACAGACTCAGAAAGGTAGCTGCCAGACTTGAATCGGGCATTAAAGCGATCATCACACCTGGAATGCTTTTCGAAGCTCTTGGATTCCGGTATTTCGGACCGGTTAACGGGCATAATGTTGTTAAGCTTGTAACTATGTTTGAACAGGTCAGGGAATTGAACGGACCAATTCTGGTTCATGTGATCACAGAAAAAGGAAAAGGTTATAAACCCGCTGAAGGACATGTGCAGAAACTTCACGCTTCAACACCTTTCGATAAGGATACCGGGAAAGCACTCCCCAAGAAATCGGGTCCTCCTGCTTACACAAAGATTTTTGGACAGACTTTATCGGAAATAGTTGCGAAGAATAAGGATGTTGTTGGTATAACTGCCGCAATGCCTGATGGTACCGGACTGGATATTTTACAGAACGACCATCCTGAAAATTATTTCGATGTTGGAATCGCTGAGGAACACGCGGTTACTTTTGCAGCCGGTTTAGCCACCGAGGGCATAAAACCTGTTGTCGCAATTTACTCATCATTTCTTCAGCGTGGTTTTGATCAGATAATTCACGATGTTAGTCTTCAGAAATTACATGTGGTATTTGCCATAGACAGAGCCGGTCTTGTGGGTGCGGACGGACCTACGCATCATGGTGTATTTGATTTAACTTATCTGCGAATGATTCCATATATCACAGTAATGAGTCCTAAAGATGAAGATGAACTAAGGCATATGCTGAATTCAGCGATCAATGATTACTCGGGGCCTGTAGCGATAAGATATCCGCGTGGAAGCGGTTATGGAGTTGAACTCAAACCTGAACTGCAGTCGATCAAGCGTGGTTCGTGGGAAATATTAAGAGAAGGTTCTGACGCTCTCGTTTTTGCTACCGGAACAATGGTAGGCTACTCTCTGGCAGCAGCCGAATTGCTTGCTGAAAAGGGAATTAATATCACCGTAGTTAATGCCCGTTTTATCAAACCGCTCGATGAATCAATGATCAAAGATTTCAGTGAAAAGTTCAAAATAATATTTACTGTCGAGGAGAATACCATTGTCGGTGGTTTTGGAGCCGGAGTATTAGAATTCCTTCAGGAACACGATCTGGATAACAAAGTAGTAAGATTTGGTTTGCCCGATGAGTATGTTGATCATGGAACTCAAGCCGAACTACACAAGATATTGAAAATTGACGCTGAAGGTTTGGCGGAAAAGATATTGGATAAACTTAATAAAACAGGTGTCGGTGCCGGAGTGAAACTAAATGAACAAACTTAAAATTGGAATTATTGGTTTAGGCAGAATCGCACAACTTGTTCACATCCCGATTATAGCAAAATTACCGAATGCTGAGCTTGAGGGGATCTGTGATACGGATAAAAATAAATTAAAGCATTTCGGTGAAAAGTATAAAATTTCAAAGAAGTATCGGCAAGTGGAAGATTTGCTTAATGATGAGAGCATTGAGGCAGTGATCATTGCCACACCAACCAACACACACCGTGATATATCTGTAAAAGCGCTTAATGCCGGGAAACATATCCTGATAGAAAAACCGGGTGCTACATCGGTTGTTGAGATGGAAGATATTGAGAAAGCTTCCATCGAAAATAATCGCATAGCCATGGTGGGTATGAATCAGCGATTTCGTCCGGATTCTATGCTAATAAAAAGTTTAATTAATAGCGGTGATTTGGGTGAAATTTTTTATATTAGAACTGCGTGGTTGCATAAAAAAAGCAGCGAACAATCCTGGTTTCTGGATAAAAGACTTTCCGGGGGAGGCGTACTACTTGATCTTGGAATTTCGTTGATTGATCTTGCTCTTTGGTTTCTTGAAGGAAGTGAAGCTACCGGTGGAGCTGTGCAAATTTTCAATCACAGATTAAATTCAGTTGAGGATTCAGCGGCGGGTTTGATCAAACTAAACAAATCTGCGATCAGTTTTGAAGTTAGCTGGTCTCTTTTCTCAGAAAAAGAGCAGCTTGCGTTAACATTGTACGGAACTGAAGGTACAGCACATCTCAATCCTTTCAAAGCCTATAAAAAAATGGGTTCAACCAGAATAGACCTTACAGGTGCTTCCCCACTTAAAGGTCCAAAGTTGTTCAATAAATCTTACGAGAATGAAATCAAGCACTTTGCAGGTGCGGTAATTGGTAATAATCCCGTGTTGTCATCAATAAGTGAAGCTAAAAAGACCATGGGTGTCATGGAAAATTTATATCTTCTTGCAAATGATAATAAGTAACTAAAACAAAGGTAATTATGAAATCAAAAATCTTGCTCGTTGATGATGAGAAGGATATTGTTGAATTTCTGCAGTACAACCTTATACAAGAGGGATTTGATGTAATCACCGCGTTTGATGGTGTCGAGGCTCTCGATAAAGTGAAGGAGAAACCCGACCTCATTATTTTAGATGTAATGATGCCTAAAATGGATGGATATGAAGTCTGTTCGCGGCTTCGTGAAAATAAAGATCACGAAAATATCCCGGTTATTTTCCTCACCGCAAAATCGAGCGAAGTTGATGAGATTAAAGGTCTTGACCTGGGTGCTGATGATTTTATTCAGAAACCTGTATCACCAAAGAAAATTGTAGCCAGAGTAAAATCAAATTTACGCAAAGCAGAAGCCATTGCCGGTGAAACAGGGAATATAGTTCTGAAAGCTGGACCACTGGAAATTGACCGTGAAAAATACCAGATACTTATTGATGGTGAAGTTACTGTTTTCCCCAAGAAAGAATTTGAAATTTTAAGCTATCTTGCAGCTCACCCCGGAAAAGTTTTCCCGCGTGAGAAAATTCTTTCGGATGTTTGGGGCAGTGATGTTTATGTTGTTGAAAGAACGATCGATGTTCATGTAAGGAAAATCAGGGAAAAATTAGGCGATCATTCCCGGATTATTGAAACTATCAAAGGTGTGGGTTATAGATTCAGGACTGATGAATAAACTCCGCATTAACCTGGGTTCAGCTAAAGTTTACTTCAAGGATGTAACTTATGTTACATTGCTTAGTATATTGTTTATTTCAATCATCTTTCAGTTTTCATTTCGTGAAATATTATTATTCTCTTTCCTGCTGTTGATAGTTGATTTTCTTTTGCTTTATCGTTTGGGCGCGAGCAAACGAACCGAGCTGGAGCAGTTAAAAACTATTCTTAACTCAATTCGCAAGAATGAATATATTTCACCCGATGAAATTAAACTTGGTCGTAATTTGTACGAAATTGAGGGTGCGATTAAGGCAATGTTTCTCCGCACACAAAATGACATTATAAATCTGAAAAAACTGGAACAGGTAAGGACAGAATTTTTAGGTAATGTTTCGCATGAATTACGAACACCTATTTTTGCCATTCAGGGATATCTTGAAACGCTTCTTAACGGAGCTATTAGTGATGAGCGTGTAAACAGAGGATTCCTGGAAAAAGCAGCCAGGCACACTGAAAATCTTAATAATCTTCTCAATGATCTTATCGATATCTCCATGATAGAATCTGGTCAGATGAGGATGAGCTTTCGGTATTTTAATATCAAGGAGTATCTCACCGAACTTGTTGAAGAGTTCAGACCTTTTGCTGAAGAAAAGGGATTGGAATTGAAGGTCGGTTCGATCAAAAATAACCTTCAGGTGTTTGGAGATAAGAAGAAATTACGTCAGGTACTAGTAAATTTGCTTTCGAACGCGTTAAAATATACTGAAGAAGGTGGTGTTGAGGTTCTTGTCGAGGAGGAAGAAAATAAAACCGCGAGAATAATTGTTAAAGACACAGGATTCGGGCTATCCGAGGAGGATCAGTTAAGAATATTTGAACGATTTTACCGTGTTGACAAGGATCGTTCACGCGCGGTTGGTGGTACAGGTCTGGGTCTGGCGATTGTCAAGCATATCATCGAAGCGCATGAATCGAAAATAAGTGTAAAAAGTGTTTTAGGAAAGGGGAGTGAGTTCTCTTTTGCGTTGAAAAAGTAATTATCTTTCAAGGTTAAATTCCGGGTATTGATCCCTCAGTAATTTTTCCAGTTTGTTTTTTCCCTCCGGCTCGTCGTTCATATCAGCCAGTTGCCACAACCTGAAGTAAATTAGTGCTTTGCTAACCCATACCAACCCGGGCTGCTCGAAAGTATCGTACTTTTCAAGAATTTCAGTAAATATCTCTGCTGCTAATTCTTTGTCGCCGCCAAATAATGCGGGTCGACGCATCAAACCAATCGCGTTCACATATTTTACATATATGTTATTACTATCCAGCTCCATTGCCTTTTGCAGATAAGATTCAGCCTTGTTTCCGGCACTCATTTTAGAAAATATTGAAACATGAGCCACCATTTTGCCCTGGGCGGATGAAAGGAGAGCATATAATTCGGCGTCCGGTTTTATCAGTACAGCTTCTTCCAGATGTGTGATAGCTTTAGTAAGATGTTTTTCAGAGATTTCATCATCTCTTTGAAGATAATACTCGCCTAAAAAATTATGTACAAAACCCGCGCAGTAATGACGGTCGAATGGTGTTGTGGCAGGATCCGCGGAAATAACCTCACAAAGTGAATCGATTTTTTTTACATCAGCAGAGTTAAAATAGGTGATTATTTTAGCTTCTTCACCGGGGAATGAAAACAGTTTACCCGAAAACAGGAAGAACAATAGATAGTGTAGAAGAAGTTTTCGCATAAATTCCAATTGATAATCCGATGATTTAATTTAAAGAAAATAGAATAAACTTACTACAAGGTCAACATTTAGTGACCATAAAAAAAGGCTTCCCGAAGGAAGCCTTTGAAATATTAATTATGTCTTAGACTTTAGACCATTGACCAGCGACTAAAGACTATTTAATAAGCATCATTTTTTTGATATCAGCGAATGAACCTGACTCAATTTTATAGAAGTAGATACCCGAAGTAAGGTTCGCGGCATTAAATTCAACTTCGTGATATCCCGCATCTATTTGCGCGTTCAATAATTCTGCCACAACTTCACCAAGAACGTTATAGACTTTCAGAGTTACCTGAGAAGCTTCCGGTAGTGAAAACTCAATTTTAGTTGAGGGGTTGAACGGATTAGGATAATTCTGCGACAGGGCGTATTCGGTTGGAACTGTTCCTGTAGCAATAACCAATTCGTTAACCGCTGAGTTGGAAATAACAACTTCTTTATTTGAATTTACACTGGCATTGACAAATTTACCGCCGAATGCATCAGATATTCTGGTGATGTCACCATTAACTCGGATTTTCACAGGATAGTTAACTGTAGTGAATTTAATTCTGCCTGTTGTTTGAGCTACGAAAGAATCGTCACTGAAACGTGCATCAAACGCGCCTGCAGGTGGAGCAGGAGGAAGCAGGTATTCGTCGGCACTAAAGCTGTTTTCGCTAAGGTACAAGGTTGAAGTTGCGCCTTTAGCGTCGGTGATTGTTACTGAAGTCCAGTCAGCGCCGATCTGCGAAACGGAAACATCTTTTTTAGCGGCGGCGCCACTAAAGCTCATCATTCCCGCTTCAGAAGTTTTAACCCAGTATCCAACACCTGTTTGAAGTAGATCGGTTGTCTGGTATGCTGCGTTGAAGCTGTAAAAAGGAGATACGATTATCCCGGCGGGATCGGTGGAGATATTAGCTGTACTTACCGGTGAACCATAAACACCAACAAGGTTCCAGCCGGCATTGAGGGTTATGTCATCATTGACCAGAGAACCGCATACCTGTGCGCTTCCGCTCTGGTCGAATTTCAACCAGTAACCTTCGCCATTTTCAAGCATATCTGCCTGAACATAACCATTATCAAAGGCGAAAGCACTTGTAGCAGCCGCAGGGAATAGTGCGGTCGCGGCCATGTCGTCCGCGAGATAAGGAACAGAAACTATATTCCAGCCGGCATCGTAGGAAACACCTGCACAAAGAATACCGCTATTTCCAACCAATAGTTGAACAGGTACAACTTTTTGAGGGGTTACAGGATCATTGCTTGAGATAACAAAATCCATGCTGTACATGCCTTCCGGTAATTCTTCTGTTACGAATTCCAGTTCAACATCTATTTCATTGCCGTTATAGAGTGTGCCACCGCTATGATTAACAAACATCCATTCAGGTTCAGCTGAATATTGGATTGCTAATTCGTCTGCAAGATAAGCGGCGTTGTAGGCAACCTGAAGACCGTCATCACCGGCAGGGTTTTCTATACCGACTGTCGAGCTGGTGAGATCACCTGTCAATGAGTTGTAATAAACCATTATCTTGCCTGATTTATGCAATACAACCTGGAATGTGAAAGTACCGGATCCGAAATATTCGCCCCAGTTATCGTACTGGATGATAAATTTATCGGCTTCCGCCTGATAGTAAACATTACCACCATTACCACCATCCATATCATCCCAAATAGCGGCAACAATAGCGTTTGGAGAATCACCATCCGGAATCTGATCATTTGTATATGAGTTACCGGAGAATTCCTGGAATGTTATAAAACAGTTGGATCCAAAATAAACTTGTGAGAATTCCTCACCGTAATATTTGAAATTAAAGCCAAGATCGAAAGGACCAGCGTAACCTTCGTCAAGCGCACTGAAAGTACCTGTAGGAGTCCAGTTGTCAGCTACCATACCTGTACCTGAAATATCATTCCATACATATTCAGGACCACCGGCTTCATCACTGTCAATCCACTGATAACCGAATAAATCGGGACCACCCGCGCCTTCGATCGCCTGACCAAAGATTTCAGCAGGTTTATCTTTGCTCTCATTTGCCTGTTCGATATTGAGTGCTTTTGGAGTCAATTTAACTTTTACCGAGTTCTCGGGGAAAGTATTGTTCTCCAAAGAAACTGCGTAATCAAGCGTAGATTGATGAGATGAACCGTTCGAAATGTTAATTGTATCAAACATTGTGGAGTTCGGACTCAATTCATTGTAAACAGATTCGGGATTCGCAGCAATTTCAGGAGCCTGCCATGTTGAACCTGTTGAAACGTTTGAAATCGTTGAGAAGTTTGAAAGGTTATCCATAACCTTTACAGCTACATAATACATTGTCCCAATTTCAAGACCATCAATTTGGAAGCTTTCCGCTTCACCGGGAGCTGCCGGCAAAATTGAGTTTACCGCTTGAGGAGCGTCATTGAAATTAGCATCGGTAATTTCGGTCGTTGAGTAACGAATATCATAACCGGAAGCATTTCCTGTCATTCCGTCGTCACCTGTAGCTGACCATGCCATCGTCAATGAATTTGAAGTCATATCAGTTACCACAAGATCGGTTACAGGATCCGGAGCGATTTCATCTTCTTCAAAAGCAAAAGCTGAAATTCTTGTTTTCCAATCGTTTGTTGATGTTGTTTGCATATATTCATGAGTGAACCAGAATGTAGCACCATCAATCGGGTCAACAGACATACATGAGTAGTCACCCCAACGTGCGGCAGAACCTGTCTGCGAACCGGTTCCGGCAATCAATTCCACTTCTTCAAAACTCATTTCGCCAAGTGGTGCGCCTGCGCTTCTACCTGTATATCGGATAGAAGGGTAAGTGCTTGAACTTGATACAGTGTAACCGAGAGCGATGTTACCCTGCGCATCCATTGCAATACTACCCATCCAGCGGTGTTCGCTATCAGGCGCGTATGTACCTTCCTGGTAAATTTCCCAGCCGGTTCCGTAGTTACGAAGTTCATACCATCTGATACCTGCATGCTGGGAACCGTCGGTATCAACTGTATGGTTAGCCATCATTACTTCATAATCGCCAAAATTTCTGTACTGTAATCTGTACATAAGTCTGCTTGAAAGAGCATCCAGTCCCTGACTTGTGCCAGGTTGAGGGATACATGAACGGGAGAAGCAGAAATCCATATCAAAAGGTTCTGTGATAATTTGAGTTGGACCGGTAAATGTACTGTTGGAAGTGTTTTCCCAGTCAACATCGAATTCATAAATTTCGAGGCGATCCTGACCACCCAGACTGCTACCTTCAGCGGCGTAAATAAAATATCCGGGTGCGCCGGCAGGAGGAGGAGTGCCATCAAAATCAGCAGGGAGGAAACTTTCAGGGTCGTTAGAAGCACCAGTTTCAAAATAAACCATATCGGCTTCTTCACCAAGAAGCATCTTGTCTCTTTCGAAAGCAACAACGCCGGTACCGCCCCAGCCCAATGAACCGGATGTGAACAAGTTTATTGACATATAATAAGCGTCATTCCAAACACCATATTTTGGATAATCAGGCATATCATCAAATTCATAAGCATAACGATACCATGAACCTAACGGGTCACCTGTTTCCGAAATTGCCATTAACTGGTAAAATGGACCACTGGGGAAGTTTGGAAGCGCGAACTGACTTGTCATCCATCTGTCGGCTTCTTCATCATATAAAACAATAGGGTCGCCATCATTTGAAGTTGACCATGGTCCGGGGAATCCATCCCAAAGGGTTGAGTTATCAACCGGACCATACATGATTTCACCCGATTTGTTATAAATGGCGAATGAAATATTTACCATCTGGATATAGTGGTTAGGTCCTATATCACCGCATGGATCGGGAGGGTACACACCATTAAGGTTGGCAACACCATCAAAATTAGCGATGATATTGTTTTTTAGTTCTTCACCATAAAAATTTTGTAAAACAGGATCAATCTGTGAGTCGGTATTATCAAATTTGTTGTTTCTTTTGGAAGGGCGACGTTCCTGATTAGGGATAGCCGCGTCTTTCCATGCGCGATCACGTTTCTGCGGAGGAATGGGGGTCATATCACGCAGTGGAATAGTTTTATCAAACGCAACCGGTTTAGCAATTTTTTTAGGGGAATACACCTTTTGCTGTGAAAACGCAAAAGAAGTAATTAGAAGAAAGCTGAAAAATATGGGGAAAAATTTTTTCATGAGGTCTCCTGTAAAGAGATAAATTATTAATTATAAAAGGTTTTTGAAGTTACCGTTTAATATGTGTAAATGCAATGGAAGATATGGAGAATTGAATAATTGTTATGGTGAGATAAATCACAAAAGTTGTGAAAAACAAAAAAGGTCGCAATAGTGGTTCTGAGTTTGTTGAAAAAGCCGGTTATTGATCTTTGAGTCGCCTCTCAAAGGGTAATTTACTCCGCCATCGGCGGGATTGTTTGATGGGGTATGATTGAAAGTCACCTCCTACGCCTGAGGCGCACAGGTTCAGAAGGATGACCTTGAAGAAGAGATTTTGTTACAAAAGTATTCCAGATTGAGAAGTGCCAACATAAAAGACTGGATTCCCGTTTTCACGGGAATGACAATGATTATTAAGTACCGCCACGCCTGAGGTGCACAGGTTCAGAAGGATGACCTTGAAGAAGAGATTTTGTTACAAAAGCATCCCAGATTGAGAAGTGCCAACATAAAAGACTGGATTCCCGTTTTCACGGGAATGACAATGATTATTAAGTACCGCCACGCCTGAGGCGCACAGGTTCAGAAGGAGCACCTTGATGAAGAGATTTTGTCAATAGACGGAGGCTACACAAACAATCCTGATGGGGATATGCCAATTTTAAAAACTGGATGCCCGATGGGGCTTGGGCATGACAAAAGAATCCTGTTTCGACTCGTATTATTTTTGTATTCAAGTCTCCTTTCAAAGGGAAATTCATCCTCCGTTTTTCGACTATGAAGCTATTTAAACAAAGAAGGGGTCACAATAGCGACCCCTTGAAAAATAGATTATGGAGAATGGAATTACATCATTCCGCCCATACCACCCATTCCGTCCATACCACCAGGCATAGCTGGAACCGGAGAATCTTCTTCTTTTTCGTAAACAACTGCTTCAGTAGTCATAAGAAGAGCAGAAACAGAAGCTGCGTTTTCAAGAGCAGTTCTTGTTACTTTAGTCGGGTCAATAACACCGGCTTTAAGAAGGTTTTCATAAGTTTCGGTTGCGGCGTTAAATCCGAAATCATCATCACCTTCAAGAACTTTATTAAGTACAACCGCACCTTCAAGACCGGCATTGTTGACAATCTGGCGAAGTGGTTCTGTCATAGCTTTCTGGATAAGTTTGATACCGGTTGACTGATCAGCGTTTGCGCCTTTAAGTCCTTCAAGAACTTTAGTAGCGCGAACAAGAGCAACACCACCACCAGGTACAATACCTTCTTCAACCGCAGCGCGTGTAGCATGAAGAGCATCTTCAACGCGAGCTTTTTTCTCTTTCATTTCAACTTCTGTAGCAGCACCGATTTTCAATACGGCAACACCACCTGATAGTTTTGCGAGTCTTTCCTGCAATTTTTCTCTATCGTAGTCGGAAGTTGTATTTTCGATCTGAACTTTGATTTCGTTGATACGTTTTTTGATATCTTCTGTCTGACCGGCACCTTCAACGATAGTTGTGTTATCTTTGTCGATGTTAACTTTCTTGGCAGTACCAAGATATTCAACAGTAGCGTTTTCGAGTTTGTAACCTCTTTCTTCAGAGATAACTGTACCACCTGTAAGAACCGCGATATCTTCCAACATAGCTTTTCTTCTGTCGCCAAATCCGGGAGCTTTAACCGCGGCAACTTTAAGTGTACCACGAAGTTTGTTTACTACAAGAGTAGCAAGTGCTTCACCTTCGATATCTTCAGCAATGATAAGAAGAGCGCGACCTGACTGGTGGATTTTTTCCAACAACGGTACGAGGTCTTTCATTGCGGAGATTTTTTTGTCGTAAATAAGGATGAATGGATTTTCAAGAGCTGTTTCCATGTTTTCGCTATTAGTTACGAAATATGGAGAGAGGTAACCGCGGTCAAACTGCATACCTTCAACAACTTCAAGACCTGTTTCTGTACCTTTTGCTTCTTCAACAGTGATAACACCATCTTTACCAACTTTTTCCATAGCGTCGGCAATAAGGTCACCAATAGTTTTATCGTTGTTAGCGGAAATAGAGCCAACCTGCGCAATTTCATCACGACCTTCAACGTCACGGCTCAAACCTTTAAGGTATTCAATAACTTTAGTCACAGCAAGATCAACACCACGTTTAAGATCCATAGGGTTAGCACCGGCGGTAACGTTTTTAAGACCTTCACGGTAAATTGCCTGAGCAAGAACAGTAGCAGTAGTTGTACCGTCACCGGCAACATCACTGGTTTTTGAAGCAACTTCACGAACCATCTGAGCGCCCATATTTTCTACAGCGTCTTCAAGTTCAATTTCTTTTGCGACAGTAACACCATCTTTAGTTACAAGAGGAGCACCGAATTTTTTTTCAATTACAACGTTACGTCCTTTAGGACCAAGAGTAACTTTTACAGCGTTTGCCAATTTATCAACGCCTGCTTTCATGCCGCCGCGGGCATCAACACCAAATTCAACTAATTTAGAAGCCATTTTACCTCCAATAGCTTTTATAATTTATTAAAAAAAATTTATCTGATAATTCCGTAAATATCGTTTTCTCTCATCATGAGATATTCTACACCATCAATATTGATTTCTGTTCCGCCATATTTACCATAAAGAACAGAATCACCTGTTTTAACTGCCAGTTCAAATACTTTCCCTTCATCATTTACTCTGCCGGTACCAACCGCGACAACAGTTCCTTCAATTGGTTTTTCTTTGGCTGTATCTGGTAGAATAATGCCACCTTTAGTTTTTTCTTCAGCAGCATTTGGTTTTACAATAACACGGTCACCGAGAGGTTGAATCTTGAAATCTGACATAGTTTCCTCCAAAAATATTTATTGTTAGTTATTAGCACTCTCTAATTGCGAGTGCTAATATAGCAACAAGAAAATATTTTGTCAAGTTGTATAAGAGCAGTTTTGGACTGATTTTTACTATTATCAGGTAATGAATTCAGGTTAGATTATTTAAATGGAAAAAAGTTTCATGAAAAGAAAAATATCTATTTACCTTTCCATTGATCAATTTTTTTAAGAAGTGATTCTTTTCTAACCGGTTTGGGAAGGAAATCGTTTATTCCACACTGTTCAAATCTCTCACGATTATCCTGGTAAGATTCGGAGGTTACCGCTATAATGGGCGTGTTGAAGTTGGGATTATCATTTGAAGCGCGAATCTCTTCACTTGCTGTGAAACCATCTTTTTTCGGCATTAGAATATCCATCAGGATAACATCAAATTTTTGCGCTTTACTCTTATCAATCGCTTCCTGCCCGTTTGAAGCAAGTTCATATTTGTAATTATTTGTGCTTAGAAGCTTTTTTAATATCGCCTGACTGATTGAATCGTCTTCTGTGATTAATATCATTTTATTTTGTCTTTTTTCTTGATCAGGACGAAGATAAAACTTTTACCGATGAAATTGCTTGATTTTTCGACAAAAGTACCAAAATTAACGATGAAAGAATGTGTGCCAAACAAATAACCGCAATTTATTATTATTATTTAAGGAAATAGTTAATTAAAGATATTATATTGTATTTAACTTACAATACCGAAATATTGGGTAAGTTTTCTAAATTTAACAGTGGATTGCTATGGAGAACAGCCGGAATAAAGCGGAAATCAAGGTTGGTTTCAGTATCAGTGCTCCGGTCAATCGTGTATGGGACGCATTGACCAGAAATCTGGATAAATGGTGGACCAACGAATATTTTGCAAACCCCGATTCTACCAAAATGATCTTCGAGGCATTTCCCGGTGGCAGATTATTTGAATCGGGTGAAAACAATAACGGTATTTTATGGTATACTGTTATCCGAATTGATGATTACAAAAAACTTGATTTGTGCGGTTATCTTTTTCCGGAGTTCGGTGGACCGTCAACTTCCTATCTTTCTATTGAATTAAGCCCTGAAGCAGCGAATACTCTTGTAAAAATTACTGATGTTCACTTCGGGAGTATCTCGGATAAAACTCCCCGATACCTGAAGGAGGGTTGGGAGCAAATATTTGGCAAGTCTTTTAAAGAATATGTGGAAAATTCTGATAGTAAATAATGAATCTATTTTTTCCTGCCATCATCACATTTCAAAAACATAAGGAGTATTATTGTGCTTATAGCTGTTCCTAAAGAGATTCAGCAGGGAGAGAACCGTGTGGCGCTGGTACCTGATACAGCAGCAAAACTGATAAAAAAGGGTTTTGAAGTTGGACTCGAGAAAGGTGCCGGGTTAAACGCGAACTTTCCTGATGAATTATATGAAAAAGCCGGAGTAAAGATATTCACATCTCCGGAGGAACTATACAACGTCGCGGATATAGTCTTAAAAGTTCAGCGACCGCTCGATCATCCCGATACAGGCAAGCATGAGCTTGAAATGATTAAAAAAGGCTCACTACTTATAACTTTTATGTATTCTCTTCATTATCCCGAGGTAGCTAAAAAAGCGGCTGAGGCGGGTATTAATGTTATCTCGATGGAAGCGATACCCAGAACCACTCTTGCTCAAAAGATGGACGCGCTAAGTTCGCAAGCTAATATTGCCGGTTATAAAAGTGTCCTGATGACTGCTGATAAACTTGGCAAAATATTTCCTTTAATGATGACAGCAGCAGGAACAATTTCACCTGCGAAGGTTGTGATAATGGGTGCCGGAGTTGCGGGATTGCAGGCTCTGGGTACAGCCAAGCGACTGGGAGCAATTGTTGAAGTTTCTGATATTCGTCCAACTGTAAAAGAGGAAGTACAGAGCCTTGGTGGTCGTTTCATTGAGGTTGAAACCGATGAAGTGATGCAGGATGAAGGCGGATACGCGAAGGAAGCAAGTGAAGAATTCCTTAAAAAACAAAAAGAGTTGATCTTCAAGCATGTAACCGAAGCCGATATTGTTATTACAACCGCGCTGGTTCCGGGTAAAAAAGCACCTGTTCTTGTTACAGAGGAGATGGTGAAGAATATGCGCAAGGGAAGTGTGGTACTTGATATGGCTGTTGAGTTTGGCGGTAATTGCGAGGTCAGTGAAAAAGGCGCAACGGTTGAAAAGCATGGTGTTCACATCATAGGTGAGCCGAATCTCCCAAGTCTGGTGCCCGTGAATTCAAGCGAAGTATATTCCAAAAACCTGCTGAGCTTGCTTGAACATATCAGTAAGGAAAATAATGTTGAATTGAACCTCGAAGACGAAATAGTTAAAGGCTCCCTTATCGTTTATAACGGGGAAGTGATCAATGAACGAACTAAACAATTATTGAATTAGGGGAGGAGAAAGTGGATACATTTCATATTTTAATGCAAATCTACGTTTTTGTACTCGCCGTGTTTGTGGGTTTTGAGTTAATTACAAAAGTACCACCAACACTGCACACACCGTTGATGTCGGGATCGAACGCGATATCGGGCATTACGATTGTCGGAGCCTTGATTAGTGCGGGCACAGATAATCTCACATTGAGTACGATCCTGGGTGTAATTGCCATTGTCTTCGCGACGATAAATGTTGTCGGAGGTTTTATGGTTACAGATCGTATGTTAAAAATGTTCAAGAAGAAGTGAGGTAAAAAATGGAAATATTGTCGCATATTATTTATCTGATTTCTTCTGTGTTTTTCATTTTAGGAATTAAGAAACTGGGTTCTCCCAAGACGGCACGTGTTGGTAATCAATTCGCAGCTATCGGTATGCTGCTCGCAATTGTTATAACACTTTTTGATCATCAGATTATCTCTTTTACATACATCATTATCGGACTTGTATTGGGTTCCGCTATTGGCGCGCTCATGGCAACAAAAGTACAGATGACCGGAATGCCTCAAATGGTAGGTTTGCTGAATGGTTTCGGTGGCGGTGCATCAGCACTTGTGGCAATATCGGAATACTTCAAAATACTGAATGAACCGACAATGATGTTTGAAGTTAACACTACTATAACCATTATACTTAGTATCCTTATTGGTTCTGTAACTTTAACCGGTTCATTTATCGCGTTTGGTAAACTACAGGGTATTGTTACAGGCGCAGTTGTGAAATATCCTCTTCAGCATCCAATAAACTTTATTCTTCTTATGGCGGTGATTGCCGGCGGCGCTTATATTGTTATAAATCCGATGGAAATAAACATTCTGCTCGTAATAGTAGGTGTTTCACTTGTGCTTGGCGTATTGCTAGTGCTGCCGATTGGTGGTGCTGATATGCCTGTTGCCGTATCATTGTTGAACTCTTATTCGGGTCTGGCTGCTTCAGCTACCGGATTTGTACTGGGTAACAATGTGTTAATTATCGCTGGTGCCCTCGTTGGCGCGTCCGGATTCATCCTGACAATGATAATGTGTCGGGGTATGAACCGTTCATTAATGAATGTACTTCTTGGTGGTTGGGATTCAGCCGGTTCAGCGCCCGCAGCTGCCGGTGGCGCGAAAGACGCTCCGCAAAAACCGGTTAAATCTGTCGATGCTGAAGAAGCCGCGATGATTTTTGACACAGCAAGTAGTGTTGTTATTGTTCCGGGTTACGGTATGGCTGTCGCGCAGGCTCAGCACGCGATCAGGGATCTCACTAACGCTCTTGAGAAAAAAGGGATCAAGGTACGCTTTGCGATTCATCCTGTGGCAGGACGAATGCCAGGACATATGAACGTACTTTTAGCCGAGGCTAACATAGATTACGACAAACTTTACGCGCTGGAAGATATTAATGATGATTTCAGCAATACTGATGTCGCGTTTATTATTGGTGCTAACGATGTTGTGAATCCTGCTGCCCGGCATGATCAAAGCAGTCCGATATATGGTATGCCGATATTGAACGTTGATTACGCAAAAACAGTTATTATGAATAAACGTTCTATGAATGTTGGTTATGCCGGTATATCAAATGAGTTGTTCTTCTACGATAACACAATGATGTATTTTGGTGACGCGAAGGATGCCGTTTCCAAACTTGTAAATGAAATAAAAGCTTTATAGTCTGTTTATTGGAGTGTACGAGCCGCCTTCGGGCGGCTGTTTTTGTTTAAAGACTCTGGGTTACGACAGTTTGAGTAGCTGACGGAAAAAATCTATTGAGGGCATATCATTTCGGTTTTTTGCCGAATTAATAAGATTGTTCAATATTCGCTTGATAATTAATTCTGCCGGTGTGGTTCTGTCAATTATATCAAAGATAGAGTTTATAGTTTCTTTATCTGCCAGAAGAGCTATGTCAGCTTTTTGAAGTATTTTCCCGCCGTTAAAACCATCAATTAGTACCGGTTCGTTTTTGATATAAGTTCTCGCGAGGAAATGACCCGGGAAATTCACCCCTTCAATATTAAAACCGAGGCGTTTGCCGATAAGTATATATATCAGCGCAAGGGTAATGGGCAATCCCCTGTTGTTTTGGATTGCGTAAATGATGCTTGAGTTTAGTGGATTGTAGTAATCTTCTTTTGCGCCTGAAATCCCTTTTATCTTGAATAAAAAGTTTGAGAGGTCAATTTCGTCTCCATCAGGATATAACTTTTGAAAATTGAGTTTCAGGTCATCAAGCAAATGGAAAAAGTTTCGGCAATTTAGTCTTCCGTGATGATAACATTCGAGCAAGTAGAGAATATTTTCAATTTTTTCTGAAAAAGTGAGAGCTGAAAGCGCGGTTTCCCATCGGGCAAGTATATATTTTTTTCGGTAGTCTTTGTATATAGGCGCAAGAAGTTCCGCGCCACCCTCAGGTATAACAATCCCCAGTTCGTTAATATCCATTTCAAGTTCAGGTCCATATTCTCTGAGCTTGTTGATTATATTCTCCCTAACGTCGGGAGTTTTATCATCAAGAAGACTTACGACAAACTTCAGTTCACTTTGTTTACTCATTCTCATCTGCTCTGATTTTCTTACTTTAACATAACTCATTTCGTGTAATAAAAACGTGATGTAGAATAACAATTGAGCCAAGTCAGGAGACAATAATCTCTTTTATTCAAATCCCAAAATACAAAACTCCGGGGTAAATAATTGTTATATTTTACAATGTTTGTTTAATTTAAGTAAGATTATTTATAATTTTTCTTTAGCAAGCGAATTTGGAGTTTTAATGCTGATCTATAATACCCTTACGAGGAAAAAAGAGGAATTCACTCCGATAAATCCGCCTAACGTTAATATGTACGTGTGCGGACCTACGGTTTACGACTATTTTCATATTGGTAACGCGCGTTCATTTATTATGGCTGACGTAATAAGAAAATATCTTGAGTACAAAGGCTATAACGTAAAATATGTTATGAACCTAACTGATGTGGATGATAAAATAATTAAAAAATCGAACGAGGAAGGTGTTGAAGCCGGTAACGTTGCGGATAAATATTCCAAAGCGTTCATGGATGATATTACCAGATTGAAGATCAAACCTGCCACAGTTTATCCTAAAGCTACAGAGCATATGGATGAAATTGTAGGGCTCGTTAAAAAACTGGAAGAGAATGGCGCGGCGTATAATGTTGACGGTAATGTGTTTTTTAATGTGAACAATTTTAAAGGCTACGGGAAACTTAGCGGTAAAAAGACCGATGAGCTGGAAGTAGGCGCCCGAATAGAAATTAACGACGAGAAAGAAAATCCACTTGATTTTTCACTCTGGAAAAAAGCCAAACCAAACGAACCGGCGTGGGATAGCCCCTGGGGTGGCGGAAGACCCGGCTGGCATATTGAGTGCTCGGCGATGAGTATGAAACATCTCGGAGAGACTATCGATATTCATGCTGGTGGTAATGATCTGATCTTCCCGCATCACGAGAATGAGATCGCGCAGAGCGAAGCGGCCACCCATAAAGATTTTGTGAAATACTGGATGCATTTCGGGTTTTTGAATATCAATCAGGAAAAGATGTCCAAATCTTTGGGTAATTTCTTCACAGCACGCGAAGTACTAAAGAAATACCCTGCCGAGGCGCTAAGATTATTATATACTCAAACTCACTATGGCGGACCTTTGGCGTTTAGCGAAGATTTACTTGCTTCCGCGGCGAAGGGGAGTATGAAATTGAAGAATGCCGCAGATAGAATGAAAGAAGGATTACAATCATCAGCGGATGGTGATTTCACATTCGATTTTGATAAATTCTACAGCTCTTTCGAAGCTGCGATGGATGATGATTTCAATTCTCCCAAAGCAGTGGCGGTTGTCTACGATTTTGTTAAAGAATTCAATGCTTACTTAAATGCGAATGAAAATCCGGGAAAAGAGTTTTTTAATAAATCGATTGAGTTTATGACAAAAACAGCAGATGATGTACTTGGGATTGTTACCGTAAACGGAAACGAAAAAGTTGAAGAAGCTGATTCCGGTCTGCTTGATAAACTTATAAATACATTTATTGAACTGAGAACCGAAGCAAAGCAGAATAAAAACTATGCGCTCGCTGACTCTATCAGAGATAAGCTGAAAGATATAGGTGTAGTTTTGCAGGATAGCAAAACGGGAACCACTTACAAAATAGAAAATTAAAATGGAATTTTCGAAAATAGCGGTTATTCTGTTAGCCGCTATAATTTTGCTTACTGCAGGATTTTTGGTCTGGCACTTTTTTTTCAGTATTTACGAACTGAAACCGCAAATATCACCCGGGAAAAAAATTGTTCCACGAAGTAATGTTACAATTAGTTATATTCCCTTGAATGTTTGGGGATATAGGGTGCCGTTCAGGGATTTTGAGGTGGAATTTAGTTTGGAAAAAAATGTTGATCTGATTGATACCCCAACTATTTCCCGAACAGAAAAATCAGTTTCGTTTAAGGTTTTAGATAAACCGGGCGAGATTGTAATCCATTCAAACAGTGAGTATTTTTTGTCAACCAATGTCATTAAAATAGAAATTGGAGAATATAATGAGTAAAAGATCGACTCTGTTTTTTGTAATATTTTTACTCTCTTTTGTTTCATTAAACGCTCAGGGAACTGCCGGTTACGGCGCCAAATATGAGTACCGCTCTATAATCGATGTACCTTCGGCGGGTATTCTCAATAAGGGTTATGTTGGTGTGACAGCTAATAACCTTCCAAACGGTGTAGTTATATCTAAAATTGAGGTTGGTGTTTTTGAGAACTTCAGTTTTGGTATCTCATACGGTGGTGCGAACGTTATTGGTTCAGGCGTGATCGACTGGTATAAAATGCCCGGATTAAATGTAAGGGCAAGATTATTCGATGAAACAACCGGTATGCCTGCACTTACAATCGGTTTTGATTCACAGGGTAAGGGTGCCTATTTTGATGCTCTGGAACGATATGAAATAAAATCTCCGGGGTTTTACGCGGGTGTGTCAAAGACATTTGAATTCCTGGGTTATCTGGTTCTTCATGGAACTGTCAACTACTCACTTGAGCGTCAGGATGAAGACAAAGACCTTAACGCGGCTATAGGATTAGAAAAAACGATTGGTAATCAGGTTTCGTTTATCGCCGAATACGATTTTGCGAACAATGATAATACGGGAAAATCTCTCGGTGAAGGTGATGGATATCTTAATATGGGAATCCGATGGTCGGTTGGTGACGGCTTTACACTTGGTCTTGATCTGAGAGACATGCTTGACAATAAAAAGATTAACAGCAACAAAGCTGACAGAGCACTTTTCGTAGAATATATACAACCAATTTTTTAGTGTTGACTTTTTAGTACAATATGTGTTCAATATATTAAACAATTTTTACGAATATTTTGTTATACATATTGAAAGCCTCATTTTTAAAGAGGCATGATTATTGACTAATTATTTTTGGTCATTAGAAGTAAAGAGGTCTGTCATGAAATTATTAATAAAAGTAACAATTCTAATTGCTGCCTTCAGTTTAACCGGCTGTTACACACAACTTAGCGTTAAAGAGAGGTACGAACCGTCAGAAGATTATGATCGCGGATACTCTTCAGAGGCGTACTCGGATGAGTATGCTGATGAGTATTACGCTGAAGATGATGGTGAACGCTATTATGATTATGAATCAGAAGAATATTATGAGGATGAGTATTACGGCGGCGAAGCTTCATATACTTCTGACGTATATTATGATTCACCCAGAAGATATTACAGGAGATATCTTTCAGGATATTACCCGTCAACAACTGTTGTGATTGGTGTTTATGACCCGTTTTACTATGATCCATGGTATTACACAGGATGGTACGGCGGATATTATACATCGTGGTGGAATTACCCTTCATGGCACTGGCATCACCATTATCACTATAGCTGGTGGCATACCGGTTATAATCCGTGGTCTTGGTATTCACCTGCTTATGCTACGAACTACAATAACCCGAAATATAAGTATCGCGATAATTATCTCGCCGGCTCAAGAAATAGTCATGGTGGGAGAAGTTCAGGTATTAGTCGGGGTGGTTCTACTGTCTCAAGATCGGATAGCAGACCTTCAGTTACTCGTACCGGAGGGGATTCCGGAAGACAAACCAGCATTGTTGGTCGGTCAGGAACTACCACATCAACATCAAGAAACCCAAATGTAGGTAGAGGTTCTACTTCGGATCTTGGAAGACCTGCTGCATCCAACGGAAGGACTCCGACCGGTGCCAGGATTGATGTTGATGACAGGAAAAGTTCAGGAAGAAATCCCGTTGTGAAAAGGGAAAAGACCGGCAGCGCCAAAAATGACCGTGGTACGAGAACCAAATCTTCTTCTGCTCGAAGTAAATCTTCGAACAGAAATGATGAACCGGCGGCTAGAAGTAAATCCTCAAGTTCAACACGTTCGTACAAGGGTTACAAGAGAAATTCGAGCGGCTCAAAATCTTATACAAGACCAAAAAGTTCCTCATCAAGGTCGAAGAGTTACTCTAGCCCATCGAGAAGCTATAAGCCTAAAAGCAATAGCAGCAGAGGTTCATCTTCCAAAAGCTACAGCAGACCAAAAAGCAAATCAAGCGGTAGCAGTTACTCAAGACCGAAAAGTTCATCCGGCAGCAGAAGTTCAGGAACGAGATCAAGCTCTTCCTCACGTTCATCTTCATCATCCAGAGGAAGTTCAAGGAGATAATTTATGTTAAAGAATTCGCTGGTAATATTGTCACTAATTTTAATGAGTACCGCGTGTTATACAATTCGTGAACATCCTGTAGTAAAAGGAGTTGTTGATGGTCAATATCATGCTCAGAGAGTTGATTATACCGATGACTGCGCGGAGTGCCATTCAACCGGCGAGATAGATGAATTTGATTTAATGCCGCTTTATTCTCCGGAAAAAACATACGGCGATATGAAGTTCTACTCGGATAGTTTGAGTAATATCGCCTTGTTTTATGGTGAAGTGGGCTGGTGGTACAGATTTACACCGATGGTTTATGAATATACTGATGGTGGTTACACTGAAAATGAGGAAGGCTATTTTGTTCCATCAAGAGGTTACAATTCTTCAGCACCACCTGTTATATACCCAGGTACACCCACTCAGAGTGGAAGCAGTGGCACAAAAACAAAAGAACGAACAAATACCAATCCTTCGGGAGATGGAAGCAATAACGCAAAAAGAAGTTCCGCTGACAGACCTAATGACCCCGGTAAATCCAGAAACAGTAACAATGGTAGAAAAAGCGGGAGAAAATAATGAAATCGTTTATGTTGTTCCTGAGTCTGATATTTTCTATATCAGTCCCTCTCTATGCCCAAAATTTTAATGACGCGCTTCGTATCTCAGATCCGGGTCTTGGTTCAAATGCCCGTGCTCTCGGTATGGGAAACGCTTACGACGCTTTAAGTGATGATTATTCGGCTGTATTTTTTAATCCCGCAGGTTTGGGGTTAATGAGAAGTATGGAATTTGCCGGGAGCATCAATTACAATTCATTTTCAAATACTACAAATTTTTTCAATTCTTCAACTTCCGAAAGTAACTCCTCAACTGATTTAGGACAGGTAGGATTTGTATTTCCACTTCCAACGATGAGGGGAAGCATGGTGTTCGCGGCAGGTTTTTCAAGGAGTAAAAGTTTTAATTCCGTAATGAGTTTTAATGGCTTCAACGGCGGGAGCACGTCAAAGATTGAACATCTTGTCGGGTTTAACGATCCGCTCACCTGGGAATTATACTTATCGGAAGGGAGTTCGACGAATCAGTCCACAATAATAAATGGCAAGTTGAACCAGAGCGGAACGGTTGAGCAGGAAGGGAGCATCAATAAATGGTCATTTGCAGGAGCAGTTGAAGCGGCGAAAGATGTATTTGTTGGAGCCACAATAAACTTTATTGGCGGAAGTTTCATCAGTGATAACAAATATTATGAAGATGATACCAGGAATAATTACGGATCAAATCTGCAGATTGTTCAGGATGTTGCTGCCACCTCTGATTTTCAGACTTTTCACATGAATGATATTATTGATTGGGAGCTTAGCGGCTACGAGCTAAAACTTGGCTTAATGTACAAGATGCAAGATATTGCGAGATACGGGTTTACGGTTAAATTCCCGTCATATTACAGTATAGATGAGAAGTATATAGTTGACGGATATAGCGAGTTTGCTGATGCCAGATTCGAGTTTGATCCGCCTGTTGAAGAAGAATACAGCTACGAAATAGCTACTCCGTTTGAGTTTTCCGGTGGTGCTTCAGTTAGTTTGAATCCGGTCATTTTAACTGGAAATTTAACATTCATTGACTACACTCAAATGGAGTTTACAGAAGGACTTACAGATGTCATTGAAAGAACATCCTTAAACGATGAAATTGAAACTCTTATGCGTGGAGTTCTGAATTACAATCTGGGTGCCGAGGTAAATTTACCGGTAGTCAACACCCGGGTACGCGCCGGATTTATTTATAAACCTTCACCTTTTGAAGGAGACCCTTCCGAGTTTAACAAGAAATATTTGACCTTCGGTTTGGGCGTGCTCCCACAGAGCAAGTTATCGTTTGATTTGGCATATGCTTATGGTTGGTGGGAGAGTGTTGGTGACAATTACGGCAATCCGGGAGATTCAAGAACATATCAGGATATCACCAGGCATAATTTTGTGATGACAGTTTTATACAGGTATTAATTTGTAATTTCACAGAGAGGGCATTGTGAAAAAGGGAGCACTGGTAGTTATAATTAGTGTAGCTGTTTTGACATTCTTGAATGGATGTGATTTTGCCACTCAGTATCCACAAGATTCACAAAATCTTGAAACAATTGATACAAACAGTGAATACTATTTTCCTCCGGGCATTTATTATTCTCGCAAGTTTAAGGATTATAAAGAAGATATCAATCCGGTCGAAGAACTGGATAGATTGAAAGTTGAAGGTGTTGTTGTTGCTCAGGCATGGTACAGAGGACCTCAAACATCTTGTAGTCATGGTAGTGGTGCAACTCATACTGTAATTCCGGCAACTTTTATAATACTTTTAAGTAATGTTAATGACTCTATTGATGATCCTGATTATCGCCTCCTAAATTATCCAAGAATTTATTGTGGACAGGCAGTTAAACATTTCCGATTACTTAATTAGCATATTATAATAAACGAATCCGGCAGAAATAATTTTTGACATAAAAGGCATAAAATTGATTTTAATCTTTAAAGCATCTTATCTTAACGGGATGCTTTTTTTATATATTATCTGAGTGAATGAAAAACGGTAGAGTATATAAGGTAGAGAGTAAAGATATTTACGTTATCGATGATGAGGGATCAGAGTATCGCTGTTCGATTCGGGGAAGGTTAAAAAAAAGTTTTAATCTGAAAAAGGATAAACTTTACAATCTTGATATTGCGATTGTTGGGGATAATGTAAAGTTCAATGAAAATAATGATGGCTCAGGTGTTATTGAGGATGTTGAAAATCGCCATAATTATATATCACGAAAGTCGCCAAGAATTAAAGGAGCAGGAGTCAGAGGAGAACGACTTGAACAGGTAATTGCGGCAAATGTTGATAATCTGTTTATAATTACAAGTGTATATGATCCTGTATTCAACAACAAGTTGCTTGACCGACTTATTGTAACCGGAGAGAGTTCTCACATTGATATAAATATAATAATCAATAAAGTTGATCTGGACGAGGAAAACCTCATAGAACCCTGGGGGGCATTATATGAAAATCTTGGGTATTCGGTGATACTCGTTTCCGCTGAAACCGGTGAAGGGATTGAAGAGATAAGAGAACATCTTGCAGAAAGTACTTCAATCTTTTGGGGACAATCGGGGGTAGGCAAATCGTCAATACTTAACTCGTTATATCCCGAACTGGAGTTCCGGGTGGGCGATATAAGCGATCTACACAGGAAAGGGAAGCACACAACTGTAACGGCGGTTATGGCTGAACCGGAAGAAGGTGTAAGGATAATTGATACTCCCGGTATCAGAGAGATTGAGCCGTTTGGAATCAAAAAAGAAGATTTAGGACACTATTTTGTCGAGTTCGGTGATTTTCTCAATCAATGCAAATTTAATACTTGTACGCATTTTCATGAGCCGGGATGCGCGGTTAGAGACGCGGTTGAAGATGAGGAAATATCCGTTGAACGATACGAAAGCTATCTCAACATGCTCGAAACAATAGAAGATGATATAAATTTTTAGGTTAATGAAACTTTGTCATCCAATGGTGTGTAAACATGACAAAGAATAATAGAGGTTATTTATATATGAAATATTTTGCCGGAATTTTACTTGTCCTGTTTTTTGTTGCGTGCAGCTCTTCTGAAAATATACAGGAACAGGAAATTGTTGAACTTCAGGAAAATAATGAGGATAAAGCTGCTGAAGCTCAGTCAAAATTTATTGACGGGACGATGCTCGAAATGAAAGGAAGTTACGCAAACGCGATCCTTGAATTTCAGGATGCTCTTAAACTCGATCCACAACCGGGTATTCATTACGCGCTTGCGAAGAATTATTACAGGTTAGACAGATTCGCGAATTCGCTCCATCATGCTAAAAAAGCTGTAGAAGGAGATTCGCTCAATGTAGATTATAACTATTTATTAGCGACAATATATACCACCGCAGGTCTGCCTGATTCGTCAGCACTTGCTTATCAAAGAATTATCAAGTCTGATAGTACAGAACTGAACGCTTACTATAATCTTGCCAAAAATTACGAAAACAATAAACCTACAAAAGCACTTGAAGTTTATAAAAAATTGCTCGATCAGACTGGACCGGAGTGGAACGTGCTGGTCAAAATTGCGGAGATAAACGAGAAGCTCGGCGATATCGAAGCTACAATTAGTACCGTAGAGGAATTGCTTGAGCTTAATCCCTCAAATCTTGATTTACAGAAACTGCTCATCGAAGCGTACATCAAAAATCTGATGTTTGATAATGCTTTATCAACTACCGAAGAGCAGCTTCAAGTCTTCCCCGAAGATGTTCTGTTAATTGAGTACAAAGCTCAAGCTCTTATGGGACTTAACAGATATACTGAAGCCGGAGAGGTTTATAAAACTTTGATCAGGGAATCATCGATAAATTTTGAGCAGAAGGTCGCCATAGGAGGCATCATGCTCAACACCGCGGTGCGAGACAGCAATGTATATGATCTTGCTATGACCGTTCTCGAAACTATCGATAGTGATAGCTCTGACTGGCAGGTAAAATCGTTTCTAGCAGAGGGATATCTGATGCGGGAGAAAGATTCGCTTGCATATGATTATTTTGAAGAAGCTACACGTCTTGCCGAATGGAATGTAGATTTGTGGATTAGATTGGGTGGTTTACTCTTTGATGGAGAGCATTACGACCGTGCTATCGAAAATATGGAAAAAGCGGAGGTAAACTTTCCTGATCATTTCGCGGTGAATCTTCTGCTTGGCTTGTGTTTAGGCCAACAGGAACAGCATGCGGAAGCCGAACCACACCTGAAGAAAGCCGCTGATCTGCAGCCGAATGATTTTACTGCCAACTATGCTTACGGGTTTACACTCAACAGATTGGGTAATAGTGATGAAGCATTAATTTATCTTAAAAAAACATTGAATATTGACCCTGATAACGCCCAAATCTGGGGTACTATTGGAATGATTTACGATAATTTGGGTAATTTTGAAAAATGTGATGAATTCTATGAAAAAGCTATGAGTCTGGATTCGACGGATGCCCTCGTGTTGAATAACTATGCTTACTCACTTTCCGAGAGGGGCATCCAACTTGATAGAGCGTTGAGAATGGTCAATGTCGCGCTCGAAGCAGACCCGAATAACGCTTCCTATCTTGACACCAAAGGATGGATTTACTTCCAGAGAGGGGATTATGAGAACGCGGAAAAATTTATCAGACTTTCCCTCGACCAAAATGGTGATAGCGCAGAAGTTTGGGAACACCTTGGTGATGTATATTTCAAAAAAGCTGATCCGGTGAAGGCATTAGAATATTGGAAGAAGGCGCTCACCCTTGATGAGTCAAACGAAAATCTAATCAAAAAAATTGAAAAAGGTGAAATTTGAAAAGCAGATTTTTTAAGATCACGATTTTACTATTGGGTATTTTTATAGCTGAAGCTTGTGTTCCTTCCAAGCCGGCGTATGAAGAGGCAAATTTACCTTCCGAGCGACTAATTAAAAAACTTGAGGCAAACCGACGTAAAGTAAAATCGTTCAAAGCTACCGGAGTTATGAATGTTGTTTCACCGGAGTTTGAAGCGAAAGCAAATTTTGAGGTAATGCTCCAGAAACCGGATACTATTAAATTTAGCGTTTACGGACCTTTTGGTATTGATCTGGCTCAGGCGCTGGTGACCGGCAAATCGTTTGTATTCCATGATGTTTTGAGAAACAAGGTTTACAAGGGTAGTAATGGAGAGGATATAATTAATCGAATTTTCAAAGTAAACCTTTCATTTGATGATTTGATGGACGCGTTTGCCGGGAGTGTGAATCTCACTGACAAGCTACGGAAGGTACCAACAGGTTATGAAGTATTTGAGGATCATTATCTTCTCTCATATGTTGACAAACCCGCCGGCAAAAAAAGTCTGTATCGAATTTCTACTCAAAATCTTGCTATAACAGAATATATCCTGCAAAATCTTGAAAACGAAAATTATTTTGAGAGTGAGTATAAACGGTTCAAGTTATACGATGAAGTTGCGATTCCTTACTTCACAACGGTTAAGAATGAAGAAAAATCGCAGGAAGTTACAATAGAGTACCGAAGTATTGAGATTAACGAACCTGTCGGACCTTTTAATCTGGATTATCCGAACGACGCGGAAATAGTGGAATGGGATATGTAAAAGTTTATTTTATTTTACTGATTTTCTCTTCATCCGGATTTGCCCAGTCCGGGGAGATTGATAAAGAAAATCAAAAACTTGCCCGATTGCAATCCGAAATCTCTTCATTGCAGGGTGAACTGAATTCTCTCTCGGTAGAGGAAGAAAATACTTATACCCATCTTGAGAAATTGAAAAAAGAAGAACTCCTTTTGAATAAACTTATCAATGAACTCAAGGCAGAAGAATACAGAGCTACCCAAAGAATAAATCAGTTAACACGTCAAATCAATAGTCATGAGCAAGATATTGGCATGCTGAAAGATTCCTACTCCCGATATATAGTCTGGCAATATAAAAAAGCGGGTAGAAGCGAACTGAAATACATCTTCAGTGCCAACTCCCTCAATGAGATGTATCTCCGATACAAAAACATGGAATTTTTGCATGACGCATACGCAGATGTAAAATCAGATCTGGAAAATTCCATTAATACCGCAAATAATCAGAAAGCAGACTTGCAGGAAGTTAAAAATCAGAAACAGCTCATTATTGAGAAAAAACGCAAAGAGGCTGATATCATTGATAAAAACAGGAATGAGAAACAGATTCTCCTGGCAAAATTGAAAAAAAATCAGCATAATCTTGAAACGGAAATTGATGAAAAAAGAAAAGCACAGTTGGCGATTAAAGACCTGATTTCCAAATTGATTCGGGAAGCGGAGGCAAGAAGATTGGCTTCCTCCGAAAAGGAGAAAGAGGAGATACCCGACTTTAGTTACAAAGGGAACACAAAATTACAGACTCTAAGAGGTAAACTTGAATGGCCTCTATATAAAGGTACGATTGTGCGGAAGTTCGGGAATAATAAAAACCCTAAACTTAAAACTGTTACTGTGAACTACGGTGTGGACATCCGGGCAATGAATTCTTCTGATGTTCGTGTAGTTGCTTCCGGTGTAATCTCGGCAATTGAGTGGATTCCCGGATATGGAAGTATTATAATTGTAAATCATAATGATAATTACAGAACCGTTTACGGTCACGTAAATAATATTTCTGTTCGTGAAGGAGCGAATGTGACAGCCGGGGATGTGATCGCAAACGTTGCGGAGAGTATAGAGGGTAAAGTTCTACATTTTGAAGTATGGGACGGAAGAAAGAATGAAAATCCTGAGCTCTGGCTGGCGAAAAAATAATCTCTTTTTCGGATTAAGGTTGATTTATAAATAAATCTTATTAATTTTGTCACTAACCTATTAACTACCTATAAATATGGAGTATTATATGCAAAAATTCCTCACAATTTTATTTATCGTTGCAATATCTGTTACTCTTTTCGCGCAGGAGAGAAAACAGGAAGTTACCGATGTTCAATATTTACCGGATGGTGTGCCTGGTACAGGTGTAATTTCTGATAATCCAAGGGCTCCTGAAGAAATTCTTAATGATGATTTTGAATCTTATGATGATTTTGCTCTAACTTTCTCTCCATGGATCCAGATTGATGGTGATGGTTTGCCAACATATGGTTTTACCGGTACTACTTTCCCTAACTCCGGTGCCGCAATGGCGGGAATAGTTTTTAATCCAAATCAGACTGAACCGGTTTTAACTGGTGCTGATGCACATTCCGGTGAAAAATATATTGCTTTCTTCGCGAGTGTACCATCAGGTGGTATTGTAAATAATGACTGGATGATCACTCCATCTCTCGCGCTAGGATTGAATAGTGAAGTTAAATTCTGGGCAAAATCATACACAGATCAGTACGGTCTTGAAAGATTTAACGTTGGTGTTTCAACTACAGGTACCAACCAAGGTGACTTTACATTCATTTCAGCTTCACCTTACGAAGAAGCTCCAATAGAATGGACCGAATATACTTTTGATCTTTCCGCATATGACAACCAGAACGTTCATATCGCGATCAACTGTGTTTCTTCTGACGCGTTTATTCTTTTTGTTGATGATTTTGTTGTTATTACAGATTATAACGTACCTGTTGAACTCAGTTCATTTACCGCTGTTCAGAAAGGCGCGGCAATTGAACTTAACTGGGAAACCGCAACCGAAACTAATAATAAGGGTTTTGAAGTTGAAAGAAAAATTAACTCTGACTGGTCAACCATCGGATATGTAGATGGTAAAGGTACTACAACAGAAACAGCACTATATTCTTTCACAGATAATTTGAATGGTATTGACGCTGAAGCAGTTGAGTACAGACTAAAACAAATTGATTTTGATGGCGCATTTGAATACAGCGATGTAATTGCTGTTGAAAACATTGTTCCAACAGAATACGCGGTATCACAGAACTATCCAAACCCGTTCAACCCTACAACAAATATTTCATTTGCTCTTCCAACAGAAGCTGATGTTACATTGCGTGTATTTAACGCGTTAGGTCAGGAAGTACAGCAGGTTGTAAATAACAGA
>BQMY01000101.1 GCA_022181065.1 Melioribacteraceae bacterium | reverse complement strand
AAAAGGGTTTGATTACACGATAGTCCGTATGCCAGATTTTTATGGACCTTTTGTAGTCAACGGGTTTTCAGAACAGATGTTTATAAATGCATTAAAGGGAAAAACATTAACCTGGATTGGTGATCCTTCCGTCAAAACCGAATATATTTTTATTGAAGATGGAGGAATTGCGATGGCAGAAGCAGGACTTTCAGACAACGGAAAAAACGCTGAATTTAACATACCGGCATACGAACCTGTCAAAACCGGTGATTTTGTTCAGAAAATTGCCGATATGGGTGGCAAAAACTCGAAGAAACAAATCATGAATTCCGATTTAATCTTTGGTATTATGGGTTTATTTAATCCTCTGGTAAAAGAGGTTAAGGAGATGCTCTATCTAAAGCGCGAAGAGTTGCTGCTCGATGGTTCCTTGTATAAAAGCACTTTCGGTAATATTCCCCGAACACCTTATGAAGATGGAATGAAAAGAACATTTGAGTGGGTTAATACCTTTTACAAATAATATTTAATAACATTTTTTATATTTTAAAAATATCAGCTCCCTGCTGTTCTGCAGAGAGCAAGATGTGTCTTACAAAATTATCCGAGGGAAATTCAGCATGGCGGCAGACAGGGCAAATTATTGGCGAGGTTATATAAACTTCATCGGGGGCGGACTGGCGTTTGGAATTATTGTCGGTATAATCATCATTTGGACTATCGAGCTGGAAAATCCTGAGATTTATTTCTATTTATCCGCAGTAATTGGACTGTTCGCCGGACTCTTGATTGCAGCAAGAATCGATTGGAAAATTGGTCTTGAAAACTGGTATGTTCCGCTGGAACGATCCGCTGATTTTGATGACGCCTACAAAGTTTTTGCAGACAGAAGCCCTGATATTAACTTCCTGAGAATTCTCAAGGTTCTTGATAACAGAGAGCTTGTAATCGCTCTAACCTATCAATATTATTATCTGCAGGAAGATACCAGAGTTATAGCGATCAAAGAAATAGCAGAACGAAATATCTCTGCGGAATTAGTGAAAAAATACTACTCAACATTTGAAATACAGAATATCTCAACAGCTAAAGAATGTCCCCGGTGCAATTCCAGGAAATACTAAAAAAGGATTAGGGAAAACTCATTTGATAAGCGGTGTAATCTTTGTGGTTATGATAGTAAATTAAATAACCCCGGCTCCTTTGCGAATAAGTTAAAAAGAATTTCCGGTACATACGACGATATGTTTCTACCTCTCGAAGAGTTGTTAAATGTTTTAGACCTAACACAAAAAGAAGGCGCGGAAAAATAATCCAAGCCGGTTTGTTGACAAAGTACTTTTGTTACAAAGTCCTCCTTCGAAGTAGGTGGATTCCGACGAATGTCGGAAGACGGAGGATGATTTATTGCATTTATTATAAGTCTTGGTCTACACCCATCACAACATTCGGCTGTGGCGAAGTGATTTCCACCTTTTAAGTGGACTAGTACAACCCCGTTGTGTTATCCATGTAATGGGCAAAGCCGAAGATTTGCTTATTAAATAAAGTTTATTTGTCATGTATGGTTCACCTGTTACCGAACAATCTTTTGACAAAAAATATTTTCTGGATTCCCGCCTCCGCGGGAATGACAAGGATTTTTAGTCCTCCTTGGGAGAACCTTAAAACGCAACTTTGTCAGCAGTCTGAACCCCGGAATTTTTATCTGCTCCTTTTATCTTAAAAACGTAAATATCAATTTGTTACGCCCAGGCTATCAATCCCATTTCAAATGGATTGATCATCATCTCATGTTTGGGTAATACTCTCAGGGTAAACCCAAAATTCCCGGTTTTTTCACAGTCGATCACCCCGATATAATCAAATATATCCGCGGTTTTTCCCTGAAGCTCCATCGTAATAAATTCATTGGAGTGAGCTTTGTTTTTGTCATCTGCCTTACCGTAATAGATTTGAACATCGACATCTTCCGGTGAAAGTCCACCAAGACGCAATTTTGCCTTAATACTAAATTCAGCACCAACTTTAACTTCCGATTGTTTGGTCTCGGAAGCAATATCCAAAAATTTTATTTCACTCCAGTTCTTGAATATTTTTATTTTCCACAAGGCTAATTCTTTTCCATCCTTATAATTATCCAAAGATAAATATTTCCGTTTTGAATATGATGGAATATAAAATTTATCGGTGTATTCCTGCACCATGCGATTAGTATTAAACTCAGGTCCCAGTTTGATCATGGAGGCCTTCATCATCTCAATCCAGCCGCGAGGAAGTTTATCTTCACCTCGTTGATAAAATCGGGGGATTATCTCTTTTTCGAGAGTTTCATAGATTTGTCGTGCTTCAATTTCATCCTGATAATCAGAGTCCTCATACTCTTCACCACTTCCTATCCTCCACCCGGCGTACCTGTCGTAACCTTCATCCCACCAGCCATCGAGCACACTGAAATTTAAGCCTCCGTTAGCTATAATTTTCATACCGGAAGTACCTGATGCTTCAAGTGGTCTTCGCGGGTTATTCAGCCATACATCGCAGCCTTCAACCATGTAGCGCGCAATATTCATATCGTAATTTTCGAGAAAAACAATTCGCTTGCGCATGTTTTCTTCCTGAGCGATGCTGTATATTTCCTGAATGAGCTTTTTCCCTTCTTCGTCACGGGGATGTGCTTTCCCTGCGATAATAAGCTGCAAAGGCATCTCGGGATTCATCATTAAATCCACCAGTCTTTCCAGATCTTTGAATATCAGGTTGGCGCGTTTGTACGTCGCAAAGCGTCGGGCAAAACCGATTGTAAGCGCGGATGCATTCAGAACTTCTTTTGCCGCTTCAATATCGGAAGGCGATCCACCTCTGTTTTCTATTTGATTGCGTAATCTGCGTCTCGCAAAAGCAACCAGTCTTTCGCGTCTTCTTTCATGGGTTCGCCACAATTCTTCATCAGGGATCTCATCTATGCGGCTCCATGCTCTTATGTCTGAAGGGTCCTGGATGATTTTATCGCCAAGATAGCGCAAAAGTAAATCCTGCATCTCATTTGAGATGTGTGAATGTGTATGAATGCCATTCGTGACATAATCTATAGGAATTTCATCAAATGGAATATTTTTAAAGCCATCAACCCAAAGCTTTTTTGAAACTTCACCATGCAGTTTACTAACTCCGTTTACAAAGCCGGCAGTATTCATAGCGAGATGAGCCATATTGAAATTCGCGGGTTCTTCATCTCTGATAATAGTGCCGAGTTTATAGAATTCGGTATCACTTATTTTCAGCTCTTCCCGATAATATTTGCCGAAATATTTTTCAACAAGATCGTTCGAAAAAACGTCAATCCCGGCGGGAACAGGCGTATGTGTGGTAAAAATATTGGAGTAAAAGTTAATGGTCTTGGCTTCTTCGTAGCTTAATTTTTCATACTGCATCAGATACCGGATTCGCTCCAATCCAAGAAATGCTGAATGCCCTTCGTTCATATGACACACTTTTGGCTTAATTCCCAGGGCGTGGAGTGCCCTTATTCCTCCAATACCTAACAAAATTTCTTGCTGGATTCTCGTCTCCATGTTACCCCCATAAAGAGCGCGGGTAATTTTCTTGTCGCCATCACTATTTTCAGCTACATTCGTATCAAGCAAGTATAATGTTACTCTCCCTACAAGAATTCGCCATACCTGCACAAATACTACACGACCCGGAAAATCCAGCGTAATTTTGATTGGTCTTCCTGTATCATCGGTCACGAGTTCCATCGGCTGATTATAAAAGTCGGTAAGCGTATATTTTTCCTGCTGCCACCCGTCGGAGGCAAGATACTGCTGAAAATAACCTTCCTTATAGCACAAACCCACTGCCACAAATGGTAATCCCAGATCACTCGCTGATTTTACATGATCGCCGGATAAAATCCCGAGTCCACCGCTGTATATCTGTAAACATTCCGTTAAACCAAATTCAGCGGAAAAATACGCGATATTAGTCTCCTGGTTATCTCCATATTTTTTGGAGTACCATGTTTTTTCCTGCAGATAAACATTGAGCTGAACATAAACACGGTTAAGGTGTGAAATGAAGCCGTAGTCATTTTCCAGTTCTCCCAGACGATCCTGACTTATCCTGCCGAGAAGCAGCACCGGATTATGATTGGTATCCTCCCAAAGCTGACCATCCATTCTTCTGAATAGTTCTCTTGCGTCATGATTCCAGGTCCAATACAGATTATATGCTATCTCACGCAGTGTCTCCAACTTTTTGGGAAGAGAAGGTATCACGCTGAATGTACCAATGAAATTAACCATCATAAACTCCGATAGAATTTTTTCTGTAAATTCAATTTAAAATAATGTAATCTCCATTATTTACAAATATATGATAACTTTGAGGAAGAGAGAATTATTAAAGAATTAATACCATTGTGTTACATCTTTTCAAATCAATGTTTATTTTTAAGAACAAAATTAATTTTATAATTGTTAAATCCGTAAAACGGAACTGATATGGCTGATACTACATCCCCGGCTGAGTTAATAAGTCAGCTTACAAAACTGAATGAAAAAATCATCCAGTACGGAGCATTAATTATTTCGGAGAATAAGCGGCTAAATGAAAGAATAGAATTATTGGAAAAAGAGGTGAAAAATCTCAAGAAGGAAAATCATAACCTTCGAAAAGGTATTGTAGATTTTTCACAAAATTAGTTTTACATCAACTCCCAATCCCCTTTTAAGAGAATTTTTCTTAATTTATTATTTTGCATTTCACGGAATTTTTCATGGTAGAATATATAATTATCTTTTTGTATTCATTTTTGCTGGGTACAATCCCAACAGCCTGGCTTGTAATGAAAAAAGCCAGAAATATGGATATCACAAAAGAAGGTTCAGGTAACGTTGGGGCGATGAACAGCTACGAAGTTTCCGGTTCAAAAATGATTGGTGTGATTGTTTTTATAGTCGATTTCCTGAAAGGGTTAACCGCGGTTTTTATTACATCTCTTTTGTTTGAAGAAAATTTCATTTTTTCTGCTATAAGCATGAATGCTGTAGTTCTCGGTCATTGCTTTAATCCATGGCTTGGATTCAGAGGTGGACGAGGATTAGCATCCGCTGCCGGAAGTACCGCCATTTTTTCCCCGCTCATTTTGCTTTTATGGGGAATATTCTGGGTTATCGGTTACATTTTCAAAAAAAGTATTCATTTCGGGAATATAACAGCAACATTTCTTACCGGTATCCTGGCATACACATCAGCCGATATACTTAACAAATATACATCTCCATCATCGCAGGATGAAACGCTGTTCGGAATTTTTTTCGGAATCTTAATGCTGATTGTGATTGTAAAACATATTGGTCCGATACTGGACTGGCTGAAATTGAATAAAAGAACAAAAGTTGAGGATTTAAATGAAAGAACTTAGAACGGCATTCATCTCCTCTTTATTTACTATGCTCGTGATGTCCGGAATTTTTATCTATCTGAGTAAATCAGAAGATGTCTCGGCTCAGGTAACCGGAGGTGACGTAGTTGATTTTACCGAACAAAAAAATGACTATAAGGTTGTAAATACCAGAGAGAGCGCGAATGATGAAATTTTCGGCTCAAGGAGCAACGTAATCACACGCACGGTCTCCAACGTTTCCCCTGCGGTTGTAGGTATAAATGTAACAGAAATAAGACAATATCGTGATCCTTTAAGTAATGATCCGTTTTTCAGACGATTTTTTGGTGATCGGGTGTACAACCGCAAAGTTAAAGGACTTGGTTCAGGCTCCATTATTTCACCCGATGGATATATAATAACCAACGATCATGTTGCGGGTAACGCTACTAAAATTATTGTCACCATGACCGATGGAACAAGATACGATGCCAGACTTGTTGGCACCGATCCGGTTTCTGATATATGTCTGTTAAAAATTGAAGCTGAAGATTTACCTTACATAAAACTTGGTAAATCAGATGATATTTTAATTGGTGAGTGGGTAATCGCGCTTGGTAACCCCTTTGGGTTATTCTCACTTAATGACAAACCTACAGTAACTGTCGGCGTGGTCAGTGCTCTCGGGATGAATCTGGGTGAAGTAAATGAAAGGTATTACCTGTCCATGATTCAGACAGACGCGGCGATCAATGGCGGAAACAGCGGCGGACCTCTCGTTAACGCAATCGGTGAACTGATAGGCATGAATACACTTATTTACACAGCACAAGGTTCTTCAGGCAACGTTGGGGTTGGATTCGCGATACCAATCAACAAAGTTAAATCGATAATTGATGAACTTAAACAGAACGGTTCAGTAACCCGCGATTTCTGGACAGGTTTGCGCATACAATCTATTGATGAAGAAATTGCCCGGTATTACGGTTTACCAAATACACACGGTGTTATTGTTACCTATATCGGGAATGATTCTCCGGCTGATAAAGCAGGGCTTGAAGTAGGCGATGTAATTCTAAAAGTTGAAAAATATGTCATCAACGATGATGAAACACTCATTGGTGTTCTGCAGGATTTCAGAACCGGTGATAATATCGAATTAACCGTATTCAGAAACGGCGATACATTAACTAAAGAGATGGAATTGGAAAAATTATGATTACCAGATATACAAAACCTGAAATAGGTTATATTTTTGAAGATAAGTTTAAATATCAAACATGGCTCGATATTGAGATTTATGCCTGTGAAGCGAGAGCTAAAATGGGTGATATCCCCATGGCGGATGTTGATGTTATCAGGGAAAAAGCAAACTTTGACGTAAAACGCGTTCTCGAAATTGAAGAAACCACCAAACACGATGTTATCGCCTTCCTTACAAATATCGCGGAGTATGTTGGAGCGGAATCAAGGCATATACATTACGGAATGACCTCCAGCGATATCCTTGATACAACCCTCAGCTACCAGATGAAAACCGCCGGTGAAATTATCCTTACTCAACTAAAGCAGTTTAAGGATATTCTTAAAAAACGTGCTGTTGAGCATAAACGTACAATCTGCGTAGGAAGAAGTCACGGTATTCATGCTGAGCCAACTTCAATGGGACTTAAGTTCGCACTCTGGTACGAGGAAAATAAACGTAATATCGAACGCCTTGAGGGCGCTCTCGAAAGAATAAGCGTTGGTCAGATTTCAGGCGCGGTTGGTACTTTTGAACACCTCTCACCTGAAGTGGAAGAATATGTTTGTGAAAAAATGGGACTCTCCCCTGCTTCAGTTTCTACTCAGGTGATTCAACGAGACCGACACGCGGAGTTTTTATCAACTCTCGCGATAATCGGTGCTTCTCTCGAGAAGATTTCAGTTGAGATAAGACATCTGCAGCGTACAGAGGTACTTGAAGCTGAGGAGTTCTTCTCAAAAGGTCAGAAAGGTTCGTCCGCGATGCCTCACAAACGCAACCCTATCGTTAGTGAAAGAGTTACGGGTATAGCCCGATTGTTGCGTGGGAATGCAATGGCAGCTATGGAAAACGTAGCCTTGTGGCACGAACGCGATATTTCACACTCATCCGTTGAGAGAGTAATTGTGCCCGATAGCTGCATAATCACTTACTATGCTCTCGACCTGATGATCAAACTTGTAGATAATCTAATCATTTATCCCGAAAATATGATCCGCAACATGGAAATAACTCGCGGACTTGTATTCTCACAAACTATTCTCCTTAAACTAGTTAACTCCGGTATTTCGCGTGAAGACGCTTACAAATTTGTTCAGAGAAACGCTATGGAAGTATGGGCGAACAAGGAGAAAAACCTCAAAGACGAACTCCTTGCGGATGATGAAGTCTTAAAATATCTCCCTAAAGAAGAAATAGAAGAAGTATTTGATTATGACAAGATGTTAAAAAATGTAGATCATATTTTTGCCAGATCAGTTGACAAGGATTAGGAAAATTAGTTTCCGTGATATAATTCCAATTTATTATATTTGCCATTTATGTAAAATCATGGAGGATTGAACTATCAGTACCCCGAAAAAGAAAAATGATACAGTTGAAAAAGTAGTATCACTAGCGAAAAGAAAAGGTTTTGTATTTCAGTCAAGTGAAATATACGGCGGCTTGAACGGCTGCTGGGATTACGGTCCGTTAGGAGTTGAACTCCTCAAAAATATTAAAGAAGAGTGGTGGAAGTTCATGACTTACCGTGAAGATGTTGAAGGTCTTGACGCATCCATCCTTATGCACCCTCGTGTTTGGCAGGCTTCAGGTCACGTTGAAAACTTCACCGACCCGATGATTGACTGTAAACAGTGTAAAGCGCGTTACCGCCTCGATACACTTGGCGAGCAGATCAACGATAAGAAGCGTAAAAAAGCTGTAATGGCTCTGCTGGAAAATGAGGAACTCAAAACAAAAATTGATAAAATCACTGCCGATATTGAAGATAACGGCGAAAAATTTGAAGCCCTCCTTGAAGATGAAGTTGTTTCAGAAGCATTGCTTAAAGAATTAAGTTGCCCTAACTGCGGAACAAAAGGTGAATTTACTCCTCCCAGAAGTTTTAACCTCATGTTTAAAACTTTTCTTGGTCCTGTTGACAAGGAAGGAAATGTTATATATCTCCGTCCTGAAACAGCGCAGGGGATTTTTGTTAACTTCCTGAATGTTCAGGGCGCAAGCAGACAAAAACTTCCTTTTGGTATCGCTCAGATTGGTAAAGCTTTCAGGAATGAGATAAATACCAAAAACTTTCTTTTCCGTACGCGTGAATTCGAGCAGATGGAAATGCAGTTTTTTGTCAAACCCGAAGACGACAAAAAATGGTATGATCACTGGAAAGAATTGCGCCTTGAATGGTATAATAATCTTGGAATGACTCCTGAAAAACTAAGATATCATGACCACCCGGCTGACAAACTTGCTCATTACGCTAAAGAAGCAGTTGATATCGAATATGAGTTTCCTTTTGGCTGGGGCGAGATTGAAGGTATTCATAACCGAACCGATTTTGATCTGGGTCGTCATCAGGAATATTCCGGTAAATCACAGAAATATTTTGATGAAGAATCTAAAGAAAAGTTCGTTCCGTTTATTATAGAAACTTCGGCGGGCGCTAGTCGTTCATTTATGGCGTTTCTGGTGGACGCATATCGTGAAGAAGAAGTAAAGGGAGAAACGAGAACCGTATTGGGGCTTCATCCGAAACTGGCTCCAATCAAAGCAGCGATTTTCCCCCTTGTTAATAAAGATGGAATGCCCGAACTTGCGAGAAAAATAGAAGCCGATCTGCGTCCTTATCTGCGTGTATTTTTCGATGATAAAGGCGCGGTTGGAAGACGTTATCGCAGAATGGACGAAGCAGGTACACCTTTCTGCATCACTGTTGACACCCAGTCTCTGGAAGATAACACTGTAACTGTTCGCGAACGTGATTCGATGAATCAGGAACGTATAAACGCTGATAACCTGTTGATCTATTTACTCGAAAAGTTGAGATAATTTATAGCCCGTAAAAACGGGCTAATTATTTTTGATTGGGTGTTTTTGTTTCAAGGTCCTCCTTTGAAGGAGGTGGATTTCGACGATAGTCGAAATACGGAGGATGATTTTTTACTTTTTTCGTGACTTTTGGTCATCCCCCATCACAAAATCCGCCTATGGCGGAGTGATTTCCCCCTTCAAAGGGGGACTTGAAAATCAACTACCAGGTTTTTCAACAACCTCAGCCTGTGAAAACGGGCTGATAAATATTAGAATAGTCATGAAATATCGTAATACTTACCGATATTTCCTGCCTTCATCTTAATTTTTACTGTCATTCCCGCGAAAGCGGGAATATTTTTAATAAATTGTCAACAAGTCTGATTCTTGGCTATGTAATCAGCAATTCACATTAAGGGTAAAAATTGAAAAAAATAATTCTGATTTTACTATTACTTGTTTCTGTACTATCAGCACAGAAAGATGCCAGATTTGATTCACTGGTTAGTTCAGGTATTTATCAGATTTATGGATTACAATTTGAGCAAGCTGAAGAAACTTTCAAATCTGTTTTAACCGAATACCCCGATCATCCGGCAGGGAAGTTTTATGAAGCCATGATACTCTGGTGGAAAATCATAATCGATTTCAGTAATACACAACTTGATGAGGCGTTTATTGATCAGGTAACTGAAGTTGTTGATTATTGCGATGAGATACTTGATGAAGACCCTGATAATCTTGACGCTCTTTTTTTTAAGGGTGGTGCTCTGGGATTCCGTGGCAGATTGTACGCGTTCAGGAAAAACTGGTTCGATGCGGCAATGGATGGTAAAGACGCGCTTCCACTAGTTTACAGAGCATATGAAGTTGATCCAACAAACAAAGATGTCCAGCTTGGTTTCGGAATCTACAATTACTACGCAGCAGCAATTCCGGAACACTTTCCAATTGTTGAACCATTTATGATCTTCTTCCCGGAAGGAGATAAGGAAAAGGGGATTGAACAGCTCAAGCTTGCAGCGAGAGAAGGAAAATATTCCAAATTCGAGGCACGATACACACTGACTACCCTCCTGTTGAACTTTGAGGAGCGACCGGCGGAAGCAATGATTTTCGCCAAACAACTCGTGAATGATTTCCCTGACAATCCCGCGTTTCAAAGATATTACGGAAGGATTTATGTAAAAGCGGGAAATTATAATCAGGCATCAGTTGTATTTGAGGATATCATCGCAAAATGTGATTCCGGCATGCCTGGATATTCATCCTGGATAAAACGTGAAGCCCTTTACTACATCGGTATGAAACATTACAGAAAAGCAGAGTATAAAGAAGCAAAAAGCTACTTTGAAGAATGTCGTAATTTATCAATCAGCCTTGAAATCGATCGCGATGAGGAAACCGGATTTTTCATTAACTCCACCCTGCATTCAGGAAATATTGAAGACAGGATCGGCTCCAGAGAAAAGGCACTTAAATATTATGAAGAAGTACTGGATATGAGGGAGTACAAAAACTCCCATGAAAAAGCGGAGCAGTATATTGGAAAAAAATTCTAAAACTATAATGTTGAGTTTATTTCTTTTAGTATCTCCTCAGTGGCTCCCAGATTTTTTTCAACAAACGCGCTCGATATTTCCCCCAGTTTATTTCTCAGTCCTTCGTCACTCGTCAGTTTTCTGAATACTCTGTAAGCGTCTCGTTTATTTTTGATCACTAAACCGTTTCCGATTTTTGCCATTTCTATAGCTTCCCTGCTTGAAAGATGTTTGGGCCCATAAACCACAGGGATACCATACACCGCCGGTTCAAGCACATTATGAACTCCCTGCTTGAAACTTCCTCCTACATACGCGATATCAGCATAATAATATAATGTAAGCAGTATCCCGATTGAATCAACTATTATCACCTTCTCATCATTATAATTATTTAAAAGATATGAAAATCGAATTGATTTGAGCTGACCGGCAAGCAGATTCTCCAACTTTTCGAGATGGATTACCGTCGGTTCATGCGGTACCAGGATCAATCTTACATCAGGGTCATACTTGGCCAATTTTATAAATGCCGGAAGGATTACATTTTCATCAGCCTCCCACGAACTACCGGCAACAATAACTTTTTTACCTTTGAAAAAATCTTCCTTCAAAAGTTTCCTTTCTTTTGCCGTTTTACTTTTTTCACTTACACGATCAAATCGGGTATCTCCAACTGCCTTGATGTTTACTTTGTTTAATCCAAATGTTCTAAAGTTATCAACATCATCCTCACTTACCGCGAGAATTGAGGTAAGATCATTAAAAAGTTTATGATGGAAATTTTTTGCGATCGGTAATTTCCTTTTAGAATCGAATCGCATTGTCGCGTCAACTACAAAGGCCGGAACCTTTCTCCTTTTTAACTGCCATATAAAATTTGGCCAAATGTCATATCGCATAAAAACAGCAAGATGAGGCTTTACTATTGTCAAAAATTTGTTCGCGAAATAAGGTGTATCGAAAGGTATATACGATATGATATGTGCGTAAGGATAATTTTTCGAGTTTTCATATCCGGAAGGCGAAAAAAACGTAATGATGATATTTACTTTACCTGTTTCGTACAATCTGCTGATAATAGGTTTTGCCTGTTCGAATTCACCCATTGAAGACTGATGAAACCACACCATTTTCTTTTTACGGTCGAGTCCCTGCAAATTAATTATCAGGTTTTCAAACAGTTTTTTCCGGTCTTTGATCCCGGTTTTAATCTTACGATTAAATAATCCGCCGAGATTCAATAAAACGAATAAAAGCGGTATGACAAATATATTATAAAACAGGTACCAGATATTAACCATGAGATTCCAGTAGATTTTTTAATTTTTCAAACACCACTTCGGGAGTAAGATCAAGCATGCACCGGAAATGTCCTTTTGGGCAAAAAGACTTCCCAATGTGAGAACATGGTCTGCAACTCAAACTCGTATTTTCAATTACTACGGCTTTTTCAGAGAAAGGCGCAAATCCGAATTCTCGAACAGTCGAGCCAAAAATAGCCACTACGTTTACTCTTGCGGCAGTCGCTGTATGCATCATCCCCGAATCATTACAAACAACAGCTTCACAATATTGCATAAGATTAACAGTATCCGACAAACGGTCTTCGTTTGTCAGATTAACAACTCCCGATACGGCTCCTGATATTCTTTCACCGGTTTCAATATCGCTATTTCCACCGAAAATGACAACGTTGTATCCAACATCAATGAGCTTTAACGCCAGATTTTTATAATATTCTTCCGGCCACATCTTTGTATAATGTTTTGACCCGGGGCAGATACCAATGACTTTCTTCCCACTGTTAAATATTTCCGGTAAAGAAATTTTTAAGTTATCTGTATATATTTCAGGCGGTTCTTCGACGTTTATACCAACAAGGTTTTCCGCGTATCTTTCACTAATTGGTACAATTGTATTGAACAGATTTATTTTGAAATTAACCAGCAGAAATTTTTTCAACTGTGGTTTCGAAAACTTCTCTACCATACCACCCAATTTTTCGGTAATCTTTCTGCTTCTTCTATTATTTTGAAGATCGAGAACCAAATCATATTTTCCGGTTAATAATCCGTCAATATCCTTTTCATAAGTATGAACCGTGTCAATATGCTTATTATACTTTACCGTCTCTATAAAGCTCTCCTTAACTAAAAAATCAATTTTCAGATGCGGAAATTTTAATTTGATCGCTCTGATCACTGGTGTTGTCAAAATAATATCACCAAGTGATGAAAGACGTATGATCAATATTTTTTCTATTTGATGAAAATCTGCAAACAAAAAGCCGGTTCCGTATTATTCCATTTTACAAATTTATTAAATTTACCGATATTTGGGTAAAAATTATTCTCTTTATTTAACGGATTAATGCTTATGAGCACTTCAACAGGACCAGGAACTAAAGAATTTGCCGCAGATACTATAGAAAAGAAAGTTTATAATGTGGTTGAAGAGTTAAAAGAATATCTGCCACTTGAAAACGACAGAAACAGATTAGCTTTTAATCTCGTAAATTTCAAAAAAGGGACGGGCGATTCACCCGAAGTAAGTGTAAAGGTTTCCAAATTAAATTTTGAAGGAATCGCAAAAGAAGCATTTACCAAATTGTTAGTTCAAAAACTGGAAGAAGCTTTTAAATAAAAAATGTTTGAATCATTCCAAACTGATGCTATAGTCTCCACGTTTCTAAAGTCCTCCTTCTGAACCTGTAAGCCTCTGGCTTAGGAGGTGGATTCCGACCAAAGTCGGAAGACGGAGGATGACATTTACTATTTTTCTGAATTTTAAACTAATTCTATTAATTATTTCACTTTAAACCGGTGATATAATCGATATCTACTTTTGAGATATTTTCAACCTTCTTACCGAGGAATCTTTCCGCTATTTCCCTGAATTTCCCGGGTAAATCGGAAACATAAAAATCATCAAAGCCCAGATGATTTGAGATATTACGTAAACCCTTACCATGAAGATGTGTTTCTACAATAGTTGACGCTGCCGTACCTGAATCAATCAGGGTTACACTCCTTCCCATCACTTCCTGAATAACATCAGCCAATATAGGATAATGAGTACAACCGAGAATTAAGGTATCGACACCTTGTTCTCTCATTTCAAGAAGGTATTCTTGAGCGATAAGCCTGGTGGCTTTGTGATCTGTCCAACCTTCTTCCGCAAGTGGTACAAAAAGCGGGCAAGCCTTTTCAAGGACTGAAAGTTTTTTATCGAGTTTTTTTAGTTCCGTGGAATAAGCTTTATTATTTATTGTTGCGTTGGTACCAATAACTCCTATTTTACCGTTCTTTGTTGCTTCCACCGCACTCAGCGCCCCAGGCTTTATCATTCCAATCACCGGAATATCGTACTTCTTGCGAAGCACATCCATCGCGACTGAAGAAACCGTATTACACGCGACAACAATTAGTTTGACATTTTTCTTCACCAGAAAATTAGCATCCTGGAGTGCATATTCCGTTACCGTTTCATTGGATTTGGTGCCATAGGGTACACGCGCTGTATCGCCGAAATAAACGATATTTTCATTCGGAAGGAAAGAATTTATACGTTTTACAACAGTCAAACCACCAATACCTGAGTCAAAAACACCAATCGGGTTACTTCTATCCATAAAGTACATACTACTTCCTACAAAATTTCATTTATCGCGTTAGCAAGTTCAATTTTTATTAGTTCTTCATCATCTTTCGTTACTTTCTTTTTATGCTCATTGAGAACATAAAAAGAATCAACTACATCATCGGCTCTGGTGGCTATTTTCGCGTAATAGACTGACAAATTCAGTTCTGCAAGCGAACTTGTAACTTTATATAGCAATCCAAGTGTATCAGGAGCGAAAACATCAATAATTGTGAATTTCTCATGATTTTCAAAGGCAATTTTTATTTTACTTCTGCGCCTGAATATTTTGCTCTCAATTCGCCACCATTTTTTTCGAGTTTTGATCATTTCGGTAGTTATCGGGAGTCTGTTTTTTATCGCAAGTCGGATATCACTCTTAATTTTATCAAATTTTTCAGCCATTACCGGATTACCCGTTCTGTAATCTGAAACCGAAAAACTATCGATAACAACACCATCCTGACGGGTGAATATCTTTGCTGAGTGAATATTCAAATCATTTATTGTTAAAGTACCACAAAGACGGGAGAGCAAAGAGGGAGAATCCTTGGATATCATCGAAATAACGGTAAAACTTTCTTCCTGCCTGAAAAAGATTGGAGTTTCGGTACCATTCTCAATTTCCTCTTTATGCCTGTTGATCTCATCCTGTGTGAAATGCTGTAAATAAGAAGGATCATCAATCGATTCAATGTGCTGAATCAGGGCTGTATCATCACTATCCTGTCCCTCCATCATCTCCTGTGTTTCCGTATCAATAAGTTCCGTACCAGAGAGATTTTCCTCCAGCATTGATCTCGTTTTACGATATAATTCATACAAAAGTTCGCTTTTCCAGTTAGTCCAAACTTGTGGACTAACCGCGGATAAATCAGCGTACGTTACGAGATACAGCAAGTCCAGTGCATGAATTGAAGTGAAGACTGAAGCAAAAGAATTAAGGGTGGATGGATCATTCAGGTTACGCCTGAAAGCCACCTGCTCCATCGTAAGATGATACCTTACAAGAAACTGAACAAGTTCAACTTCTTCCTGTGAATAACCAAGCCCCGGCATTACTGTAGCAACCATTTCGGCACCAAGAATTTCATGCCCTGAAACATCAATAGGCTTGGCTATATCGTGAAATAATAATGCAAGAAACAACAAATCTTTTTTCTTTAATGAGTTGTAGATTTTACCCAGCTCATTGTTTTTACTTTCAAGAAGTTCAACATTTTTAATCGCGATTATTGTATGCTCATCAGCAGTATAACAATGATACACCCCCGGCTGGAAGAACCCCACCAACTCGCGAAATTCGGGCAGGTATGCGCTTAATACACCCATTTCGTTCATGGAATCGAGAGTTTTACCTACATTTTTGGGCAACTTTAGAATTTCCCTGAAAAACACAGATTTCAGATGGTCTTCACCATTTAATTCCTCAATATCATGAACTGTTTCAATGATCTTTGAGCGCAGGTTTTCATCAAACCTCGCGTCACCCATGCCTCTGTACCAAAATGCCCTCAATATATCCGAAAGGGAAATTTCTTTATCATTTTTAAGCGAAATTATATTCCCTTTTTTAACAAAGTCATCATCAAGTGCAATAAGCAAATAGTCAGATATTGGTCCGGCTAATTGTTCACTGAAGCCTTTCATCATAGTTTTGGAAAAACGATTCAGGATATTGGATGATCTGAAATACTCATGCATAAAACTCTGCCACACATCGCCTTGATAATTTAGAGCATTCGCAATCTTTTCCTGAGCCGAAAACTCAAGTCTGTCATTTTTTCTTCCCGTAATCAGATGAAGACGATTTCTCACATTAAGAACCATTTTGTAAGCGTCTTTCAATCTGATTGCAGCCTTTGGATTGATAAGTTTGTTTTGGCGAAGTTTATTAATAAAATGCTGAGTTGTAGTCAGTTCATTCTGTTCGTTTATAATTTCATTATTTTTAAATGCGTACATCCACTGAACAGCATGTAAATCACGAAGCCCGCCTGCGGAAAATTTTAGATTAGGCTCAAGAACTTTCGCTGAATCTCCATAACGCTGGTGTCTCATTCTAATATCTTCAAAAAACTCATTGAGAAGAGTTTTACGATAATTATCATCCAGAGAATTTCTTAGTTTTTCATTCCACTTATGATAAATTTTATCATCACCAAAAATAAAACGAGTTTCAAAAAATTGTGTAAAGGCATGTAAATCTTCATCCAGAAATTTCTGAATATCGCTAAAATCCCGAACAGTATGGGATACTTCCACACCGGCATCCCACAAGGTAGTAACAAGTTCTTTAAGGTTATCAGATTCGGCAGTCACGTCGTCCACTAAAAACATTACGTCTATATCAGAAAAAGGTGCTAACTCCCTCCTGCTGAAACTGCCTGACGAGACAAGTGCGCAACTCAACTTTTTACCCGCTATAACTCTGATAATAACTTCTTCGACCAGAAGTGAGTACGAAACGCAAAAGTTGAAAGGATCTTCAAGAAGGGCTTTATCTGAAAAAAGCGTATCTCTCGATTTATAAAATTCTTTCTTTATTTCTAACAGATTTTTCATTCTAACACTTTTTTAGTGGAAAACTTTGCGCAATAAAATCGGTGAAGAACTCTATTTTTTCAATTAAATAAAAATACACGAGAATAGTTCAATACGCTAATAAAATATTTAAACAAAAAAAGGGGTTCACACCAATATGAACCCCTTGCGTAATTTAGCTAATTAATTATAATCTGTCAAAGCGTCCCTGAAAGAATCTTAAATATTTTGGCTCATAAACCATTTTCAAGCCTTTGATATTTTTTCTGTTTTCATATACAGAAGCAATAGATTCAACAGTAACATCAATATGAGCCTGTGTGTAAACTCTTCTCGGGAAGGTTAAACGTACAAGCTCAAGTTTTGGATACCTGTGATCACCGGTTTTAGGATCACGACCCGCGGAAACAATACCTCTTTCCATACCTCTTACACCTGAATCGATATATATTTCCGCAGCAAGAGTCTGAGCCGGGAATTGATCCTGTGGAAGATGATCAAGAAACGCCTTTGCGTCAAGAAAGATTGCGTGACCACCAATCGGTTTAACAAATGGAATACCAAATTCTTCCAATCTGTTACCGCAATATTCAACCTGACCAATTCTGGCGCGAACGTTGTCATACTGAACCATTTCTTCCATACCGCGAGCCATAGCTTCCATATCGCGTCCGGCAAGACCGCCATATGTATGCAAACCTTCATATACTACAACAAGGTTTCTAGCCTGCTCGAAAACATCCTTGTTTTTAGTAGCGAAGATACCGCCAATGTTAACCATAAGGTCTTTCTTGGCGGAAACCCACAATCCTTCAAAATAAGAACATATCTCGAAAAGAATTTCTGTGATAGTTTTGTCAGCGTAACCTTCTTCACGAGTTTTGATGAAGTAAGCGTTTTCAACGGCGCGAGTAGCGTCAAACCAAAGATCAATACCTTTTGTATCACAATATGATTTTACTTCTTTAAGGTTAGCCATAGAAAACGGCTGACCGCCCGCCATGTTTACCGGACCAGCGATACATACGTAAGGAATTTTATCCGCGCCAACTTCCTGAACGAGTTTATCAAGCTTATTTACATCCACGTTACCTTTGAAAGGATGTGGATCGCCAGGATCATGCGCTTCATCTATGATAACATCAACAAATGTCGCGCCTGCTAATTCCTGATGTAAGCGTGTAGTAGTGAAATACATGTTACCAGGTACGTAGTCACCCTTTTTAATCAATATCTGCGATACCATATGTTCGGCAGCGCGACCCTGGTGAGTTGGTACAAAATATGGCATTCCGTAAAACTTTTTCACATTATCCCACAGATAATAAAAGTTTTTACTTCCCGCGTAAGCTTCGTCACCAATCATCATTCCGGCCCACTGATAATCGCTCATGGCGTTTGTACCGCTATCAGTTAGCAAGTCAATGTAAACATCTTCCGATTTTAACAAAAAAGTATTGTAGCCCGCTTCTTTAACAGCTTCAAGTCTGTGTTCTTTTGAAGTCATCTTGATAGGCTCGACCACTTTTATTTTGAAGGGTTCCGCCCAACTTCTTTTTTCAAGTTTTTTCACAATAACGTCTCCGTATTTATTTTCTCAACACAATTTATATTAAATTAGAATTCATCATCCAGATCGAAATTTTCCACGTCAATGAAATCGTCGCTAATATGTTCAACAGTTACTCTGGAACCGATACCGCCTCTTACATTAAAATCAGCTGTTAATTTCATCCATCTCGGCGCACATTTTTCTACAAGATCATCAAGAATTTTGTTAGTAAGACTTTCATAAAACACACCTTCATTACGATAGGAATTGTAATAAAGTTTGAGTGATTTCAGTTCAATACACTTTTCATCCGGAATGTACTCCAGATTCATGTTAGCGAAATCAGGCTGTCCGGTTTTTGGACACAAGCTTGTAAATTCGGGAGCGGTATGCTCAATCACGTAATCTCTGTCCTGAAATTCATTTTCAAAGGTTTCTAATATTTCTAACTTATCTGACATTTTATATCTCCAATTATTTTATTTTTCTACTAAAGATCCCTGAGCCAGTTGCCTGTCCCGCAAAGCGGGAAAGGGCCGGGAATGTTTTTTTAGATTAGACCGAGAGTGTGACAAATAATTAACTAAGTAACCAAAAACTAATTAATATTTCGGTCTAATCTTGTAATCTATCGGGTCAATCTGCCCGGCTAACTCAAAGCCGCGCAATCTTAACGCGCAACTATCGCATGTTCCGCATGCCTCGTCCTCACTCTGGTAGCAGGACCAAGTTAATTCAAGCGGAGCATTTATCTCCATACCCTTTTTAACAATTTCTGCCTTACTCAACTGAATGATCGGTGTTACAATTTTAATTTTTGTGTCCGGCTTTGTACCGCGGTTCGCAACCTGTTCGAAAGCTTCGAAAAAATCGGGTCGGCAATCGGGGTAGCCGGAGGAATCCTCAAACACGGCGCCGATAAAAATGGCTTCCGCACCTATAACTTCTGCCCAGCTAACACACGCGGTAAGTATATTCGCGTTTCTGAACGGCACATAGGACGTTGGAATCTCTTTATTCTCCAAATCTGCGGGAGTAACATCCATCGAATAATCTGTCAAAGAAGAACCGCCAATTTGAGCAAGATGCTCAAGACTTACAACGAGTCTGTGTTTCACATTATAAAAATCAGCTATATCATTAAAAGCTTTCAACTCTCTTTTTTCGGTACGCTGACCGTAATTAAAATGAGCAAAAGCAAGCTCGTAATCTTCAGAAGCGATTCCCGCAGTCACACAGCTATCCAACCCGCCGGATACAGCAACAACCGCCAACTTTTTGTGTTTCATGAAATACCTGTAAATCTGATTTATAATTTAGTAAAAGGGATTTAATAAGTGAAAATTAAACAAGGATGCAAATATAAACGTTATACTTTTTTTATCAAAAAAACGAAAAATGAATCATAAAGCACAAGAATTTGTAATAATGGCTTAAAATAAATTACACCATGCCGATTATTATTGACAATTATCTCCGTTATTATATCTTTAAATTTACTTAACCGGAATTCACCCCGTCGATAACAAACGAAAGGTAGTTGTATGGAATATTATGAACTTCACCCGGACAATCCACAGAAACGTTTCATCAATAAAGCCATTAATGTGATGCGAGATGGAGGTGTAATTATCTATCCAACCGATACTGTGTATGGTTTTGGCTGTGATATCTATAACAAGGAAGCCCTCGAACGAATTTATACAATAAAGAATGAAGCTTTCTCCAAACTTTACAGCTTTATTATACCCGATTTTAAGGATATCGCCACATACGCGAAAGTATCCGATTTTGCATACAGACATATGCGCAAACTCCTCCCCGGGCCTTATACTTTTGTGTTACCGGCAGCGAAAGAAGTACCTAAAAAATTGTGGACAAAACGTAAGCAGGTGGGAATACGTATTCCGGATCACCCTGTTGTGCTGGAACTTGCCACTGAATTGGGACACCCGATTGTCAGTACAAGCGTTACCAATCGCAAAGGGGAAAACCTTTTCGATCCTCTTGAAATACGCACAATCTTTAATGCAAGCGTTGATCTTATGCTCTCTGCGGGACACCTCGAAGGTAAACCGTCCAGTATAATTGATCTTTCCGGTGAAGAAGTGGAAATCATCCGCGAAGGAGCCGGCGATGTAAGTGTATTTCTGTAAAAAATTATACAACTACCTCACCCTTACTCTCTCCTAACTTAGGAGAGGGAAAATAATATTCGGATTTCTATTCTGCTCCCCTTCTCCTGTTAAGAGGAGAAGGGTGCGCCGCGGCGCAGGGGGTTGAGGTCAAAAAGTCATCACCTGGTTCGCGGGATAAACTATGGCAAATGAAGCCTATCACTAAATGCTTTAAAAGTCCTTCCATTTACTAAAGGGAAGGATGCTCCTGAGGCGCACAGGTTTAGGATGGGTTCCCATTCCATCGCTCAAAAACTGGATACCCGATGGGGCTCGGGCATGACAAAACTTATTATGGGCCTCTGAGCGCACGCCTGTCCCGCGAAGCGGAAAAGGGTCGAACATTGACGGTGCTTCCCCGCTTTGCGGGATAAACGATAAACTCACCCGCCTCTAAAACAATGGTCCCTGAGGCACTCGAAGGGTCATTGCCGGGGTTTGAGAACTTCACCCACCTCTCGAACAATGATCCCTGAGGCTCTCGAAGGGCCATTGCCGGGGTTTGAGAACCTCACCCACCTCTCGAACAAAGTTACTGAATGATGAACCAGGGAGCCGGGCAATGCAGGTAATAGTTTACCGCCTATGCGTTACAAACGCGTTTGCCTGCACCGATGGCATAATTATCATCTCGTTGATGTTAACATGCGGTTTGCGGGTCGCTACGAACATAACAGCATCCGCTATATCCTCCGCGGTTAACGGATCAACGCCCTTGTAAACATTTTTGGCGCGTTCCTCATCACCACCAAAACGAACAACACTGAACTCTGTCTCAACCATACCGGGGTCAACGGAACTCACACGCACATTTTTATCCACAAGCTCCATACGCATTGAATCACTGATAGCCTTTACCGCGTGTTTGGTAGCGCAATACACACCACCACCGGGATATGCCATATGTCCCGCGATAGAACCAAGATTTATTACATGTCCGGTACCGCGTAAAACCATTCCTGGAACGATATTTCTTGTAACATGAAGCAGACCTTTAACATTTGTCTCTATCATCTCTTCCCAGTTTTCGGGATCATCTTCATAGACCTTATTTAAGCCTCTGCCAAGTCCGGCATTGTTCAGCAGTATATCAATACTTTTCCACTCTACCGGAATAGCATCAATCACAGCTTTAATTTCGGCTTTATCTTTTACATCAAGTTTGAAAGCAAGAGTTTTAATTCCATATTCAGCACGAAGTTTATCCGCTAGTTCATCAACTTTTTCCTTTCTTCTCGCTGAAAGTATAAGGTTCGCCCCTACTTTGGCGAATTCTGTAGCGCAAGCCGCTCCGATTCCTGCGGAAGCGCCTGTAATAAAGACAATTTTGTTTTTTAATGACAACATATTAACTCCTTAACGTACATCAATATATTTTTTTATCCTGGCTGTGGTGTTTCCAAGATAACCCACAACCATAATAAGCACTATCAGCGTTGTAAGATATCTCACCACACCGAAAATTTCACCATAATTCAGAAAATTATTCCAGTCAGTATTATATTCCGGCGCTAAAACCATGAGAAAAGCGGAGTAGAATATTTTGGAGAGTGAATATCCCACAATAAATAACTGAAAAATAATTGAGGTATATCTAACTGAACCCGGTTTGCTCATGGAGATCACACGAGTACTGATCTCAATTAAGAACAACGCCAGTAAAAGCGGGAAAATAAAAGTAAATGCCGACATAACCCTTGAACTTCCCTCCATATAACTTATGTCGGCCATAAAATAGAAATTATTAAACTTCAATGCAGCATACTCAGCACCGCCAAGGGTTGCCACCAATAATTGAAGCGCTTCAATTCCAACCAGGATAAACACAATCCCCAGTGCTGTACCAAGAATAACCGATTGTTTATTTTTTACTTCACTGCCGACTTTCATCTTATCTTTCAATCCAGCTCTGTCTGTCACGTGCAAAATCAGGAGCGATGACGGTATACGGGTAATCAAAACTCACAGCAAATGTCCATTTGTCGGAATTTGGTTGCCTTACCTGCCAGCCGGTGTTTGTTTCAAGCATTATTTTATTGCCGCCTGATTTAATTTCAGATATAATATTCACACCTGCTCTGCCCGATCTGTTGTAATTTACAGTTTTCACTTCTATGATATTTTCACCTTTTTTAAGGTATTTTGTTACGTCAATATATTTTATTCTGCCGTAATCAACGAGAAGTGAGAGTGAACGACGAGCGAAAAGTTTTTGGACAAATTCGCCATTGATGTAAAGCTCGGCGTAAGTATCAGCAAGAATCTGCAATTTGACCGATTCAGGTTTTTCGTTCAAGTCAAATACTTTCCGGAATTCCGCTTCCTTTATTTTTTCATCACCATCATCGGGGTGGTAGATAAATTCTGAGGAAATAGTTGGATCATACAACTTTTGTTGATTCAGAGCAACTTTTATCTCATCAAAGTAAGATATAAGTCTGTCGAACTTATCCTCAATCATGTTAAGATTATCAGGTTTGTAATAACTTAACCAAACATTCTTATACTGAGTTTTTAAATCCTCAAGTTTTATTACCAGATTCTCAACTTGCGACACTGCTTTGGCGAAATCAGTTGAAGCACCCTCACGAAGTTCCTGTAACAATAACTGATTTGTTACTTTATCCGCGTACCAGTCGTTCATGTCAGCGAGCATACTGAATATTTTATTGTGGTCGGCAAATTTACCCGCTGTACTACTAAATTTTTCGATATCACGTTTTATTGCGGGGAGTGACCATTGTAACCAGTTTATTTTCCCAACTTCACTGAATGTTGTTGGAGGTGTCCACCAAACAGGTGCTCTGAAATCAAGCAATGGATGGCGCCATACTTCGTGCCACATCATCTGGTTGAGAGTGTTACTGAATTCACGATATATTCTGTCAGCGGAATAGTTATTTATTCCATAAAAAGATTTTGTGAAATCTCCTGAAAATTTACCCGGGTCGCTGCTGCTGATATTCCAGCTGCATTGTGAAGACCAGGCGTATCCGAAATAGATCAATTCCTTAATTGTTTCAGCGCCGTAATCTCCCCAGTTGGAATTTATCATTCCGGATGTACCGTTTTTCATTCCGTCTTTAATAATATACTCAATGTTCGGCATCGCGTTAACATTTGTGGGAAATGTAGTGAGAAAATTCCATACCGAAGGTGACACATAATATTTATGTCCGTAAGAGTTGAAAGTTTCAGTTGAAGAATAATCGTACTTTGCTCTGTAATGCCAGTCAACAATGATAATATCCTTTGGAAGACGCTCAAGAATTTCAGGATGGCGAAGGATTATATCACCGTACATAATCACTTTTTTGCCATGTTTTTTACATATGTCATAGATTTTCTGATAGTGATCGGCGTGAACCATGGCGATTGAGGATTCATCCACAAGGTGTTTACTTTCTCCCAACCCGACATCAAAACTTTCATCCGCGCCCATGTGAAAATATTCCGACGGGAATAGTTCAAATACCTCAACAAGCATATTTTCGAGAAATTCATAAGTTTTCGGATTTGATACATTTAATGAAGCAGCTCCGGGAAATTCAGCGTATTCGAGGAAATCTTCATCAAGCAAAATATTTTCGTAATGCCCGAGTGTCTGAAAAATCGGTATTACATCAATAAAGTTTGATTCGGCATAAGTCAAAATCTCTTTTATTTCTTCGCGGGTGAGCGCGCCCCTGTTTTTACCAATTTGTGGATAAGACTTTAGTTCAATTACATCTTCCATATACGGCATGTATGTGTTTAACTTATACTTCGCCATGAAATCAATAATCCGTTTGAAGTTTTCGAGAGTTGATACCTGTCCCCTGCTGATATCATCAGATATTCCCCTCACTTCAAGATCGGGATAATCAACAATTTTCAGAGAAGGAACTTGTTCAAATCCGTAATTCTCCAAAATCTGAATAAGAGTCATGATACCATTGAATGCACCTTTCGCGGTTGAGGAGGATAGTTCGATTCCCGTTTCGCTAATTGAGAGAACATACCCTTCATTTACCTTAAACTCTTCCTGAACTTCCGGTAATTCGGTTTTTTCAATTTTTACATTTACGTTTATCTTGGCATTATCATCAATCTTTACATTATTTTCGGCAAGAAATCCCGCAAATTTATTGTAAATAAAATCAGATTTTTCGCTTTCACTTACGCTGAAATTAACTTCATTCCCAAGCGAAAGATTATCTGATTTGAATTCAACTTTCTGTGGATAAGGTACAACGGGTAATTCTTGAGCAAGCATAATGCCTCCGTATGCGAGAATAATAAGAAAACATAAGATTTTTTTCATTTGGACGGTCTCCGGATGAGAAGTTTTATTTCATGAGTTTAAAATATAAAATCCAGCATTGGAGTACTAAATTTTATTAGTATATTTATTTTTGTGCTTTAATACTCTATTAAAACTTTTCGTTCTATCTAACATTCAATTGTTGTAATCCTATACAATCAAAATTTAACAATAAATTAATTGTTAACATTAATTTAACACATTAAAATCTCATTAATAACGTAACTTTACAGATTACGATTAATTTTAAAACAATTAGAATAATATGGATATCTATTTTATTATTGTAGTAATATTATTTGCTCTTGCGATTTCCGACCTTATCGTTGGGGTTAGCAATGACGCGGTAAACTTCCTTAACTCAGCCATCGGTTCAAAAGTAGCCCCACGGCACATAATTATGATCATTGCCAGCCTTGGTATTCTGGTCGGAACTACTTTCTCAAGCGGACTAATGGAAGTAGCAAGGAAAGGTATTTTTCATCCTGACCAGTTTTATTATTACGAAATTATGACCGTATTTCTTGCGGTTATGCTTACCGATGTTTTACTACTCGATTTATTTAATACTTTCGCGCTCCCTACTTCCACAACTGTTTCAATAGTGTTCGAACTTTTAGGCGCTGCAGTTGCTGTTTCAATATTGAAGATCACTGAAAACGGTGAGGGACTTAACGCACTTACCAACTATATCAATACGAGTAAGGCTCTGGCAATTATCTCCGGAATATTACTTTCAGTTGTGATTTCTTTTACCGCAGGTGCCTTAATACAGTGGATAACCAGACTCATATTCAGTTTTGACTTTGAGAAAAAGATAAAACGATATGGCGCTATCTGGGGTGGCATCGCACTTACCGCGATAACGTTTTTTATTTTAGTTAAAGGTGCGAAAGGTTCATCCTTCCTTACAAAAGATACACAAAAGTGGATTATAGAAAACGGACAATTAATCATTCTTTACAGTTTCTTCTTCTGGGCAGTCGTTCTTCAAATCCTTATGATGTTATTCAAAATTAACATTCTTAAAATAATTGTTCTTGTTGGTACTTTCGCGCTGGCGTTGGCGTTTGCCGCAAATGATCTGGTCAACTTTATCGGTGTTCCCCTTGCGGGATTGAGCAGTTATACAGCTAGTTTGCAGGCTGATAACCCGGCTGAGCTTTTGATGGTTGCCCTTACTGAACCGGTTAAATCGAATACTTTTATTCTCGTGCTCGCCGGTATTGTTATGGTTATAACATTGTTTATTAGCAAGAAAGCTCGGAGCGTTACAAAAACCGAGGTAAACCTGGGAAGACAAAGTGAAGGGTTTGAAAGATTTGAATCTTCGGTTCTTGCGCGTCAGGTGGTTAGAAGCAGCCGAGGAATACTTGAAGGAATAAAGAAAATCACTCCAAAAAGTATTCAAAACGGCATAAACAACAGATTTCATGCTGTTGCTCCCAAGGCAGGTTTTGACGGTGAAATCCCTGCGTTTGATATGCTGCGTGCATCTGTAAACCTTATGATGGCAAGTATACTGATTTCATTCGCGACCTCGCTTAAATTACCCCTGTCAACTACATATGTAACATTTATGGTTGCTATGGGTACTTCTCTCGCAGATCGCGCGTGGGGAAGGGAAAGTGCGGTCTATCGTGTAAACGGTGTTTTAACCGTTATTGGCGGTTGGTTCTTTACAGCACTTAGTGCCTTTACTGTTGCTTTTACTTTTGCTATGATTATCTCTTTTGGAGGTATCATCGCAATACTCGGGCTTGTTGCAATTGCCGGATTTTTTATTTACCGGACTCATATAATTCACAAAAACCGTTCTGCTGATGAAGAAGAAAGTGAAAGGCAGTCAATTTCCGAGCAAAAAACCGGTCTTGGTGCAATTGAAAGTTTAATGGGAAATTCATTCTTATACATAAATAGAGTAAATGAAAATATCAGCAAGGTGTTTGACAATCTTGCCGAAGAAGAACTGACTAACTTGAAAGATGTAAAGAAAGAAGCAAAAGTATTAAGTCAGGATGCTCAAAGGATGGTTTCAGAACTATTCAGAACTATAAAGAGAATTGATAAAACTGATGCTAAAAAGATAAAACGTTTTGGTAAACTCATTGCATCTATTCAGGGTATCGCCTATAACAACAGAAGTATAGCTTCGAGATGTTATGATCATATCAATAACAACCACGCGGCTCCTGTTGAAATACAAATTAATGAACTGAAGAAAATTCACTCATTCCTTATTCGACAGACCGAAGTCACAGCTAAAATGTTCAATGAAAAGAACTTCGATGAATATGAAAATCTTGATGCTATAACAAAAGAATTCGATGCCTATCTGGAAGAAATTGATCTCCATCAGGTTGAAAGAATCAAGGATAGCAAATCAACTCCGAGGAACAGCATTCTCTTTATTGAGTTGTTGAACGACATTGAAAAGATTTCTACTCACATGGAAGATCTCGTTAAGCAAACGAAAAAAATCTACGCAAGTATAAATTCTTAATAAAAAAGCCCCCTGATTTCAGGGGGCTTTTTAGTAAAAACCTTAAAGTTTTTTTTATCCGGCTGCCATTCCACCATCAACAGATAATACACTTCCTGTAATCCATTCGGCTTCATCCGAAGCTAAAAATGACACTGCCCCGACAACATCACCAGGCTGACCTATTCTCCCCATCGGATGCATATTTTCTGATGCTTTCAAAGACATTTTATTCTGTGTGAGAAATGATGCAAGTGGTGTGTCAACTAATCCTAATGCAACCGCGTTAATTCTGATATTCTTCTTAGCGTATGTAATTGCAAAACTTTTCACAAAAGACTCAAGTCCACCTTTTGCAGCTGCGATTGCTTCATGATTTGTGAGTCCTTTCGATCCCGCTACAGAAGAGGTCACAACTATTGAACCACCATTTTTTAACATATCCGGAAGAACTGCTTTTATCGATATAAAAGGTGAGACAAGATTTAGTTCAAGTGTTTGCCTGAATATGTCTGGAGTCAGATTATTTGTTGGTTTCAACACAATTGAGCCAACAGCATGAAATAATATACTTATTTCGCCAAATTGCTGATTCCCAAGACCAACCGCATTTGTCAAATCCTCCTCAGACAACGCATCTCCTGAGACAATCAAAGCTCTTTCACCATACTTCTTTTTTTGTTCACTCAGCAAATCAGTATTCCGCGAAAAGAGAATCAGATTCGCGCCCTCATTATGAAACATTTCAGTAACCTTTTTACCAATACCGCCGGTTGAACCCACGATCAATACATTTTTATCTTTAAATTTCATTGCATCTCCTTTTTTTTATGCTAACCACAAAAACGGTTCAAATAATTCCCAAATCGTAATTCGTTGATTATAGATACAAAATTGTCTAAATTTATTCTTTGTTTTTAATTTAAAACATACATAAACAATTCAACATAGAGTTTAATTAAGAAGCAGGTTTTAGATGTCATACTTATTTACTTCAGAGTCAGTATCCGAAGGTCACCCGGATAAAATATGTGATGCTATATCCGACAGTATTTTGGATGCTTTACTCAAAGATGACCCCGAATCGAGAGTTGCGTGTGAAACTTTTGTAACTACCGGTCTTGTGCTCGTTGGTGGCGAAATTTCAACAAACGCTTATGTGGAAATTCCGGAGATAGTCAGAGAAACAGTTAGAAGAATTGGGTACACAAAAGCAGATTATAAATTTGACGCAGATTCATGTTCAGTTTTGAATGCCGTTCATGCACAATCAGGTGATATTGCGATGGGTGTTGATACCGGTGGAGCTGGTGACCAGGGTATAATGTTTGGTTATGCTTGTGATCAAACTGCCGAACTAATGCCATTACCTATTATGCTGGCTCATAAACTTGTTGAAAAACTGGCAGAAATCAGAAAAGAAAATCTCGAATTGATGCCATATCTTCGACCTGACAGTAAATCTCAGGTTACTGTTGAGTATGATGATAATCATAATCCTGTCAGAGTTGACGCAGTTGTAATATCAACTCAGCATGACCCTGATGTTACACAGGAAAAGATTAAAGAAGATGTAATTAATAACGTAATTAAAACTGTGATTCCTGCAAATCTTCTCGACACGAAAACTGTATATCATGTTAACCCTACAGGAAGATTTGAAATAGGTGGACCTCATGGTGACAGCGGTCTTACAGGAAGAAAAATTATTGTTGATACATATGGCGGCTGGGCACCACATGGAGGCGGCGCGTTTTCAGGAAAAGATCCTTCAAAAGTTGACAGAAGCGCTACTTATGCTGCAAGACATATAGCTAAAAATATTGTCGGCGCGGAACTGGCAAAAGAGTGCCTTGTGCAGGTTTCTTACGCCATTGGTGTTGTTGATCCTGTATCAATCTTTGTGGATACAAAAGGAACAGGCGTTATTCCCGATTCCGAAATCGCGAAGATAATCTCAAAAGAAGTTGACCTCACACCAAAAGGAATCATTGAAAGATTACAGCTTAAACGTCCTATTTATTCAGAAACTTCTGCATATGGTCATTTTGGACGCGAATTAGAGAACTTTTCCTGGGAAAAACTTGATTTGGTAGATATACTTAAAAAATATAAATAGAACAGGAGCTTTAAACTAAGATGGATTACAAAGAAGGACATTATAAAGTAAGAGATATAAGTCTGGCGCCCGAAGGTAGAAAAAAAATCGAGTGGGCAGAGTCACGTATGCCGGTAATGATGGAATTACGCAAAAAATACAGCGAAACCAAACCTTTGAAAGGTTACAGAATCGCTGGTTGTTTGCACGTTACCAAAGAAACAGCTGTTTTAATTGAAACTTTATCCGCTGCAGGCGCACAAATTTCATGGAGTGGATGTAACCCGCTATCCACTCAGGATGATATTGCCGCTGCGCTTGCGGAAGGTGGTCAGGAAATTTACGCATGGCACGGTCAGTCGGTTGAAGATTTTTACTGGTCAATCGATCGTACTCTTGATATGAAACCCAACCTCACTCTTGATGATGGCGCAGATCTTATTTTTACAGTTCATAACAAATATCCTGAATTGGCAACTGAAATTATCGGTGGTACAGAAGAAACCACAACAGGTGTTCATCGTCTTAGAGCTATGGCAAAAGATGGTAAACTTCTTTATCCTGTAGTCGCGGTTAACGACGCCGAAACAAAATGGGATTTTGACAACGTTTATGGCACAGGTCAGTCATCAATCGATGGTATCCTCAGAGCTACATCAGTACTTATGGCTGGTAAAAACTTTGTAGTTGCCGGTTATGGTCACTGTGGTAAAGGTTGTGCTATGAGAGCTGCCGGACTAGGTTCAAACGTTGTTGTTACAGAAGTAAAAGCAACAGCCGCTCTTAAAGCTACTCTTGAAGGGCACCAGGTTATGACAATGGATCAGGCTGCCAAAGTTGGTGATATTTTCATCACAGCGACCGGTGTAAAAGATGTAATCACCAAAAAACATTTCGAAAAAATGAAAGATGGTGCTATTGTTTGTAATACCGGTCACTACGATTGTGAATTAAACCTTCCTGACCTTGAAGAACTTGCGGTTAGCAAACGTACTATTCGTCCGAATAACGAAGAATACACACTTGCTGATGGAAGAAGAATCTATGTTCTTGCACAGGGTCGCCTTGTGAATCTTGCCGCAGCGGAAGGACATCCATCAGAAGTAATGGATATGTCATTCGCTAACCAGTTTATGTCCCAACTTCGTTTGGCTGAATATGACAAACAAGGTATTCTGCTTAATCCGGAAGTTATCGACATTCCTGAAGAGCAGGACCAGGAAATTGCCGGTATCAAATTAAGAACCATGAGTTATAAAATTGACAAGCTTACCAAAGAACAAAAAACTTACATGGATGATTATTCAGCCGGAACATAAAAGCTGAATATAATGAGATTAGAAAAGGCGGGTTTACCCGCCTTTTTTTATTTCATCAAAATCATCTTTGCGGAGATGTTTATTATTTCTCCATCATCACCTTTTCCGCTTAGATTGTAAATGTATAATCCCGAACTTAACTGCTCACCGCTGAAATCTACTTCATGGTAACCCGCCTGATATTCTCCCGAGGCAATAACGTCCACGACTCTGCCGAGCATATCAAATACTGTCAGCCTTATATCACTTTTCATCGGAAGATTAAATCTGATTTTTGTTGCCGGGTTAAAAGGATTAGGGTAATTTTGCTCCAGCGAATATTTTTGAGGAAGACCTGACAAATCACTCTCTACAGAAGTTGATGCACCAATCTGAGTTTTATATATGCCCGTAAAACCGGGAGCGAATGATTCAATGCCATACATGTAGGTAAAAAGCTCGCCATCAGAATATGTAATAAATTGAAGCGATGTACTTGTGATGTAATCAGGAAGTCCGGTTGTCGTCTCCGCCCAGTTTTCTCCATTCACATCAGAATTATAGATGTAGCCGTTAAAAAGTGAATTTACCGCAGCGTACATTTTGTTTTCGACAACTGTAACACTTTTTACGGTGTAGGAAAATCCTCCCACGACAGGAATCCCTGCATTCCAGTCTAGCCACTCGTTGGAAGAATCCAGTTTGAATAACCCCAAACCGGAACCATAAATTTCGTTATTAAACTTCGCTACCTGGCTCAATGCTATAGCCGGGTTTTTTACGTTCCATGTGCTACCGCCATCTGTTGACATAACAATTCCTGTGGTTGCTATCGCGGCGACCATAAGGTCACCTGCCACAGCAAGATCAACAGGAATCGGATTTGTAATACCGTCAGCATTTATAAGAATTTCTTCCCAATCCGCACCTTCATTAGCTGACTTAAATATACTCGCCCGGTTAGAGAGCGCGTATAATAGATCGCCATCCGAATAAAGGGAAAGAATAGCGCCATTCCCACCTGTTAGTGTAACACTACCTTTTTGAGTCCAGGTATAGCCGTTATCTTCGGAAAGATAAACATTGTTAATCCCGATAATGGCGAAAAGTTTGTTATTATGAGCATGCAGATAATATAAATCATCAGAAAATTCCGAGTTGATTTCAACCCAGGTATCTCCATTATCAGTGCTTCTTAAAACATCATCACCATAGACGTAAACAACACCGTTGATTGCAGCCATTTTTCCATTAGGGCCAACATCAATATCCGAAATCTTTGACCATTGCGCTGAAACCAATCCGGTTAAAACCATCAAAATTATTAGCAGTAGTCGCATTTTTACTCCATTATTAGTATTAGATTTCTATAGAGGATATTTTATCTATTTTTGAATGGAATATGAATACGACAAATGCCCTATTTAAAACAGAAAAGGTGAGCTTACACTCACCTTTTTAAAAAGAATATTATTTCATTTTGGGAATTCTTCCCTTCGTCCAGGGAGCACCGAGTGCCTCAAGAGAATCTTCCAGTTCTTTTATTTCTTTATTTACTAACGATTCAACTTGTGATATCACAGGTGCTAATTCCGCTTTAGCAACTGCGTAAACATCACGATGGGTTTTTGTTGGTTTTGTAAGTGAACGCGACATTTCCCAACCCATAACACCTATTCTATCCATAATTGAAGGATATTGGTTCATGTTTCGCTTTGAGAATGAAGAATTACCATTCATCACAAAACTCAATGCACGAAGTGAATCTTCAACCATATTCGCTTTTTCCATCATGGCTTCTGTCGCATCCGGAGTAAACTTCAGCGCAGTGCGAATTTCCTGAATTTTTGAATCCAATTCACGGATTAATCGCTGTGTACCATACGCCGCTCTACCCAATTCGGCAACCTGCATTTGGAAATCGAGCATCTCTTTTCTTTCAGGTTCAGAATATTTGCGGATACCCAACGGATAAAGATTAAATTCGACCGGTTCGTGTAAAGCCGAAATATCGCCATTAACACTTTGTGATACTTCAACAGTATATTTACCAGTCATAGCAAGTATTCCTGAACGGTCATTATTCAGGTAACCTTTTTGTTCACCAAGCGGATATGTAGGCATATAACGCAAATCCCATGTTAAACGATGCAACCCGGAAGAGGCTGATGCTTTTAGTCTTCTAACAACATTGCCCGAAGCGTCTTTAACCGTAAATATTAAAAACGGTTTTTCTTCATTATCCTCAGCTACCAATTCGTTATTTGAAGGGAATGGAACCGGTTTTTCATTTTTTATCAGGTCTTTTTCTTTCTTTTTTCGATCCTTTTTGATAGTCGAGATCGACTCCTTCATATAATATGTAAAGGTTGCCCCGTAAGGCGGATTATCCGCGGTGTAATATCCATCTCCCTGAGATCCTTGTTTTCTTCCACCAAGAGGATAGGTTACAACATATACAGGAGCGTCTTTAATCGGGAAAATCACAAACTCTTCTTCCAGTTTGCTTTCTGATATTTCACGAAGTGGAGTATAGTCATCCATGATATAAAAGCTGCGTCCGAATGATGCTAAAACTATATCATTTTCTCTTCTCTGAATTTCTATATCTCTTATTGAGATTGTAGGCAGACCGGCGCTTAGTTTTATCCATTTTTCGCCTCTATCGGGACTGTAATAAAACCCGAACTCTGTGCCCGCAAATAAAAGATTCTCGTTCACATGATCTTCATCCAGTGCGTAAACAGAACCTCTTTCCGGCAAATCAGAAACGATTTTTTTCCAGCTTTTACCTAAATCCTCACTTACAACCACATAAGGTTTGAAATCAGCATATTTGTGATGATTAAACGCAACATAAACTCTGTTCGCGTTGTGATGCGAAGGTATTATATCGTTTACGTATGACATATCCGGAATACCTTCAATACTGCTGATCTTGCGCCAGTTTTGACCACCATCTTCCGAAATGTGGAGCAATCCGTCATCTGTACCAACAAATAAAACACCTTCTTTTACAGGGGATTCAGCTAAAGCGACAATATTTCCGAACAATGAGGTTGAAGCGTTTTTCGATACTGCATCCATACTCCAGACTTTACCCATAACTTCAAGTTTGTTACGGTCTATCTGCTGAGTTAAATCGGGGGATATCACTTCCCAACTGTCACCTCTGTCCTCACTTTTGAAAAGTTTATTTGCCGCGAAATATAGACGTGTATTTTTATGCGGACTTATAATAAGAGGTGCATCCCAATTCCAGCGATATGGTTCTTCTCCCATACCTTCGTGAGGTTTAATACCTACTTTTTCACCGGTCGCGCGATTAAATCTTGTAAGCCAGCCATACTGCGACTGTGTATAAACAATATTCGGGTCTTCGGGGTCAACGGCTGCTTCAAAACCATCACCACCATTGGTAATGAACCAGTCAGTGTTTATAATACCTGACGCGCTTGTTGTACGCGAAGGTCCACCCATTGAGTTATTGTCCTGAGTACCGCCGTAAACGTAATAGAATGGCAGCGAATTATCGACAGCAACCTTGTAATACTGCACGATTGGCAAATTGTCGATGAACTCCCAGTTTTTCATTCCGTCAAAAGAATAATAAACACCACCGTCACCACCAATTAATACCTGATCTGTATTTTTTGGATTGACCCAAAAGGCGTGGTCATCAACATGACGGTATCTGTTTCCGATATTCGTCCAGGTTTTACCGCCGTCAAGTGTGTATTTTGAATAGGTATCGAGTGAGTAAACTTTATCAACATTCACAGGATCGCAAACTATTTCCTGATAATATTGCGGACTTCTCGCAACATAATCATCTCGTTTTTCCCATGTAGCCCCGCGATTGGTAGTGCGGAAAAATCCACCTTTACCTTCTGCTGCTTCAACAATCGCGTAAACATAATCGGGATTAACGGGTGATATAGCCAATCCTACTCTACCGAGATCAGTTGAAGGTAACCCCGATTTCAATTTATCCCATGATTCACCACCATTTGTAGTTTTATAAATCGCGGATTCAGGACCACCATTTATTAACGTAAAGACATGTCTTCTTCTCTGATAAGCCGCGGCGTAAATTACATCCGGGTCTCTCGGATCCATCACAATATCGGTAACACCGGTATGCTCACTAATTTCAAGTACTTTTTCCCAGGTTTCTCCCATATCTGTAGTTTTATACAATCCTCTGTCTCCACCCGGACCCCACAATGGACCTTGAGCCGCGACATAGACAACTCTTGAATCTTCCGGATGAATAACAATTTTGGCAATATGCTCCGATTCTTTCAATCCTTTGTTTTTCCAGCTTTTGCCACCGTCAAGAGAAAGGTAAACACCATCCCCGTAAGCCACACTTCTCTGACTGTTATTTTCACCGGTTCCAACCCAAACTACATTTGTATTGCTCTGATCCATCGTAACACAACCGATAGAATATGAACCCTGACTATCAAACACGGGTGTCCAGGTTGCGCCGTAATTTGTAGTTTTCCACACACCACCACTCGCAACCGCGGTAAAATACTCTGCCGGATTGGATTCATTCACAGCAAAATCACTAATTCTTCCTGATGTAAGCGCCGGACCAATAGAACGGAATTTAAGTCCGGATAATGTAGATGAATTCAATTTTGACTTAGATTCATCCTGTGCCACTATAATAGAACTGACCAATAATATAAAGGTCAGGAACAAGGCAGATTTTTTGATCATTCTTTCTCCTGTATTATATTGAAAATTGATAAGGAATATTAGACGTTTCAAAATGAAAATTTACCTAATATAATTAGTTATTGAACTAAATCTGTATATATTTGATTATTATTTTTTCGATATTTCCAAAAATTCAGTGAAAATTTATCATTCGGAAGTATATGCTACATAAACTTACAAATACATTAAAAAGTTTATTCTCCGGGGAACCCGGGATAAAAAAGTTTGGTACGTTTGGCGGAGTTTTTACCCCCGACGTACTTACTATCCTCGGTGTAATCATGTACTTGCGACTCGGCTGGGTAGTTGGTAATGCCGGGCTTCTCGGCGCTATTGGTATAATTATACTCGCGAAACTCATTACAATAGCAACCGGACTCTCAATGTCCTCTATCACCACAAATATAAAAATTGGTGCCGGAGGAGCATATTCTATAATTTCAAAATCGCTCGGACTTGAAGCTGGCGGCTCAATAGGCATTCCGTTCTATTTTGCTCAGACTTTTTCCGCCGCACTGTACATTATTGGATTTACTGAAGGCTGGATAAGAATCTTCCCTACTCATGACCCTGTAACAATTTCTGTTGTCATTTGGGTTATGCTGATGCTTATTTCTTATATCAGCACAGCTTTTGCTATAAAAATTCAATATGTTATTCTGGCAGTGATCGGAATTTCAATCTTATCCTTTCTATTCTCCGATACAGAACCGGTTCCAAAGGTGGAACTCATCGGAAAATTTGAAGATGCCGATTTCTGGAGAGTATTCGCGATATTTTTCCCGGCTGTTACCGGTATTATGGCAGGAGCTAACCTTTCCGGAGACCTGAAAGAACCACGAAAATCAATTCCGCTTGGTACACTCAGTGCCATTGGTGTGACGATGCTGGTCTATATTTCACTCGCTGTGTTCATTGCCTATTTCATTGCACCATCTGAACTACGCTCTAATCAGATGGTAATGGTCGATTACGCCCTTATCGAGGAAATTGTCTTATTGGGTATCCTTGCCGCGACCTTTTCATCCGCGCTTGGAAGTATAATTGGTGCACCCCGGATCCTGCAAGCTCTCGCGGAAAATAAATCTATTCCGGGACATAAATTTTTTGCTGTAAAAACAGCGTCAAACGAACCGAGAAATGCCGTCGTATTTACCGGAGGTGTGATCCTTACAGCACTTATTATGGGAAATCTTGATGCGCTTGCGAGTCTGATTACTCTTTTCTTTTTGATCACATATGGTATGCTTAACCTGGTTGTTTTTCTACAGCAAAGTATGAAAATCATCAGTTTTCGACCCACGTTCAAAGTACCGCGATTTGTTTCATTTACCGGGGCTTTGGGATGTATCTTCGTGATGCTGCTGATTGATCCTGTTTTTTCTGTTATAGCGCTCGTACTTATTATTTCAATATACGTGTGGTTGACCCGCAAAGGTTTAAAGGCTGAATGGGGAGATATACGGGGTGGAATGTTTGTTGTACTCGCAGAGTACGCGTCAAGAATCGCACAAAAATTTCCTCGTCACCAGGTCGCCTGGAAACCGGATATTCTGCTTCCGATAGAAGACCCAAAACTTTGGCACGGTTCACTGCTTTTCATCAAAAATCTCGTGAATCCTTCAGGTAGCATTTACGCTTTCACTGTTCGCGATACGGATGTTGACAACACACTTAACGATCTCGAAGAATTACTACTACCCCTCAAAAAACAAAAAATCATGATCAATTCCACCGTCATTGAAGAAAGCAATTTTGTACATGGCAGCAAAATGGTTATTCAAACCTTGCGTGGTGGAGCACTTCGCCCAAACACTCTGTTTCTTACGCTTGGGTCATCGGATAAATCTGATGAACAAATGAGAGAGTTGATTGGAAACTGCGTCCGTTTCGAATTGGGTATAATTATTCTTCGGCAGCACCCGAGGATGGCTTTCGGAATGCAAAAGACGATCAATCTGTGGTTACGCGACAAATCCCCTAACTGGCATCTGGCCGTGCTTCTTGCATTACAATTACAACTAAACTGGGAAGGGAAGATCAATCTTGTTACGGTCTGTGACACCGAAGATGATAGATCTAATATGCAGGAATTTCTGCAAAGGCTGAGTGATCAGACACGACTTCCTTCCATGACAGAATTTCATGTGATTTGCGGTAACTTTTTCGATGCTGTTAAATCAGCACCCCGCGCAGATGTGAACATTTTTGGAATGGCTGAAGAACCCGATTTTGATTTTGCCAGAAAAATAGGAGAAATATCCCTGTCATCCTGTTTATTTGTCAAAGATTCGGGAAAAGAGAGTGCTATAGTTTAAATTTGATTTACTTTTGCGCTTCCTTTTTTTATCTTAAGATAGAATGTAAGTCTTTCAGCGAGAGAAAATAATTTGTATTTCCGCTTATTCTTCATAATACTTTTTTGCCTCAATTCTGTGTATCTATTGGCTCAAACCACCCGGATCGATTCAATGGAGAATTTACTCAGGGATTTGGATGGTGAAGAAAAAATAAACGTTATGCTCGATATCGCTGTTGCTTATGGACGTGATTATGAAAACCGACTCTACTATGCCAGCCGCGCTTTTGAACAGTCAGTAATTATAGATTATCCCTTCGGGTACATTGAAGGGGCTGCCAATATTGCCTATTCCTATTATTTCCGGAGAGATTACAACACAGCGATCAACTATTTCACAACTGCCTTGCAAAAAGCGGTGGAAGTTGAGAATAACCACCTTATTGCCGTGAATAATCACCGTTTGGGGAATAGCTATCAGAAAATAAGTAAAAACGATAGTGCGAAGTATTATTTCAAATTAGCTATAAACTACTGGGAACAGAACTATGAAGGGAGAGAACTGGATTATTACTTTTCAGCGAATAATCTAGGTTTGATTTACTGGCGAACCAGTGCTTATGATAGCGCGATTACTTATTATCGGAAAGCGAAAGAACTTGCTGAATTACTTGGAGGAAAAAAGCGAATTGCAGCCGTTAACAATAATATTGGTGTAATCTATTGGCAGTGGGGCATTCACGACAAAGCAATTGAGTATTATTCCGAGTCTCTCAACATAAGGAAAGAACTTCAGGATTCCTCCGGAATGGCGAAACTCTACAATAATATCGGTCTGGCGTATCTCGAACATAAAAATTACCCACTCGCTGAAGAATATTTCCGAACGGGACTTCAAATTTCCACGACAATTACTGAGCATAACACGATCGGTTATTCATACAACAACCTTGGCAGGACATCCTTTGAAAGAGGTAAATATTTAGAAGCGCTTAACTATTATGAAGAAAGTCTTGAAGAATACAAATTTTTAGAAAATTCTGATGGTGTATCTTTAAGCTATAACGATATATCGCTCTGTCTTAACAAACTCGGCAGATATACCGAAGCAATTCAGTATGCGAATGACGCACTCCAAATTTCTATCCGAAAAGAAAATAAAAATCATAAAGGAATCGCCTGTCGCAATTTGGGAACGGCTTATGCCGGCTTGGGAAATTTCGATAAAAGTTTTGCAGCATTTGATACCGCTCTTTCTATCGCCAAGGAAATAAACGCGCTTATTCTACTTAGAGACACATATGAAGCTTTGGCGGATGCCCACAAATCAGCAAAAAACACAAAGGAATTCACCAGGTCTCTGGAATTATTTTATGATACTAAAGTTAAAATCCAGAACGAAAATTCGAGCAACCGCCTGCTTGAATTTCAAACCCGACTTGAAACTCTTGAAGCAAAGCAAAAACTGGAAGAAACCGAATATCAGCTAGCAAACAGAGTAATGTTTCTGTACATCCTTTCCGGCTTTCTTGTAATTCTTTTGATTGTTATTATATTTATTTACCGACTTTACAAATCCCGAAATAAAGCTTACCAGGAATTAAATATAAAGACTGAATTGTTGAATGAACTCAACGCTACCAAAGATAAAATTCTATCTGTAATAGCTCATGACCTTAAAAACCCGATGGGCACCGTGCAAAGTTATTCGCAGATGATGATGCACGATTATAACGACATGACTGATGCAGAGAGAATGGAGAGTATGACAGGTATATATACTTCCATCAAGGTTGTTCTCGATATTCTTGAGAACCTGCTAACATGGGCTCGAAGTCAGAGGGGATTAATTGAGGCTCAGATTGAGAAATTCGACATATCAGAAGTTTTAGCGAAATTAGAGTACAATCTCACTCATCTGGCTGAAGAGAAAAAAATAGAATTGATAATTTCCCGGAACAATTCAATAATAAATTCTGACAGATTTTTTATTGAAACAATATTGAATAACCTCCTCACAAATGGAATAAAATTCACTAATTCCGGCGGGACTGTTGAACTGGATATTAACGTATCAGACAAACTTGTTACTTTCATCGTTAAAGATAACGGCGTGGGCATGAAACCCGAGGTTATCAAAACACTCTTTTCGCACTCAAAATCGGGTGAAACCAGAGGCACCAACATGGAAAAAGGTACCGGATTGGGTCTTATAATTTGTCAAGAGCTGGCAGATATACTTGGTGGAAAAATAAGCGTCGATAGCGAAGTAAATAATGGTTCAGTATTCAGTGTAGAGATCCCTGTTACCTAGATTTGTTTATTTTCACTATCATGTCATTGATCTGACTAATTTTAAATGGCTTACTGAGAACATAATCGATTTTGTATCGCTCCTTTTCGGCAGTTCCGATTTCCTCACCCCATCCCGTAAGTACAGCAACTTTAATCGATTCTTTATATCTATTTCGTATTATTGATACCAGTTCCCAGCCATTCATTTCCGGCATTCCCAGATCAGTAAGAACCACCGAGTAACTTTTTGCGTCCAGGAATGTTAATGCTTCCTTCGCGCTGGAAACGACATCACCTTCAAAATTCAGAATGTTCAGGATATCGTTTGCTATACTTCGGATTTGTTCATCATCATCTACCCAAAGAATATTTATATCAGCATTAACAGATTTGTCGGGTTCATCCAGGGAGTCATTTAGTTCATAATCTGGTGTCTTTTCACTTAACGGAAGTTCGACTCTTATCACAGTGCCTTCACCCGGTCTCGAAAATTCAACTCTTATATCACCTTTATGCGAATTCATAACATGCAATGAGCTGCTCATTCCCAACCCTCTTCCCTTTCCTATATCTTTTGTTGAGAAGAAAGGTTGAAAAACTTTTGAAATTGTTTCATCATCCATCCCATCGCCGGTATCCGTAATATAGACTGCTACTTTCTCATTAAAGATTTCAGCAGAGATTTTAATCTCCCCTCCTCTCTGTAGCGCGTCGATACTATTTTTTACCAGATTGTAAAAGGTTGATCTTAATTCTGCTTCATCTCCTTCAATATAAATCTGTTCGTCAACTTCCATTATGTAATTAATATTAATTCCATTTCGATTCGCCATATCCTTCCAAAGAGGGCGCGCCTGGTTTTTAACATCCTCAAGCACATGGAATAATGAGAGAGTCTTAAAGTTGGTGGTTGATTGCTTATTTCCGGCGAATCTTTGCAGAATTTTAATTCTGGATGCTGAATCATTCGCGGCTTTTCTTATAATTTCAAGATATTTTCTCGTAGGGTGGTCTCCCGGTAATTTTAATTCAACGAGATCGAGATTTCCCAATATTGATTGGAGAGAGTTATTAAAATCATGGGCTATTGCGGAAGACATTTCACCTATTGTATTTAAACTGCGGGTCTCCAGTAAGGCTTTTTCGGCTTCTTTTTGATTTGTAATATCTACTACTGTAGATACCATAATATCCTGTTTTATCAATGGTATATTCTGAGCGATAACTATTTTTTCCTCACCCGAGGAACCGGTAACTTTAAGATCACTCCAATACATTCTATTAATATCTAGTGAATAAATGTCTTCCATAATCTGAGATTTCATAGATATACGATATGTTTCATCAGGGAAAATTTTTTCAAAAAAATCTTCCACAGATTGTAGCTCAGATTTAGGCCACCCATAAATTTCCTCAAACTTATTATTCATATATTCCACATAACCATCCCTAATTCGATTTAACGCTATTCCAATCGGCAGATTATCAAGTACTTCCTGAATAAATTCGTTTTTCTGTCTTAATTCAGATTCCACATCTTTAAGTGAAGATATATCTGTTGAAACGCCAACTATTCCTAATTGGACTCCGGTTTCATCATAGAGTGGTGCATCTGTTACCAGAGCATAAAAATCAGTCCCGTCTTTTCTTCTAAGTTTGAACTCACCCGACCATCTTTTACCTTTAGCCAAGGTTGCCATAATCTCATTCGCGCTTTCCCTGGTTTCAACAGCGGGGGTCAACTCGGTTATAGTTTTACCATAAACCTCTTCTTTAGTCCAACCGTATAATTTTTCAGCGGCATGATTCCAGTAGGTAACTGACCCCTCCATATCGGTCGCTATAACAGCTTCACCAATCTCATCCAGTATCCTGGAGTGTATCTTTATTTGTTTCTCTGCCTCTTTTCTTTCAGAAAGATCAATATCTACACAATAAAGTTCTTTCGTCTTACCCAAAATGTTGACTATAGTATGATTTGAATAAACATGTACATCGTAACCATCTTTATGCTTGAGTATTAACTCACTCGAGGGAATTGGAGTTTCCGATTTAAACATTTTCGCGACATCAAGTTTAACCAACTCTCTCATTTTCTCGGGAATAATCAGATCGTACAAGGATTTCCCTATTGCTTCTTCTCGCTTATACCCATATAATTTCTCACTCGCGTTATTCCAATAGTGAACTATTCCTTCCTCTGAGTAACCTTGAACGGCAATATTATTCGCGTTGTCAAAAATAGCCCTGAACCTCGCCTCACTTTCCCGAAGCTGCTTTTCCGCGTGTTTTTGTTGAGTTATATCTCTTACAATACCCTGTGTTGCATAGCCATCTTTATATTTTAACTTCTTAACGGAAACATCAAGCTCAATTTCCTCACCTTTACGTGTTAAAGCTGTAAATTGATACCTGTCCGGAATCGATTCGCCCTGTTTTTCTTTCTCTCCCCTCTCAATGACAAATTGTCTGCTTTTAGGCGCGACGAGTTCCATAAAATCGAAATCTGGTTTTGTAAGTTCAACTCTGCTTATTTCCATCATTTCGCAAAATTTGTCATTTACCAGATCAAACTTCCTGTTGTAGAGGATATAAATCGCGTCATTCGAGTTTTCAAACAATGCGCGGTACATCGCGTCGTTCTGAGCAATCTTATGCTTCGCTTCTTTCTCCGCAGTCTGATCTAAGATAGCAGTCTGAATCAGTTTTTTATCTGCTTGCTCAAATAATTTACTTTCTATACTCGCCGATATAAAATGACCTTTATATTTCAGTTTTATTTCATTCCTGGTGGATGTGCCAATTGATAATAATCGGCGTGTATGGAAATAGAATAAATCCTGACTTTCCGGATCAATAAAATCGGTAAACTTTCGATCAATAAAATCGTTTTTGGTTAAATGGAGGTATTCACAAATTTTATTATTCACGGAAACCAAATTTAAATCGGTATCGTAAATAACATAACCGACAGGTGCGTATTCAAATAAATCGAAATAATGTTTTCTGGAGGTTTCGAGCTCAAAACCAACTCTTTTCAGCTCATCATTCTGATATTCAAGTTCCTGATGATATATACTTATCTGGGAGACCAGTTCTTCAACAGTTTTATCATCCCAGTTTTGGTTCGCTTCATCACCCTCAAGAATATTTTTTATTTTTTGTTTTAATTCATCATTATCTTTTTTGAGGTTACTCATCACAATTCCCTGATTGTAAATACTACTCCTATAAATCTGTTTTCTTCCGACCAAACAGGCGAGCCATCTATGGAAAGGTGTTTCCTCTCACCATCTTCAGCAACAATAAAATGTTCATAATTTAGCAGAGTTCGCTTTTCCTTTTTAATAATTGAGAAAGGTAACTTTGATTTTGGAATACTTTTTCCACCGAGATCAGTTATCTTCCATTTTTTTGAGTTGAATGTTCTTTTAATTATATCTTCTTTCGAAAAACCTAAAACTTCAGCACCCATTTTGTTAACGTAGGTTATTTCTCCTTTCTCATCAACCATCGTAGTAGCCATTGGAGCGTTTTCAAGAACTAAACTCAAAAGTTTTTTATTTTTTTCAAGGTCTTCACTCAATGAGATAATTTTTGAAACATCAATGAGAGAACCTGTTAATTTTTGCGGAACGCCATCTGAAGCTTTCGAACTTACGGTTCCTTCAAGATGAAACCATGAATAGTTTTGATTTTTATTTAATAACCTGATGGAGATTGATATGTCAGCCTGCTTACTCGCTGAGAGTTTTTTAATATTTTCCTTGAATAATTTTCTGTCATCAGAATGTACTTTCTCCAGTAAACTTTCAAGATTGCGGGGAAATTCGGCGATTCTGTAACCAAGCATTTTTGGTAAACCGGAGTCAAAATAAAAGGTATCTCCGGTTGGCACATATTCCCACCATGCTATTTTTCCAATGTGCAATGCATCATCCAGCCTGCTAGATACAAGATGATACTGATCCTTCATCTTCTTAAGTTCAGAAATATTAACAATTGTTATAAGAACACCTTCCACTGAATTGCTCTCGGTTCTATATGGTCTTATCCTGGAAAAATATGATTTTCCGTCATAATCATTAATTTCTTTATCAATAGCTTGAAGAGTTTCCATGACAGTATTAACATCACTCAAAAGATCAGGATAAAATTCCATTATAGATATATGAGCGATTGGGCGTCCAATATCATTTTTTCGCAGATTGGAGATGGTATAAATCTCGGGTGTAAGTTTTCTGATATTCAATTTGGAATCGAGATAAATCGCCCCTACCTCAATATTTTTTAACAAGTTATTGATATCATTATTGAGATTTGTTAATTCTTCAATTTTGGATTGATATTCAGAGTTGACAGTATATAACTCTTCATTTACCGACTGAAGTTCCTCATTTGTACTCTGCAACTCTTCATTGGAGGCTATCAGTTCCTCATTTGATGATTGAAGTTCTTCGTTCGATGTTTCCAGTTCTTCAACAGTAGCATTCAGGTTTTCCTTAACCGCCTGCAGTTCTATTTCCAGATCAAGTATTTTATCATCAGAATATGTATCCTTCGAACTTAACTCCACTCCCGGTAAAGGAGAGTTTTCACTATTTTCCAGTTCAGTTTTAGATTTGAAGCTCACTATAAAATGTGTTTTATCACGTATTAAAACTTTACGAACCTCTAACCAAAGTTCTTTTATCGAATTTTTTCCCGATTTATACGACTTAAGCATTAGCCGCTCTTCGCTTTTTTTCATTTGCCTCAGCATATTGTGAAGCAATAAACCAATTTCTTTAGGGAGAATTGAGAAAAGCTCATTATTGTATCGACCGGATTGAATTTGTGTGAACTTGTTTACATCATTCAATACACTTACGATAGAGAAATTTGAATCGACAATGATAGATGGAGGAATCATTTCCGCAATAACCGCGTCAAGAACCGTATCGATTTTTATGTCAGACTTGAAACTGTTTCTTGAGATAGTTTGAGTGGGCATCTTATCCCTTCTGAACTCCAATGCGGGAATTTCCATACCTTTAACAGGTGAATAATTTTCAGAATATTTATAAATTTTGTATTTGCTGTCAATTATATCGAAAGCTTCGCTTAATCCACCCAGGGTCTCACTGCTGCCGAGAAATAAAAAACCCTGTGAATTCAAGCTGTAATAAAACATTGATAATATGCGGGACTGCACATCCGGTTTAAGATAAATAAATAAATTACGACAAACCAGAAGATCCAATTTAGAAAATGGTGGATCCTTCAGAATATTGTGCGTCGCGAAAACTATCATATTTCTGATATCTTCAACTACCTTGTAACCGTTTTCAACCTTATGAAAATATTTTGTAAAATATTCAGGATCGAGATCCGCTACTCCACTTTCAGGATAAATACCCAGACTGGCAATATCGATAGCGGATTTATCAACATCGGTAGCAAAAATTTTAATTTGTATGTCGAGGTTTAATAAATGTTTCATCTCCTGCAATAAAATCGCGAGAGAATAAACTTCTTCTCCGGTTGAGCAACCGGCAGACCACACTCTTATGACTTTCTTTTTATTGGTCATAAGGGATTTGATAACTTTTTCCCTTAATGAGCTAAACGCATCAGGATCTCTGAAAAATTGAGTGACGCCTATTAAAACTTCGCGTGAAAGAACCTCTTTTTCTTTATCAGAGACTTGTAAGAAACTTATGTACTGATCGATCTCCTGAAACCTGTTAATACTGACTCTTCTTTCAAGTCGGCGGATGATTGTGTTCTCTTTATAATTTGAGAAATCAATTCCGGTATATTCTCTCAGAATTAATATCGCTTTGGAGAGATTATCCGCATGCTTGAATTCGTATGTGCCAAGGGATTTATTTTTTTTAACAAATGGATGTTTTAGATAATCCAGTAATTCCTCGGGCATTTTGGCAGGTGGCAAAACGTAATCAACCAAACCTGTAGAAATCGAATTAGCCGGCATACCGGAAAACTTGGCGCTTTTTTCATCCTGCGCCATGATCATACCGCCAACTTCTTTTATCGCTTTCGTTCCCATTGTACCATCACTTCCTGTCCCGGATAGTATAATACCAATGGCATCTTTACCACGATCTTCAGCAAGTGATCTGAAGAAAAGGTCTATAGGCAGATTAAGACCCCGATGCATATCCTGGTCTTCCAAAAAAAGCTGATCTTTTAATATTTTAAGATTTTTTCTCGGGGGGATGAGATACACATGGTTGGGAACCAGTTTGATACCATCTTCAATTATGGTAATGTCCATAACCGTTTGACGAGCTAATAACTCATCCATTAAACTTTTATAATCGGGGGAAAGGTGCTGGATAATGACGAAGGATAAACCGCTGTCAATCGGCATGTTTTTGAAAAATTCCTGTAGAGCTTCAAGTCCGCCGGCTGAAGCACCAATCGCTACAACCCTTGTCAAATCTTCTTTTGACTTACTCATAACTACTCAATAGAATTATAGATGTCTTTATCTAATTTTCAATATAATAATCATAAAACCACAGGTCAAGCAAATTCTGTCAATTATAAATAGTTTAAATTAAATCAAAAATAGAAGAAAAAAAACCCGGATGAAAATCCGGTCAGACTGTTGACAAAGTCGTTTCGTTACAAAGTCCTCCTTTGAAGGCAATGGCGTCAACTTAGTGGTTTTCATGCTAAAACA
>BQMY01000100.1 GCA_022181065.1 Melioribacteraceae bacterium | reverse complement strand
ATTATGACGCTTTTACCCTTATCTCTTTTTTACCGAAATTCCATTTCCCGCTGAACCAGTACAATGATTCAAGTTTGTTCTTCATTTCCTCAAAAAATATAAGTGAATTTCTTGCAGTTGTTACGAGAATTCCAGAAAAGTTTTTAACTGTCGAAAACGCAATAAAGAGTGTAAATGAGTGGTATTGCTCAGATCGATGTTGAGTCAGATTATATGGAATTGTAGTAATCTTTAAGATGTTGCGAGGGTTTAAAAACTGGATACCCGCTTTCGCGAGTATGACAAAGCAAAAAATATTTCAGATTGTTTCCTTAAAATGGTTTGCCTGGAAAGTTTCATAACTATTTATCTGGTATAAAAAAAAGGGGTCGTGCGACCCCTTGAAAAGAATTTATTTATAATTTTTTAGAAAATAATCTGCTTCAGGAAGATTCCTCAGCATTTCAGCTCTTTCTTCATCGTATCCGAGCTTTTCGTAATTGAGTATTCCTTCTTCCGAGTGGCAATCAATACACTGCCTTCCTTTTTTTGTAATGCCATGGTTTACCATAAGTGTACCATACTGGCGCATCCATTTTGCTTCAACATTACGAAGGTTACCATCATCATCGATTGGATATTCGGTTTTCCATTCACCTACACCAAAATATTTCATGAATTCATCCATCATGTACATTTTGAAAGGAGTTTCATACATTCTTTTTACAATCGGGTGCTGGATAGCTTTTTTAACAGCATCAAGCGGTTTACCGGTTTCGTAATAAGTAGGATAATCAAATGGTAGTATCATTGCTCCGAAGGGGCCTTCATTTGTCATATCTTCATACATTCTTGCGTTAAATAATTTGAATGGATAAAGTTTACTCTTGCCCTGATTCTGCAAAGGTTTGATATTTTTATCCAACATTTCAATACGCCTTTCGCGCATTTCCGGTGACATCTGAGAGAGAGTATTGATAAAACCTTCCATATATTCGTCAATATCTATATCATGATCAGCAAGAAGTGATTTAATATTTTGACGAATTTTCGCGATAGTTTCCTCATCATCGATACCGGCAATCTGTTCCATTAGCGGATTATAATCCTCGGAACCGTTGGGGTTATTACCCAAGGCATTGGCAAGGAAGGTCCCGTTACCATTAAACCACAGGAAGGTGAATCCAACACCGGGATCACCTGAACGAAGTATATCTGTAAATTCGTAGAGTCCTTCTTCTTCATTCCAAACCGGATTTGTCCAGTCTCGTAGCACAACATTGTAATCTTGCAGATCTTTGATATGGCAGGTTTCACACGCTATTTTATCAATATGACCATTAAGCATGACTTTTTCAAGATCGCTTTCGTTATGAGGTGCTGATGTGTGGCAGTTTTCACATTCAACTGATTTACCGGGCAGATCGTTTGCCACCAGGTCTGTACCTTTGGTACCACGAGGAATTTTATGCCCCTCAGGCTGATGGCAATCTGTACAGAGAACACCTGCCGCAGCGTGGACATCATTTTGAGGGCTGAAAGGATTAGCTCTTTTAGCGCCTGTATGCAAAATTCTCTGATTTTTATAACCCAGACTTTTGGCTGCAATATTATGTTCATAAACGTCGCCGCCCATATTGTGCTGATGACAGTTTAGACAGTTGTTGTTCGCAGGATTGGTAACAGTCATAGCCGCTTTTAAAGTGCGATCCTGATTCCAGCGTGTACCAACCTCGTCCTCGATAACATATTTATAATTTAGATCGTATTGCTGTGAGTGGCATATCAGACAGTCGATACCATCTTTTGCGGCATCCGCGACATCACCGATAGGCATCATTTTTTCAGTAGCCGGATGATAATTACCACCGATATGACATTGACCGCAGCCTTCACTTCTCATTACAATTTCGCCATGAGCATGTTCAGGTTTTGTCTCAACGAGCGCAGCCCATCCTGTCCATGAGAAACTTCCGGGAATACCGCAAGCGCGGTCAATTTTACCTACGGGAATTGGTCTTCCGTCAGTATTAACCTGACGACCGTCGTAGCCGTATGTCGTAAATCCTCCGAGTGTAGAATGGAACTGATAGTGAACTGTATTTACAACATCTTCGAGAGTTTCAACTTCTTTATAAGTACCATCGGCTTGTTTAACTTTCATAGTTTCGTGGCACTGTAAACAGGTTTCCGGACCTTTATATTGGCGGATTCCGGCTTTTTCGAAGTATTTGATATGCTTGAATTCAGTTTCTTTCTTAAAAGAAGGAGTATTGAGGATCATTTGAATTTTTTGGTTTCTCACAAATTCATCTTCAATTCCATCTGTTAATTCTTTAGCGCGTTCCATTTTTTCCTGATAGAGGATTGAATTTACTGTTTCATGGAACTCTTTCTCATTCAGTTTAACGCTTGTATCGTATGTAAGGACGGCATTGTCAACACCTGTGTACCATTCGAAGAACGGAGCATAAAGAAACTCCACAAATCCCCAGGTAAAAATCACAAGCACAACAAGAGCCGTAATAGTTTTTCCAGTTTTAGTTTTTGTTAAGGTACTCATATTTCCAATTCCTTAGTATCAATATTAGTGTTCTTTATGTACTTCATGCCAGCCGCTGACCATTGCTTTGAGGTTACTGGTAAGAGTATGTCCTGTAAGAGCAAGGTAAATATGACCAAACATAAATAATGATAGAATAAACCCGGTTATTGTATGCAGCATAGCTGTAAGGAAGAGTCCGCTCATTCCAAAAACGTCTTCAACAATAGTTTCGGGGAAGAGTAGCGCCCATCCTGTAATAATTATTATCGGCAGCATTACATACATGATTTTAAGGTAAGTTAGCTGCTGCAAAGGATTAAATTTAGTCTCTTTAGTCGATTCGTAAGGATGCGGTTCATTTTTAAAGATTCCATACATATAAAAGCGTCCCTGTTTGAAAAGGCGCTCAATTAATCCTTTTATTACCGGTACATACTGTTTGTAGTTACCTGTAAAAATATTTCCGAGGAAAAAGAGAAGGTAATTTAATGTAAGTATAATACCGGAAACATTATGCAGCGATGTGGCAGTATTAAAACTCATAAGAATATTATCTGCTGAAGCGTACTGCATAGTAATACCGGAAATAATAAGGGCAACAAAAAGCAGGGCGTTGAGCCAGTGCCAGAACCTCAACCATAGCGGGTAAAAATACTCTTTCTTATCTGCGGGATGAAGTTCTTTTTTCTTATAAGCTTTTAGATAAAGTCCACCATGAACCGTAAGAGCAAGAATCATTGCGCCGAAAATTATAAAACTAAGCCAGTTCAGGTAAACGTTTCGGGTAGCTCCTATTACATACGATTCGTTAAGTACAACACTATTAAAAAAACCTTGTTTAGAGCGTTTTTCCTGGATTTTAAATTTGTACAGGGTCTGAGTTAATCGGCTATCAGTACTGTGGCATTCAACGCAGTTTTGAACTGCCTCGGATTTTGGCAGAATCAGATGCGATACACCCGGCTGATCGGGGTCGGTATGGCAATCGATACATCTTACATTTTCCCAGTGAAGGTTCTGATGAGGGAGCCATTTGTGTGTTGCCTCGAGTGACGGGAAGACCCGTTCGGTATATCCGGCTATCTTTTCTGTATTCCCGTGACAGTCAAAGCATATCTGATTGTCATAGTGAACAGTTTCCTTAATGCTCTCATTAAGTCTGGCGGTAATTTTAAATGTGTGTGCGTCATGACAGTGGAAGCATGTAAATTCGCCATCGGTGGCCTGGAAGTGAACACTCTCTTCAAAAGAAGATTCAATAGTTTCGAACTGAGGCAATTCACTATCGGGATCGTCGCTGTGACAATCTGTGCAGGCAATTTCCTCATCTTTTAATTCTTCGGGATGTGGAAATGCGACAAGTTCCTCATCATGGCAATCGACGCAATAGAACCCGGCGTGATTTGAGCTGTCGAACTCGTGTGGAAGTACCGCGAGGTTTTTAATAAGACCGGTTTCGCGGTCGGTATAGCTAAGTGTTTCCATGCTGTGACAGCGAAAGCAATATTCGTTATCGTCAACTTCAAAATCCTGAGCGGGCAGGAGAATGGGGAGAAGCAATAACAATAATACCCAATAAAACGATTTCATGACCTTTATACCTTTTAATCTGTACAAAAATATATTTTTGAAAAATCTATATACTATTATCGAAGACTTACAAATTATTTTACACTCTAAAATAAAAGTTAAAATAAGGATAAGCAAGTTTTTTTATCTAAGACATAAAGTGTAAAAATCTTTTTTGATTGTAAAATGTTTTTTTTTGTTTAAAAAGTATGAATCGAAAGTCAAAAAAATGCCTCTTTTTAAAATTCACTAACTAATTAATTGGTAAAAAAGGTATTTTTTATCAAAAAATAGTGATTAATCACTATTTACAAATGGAAAATCATTAGTTAATATTGATATGTAAGTTAAAGGAAGAGGGCAACAGTTTTTTTTAGAGGTAACCAAGATAGTAACTTGCAGGGCAAAAGGTGATACCGGGTAGCTGGAGAGTAAACCGGGGGAAAACTTCTTAAGAAAGTTGGAAGCGGCTAACGCCGCGACCAACTATTCTTTTGATAATAAATAATCAGCGATTTTTCCCAAATCCTGAACAGAGTAATTTCCATAAGAGGGCATAACAATATTTGGATATTTTGCTCTGTAATCATCAAATCTTTCACCACCATCATATTCTGACGGATTTCTAAGATAATTTATTAGTTCATCTCTAGTCCAGTATTCAGAAAGACCTGAAATAGCCGGCGCGAGTTTGGTTCCATTCAGATCAGCACCATGACAGGAAATACATCCAATATTTTTTACCATTTCGGCACCTGATACTTCTGTTGGAGGAGTCGAATCAGCATAAGCAGACAGATCTTCCGGTTCTTCTTCGAATGTTCCTGTAACCATCGAGAGGAAGTAGAGACCAACAAATAGTACCAGAAAAACTGCTACCCATTTTTGAGCATTTGTCATAAGGTTTCCTTTGTTTTACGTGATAAAGCAAATAAGAAAAAGAAACTTAATCTTATTTTTATATAATTTCAATCCGATAAGACAGTTGAGCCATCCGCAAACGAGTTTTCGTAGTATTCTTTATATTTTTCTATTGCTTTGAAGATTGCGAGCGCGATTTCTCTTTGTCCTTTTTTTGATTTGAGGTATCGTTCATCCCCTTTATTTGAGAGAAATCCGTTTTCAACCAATACTCCGGGCATTGAAGCACCCACAAGCACATAAAAACCTGCCTGCTTCACACCTCGCGATGGGATATCAACATGCTCGATCCAGTGATTATTAAGGTATTCGGAGAACTTTTCAGAGTAACGCATATATGATGAATGTGCCATACTGACGAGGATGAAATTTTCATCGTCAAGTTGTTTGTATATATCCGGATTTTCTTCATACTTGATCACACTGTTTTCAAATTCCGCTATCGCGATTGCCTCCTCCGTTCTTCCGGGGCGCAGAAGATATACTTCAAAACCACGGGTTGAGTGGTTCTTACCCCCGATCGAATTGCAATGAATAGAAATGAATAATTTGCCATTATTTTTATTCGCGATTTTTCCACGTTCATGCAGTTCTACAAATTTGTCTGTTTTCCTGGTATAAACCACTTTAACGCTATCCATTTTTTGTTCGATAAGTTTACCTAGTTCCAAAGTAACCGCCAGGTTAATATCCTTTTCGCGGGTACCGGTAATGCCGATCGCGCCCGCATCCTTGCCACCATGCCCGGCATCAAGTACTATAACGTCAAAATCCCATTTTTCCCTGTCGAACTTGATCTCTTCTTTTTTATCCTCGTCAAGTTCTTTCCTTATTGTGATGTAAATGTCATATGAAGTCAGATCCTGAAAAGCGTCGTAATCTTTATAATCCCCCTTAATGGGAAATTCTATCTGGGTGTTGGCGCCCACTTTTTTCTGCCGGATATCCTTCACAACACCGGTCGGTTTAACACCTGAGGTGAGTGATGGGTCAACAGTAAGACCGTATAAAAAGAGGTAGCCGGTGTTATCTTTGATTGAGAAATGTATTTTGCCAAGATTCTTTTTGGCTTTTAGTGAGATAAGTGTTCCATTCAATTTTTCCGAGATGGATAATCCGGATATATCAAATCTTGCATTCCCTTCATTCCTTCTAACTATAGGATGGGGTGATTCTAGCGCGCCATCAAAACTGAGCTTTGCGGATTCCTCATCGAGCACCATCCTTTTTCCGATTGCTTTTTGAAGGTGGGGAATACAATATTTTAGCGGAATATATATATCTTTTCCTGCCATTAGCGTTGAAATTGGTAACTGAACGATCTCGCGATTTGTGCCGAAACGGGGAGAAAGAATCACAAATTGGTTTCTGCCGGTATATTTTACACGCCACTCGGGGAATTTCATTTCCAGTTTGGCTGCCTCACTATTATAATATGTTGCTCCTCCAAGAGCTTTCGCAAGTTGCTCCGATGACACAAAAAGTACATTTTTTTTCTCATAAGCAGAGACTTTCCGCGAACCGGTACTGGAGTTTATGGTTAATACTTTACTCTGGGCCGGAGTGATTATTGTAACCAAAATCAATAAAATGAAGGAAATGAATAATTTTTTCATATTGTTCTGTTTTGAATGAGAATAAATAAACTGTTAGTCTAATTTAATAATTGTAAAATAATTAATGAAAATAAGCTTTTATGACTAAATAAATTAAGTATTACGAATATTTAATATCTATTCTGTATGTAGCCTTAATTATTGCAGTACCGGATGATTTTTACAAAATAATATATATTTTTAGTAAGTAAGTTTTTAGGTATTTTGTAAAGATAATACTTAAATAAATTGGAATAATTATTCTGTTGCTAACGAGTTTAATATAAAAGATAAAAAGGAGATATTATGGCGGTAATAAGACCTTTCAAGGCAATTAGACCCTCAAAAGATGTTGCTCATTTAGTTGCAAGTGTACCGTACGATGTTGTTAACAGAGAAGAAGCAGCAGAACTCGCAAAAAATACGCCCCTCAGCTTTTTAAGAATTACCCGCTCCGAGGTTGAACTTGATTCCGGTATCGATCCATATTCTCCGGAAGTATATAAGAAGGCGAAAGAAAATTATATCAGACTAAAAAATGAAGCCCCGCTTAACCAGGATGAAACGCCGCACTTTTATGTTTATAAGCTTGTTATGGGCGAACAGGAACAGGTGGGTATAGCAGCGACATTTTCTGTCGAGGATTATAATAGTGACGTAATACTTAAACATGAAAAAACCAGAAAAGTTAAAGAAGATGACAGAACCAATCATATAGTTACTTCTGAAGCACAGACCGGCGCAGTATTTTTGACCTATAAAGGCGTAAAAGAAGTAAATGAAGTTGTGAACAAAACAATGGAAGCAGAACCGGAATACGATTTTACCGCTCCGGATGGTGTTAAACATATTGTTTGGGTAATGCCTGAAGATTATAATGATATTGTTGCGTTTGAAATAGAAAAAGTTAAAAACTTGTATATTGCTGACGGGCACCATCGCGCTGCAAGTGCCGCAAGATCTCAGAAAGTAAAAATGGATAATAATCCCGAGCATAATGGTACAGAAGAATATAATTATTTCCTCGCGGTTCTATTTCCTGCGGAAGAATTGGCAATAATGCCTTATAACAGAGTGGTTTATTCGCTGCAGGGAGCGACAAAGGATTTATTCTTTAAACGTGTAAAAGAAAATTTCAGTGTAGAAGAAACAGTCTCCGCAAATCCTCCTGAAAGAAGAACTATTTGTATGTATTTTGAGAAACAATGGTATTTACTCAAACCAACCAGTAGTGTAAAACCGGGTGAAAGCGTTGGTGACAACCTTGATGTTAGTATTTTACAAAACTATTTGCTCCAGCCTGTATTTGGGATAGAGGATCCCCGCACAGATAATAATGTCGATTTTATTGGTGGCATCAGAGGTACGCAGGAACTTGAAAAGTTGGTAGATTCCGGAAAGGCAGCTGTAGCGTTTTCTATGTATCCACTCTCGGTTGATGATTTAATAAATATTTCGGATGCCGGTGAAATAATGCCTCCGAAATCAACCTGGTTTGAACCAAAATTGAGAGACGGACTGGTAGTACACGAAATCTGATCAGGTTTTGCGAATGTAAAAGAAGTAAACTGAAAAATTATTTAATATTAGAAGGATGATTGAATATGGAAAACAGGGTTTATAACTTCAGTGCGGGTCCGGCAGTACTGCCCGAAGAAGTATTGAAAGACGCACAGACAGATTTGATGAATTACAAAGGCGCCGGAATGTCAGTTCTGGAAATGAGCCACAGATCAAAAACATATGACAAAATTATTGTTGAAGCTGAAGCCGATCTAAGAAAATTGTTAAACATCAGTGATGATTACGCGGTTCTGTTTCTTCAGGGTGGCGCGACACTCCAGTTTTCTATGGTGCCGATGAATATTATGGCTCCGGCAAACAAAGCTGACTATATCATTACAGGTTCATGGGCTAAAAAAGCCGCTAAAGAAGCTAAAAGAGTTGGTACTGTAAACATTGCCGCTACAAGTGAAGAACAAAACTTCAATTTTATTCCAAAGGAATATAAATTTGATCCTGAAGCTTCTTATGTTCACTTTACTTCAAATAATACCATCTTCGGTACACAGTTCAGAACAGAACCTGAAGTTGGAAACGTACCGCTCGTGTGCGATACATCTTCGGATATGCTTCACAAGTTTATTGATGTTAATAAATATGGTCTTATTTACGCGGGTGCTCAGAAAAATATGGGTCCGGCTGGTTGTACGCTTGTAATTGTTAAAAAATCATTACTTGAAAGAATTCCTGATACAACCCATACTTATCTTAACTACAAAACACATGTTGAGAAAGACTCGATGTATAATACTCCCCCGGCGTTTTCTGTTTATGTCATGGGTCTGGTTTACAAATGGTTGCTAAATCTGGGCGGACTTGATGTGATGGAGAAAATGAATGAAGAGAAAGCAGCAATCCTTTATGATTACATGGATGATAGCGACGGATTCTATAACGCTACTGTTGCTAATAAAGAAGACCGTTCATTAATGAATGTAACGTTCAGACTTCCAAATGAAGAACTTGATAAAGCATTTATCGCTCAGGCAGCGGCAAAAGGGTTCTCGGGATTGAAAGGTCACAGATCAGTTGGCGGATGCAGAGCGTCAATTTATAACGCGTTCCCGAAACAGGGTGTTGCGGCACTGGTAGAATTCATGAAAGAATTTAAATCTAAAAATTAGTTGAAGGGGGCGGAAGCCCCCGAGATTATTGAAAACCCTGTAGCTGATTTTCACGTCCCCTTCCCGAAATTCTTCCGGACAGGTTTTGAAGGGGGGAATCACTCCGCCAACGGCGGATTTTGTGATGGGGGATGACCAAGGGTCACAAAAATGCAATAAATCATCCTCCGTCTTCCGACATTCGTCGGAATCCACCTCCTTCGAAGGAGGACTTTGTAACGAAATGACTTTGTCAACAGACTGGGGGCGAAAGCCCCTTTTTTACAGGTTACCATAATGAAAAAACTACTCGTAATTTTAGTTCTATTATTGTTTTCATGCTCGAAAGAAGAGCCAAAATTGGAAGTCTTTAGTGGTGAAGCGTTTGCGTTTCAGCTTGACACCACCTGGGAGTTGAACAGCTCAGCAAGGATAAAAGGATTTAAATTGCTCGAGATTGAAGAAAATTATACCGGGGCGGTTGACTACAAAGTTAGTTTATATAGTCCCGCAAATGATACTATCAATGATGTTGATTTTGGAGAGATGCAATATCAGGATGAGGAAGATAACGCGGAATTGGTTATCGATGTTCAGATAGAGCTGGATTCTACCTTCAAATCGGGTGATTACAAACTGGAGTATATTGTTTCGGATAAAAACAAATCGGATATCGATACACTTGCGATAGACTTTAAACTGGAAGCGTATTAAAGAAATTAACAAGCCGATTGGCTTATACTAAATTTATCTTCTCATTTTTTTCTTAATTGCTTCCAGTTTTTTGGTGTCGCCGGTTATTTCATAAAATTCTTTTGATTTTAGTAAGTAAAAATCGGCATTTCCACGGTCATTCAACTTTTCGTATATGTTACTCATGAGCAGACAATCCTGTGCCAGTCCGCCAACGTAATTGTATAACTGATCTACATCATGCGCAATTTTCGCGTAAGAGATTGCCTCTTCATAATTCCCTTCATGCACAAGTAGTTTGGCAATTTCGTATCCCGCAGAGCTGACAATTAACGGATTTTTATGTTCTCCGGTAATTGCATCATTAAACTGACTTTGAATATTTTTTGATAAATACTCCCGGGAGCCTGAAACAGAAGATCCGAGTTTTTGTGAAAGCGCAAGGTTCAGGAAATGAAATTCGAAGAGATCATCATCATCTGCCTTTGTACCATTAAATTGATTCAGGATGTTTCTTCCCTTTTCATGTTCACCATTAATTAATGCGGTGTTGGCTTTTGTAAGAATAAACTTGTTAACGAGAAGGTTTTGATTTCCTGCCGAAATTTTATCAGCTTTATTTAGCCAAATATCGGCTAAGTCGTTCTGTTTATTCAGGATATACACATGGTGAACTTTGAGAGCGGATATAATTGCCATATCATTTGAACCGGCGAGCAAAAAATGAGAATAAGCGTTGTTAAGTTCGGTAATGGCATTTTTATAATCGCCGAGGATAATAAATTCATTACCATTAACAAATGCTTTTTCGGCAAGATGATATTGCCGTTCATTTAGAATGTCAGATTCTCCCACACCGGAACAGGCGATAGCGAAGAACGACATTATAAATACAAATAATTTACCGTTTATATATAGTCTTTTCATGTACATCATCTTCTTCGATTCCGGGAGTGATTAGCGGATTTTGATTTAAGGCGTCGATTGTTTTTTCGAGATCGGTACCAAGGGAGTTTAATTGTCTTATCAGCAGCTTTATTTCATATTTATTTTCGTTCAGAAATCTTATCAAGTCGGCTGATTCTCTAGTGAGGGTGTCAGCATCGTTCAAAAGTGAATGTGCCGGATCAAAAATAGTTTTGCCGGTGGGATCAATCATTCTCCTGAGAAGGTTATCAGGATTTTTATAGTTCCGGAACATCGTATCTACTTCGGGAACAACTTTCTGCAGGGAACCGGAGAGTTTATTCAAGTTAACAAGCAGAGTGTTAAAATTGTCAACGGTCGCTTTAAGTCTGCCTGAATTCCCGAAATAGTCAGTACTCAGCATAACAAGTAAAGAATCAATTTTTTTAGGGAACGGACGAACATCTTCTGTAAGCTGTACTATATTTTTTACAAGTGTGTAGAACACTCTCTCATCCCTGATTTCCCTTTTGTTGAGATCAATAAGGATTGTATTCAGGTTACTGATCATGGAAAATAAAAGTTCACTTGAAGGTTCTATCAGATTTGCGATAACAAGCTGTTCTCCTTCGGGAGAATCGAGGGTGGGTAAATAGCTGCCTGCGGCAAGAGTTTCCCCACACGGCGGTCCGCTCAGAAACTCTATTGAACTGGTACCGGTGATTGGATTAAGAATCTTGTTTAAGGCGGAATTTTCAACTATCTTATCTTTAAATTCCTCGTAAATATAAATTTGAGTATTAATTTCATTGAATTCATCGAGTTTGAATTCCTTTACTCTGCCAATATCGTATCCCTTAAATACCACCTTGGTAGAGGAGGATAATCCAACGGCATCCTTAAATTTCACATTATAGACAAATTTTTCAGAGAAGAAACGTTTATCCATTGAAAGCAGGATAAAGGCGGCAGTGATCGCGATAATGGAAATTCCGACAAAAAATGAAACGAAAATACCGGTATATTTCATCCTTAATTTCAAGTTGTATCCCCTTTAGTCATTAAGTATTAAGTTGTTCCTGAACTCATCAATTGTACCCGACCATTCGATTTTATGGTCGTATAGTTCCACTATATAATTTGCCATATTACTCAGTTTTCTGTTTATCCTGCTGGATAAGATAAATGAAGTACCCTTTTTATATTCTTCCTCAACAAGTTTTTCGAAAATGTTGATCTGATCATCATCAAGTTTTTCGAATGGCTCATGCATTATTATTAGTCCCGGTTCAACAATAAAAGCTCGTATAATGCCTGCAAGTTTTAATATATCGGGTTCAAGATTTGATGGTCTTACATTTAATATATTCTTTAATCCGAATAGCTTCATATAATATTCAATTTTCTTTTTCTTCTCGGTCAATGGCATTTGAGGAAAATGAAAATCGAGTGGCAGCATAAGATTTTCGCCAATATTAAGGTTTGATATCATTGCGCCATTTTGAAATATAAAAGCGCTTGGTACAGATGTAGTATTCTCGGATGCCAAATAGTTGTAAACCTCATTACCATTTACCTCCACTTCTCCTTTATCAGGCTGAAGAATACCCCCGATAACCTTGAGGAGTAAAAACTTCCCCGAGCCGTTTCCTCCCCTCAGAAGTGTGAAACTTCCTGCCGGGATCGATAGTGAAAGGTCAGAAAAAAGTTCTTTTTCACTATTCCTTATATAAACGGATGATAATTTAATTTCAGACATATTACATAAAATAAAATATTACTGTAATGATAATATCAAAAACAATTACTGACGCGATTGAATGGACAACCGCTTTTGAAGTTCTTTGTGGTACTTCTGTGCTGGCAACCATTACCTGCAGACCATGAAAGCAGGCGAGCAGCGCAATGGTATAACCGAATACAACAGATTTTATAAGAATAATCAATATGTCATTCAACTCTATCTCTGCTGCGAGATTAAATATAAAATCAAGAAATATCACATCATAAAAAACCTGGTAAACCGCTCCGGCAGCAAGTAGCGCGATAATATTAAAATATACACTTAGCGGAAGTACAGATAAAACTACGCCCGCGATTCGGGGAACAACAAGATAACCCACAGGGGAAATGCCCATGGAGGTAAGCGCGTTTATTTCATTATTTACTACCATATTGCCTAATTCGGTTGTAATTGCCGTACCAGAGCGCGCAACGATGATCAGTGCCGGAATGAATGTACCCAGTTCACGTGTAACTACCGAAACCAGCACAGTATAAATAATAGAACTATTACCCAAATTGACGAAGATAGTATTACCCTGAATGATTATTAGTCCGCCAATTACAAGAGCAGTAAGAGAAATGATTGTAAAGGCATCTATTCCGGTAAAAAGTATCTGTTTTTGCAGAACCGCAATTCCCACATGACCGCGCCGGATAATTTTTCGAAATTGAACTAGAACTTCGGCGCAAAAGTTAATAAAATATACAACCTGTTTAATCATTGCGATAACAGTATCCGGTTATGAGAATAATTATCTTCATGCAATAAATATACACAATTTAAATATTAAAGAAATGATGATGATCCCCTTTGAATTTCGAGGAATAACAAATATTACCTTTTTAGTAAATGGGAAATTTTGTATTATAATATTTAACAATTTTTTGGCACAATTGATCTGTAACACAATATGTGACAAAAATATAAAATATATCGCTACTTGGAATAGTTTGTACAACCCATAAATTTCTATTATAAATTTGACAATTAAACAGTAATATGTGATTTAAGTCAATTTTTACTTTAACTAAAGGCTGTAAATCTTTTAATTACAACAAAAAAAATATAAAAGCAGCGAAAAAACATCTTGACAAATTTATCCGTTTTTATTATATAGTCATAAGTTGAATAAAAATATATTAACTCATTAAAGGGATTTCTATGAAAAAGTTCATTTACAGTGCTTTGATTATCTTTCTTGCTATAACTGTCTCTACAAGCGGACAGTTGTATAAAGACAGTTGGAAGGTAGGATTTGGTGGTTTTTACCCCCGACTTGTTAATACCAATGTTTTTCAAGAGATAGTAAATTTTGGTGCGTTTGGCGCACTTCAGTATGACATTACCGAATCTTCAGGTTTAAGAGGTACACTGAAATATTTGCACCTTAATAACAGATACAATTCAAATTCAAATTCTCCGGATGTATCTACTGACCTTATTGGCGGTAACTTCGACTTCCTGTATCATATAGCGCCATGTGAAGATCTTCATCCATTCCTTTCTGTTGGTATCGGAGCTTTCGTGTATTTCCCGAACAACTCTACAAACGGCAATGATGACATGGGATTTGAGTTTGAAATTTCCGGTGGTTTTGGTGCCCAGTATAAACTTGATGAAGAATGGTTCCTTACAGCTGAAATGAGTTTCCATATTCCGCCATTATGGAAATTAGATGGTAACCCTGCACAGAACAATTCCAGTACAATCATTGGCGGTAGCTATGATTCATACGTACAGTTCAAAGCCGGTGCGCTTTATCAGTTTGATTTCGGCGAAGAATCTCGCTATTGTGAACTTTACACAGGTATCACAGCAAGAAGCGATATTGACTACGAAAAAATTGAACAGATAGTTAAAAAGTATATCCCGGAAGAAGTTGTAAAAGAAGTTGTTGTTGAAAAACCGGTTCCAATGAATGATCACAGCAATGCAGGTAATAATGCTTCAAGTAACTGGATTCTTGTTGGTGTGAATTTTGATTTCAACAGCACAAAACTTGCTCCTGAATCATACCCGATCCTTTTCCACGCGGTTCAGGTATTGTTGCAGAATCCTTCAATGAGAGTTGAAATTCAGGGTCATACGGATAATATCGGTTCTGAGAAATTTAACAAGAAAGTTTCTGAAAACAGAGCAAACGCCGTTAAAAATTATCTTGTAGCTAAAGGCATTGATCCTAACAGACTTGAAGTAGTTGGCTACGGCGAAAGTAATCCTATTGCGGATAACAAAAGTGCCGATGGCAGAGCACTTAACAGACGTATTGAATTCAAGGTTCTAAATTAAATTTTACGAGGGGGCATTAGCCCCCTTTTTTATTAGCTTTACTTTTTTTAATTTGATTTAAACAAATAAATAATAATCCTTTAATTTTATCCGGGAGATAAAAAAGGGAATGCCAAATAATATTATTACAATAATGTGGGAGACCTCCGCGACGATTTCGTCAAGGGGGATTTTTTGTATATGGACATAAAAGCAAAAATAATTGACGAGGCGGGGCTCAACAGAACTATTACCCGTTTGGCTCATGAAATACTTGAGCGCAATAAGGGTTCTGAAAATATCGTTGTGGTTGGTGTAAGGACTCGCGGCGAATTTGTGGCTAAAAGAGTCCTGGAAAAAATTAAGGAGATCGATGGAAAAGAACCTCCATTTGGAGTTCTCGATTCAACTCTTTATCGCGATGATTTCAGAAAAAGATTAAAACAGCCGGAGATTTCGGTTACTGATATTACTTTCGATCTGAATGACAAGAATATAATTCTTGTTGATGATGTACTTTATACAGGGAGAACAGTAAGGGCAGCAATGGACGCGCTGATGGATCTCGGCAGACCAAGTACAATTCAATTTTGTGTTCTTATTGACCGTGGTCATAGAGAATTACCGATCAGAGCTGATTTTATCGGGAAAAATATTCCTACTTCCATTAACGAAGAAGTACGTGTAAAGATGCAGGAAGAAGACGGTGAGGATGCCGTTTATTTAGTTGATATTTCTAATGATGAAGAGTGAGTTGAATATGCCATTATCGAGTAAACATTTGTTGGGGATGCATGGTGTTCCGGCTGAAGATCTTAATATGATCCTTGATACAGCCACAACCTTCAGAGAGGTTCTCGAAAGACCAATTAAAAAGGTTCCCACTCTGAAAGGAAAAACCATTGTTAATCTGTTTTTCGAAAATTCTACACGTACGAGGATCTCTTTTGAGCTTGCTCAGAAAAGATTGTCGGCAGATACGATTAATTTTTCTACTTCGACCAGCAGTACCAAAAAAGGTGAAACTTTCAAGGATACCGTAAAGAATATAGAAGCCATGAAAGTGGATATGATTGTTGTAAGGCATGAATCGGCGGGTGTCCCTTCATACCTTACTAAAATTAGTGACGCCAATATTATTAACGCCGGTGATGGAAGACATGAACATCCTACCCAGGCACTTCTTGATATTTATTCCATCAGGGAAAAACTGGGTAAAATTGCCGGACTTAAAGTTTGTATTGTTGGGGATATAGCTCACAGCAGGGTTGCGCTATCAAATATTTACGCGTTAAAAACCCTGGGCGCGGAAGTTTCAGTATGCGGTCCCGCTACTATGATACCGTTCGGTATGGAAAAACTGGGTGTGAAAATAATCCATAATATAGACCAGGCTATAGCTGAAAATGATGTACTTAACGTTTTGAGAATACAACTCGAACGCAAAGCCGGTACCACTATTCCTTCATTACGCGAATACCATAACTATTTCGGTGTTACAGCCGAAAGACTTGAAAAGAATAACAAGGACATTTTGATTCTTCATCCCGGACCAATAAACAGGGGTGTGGAGCTATCTTCCGAAGTAGCTGACGGACCTTACCAGATTATTCTGGATCAGGTTACTAACGGTGTCGCGGTGAGAATGTCTGTACTCTATCTGCTAGGAACTATGAATTAAGAAATCGGGTGATAAATGAAAATTATACTTAAAGATATAAGATTGTTAAATCCTGAACAGGATCTTGATAAAACAGCCGATCTTCTTATCGAAGACGGAGTAATTTCTAAAATCGGTAATCTCGAAGCCGCAGATTTGAATAATGCTGAAGTATTTGAATATGAAAATACAGTTGTGGTTCCCGGATTATTCGACATGCATGTTCACCTGCGGGAACCGGGCAGAGAAGATGAGGAGACGATAAAATCAGGCAGTAACGCCGCCGCCGCCGGTGGTTTCACATCAATAGCTTGTATGCCAAATACAAAACCGGCAATCGATTCGGCGGAATTTGTAAACTCAATAATTATGAAATCAGCGAATCATCTGGTTGAAGTTTTACCTGTTGCCGCGATAACTCCGGCAAGAGAAGGTGATGGTTTGGCTCCGATTGCGGAACTTGTTGAGGCAGGAGCGATAGCTTTTTCGGATGACGAAAAAGCGGTTAAAAACGCGTCTGTTCTAAGAGCCGCACTGGAGTACACAAATATGTATGGTAAAACAGTTATCGAACATTGTGAAGACTCCGACCTTTCAGAGGGTGTAATGAATGAGAGTCTGGTATCGACAATGCTGGGTTTGCCTTCAAAACCAACTATTTCCGAAGAGATTGTTGTGATGCGGGATATAGCTCTTGCTGAATATACCGGTGGAAAACTTCATATCGCGCATGTCAGTTCCAAAAGAAGTGTTGAACTTGTTCGCGAAGCTAAAGCCAGAGGTGTCAATATAACTGCTGAGGTTACTCCGCATCATTTTAGTCTGACAGATGAAGCTGTAAAAACGTTTGATACAAATTACAGAGTTAATCCACCCCTTCGCGGCAAGGAAGATGTTGAAGCGATACTGGAAGGATTGAAAGATGGAACGATCGATTGTATCGCAAGTGATCACTCTCCACGCGCGATAGAAGAAAAAGATGTTGAATTTATTTATGCTGCAGATGGTATGGTCGGACTTGAAACTTCACTTGGCCTTGCGCTAAGTGAGCTGGTTCATAAAAGCGTTCTTGATCTCGCTAAACTTACAGAACTGATGGCAATAAATCCCCGGAAAGTTCTTGGCTTGCCGGTACCAAAAATTGAAGTTGGAGCGAAGGCTGAGCTTACCGTTCTTGACCCTGACGCTGTCTGGACAGTTGATGTTAAGAAATTCAAATCGAAATCGAAAAATTCTCCGTTCGATAAAAAACTCCTTACCGGAAAAAGTGTTGCGGTAATTAACAGAGGAAAAATGTTTACCGAAGACGGTTTCAAAGATATCTGATTTTAATTTCAATTTTTTTACAAAGTGTTCACCTTTTTACATAATGTGTATAGTAAGGCGAACACTTTTTTATTTTAAACCGTCTTAAAAGCATAAAAATTAAATATTTTTTATGGCACTGAAATTGTTTCAATCGGAGAAAAAACGGAGTATAAAATGAAAAAGAGATTATTATTACTTCTTGTGTTACCGGCGCTTTTGTTTTTTACAGCGTGCGACGATGAAGAGTATATCAGGGATACCGTCCCTCCAAATCCGCCTGTAAATGTGAAAACTTTTAACCGCGATAGCAGAGTTGACATTACCTGGTCGCCGAATGCGGAAAGAGACCTCGCGGGGTATAACGTATATTACTCTACCGATTATCACGGCAGATATGAAATGATAGGATCAACTTCCAGCACCTTTTTTATTGATGATGTAGCGGTAAATGGTGATAAATATTATTACGCGATCACAGCTTATGATTACGATGGTAATGAGAGTGAATTGAGTTATGATGAAGTGTATGGAATCGCGCGTCCTGAAGGATATAACAGGATCGTTTACGATTACATAGACTTCCCCGATTTGGCTGGATATAGTTTTGCCGAAAACAAAGTTTACCCATTCAACGATTTGGCAACCGACTTTTTCTTCGAAAATTATGAAGGCACATACTATCTGAATGTCTGGGAAGAAGCTGATATCCAGGATATGGGAGCTACAGATGATATCCTTGATATTACAGTAGCGCCGGTTGATGGTTATATACCGCTTGTGGACGGTGAGAATGTTAAATATACAATCGCGCAGATCGGGCACACATACATTGTATGGACTGTTGACAACCATTACGCGAAATTGAGAATAGCGAGTATTACCCCTGAAAGAATGGTGTTCGACTGGGCTTACCAGATCGCGGAAGGTGAAAGAAGTCTGAAACGTGAAGAAGAAGTTATCAAAGCAAGAACTAAAGTTATTAAAGGAATTTACTTGGGAAATTAAAAGGGGCAATTTCCTGTTTGAGAGCATACCCTCATGTTGGGGTATGCTTTTTTGCATCTATTTAGTTATCTTGATGAGTGAATTTGAAAGGTTGGATTTTATGCGTGTACGTTCTGTTGCGCTTTTAATAATAGTTGTTATGTTTTCTTTGTTTTCCCCCGTTTCCGGAGCGGAGAACAAGGAGGTGGAAAAAGTATTTGCGAAAATTGAAAAGGGTTTCACCGAGGGTAAAGTGAGTAACTTTGAGCCCTATATTATAGATAAAGTTTTCATCAGTTTGTTTACAGGTACTGCCGGATATTTCACCCGGAATCATGCGCGTTCATTACTGGAGGATTTTTTCACATATCATAAATCTTCAGGGTTTTATTTTGTATCGACCAAAACTGAAACTGATACTCCTTTTGCGTCGGGTAAATTCAAATATTTTTATAAGGGTATTCTGCGTACCGGCAATGTGTTCATTTCGTTGAAGAAACATAAAGAGAAATGGATTATTTCCCAGATAACAATCGACTAAAATTGTGATTAGAAAATACTTCTCCGGGTACAACAAGTATTACATACTGGCACTTTTTACTGCCGCGCTGCTGTTGTTTTCAGGCATTTTCGCACCGCTTGTTATGGATTATTATCGTGACAACTGGAAAGATTTACTAAGCAAGCGACTCACCGAAATTAATATAGACATCACCGAAAAACTTGCTTCTCTTGAAGCTGAACTTGTGAAGGAATCTAAAGAAATTACAGAAAAGTTTTCTTCCGAAACGCTGAAAGATAAAGAGGAGATTATCAGGTTTCTTGTCAAAAATCTCGATCCCAAATATGTTTGTTATATCTATAATGATGCGGGTGAACTACTTGCATGGAGCAGGGCAGACCTCTCCAAATTTGATCCTGACAAATTTGCGGTGACCGATGAGTTGATTTTTTATCCGGATAATTTAATTGATTATATCGCAATTAAAAAGGTGATAGGTAAAGTGGGAGATAAATCTCTTTATCTCTTTTTGCCGGTTGAAAAAGAATACATCCTGGATAACAAATTCTACTCGGATATCAGTCTGAACAGAGAGTTTTCCGAACGATACGGCTCAGAGTTCAATTTGATATTCCAACCGGATTCCAGGCTAAACCCTGACGGAAGATTTTATAACCTCCCTGTATTCAATCAGAATGGCAATAAAATAGGATTTGTTGAGTACCTTAAGCCTACCCGCAGACAAGCCCTTGTTGAGGTGAACGAGTTATTTAATATGACGCAGGGAATTGCGCTGGTATTGATCTTTGTCTTTTTTATGGCGGGTATTTCAAAACACTTATGGCAAAAAGAGAGCAAATGGATAAGGTTTACAGGTATTTTTTCGTTTCTGGTGATACTCAGGATGCTTCTTTTTTCCCTTGGGCTTCCTTCTGCATATGTTGAAAATGATTTCACAAACTCAGCGTACTTTTCATCGGTTTTTGGTTTTGGTGTTGTTAAATCGCCGCTGGAGTTTGCGATTACCGTTTTCTTTCTACTTATCTGTTGTATTGTGGCGATACGGTATTTCATTAATTACGAAAAACAGTTCGAAAAACCTGATAAAATTGATCTGCGAAAAACTGTCATCACCGCATTTTTTGCGCTTCCAATGTTTTTGCTGATCCTGCGTGGATTTGGTGCGGCTACGCGTAGCATGGTGTTTGATTCAACATTAAGGTATTTCAAGGAACCTACACTTTTACCTGAATTGCCAGCCGCATTAATGGAGATAAATCTTCTTTTACTCGGAATTTCGCTAGTGCTTGCATCAGTGATATTTGTCGGGGGTATAGCGGTTTATTTCAGTAGAAAACATCCGAAAACTTTCATCGTTGAATTTACCGGATTATTTATTGTTTTTCAGATTGCCGGATACCTTTTTGATGTTTTGCAGAAAGAACCGCAAGGTACACCTACTATCAGGATTCTATTTATTCTTGTTATATTTTTGCTGGTTTACTTTTACCTGAAGCAATCATCGATCAGGGCGGGGCATTTTATCTATGTGTTGTTTGCCGGTTCATTGATTTCCGCCGCTATGTTGAATTACTACAATTCCGAGCTTGAAAGAGAGTCATTAAAAACAACAGCGCTTGAACTCACACGCCCCAATGAGTATTTCCTCGAGTTTCTTGTTCGTGAAACATTGCTCGAAAATGTAAATCTGCAGACAAGAATTGAAGAAGCGGATATAAACTATGACACGGAAGCATTCAAAATCTGGTGTAATAGCGCGCTTCATCGTGAATCAGTTTCGGGCAGTGTTATGCTGCTCGATAGTTCAATGGTTAAGCAGGGGGTATTCCGTTTTAAATTTAGTGAGTTTTACGACAAGGTTGGTACTGACCCCGATTCGGCGCGTTCAATTAGAGTTTACAAGGAAGACTTCCTCTACACAGGAAATAAAATTATCAGGGGTATCGCTCCACTAAAAATGAATGGTGATGAAAACGGATTCCTGCAGGTAACGGTTTTATACGATGTAAATACATTTGGTTTTAACGACATACCGGGATTTCTCTCTTCAAGGAAATCGTATATAAATTCAACCATTGAACTTGAAAAGTTGAAGATTTTCGAGTTTTCGGGGGATAAGATATTAAAGGAGTTTTCCGATGTAAAACTATCCGATCGTGATGTATCAAAACTCGTTCGATCAGAGTTCAGTGAGTATGATGAATCATGGAAGAGAACACAGCTCAATGGTGAAGATCATTTGATCTACTTGTTAAAAAAGAGTAATTCAATACCGCTGGATATCCTTGCTGTTGCTTTGAAGACAAAAGATACTTCCTGGAGTTTGTTCGATTTCTTCAAGATATTTTTTATTCATACGCTATTTATACTTTTTATAATAATCGTCTATTCCCTTTATAATTACTGGAAAGTCCGCAAGATTACAATCTCATTCAAGACCACTTTGCTTGTTGCGTTTCTTGTTATATCGATTATCCCGCTTCTGCTCCTTGCGGCGTATTTCAGAAATTTGACGGTAGAGAAGAATGACGAAGCCGTTTTTTATAAACTGGGGAAAAGAGCTTATAAAGTTGAAGATTATGTTAATTCCTACATAAATATCACCGGAAAGACACACGATGAAATCTACCGGAAAGCAGCTGAAGACCTTGGAATAAATTTCGCATTGTTCCACGAGAAGGATTATGTCTTTTCTACTCTGGAAGAGTATCATAATATCGGGCTGATGCCGAAAAGATTAAACCCTAAAGTCTATTTGCTTCTGGAACTGGAAGGTGTGAAAGAGACTGTCGTTGATGAAAATATTGAAAATTTTAATTATCACTCATTTTATTACAAGGCTAATTTAGGCGGTCAGACTTACATAATGCGGGTAACCGATTCTTTCAACAATATTTTGCTTCCGTTTGCCGGTGTTGAAGTGGATATCTTTCTGTTCGGCAGTTATTCTCTCGCGGTTTTATTGATCATTATTATTTCAACAGTGATAGCAAATCAGATTTCATCACCAATCAGAAAACTTACGCAGGCGACCAAATCGGTGGCAGGTGGGGATTTAAGTTTGCAGGTTGACGAAAATGCCGGAGGCGAGATAAAAGAATTGATCAAAGGATTTAATCTGATGATCAAAAAGTTGAAACAAAATCAGGCGCAATTGGCAGAATCAGAGAGGGAAGCGGCATGGAAGCAGATGGCAAGACAGGTAGCACATGAAATTAAAAATCCGCTTACCCCAATGAAACTCGCGGTTCAACAATTAATAGCCGCAAAAAATGATAATTCGCCAAAATTTGAGACGATATTCGGCAAAGTAACTACAATGGTGATAAACCAGATAGAAACGCTTAAAAATATCGCCTCTGAATTTTCAGCGTTTGCCAGAATGCCACGTCTCAACGTTGAAAAAGTAAAACTTTACGATGTGGTTGACTATGCGTCAGGTTTATTTATTGAAGAGAAGGCAACGGTTTTAACCGAATTTGAAAATAAAGAACTGGAGATTGATGCCGACAGGGATCAGCTGCAAAGAACTTTGGTAAATCTGATTCGTAACGCAATTCAGGCAGGCGCCTTAAAAGTAAACCTTAAATATAGTGTTACAGGTGAGACTTGCGAGATTGAGGTTACCGATAATGGAAAAGGTATTCCACCTGAAATAGCGGGAAGGATTTTCGAGGAAAACTTTACCACTAAAGATTCAGGGATGGGTCTGGGATTAAGTATGGCAAAAAGATTTATTGAGAGTCTGGGCGGAAGGATTTATATTGCAGGTACCTCATCAGCAGGTAGCAGTATAAAAATTGAACTTCCTCTAAAACAGGTTTAGAATGGCAAAACTTACTCCTTATCAGGAACAAGCCCTGCGGAGTGATATTCATATTTCTTTAACGGCTAACGCCGGCTCGGGCAAAACATTCGTGCTTTCCAAAAGATATGTTGATATAGCTCTGAACAGAGTGAAATCGCTGGGCGATATGGTCGCGATTACCTTCACTGAAAAAGCAGCGGGTGAGCTTCAAAAAAAAATCGCGAAAGAGATTGATGAACGTCTCGAAAATTCGGATGATCCGAACGAAGCTAAAAAGCTTATAAACCTCAGAAGACAACTCGTCTCTGCGAACATTTCCACAATCCACTCATTTTGTATAAATATCCTTAAAGAATTCTCCCCTGAAGCGGGTATAGACGCTAATTTTATACCTGTTGACCCCGAAGCGGCTGATGAATTAATCGAATTATCGCTTGAAGAGGTGTACCTCAAACTGTTGGAAAACGATAATGACGCAACAAAATTAAAGTCGGTTGTACGGATTTTGGGGTCAAAATCGCTTCTGTTTAACGAATTGCGAAGCGCGTTATCATCCCGTAAAAAATATATCGATCTCAAGCGGGGATTGTATTCTGAAAAAGAAAATGTAATTACTGAAAATTTCAGGACGGTTTTTGATCGATATTTTGCGGAAATATTTTCTAAACGAATTGAAGAACTTATCTCGGTAGTTAAATCAGTAAATGATCAGGTTCTGGAAGTCGATGAAAATAATGAAACAGTGCTGTTCGTGATTGAAACCATACCGGCGCTAAAGTCACAGAAAAACTCAATAGATCAAGCAAGATTGGCACTTAATCTTTGTGATGGCATTACAACTTCAAGCGGTTCTCTCAAGAAAAGAGGTTATACTTCCAAGGTTAAAGGGAATGACTTTGAGTATGAATCGGATTTAATTTCGCAAATATATGCTGAACTTAATCTTATAGAAATCCCTGAGAATATTGAAGCTTCAGAACTTCAGCTCGCCCGTTTTGGTAAGAATTTCCTCTTTGTTTTTGATAAAGTTCTTGAAGAATATACGGATAAAAAGTACAGATCGGGCTACCTCGATTTTGAGGATATCCTGTTATACACAAAAGACTTGCTGGAAAACCGTAACGTACAGGAAGGTTTGGCAAAGAAATTCAGGTACATCATGATAGATGAGTACCAGGATACAAATGAAATTCAGTATGAAATATTTATGCCTATCCTCGACGGGCTCCGAAAAAATAATCTTTTTGTTGTTGGTGATGAAAAGCAGAGCATATATAGATTCCGTGACGCGGAACTAGCGGTATTCAGACGAACCAGGGAGGATATCAAATCCGCGAAAAACGAGGAGGGGATTCTTAATCTGCCGCATTCTTTCAGGGTGTCCCCTCCGATAGCTTTACTTGTAAATAAAATATTCCGCAAGCTTTTTGATAATCCACAACCATTATTCAACGAAGTTGAGCATTCCGATTTACTATGCGCGAGAGATAAAGATGATGAAGGAAGTATAACAATTATCCTCAACAATGAAAAGGAAGAGGAGAGTAAAAGCGAAAGCGAGCTTGCCGCCGGTGAAATACTTGAGTTGGTTGGTTCCGGCAAAAAAGATTTTGGTGATATCGCTGTTTTGAGTAAGCGAAGGATACATTTCCAGAGGTTGGAGAGTGTTTTCCTCAAATATAAAATCCCGTACACCATTATGGGGGGACGTGGTTTTTATCAAAATCAGGTTGTGTTTGATATACACAATTATCTTGCCTTTGCGCTTAATGAAAATAATGACGCTGCTCTCGTGGGTATTTTACGTTCACCATTTTATCTATTGAGCGATACGGCATTGTATGAAATCTCGCTCTGTGATGGATTTTCATTTTTTGAAAAATCCAAAAACCATTTTGGTTCTGAATCCGAAATAATAAAAAAACTCGAAACACATGTAAAATTCGCGAAGAGGGTCAACCCGCAGAAACTTCTGCTAAGAATTTTGGAGGATACCGGATATTGGGCAACGGCGGCAGCGAATGATCCCTCGGGACTTGCGGTCGCGAATATCGAAAAGCTGGTGACTATTGCGGGAAGTTATTTCTCGCAGGGAATGAAAACCTTGTACGATTTTGTATTCTACCTCGAAGAAGCGATTGACAGTATGCCCGACGAAGCTCAGGCAGAAGTTGTAAAGGATGACAACAGTGTTAAGATCATGACGGTCCATCAGTCGAAAGGATTGGAGTTTGATACGGTTATATTGTTCGGAGCGAATGACCGAATCAGGAATGATAATGTTAAATCGAGGTCGGTTAGTGTTGATGGTGAATTTGGAGTTTTGACAAAGGTACCGCCCGATGGAGATTATTTCAGGGATTATGTTTCGCCACCGGTAAATGGAATTTATAACTATATCAACTACCGAAAAGGAGCCGCTGAGATCAAGAGACTATTTTATGTCGCGGTAACACGAGCGGTAAATAACCTTATAGTTACCGCGACTCACAAGGATTTTGCTGTTTCAAAAGATTCATTTCTGGAATATTTTATTTCATCTCTGAATATAGATGCTGCTTCGCCCGAGTTTTATATCTCGGGAAATCTGGAATTTATGAATGGCGCGGAAAACAATTTTGAGCGTTTTACAGAAAAAGTTTCCACAAGAATTGAGATGAAGCAAAATCCCGAATATCAATATCGACCGGTTGAAATTGAGAGAAAGGAAAAGCCGGATAAAATTTTGATGATGGATGAAGTAGAAGACACACAATCGGGTGAGATAATATCAGCGACTAAGATAGCAATCTTCAAACAATGTCCGGTAAAATACCGGTTGACATACGAACTTGGTTATTCCGGGCTGCTCGGTGCTCTTGAGGAGAGTAATTTCCCGCGACTCCCCGAACCTGATAATGAAGAAAAAAGCGAGGAAACAACTTCACGCGCTGATCTGGTAGGATCTCTTTGTCACAAACTTCTTGAGTTGGAAGTAGGGCGGGATAAACTCGAAGAAACACTTGGAAAAGAGGTAGAGAGAATTGCCTATCAGAATTCATTGACAATTGGAGAAAGAAATAATCTGGAAAATGAAACTTCGGGTATTCTGAGTTCATTTTTTGATACCGGTTTGTATGAAGAACTAGGCAAAAGCAAAAATTACAAAAACGAATTTGAGATATACGTTAAGCAGGAAGATTTTTATCTTTACGGGATTATTGATAAATTTGTCGAGAATAAAGACCGTTATTTAGTAGCCGATTACAAAACAGACGAAGTTTCCGAAAAAAACGCCTCTGAGAAGTTAAAAAGATATTTGAGTCAGTTGAAATTTTACGCGCTTCTCGTTAACAAATATCTGGGCGAAAAAGAGACAGAAGTAAAACTTGTATTTCTCAAACGACCCGATTTATCCGCAAGTATAACACTGGGGATAGATGAAATCAAAAAGTTTGAGAAGGAAGTCGAAGATATCATTTACTCTATTCGTGAAGGAAATTACAGCAAAAATACGGAACACTGTTTTGCGTGCTACTTTTCGGAAAAAGGAAAATGTCCAATAAAATAAGGTTTTATTGTGAAAAAATTACTTTTACTGTTACTCCTTATCCTTATAGGCTCCGCTTGTACGAACCAATTTGTGAAAGAAGAAAAAAATCTCATTGATGTTTACGGCTATGCCGAGAAAGTATTGTACGAACTCCCACCTGACTGGAAAGACCTTGATAAAAGAAAAGATGTAATTGAAATTTATGGTGAATATCTTGAAGGAATTACATTTTTTATTGATCCCGGACATGGTGGGGAAGATCGCAGGAACAAGAGTAAAACTGGTAAGGTTGTTGAGGCGGATGTAAATCTTTATGTTTCGCTGGCTTTGCGTGATTATCTTGAAGCCGCCGGCGCAAAAGTGATACTCTCGAGGAAAGACGATTCAACAGTTGATCTCCATTATAGAAGTGAACTCGCCAATAAAAGCGGTGCTGATTTTTTCATAAGTATTCACCACAATGCACCCGGGCAGCGAGGGAACTACTGGACAAACTATACTTCAACTTATTACCACGCCAAACCGGAAAATTACGAATATGAACCCTCCGAGCAGGATTTAGCAAGATTCATACAGCGTGATCTCGCGTATGTGATGGATAATCCCGGTGGATTAGGTTCTTTCGACGGTACATACAGCGATTACTTAATTTATCCCGGCGACGGATTTTCAGTTTTACGCAGAACCGAAATTCCGGCAGTTCTTGTTGAATGTTCATTTTTCAGCAATCGGATGGAAGAAATCAGGCTTCAAAGCAGAGAATTTAATGAAATACAGGCCTGGGGTATTTTCAGAGGTATCGGGAAATATTTCCGAGTTGGAGTTCCTGAAATAAATTTCCTGAAAGATGAAAGTGGATTAAAAAATGATACCTTAAAATTGCGATACGATCTTGTGGATAAAAAAGGTATTGACCCCTATTCCATCAAAACTTTTGTTGATTCATCTCAAGTGGGGTATAATTTTATTCAGGAGACTAACCGACTGGTGATTGAACTGGCGAACCCGGAAAAGGGTGAACACACAGTAAGGATTATGTGCAAGAATATTTCAGGAAATCACTCCCTCCCTTATCACCGAAAGATTTTGGTGAGATGATGAATAGACTGTATGTGTTTATTGGATTTCTAATCGTCTCATCCCTCTTATTCGCTCAGGATGTGATCAGGGTAAATCAGGTTGGTTATTTACCAGAAAAGGAAAAGTCATTGCTTATCTTTACTTCGAAAGATCTGAGTGAAAAACAAGTAAAATTTGTAAATATTTTATCGGGTGAGGAAGATTTCAGAAAGGCAGTTCCATTGGAATTTAACGAGTATGGAAACTTCCCTTACGTTTACAGATTATTTTTTGGTGAGTTTAATAAAGAAGGTCGATACAAGGTTGAGGTTGATAGTCTTCCCGCTGTAACAATCTCGATAAATAAAAACGCTTATGATGGTTCGGCTGATTATTTGCTGAATTATATGCGGCAGCAGCGATGCGGTTACAACCCCTATCTTGATGATTCCTGCCATACCGGAGACGGTTTCCGAATTTATCATCCTGAAGATGATTCACTTGTGATCGATGTTATCGGCGGATGGCACGATGCGTCGGATTATTTGCAGTATGTTACTACTTCTGCTAACGCCACGTACCGGATGTTGATGGCGTACAGAGAAAATCCGACATCCTTCGGTGACAAATTTGACGAACGTGGTAAACCGGGGAAGAATGGTATCCCGGATATACTTGATGAAGCGAAGTGGGGTTTAGATTGGCTTGTCAAGATGAATCCGGCACCCGAAGAGATGTATAATCAAATTGCCGATGATCGGGATCACCTCGGTTTTCGTCTTCCCACGGAAGACACAGTTTATTACGGAATGGAAAAAAACCGACCTGTATATTTTTGCACAGGTGAACCGCAGGGTGTAATGAAATATCAGAATCGGGCAAACGGTATAGCCTCGACCGCGGCAAAGTATGCTTCTGCATTTGCACTTGGCAGTAGTTTATTAAGAGAATATTACCCCCATTTTGCCTCCGAGATAGCGGTAAAAGCCGAGGACGCATACTTATATGGGGAAGCTAACCCCGGTGTTTGCCAGACGGCACCATGCAGGGCTCCCTATTTCTATGAGGAGGATAACTGGGTTGATGATATGCAGCTCGCCGCAGCTTCTTTGAATCTTATCTCGGGTTCACGAGATTACAACTATGATGCGGCACAATTCGGCAGGGAGGAGATTACAACACCATGGATGGGTGCGGATACCGCGAATCATTACCAATGGTATCCTTTCAGTAATCTTGGGCATTATCTGCTCGCATCCGGCAATAGTGATTATTCTGGTGAATTTCTAAGCTATATCGAACAAAGTATTAATAAAACTGTATTAAAATCTGAATCCAACCCGTTAAATATGGGTGTGCCATTTATCTGGTGCAGTAACAATCTGGTCAGCGAACTGTTAAACCAAATTTACCTGTATGGTAAATTAACAGGAAGTGACAGATACATCAGGCACGAAGCGGTTCATCTCGACTGGTTATTTGGTGTTAATCCGTGGGGAACCTCCATGATAGTGGGTTATCCGCAGTTTGGTGATTTTCCGGAAGACCCGCATTCCGCGTTCACTCATGTTTATGGATATCCTGTTAACGGGGGATTGGTTGACGGACCGGTTTACGCAACTATTTATGGAAAGCTGAAAGGTCTCAAACTGGGTTCTGAAGACGAATACGCTGACTACCAATCGGATTATATTGTGTACCATGACGATTGGGGCGATTATTCCACCAATGAACCTACCATGGATGGAACAGCTTCATTAACTCTTTACTTCTCTTCGCTAGAAAATAAGCCAGATAATGATTTTCAATATTCGCATGGGGCGATTATCAGGGGGAGCAAGACTAAGAAAAATATCGCGTTAGCATTCACCGGGCATGAGTTTGCCGAAGGCGGGGAGAGCATTCTTGAAACGCTTGAAAACTTTGACGCGAAAGGCAGTTTTTTCTTCACAGGTGACTTTTTACGTAATCCCGAATTTTCCGCTTTGATTGACGATATCATCTTGAAAGGGCATTATACAGGTGCTCACTCGGATAAGCATCTTCTTTACGCTGATTGGAATAACAGGGATTCACTGCTTGTTACGCGCGAAGATTTTTTCACCGATCTAACCGACAATTATCGCGAATTAATGAGGTTTGGAGTTTTACCTTCCGACTCAAAATATTATCTTCCCCCTTACGAATGGTATAATGAATCTATCAGCAAATGGTGTGAAGAAACCGGATTGCATTTAGTTAACTTCTCACCTGGTACTTATTCCAATGCTGATTACACAACCCCGGATTTGTCGAGTTACCGCGAAAGTAGAGAAATCTTGAAAAGCATCATCACAAAAGAAGAAAACGAAGGATTGAATGGCTTTATTCTTCTTATGCATGTCGGGGCAGGTGAGAAAAGGAGTGACAAGTTTTTTGACCGACTTCCGGAATTGCTGGAGTATCTGGCGACGAGGGGTTACAATTTTGTAAAAATTAATGAATTATTACAGCAGGAGTGATTTATGAAATTTCTTAAGTCAGTATTGTTTTTGGGGCTATCGATGGTGTTTCTGCATGGATGTTCAGCATTCAAAGGGGATGAACCGTTAACTCAGCCGGAAATAGAATCAGCTTCGAAAGTTGGGCTGGATTTTGAACTGCTTTCTGAAATGAAAGGAAAACAGCTTTTTGAATTTTCAGAAATAGAAGTTGATAAATATTTGGGGTATTTGCAGGTGCACATTCCTGACTTCAGGGACAGAATTGATTTTCTCGCGCATAAAAATCTTGGACAGGAATACGATATTTATCTTCTGGGTGAATTCCCGTTTGAAGTTTATGACGAGCAACCCGTTTTCTGCCTTGAAAAAAGTGACTGTGTTGTTTTCAGTGAACATACATATGCGATGGCTCTTTCTAACGACTGGAAATCTTTTATTGCGATGCTCCAGCGAATTCGCTACAAGGAAGGTGTAATTAGCTACACAACCCGTAATCATTATACTGAAGCTGACTGGATTGTGAATAATTCGTGGTTGCTTAAAGATATCACTATTGATTTGGCGAAAGATGATACCAAATACGTTCATTCGACGATTAAAAAGAGTAATTTTTTCAGAAGAAACGGTCTTGACTATGCCGTTCCTGAAATTGATTTGAACTGGAATTACATTCCTGCAAAATATATTGAATCTGTGATTGGGGAGTTAAAGACAGGTGATTTTGTAAATGTTGTACGCGGGTCTTCACCTGAAAACGTGTATGTCGGGCATGTCGGGTTGATATCTATAGATGATGATGGCATTGTATATTTTATTCATTCCACATCGCCGCAGGTTAAAAAACAGACTTTGATTTCCTACATGGAACAGTCATTAAAGTTGAGTGAGGAGCGCAAGATATACAATGCGGAAGTGGATAAAGAAAACGCCGAAATAAAAAAAGAGAACGAAAAACTGCGCGCCGCAAATGGTGGTAAGCCACATTCTGATGAAAAAAGATTGAAATCGCACAAGCCTTATTTTTACGGCTTCAAGTTTTTGCGTTTACAGGAAAACGCAATGGAAAATTTGCAGAAAATTGATGGTCCGAACGCCCCGAAAATAACTATTTATGGTGGATTGATGTAAAACTTGGGAACCCATCCTGGTCGCCCAGGGCGGACTTCCTTTGGTAAAGGGAAGGACTTTTGACCATTGGCAAATCTGCTAGTTCTAAATGTCCTCCTCCCGAAAGTTTCGGGACAGGTTTGAAGGAGGTGGATTTCGACGGTAGTCGAAATACGGAGGATGATTTATTCCATTTATCGCTTTTGGGTCATCCCCCGTTCCGATTAACATCGGAATTTCCCCCTTCAAAGGGGGACGCAGAGATCAACGTTCTTTTTATTAATTAACTCACTTAGAACCACTTTGATAGGACAAAGTTTATCCACCCAGGGTATGTAAACAGGAATGACAACGTGTTTATTTGTCATGCCCGGCTTGAACGGGCATCCATTTTTTTATCTTTTGTTTATTGATAATTAACTTTCAATTACAACTTTAATTTAAGGAAACGTTAATGGAATATTGGCACATATTATTACTTTTTGGTGTTGGCTGCGCAGCCGGTTTTATTAACGTTATGGCCGGCGGAGGTTCAACTCTTACACTTCCTGTACTGATATTTCTGGGTCTCGACGGCGCAATGGCAAATGGTACAAACAGGGTTGCCATCTTTATTCAGAATGTTTCCGCAATTAAATCATTCAAGGATAGTAATTACTCGAACTTCAAACAGAGCGCAAAACTCGGGTTACTCACTTTGCCGGGAGGAATAATCGGTGCCTGGGTTGCGGTAGGATTGAGCGATGAGATGTTCAAGATTATTCTGGGTATTATTATGATCGGGATAGTTATCTCGATGATAATTCCTCAAAAAAAAATGCAGTATGAAGATGACCCGAATAAAAAAATTACCTGGCCGGTTTATCTCTCCATGATTGGAATAGGGTTTTATGGCGGTTTTATTCAAGTTGGTGTTGGAATTCTGCTTATGTCGGCATTGCATTATTTGATGAAGCTCAACCTCGTATATGTGAACATGCATAAAGTTTTTATTGTGTTTATCTATACAATACCCGCGTTGGGAATATTTATCTATACCGGTAATATCAACTGGTATCTGGGATTGAGTCTGGCAGCAGGAAACGCTTTCGGGGGTTGGTGGGCTGCAAAACTATCTGTGAAGAAGGGTGAAGGATTTATAAAAGTAGTTATGATTATAGCCGTTGTAATAATGTCCCTCAAGTTGCTGGGAGTTTTCTAAGTTTTAGATATAACAATTCGAATATTTTATTTTTAAAATACTTTGCACTTATCGTTTGATTTGTTAATTTCTGCTAAATGAAGACCAGAAGTCGAATTAAACGGTAAGAGGAAATGAAAAAATTTGATTTAATTGTTATCGGGTCAGGACCCGCCGGTGAAAAAGCTGCTGTAAAGGCGGCATATTTCGGTCACAAGGTTGCTTTGATCGAGAAAGAAGCAAAATTTGGCGGCGCGGGAGTCCAGACCGGAACACTTCCTTCCAAAACACTTAAGGAAACCGCGTTATATTTTTCAGGCTTGTACTCGAAAGGAGTTTATAGCATTGATCATCAGTTCTCACGCCAGACCGGTGTAACTGATTTCCTCTATCGTAAGGATGTTGTTACCGATGTAGTTGGTACAGAAGTAAAAGAGAATATCCTCAATCACATGATCACTCTTTTCAAAGGGGAAGCTCAGTTTATGGATGATCATGTGGTGAAAGTTTCCGGGCATTTGGAGGAGAATATTTATGGTGAGAAATTTCTTATCGCGACAGGCTCGTACCCGTTCCGACCGGAAAATATACCATTCGACGGGAAGCGCGTGCATGATTCCGACACTATCCTGAATCTGGAAAAATTCCCCAAGTCATTATGTGTTCTCGGTGCGGGGGTAATCGGGTGTGAATACTCCACAATTTATGGCGCAATGGGTGTTAAAGTATTTCTGGTCAACAACAGCAATAAAATATTACCGTTTCTCGATCATGAACTTTCGGAAGCACTCGTTGAACAGATGAGCAAGCAGAATATCGAAATACTTTTTGATACTTCAGTTGAAAAATTTACAGTACCCAAAGATGAGTCGGAACCACTCAAGATTAAGTTGAAGAGTGGAGAAACTCTTAACGTGGATATGTTTCTATTCGCTGCGGGGCGTTCGGGTAACATAAAAAATTTGAAACCTGAAAACGCCGGAGTTAAAACAGGCAAACGCGAAACAATACTTGTAAATGAAAAGTACCAGACAAACATCCCGCATATATTTGCTGTTGGTGATGTTATAGGTTTCCCGGCGCTTGCTTCGACCAGTATGGATCAGGGCAGAATTGCTGTTGCCCACATGTTCAAGACAGGTGATCTTGAGGAATTAACAACCGTTTTTCCATATGGTATCTACACGGTTCCGGAAGTGAGTATGGTGGGAAAATCTGAGCAGGAGTGCGAAAAGGAAGAGATCGAATACGTTGTTGGGTATTCGTATTACCGTGATACTGCAAGAGGGAAAATAGCCGGATCAGGTGATGATGGTTTTATGAAGATATTGTTTGAAAAAAACACCAAAGTGATTCTGGGTGTTCATATTATCGGACGTATAGCAACTGAGATAATTCATTATGGATTATCCATAGTAAAAGATCAAAAAACTGTTGATCAGGTCATTTCAACAGTGTTTAATTATCCCACGCTGCACGACCTCTACAAGTATGCCTGCTATGACGGGTTGAGCAATCTTGCCGGGAAGAAGCTGAAAAAATCGAGCAATTAGAATAAGGATTATAATTGCACTGTTTTTTCTCAGGTTTTTATAAGTCGGGCAATTTCAATATATTTGACTTTCAAATCCGGGAGAATAATGAATATAAATATATTGTTTATTGGCGATGTTGTGGGTAAACCGGGAATGGATATTGTCCAGACATACCTGCCAAGTTTAGAAAAAAAATATAGAGCAGACATAATAATTATCAACGGTGAGAACTCGGCGGATGGTAAAGGATGTACTGAAAAAGAAGGAAAAGCCTTTTTCAATCTGAATGCCAAAGTAATTACCGGTGGTAACCATACATGGGATAAACACCAATCGCAAGACTATCTTAAAAAAGAACCTCGGGCTTTAAGACCACTCAATTATCCCAGAGGTACATACGGTAACGGATTCTACATCGCTGATACTACAAAGGGAAAGGTTGGAGTACTCAACCTGCAGGGACGTGCATTTATGAGTCCGATCGATTGTCCTTTCAGAGCGGCTGAGTGGGCAATCAAAAAAATAAATGAAGAAACTAAAGTTATATTTATAGATTTTCACGCTGAAGCAACCGCGGAGAAAATGGCGTTGGCTCATTTTCTTGACGGTAAAGTATCGGCTGTGATTGGCACTCATACTCATACTCAAACATCAGATGAGAGAATATTGCCCGGTGGAACCGCGTTTATTACCGATTCGGGTATGACAGGCCCGTACGATTCTGTTATTGGAATGAAAAAGGATGCCGCAATAAACAGATTTTTATTCCAGACCCCACAAAAATATATGGCTGCCACAGACAACAGGCATCTCTGCGGTGTGTTTGTTAAGGCAAATCCGGCAACAGGTAAGGCTGTAGAAATTGAAAGAATTTTCCTGCCGGAATTTGATAGAATAGTTGAGGAAAATGGATAAACATCCTCTTCCGCGTCTTGATAAAGATCCCGGACTCCGGAATAAACTACAAAAATTTTGTAGAATCAAACCGGGAGAAATCTGGAAAGATAAAAAATCGGGGCATAAAGTCGGGTGCCTCGATGTATCGGATAAAGATTCCGTAAAAAAAATATTGGGCAGGAACAAAGCTACATTAGCCATTCAGGATCCCCCCTATAATCTTGTAGCGTTCAGGCTGCAATCACCTGAAGAATTTGTGAGCTGGTGTTCTGACTGGGTACAAACCACCAAAAGATACATCTCCGAAAACTCCTCACTATATGTATGGCTGGGTGCTGATCAGACAAATAATTTCGAGCCTTTCGCGAGATTTATCATGATGATGGAGAAGAGCGGGTTTGATTCGAAAAGTTTTATAACGATGAGAAACCAGCGCGGTTACGGTACGCAAAAAAACTGGATGTCAGTTCGCCAGGAATTACTCTACTACGTAAAAGGTGATCCGGTATTTAACGCTGAACATGTTTATACCGATATTCCCAAAATTTTACGCGGGTATTACAAAGATGTTGGGGGTGTTAAAACCGAAAATATGGAGCGGAGCAGGAGCGAATCTATCCGTGCCGGGAATGTTTGGGTAGATGTTCAGCAGGTTTTTTTTCTGATGGAGGAGAACGTTAACGGTTGTTTCGCGCAGAAACCTGTGAAGGCAATTGAGCGGATAATTAATGTTTCGAGCAAGGAGAAAGATCTGGTAATCGATTTCTTCTCCCATGCCGGTACAACACTTCTTGCTGCTGAAAAGTTGAACCGAAAATGTTTTACGATTGATATAGACCCCGTTTATTGCGAAATTACGATACGTCGTTTGGAGCATTTTCGTAAAACAGGGAAGACCGGATGGCAAAATTCCAACCCGTTCGCGGATGAAATTCTTGCGGATGATGAAATTTTAAGTTATTTATCAGATAATTACGAAGTAGAATATAAATAAAGAGTAAAATGATTTTAATTGACGGTAAGAAAGTATCAAAAGAGATAAGGGAAGATATCGCTGAAAAAGTTCTTCCTCTGAAAGATTCCGGTAAAAATGTACCGGGTTTGGTTACAATCCTTGTTGGTGAAAACGCGGCATCACAGGTTTACGTAAATATGAAAGCTAAAGCGTGCACCAAACTGGGTATGCTTTCCAAAATTGAAACGCTTCCCGCGGAAACTACGGAAGAAGATTTGCTTAATCTGGTGAAAAGCTACAATGAAAATCCCGATTTTCACGGAATTCTTGTGCAGCTTCCGCTTCCAAAGCACATAAGCGAAGATAAAGTGATCGAAACAATCTCACCCGCGAAGGATGTAGATGGATTTCACCCCATTTCAACCGGTAATATGGTAATCGGGAAAGAAACTTTTCTCCCATGTACGCCATACGGTGTTGTTGAATTGTTGAAGCGATACAATATAGAGACCAAGGGTAAACATGTGGTGGTTGTAGGCAGAAGCAACATTGTTGGTAAGCCTGTCGCTAATATGCTGATGCAGAAAAAAGAAGGCGCGAACGCAATTGTTACAGTTGTACATTCCGCGGCGCCTGATATAAGCTACTTCACTAAACAGGCTGATATTCTTATCGCGGCTATGGGTGTTCCGGAGTTTATCAAGGCTGATATGGTCAAGGAAGGTGTGGTCGTAATTGATGTTGGAACGAACAGAGTTGACGCGCCTGATACGGAAAAAGGATATCGTTTGACCGGAGACGTTGATTTTGAAAATGTATCGAAAAAAGCGTCTTATATTTCACCATCTCCGGGGGGTGTTGGTCCGATGACAATTACAATGCTGCTTTACAATACATATCAGGCATATCTAAAAATTGAAAACGCCGGGTAAAAAATGGAAAATTCATTAATAGACAGAGTAGTATCGCAAGTTTTTACTGAAAAAGCGCTGCACGATTTTTACTGCAAGGGGAACACCTGTGTCGGTTGGGAGCGAAATGTTATTGATCAGCCGGAAGCAGTACAAAATATTGTCAATAAAGGTGCTGACAGAATCGCTGCGGGATATGGTGTCGGGAATAGTCTCCCTGATAGTGATATCGCCGGAAAGATTGATCATACATTCCTTAAGGCTGACGCGACGAGTGAAGAGATAACAAAACTTTGTGCCGAAGCAAGAGAGTTCAGATTTGCGTCTGTTTGTGTGAATCCTTCATTTGTATCTTTGTGCGCGGATAAATTAAGAGGTAGCGGAGTTAAAGTCTGTACCGTAATAGGGTTTCCGCTTGGTGCTAATACTACAAAAGTGAAAAGACTAGAAGCTGAAGAAGCCCTGAATAACGGCGCTACTGAAATTGATATGGTTTTAAATATTGGCAGACTCAAGGACAAAGATCACGATTATATTTTTAACGACATCAACCAGGTTGCCCTTGAAGCAAAAAAACATAACGCCATCCTGAAAGTAATTATTGAAACTTCACTTTTAACAGATGAAGAAAAAATCAAGGCTTGCGTAATAGCAAAAGCCGCTAAAGCTGATTACGTAAAAACCTCTACCGGATTTAGTACCGGAGGGGCGACAGCGGGTGATGTTGCACTGATGAAATATGTTGTTGGTAGTACAGTTGGTGTGAAAGCATCAGGCGGGATTCGTTCTCAGGAAGACGCTAAAGCTATGATTGAAAGTGGTGCCGACCGAATTGGAGCCAGCGCGAGTGTTAAAATAGTCGTAGGTGAAAAAGGCGGCGGCGATGGTTATTGATCTCGTTGTAACCAAAACTGATGATGGTTACACGGGAGAAGTACCTTCATTAAAAGATTGTGAATCGTGGGCTCATAACGAAGATGATGTTATTGATAAATGCGTGGAATTGGTTAGATTCTACGCAAATCTTTCCGACGAGACTGAAATGAAGATTGACAGAGCCCGCCGTTCCGGTAAAAAAATTATATACAAACTAATTTTTGAAAAATAAAATTGCGCAAATTCACCAGTAAAGTACGCCTCGAAAAAATTAAAAAAGCAGTTTATGCTCGCCAGCATGATTTAATGGTAGTTGTTGAAAATGTTCATGATCGACATAATGTAAGCGCGATCTACAGAAGTTGTGACGCTGTGGGAGCTTCACGAGTCTCCCTTCTGTATTATATAGAAAAAATGCCGAAACTTTCAAAAGTGGTTTCCTCCTCTGCTACCAAGTGGGTTGAAACCGAACGATTTACTGAAATAGACGAGTGTTATGAAAGTCTGCGTAAAGAAGGCTTTAAAATATACGCGAGTATGCTCGATGAAAACGCGAAACCACTTTATGACCTCGATTTGACCGAGAAAGTCGCCCTGGTTATGGGTAATGAACACAGAGGAGTATCTGAAGAGGCAGCCAAAAAAGCGGATGCTACTTACTATATTCCAATGATGGGTATGATCCAGAGTTTGAATGTTTCTGTCGCGAACGCAGTCTCACTTTATGAAGCATACCGACAAAGGAAAAACAAGGGCATGTATGAGGATAATGGCTTAACCGAAGAGGAAAACGAAACTGTTGTCGATAACTGGTGCGAAAAAAAGAAGTAGCGCTCAGATATTTTCCCCAATCAAATTGATATCAATATTTTCCAGAACTTTCTTGTCATTTCCATTTCGGGCGAGGTGAAGCATAACCTTCCCAAGAGTAGAGGAGTTTGTCACTACCTTTTTCGCTTTTTTCAGTAGTGGATAGAATGGCGAAAATATAGCAATCCCGATGTTATACAATTTGGTTCTTGACTTAATACCTCGTTCCGGATAGATGAACGCCGGACGCATCATATACGCGTCTTTGAACCCAAGCTGAAGCAGATCATTTTCGGTTTTACCTTTTACACGTGCCCACATCTGTCTGCTCTGTAAAGTGCCATCGGTACCCATACCGGATACATAAACAAACTTAGCTTCCGGGTTCACTTCGAGAAAGGTTTTCGCGAATTTTAATGTGATATCATATGTGATTTTGGTGTATTCTTCCTCGGAAAGCCCGACTGCTGAAATACCGGCACAAAAAAAGCATACATCGTAACCTGAAAGTTTCTCTTTCTCCTCATCTATGGTGAGAAAATCTGAGACCACTAATTCTTTAACTTTCGGGTTGTCAAAGTTAAGTGCTCTGCGATTAACAAGTAATATTTCATCAACATTCGCATCATCGATAGCTTCATGTAGTAATCCTTTGCCGACCATCCCGGAAGCACCGGTAATTATTATCTTCATACCTAGATTTCCAAAATCTGATGTTCAAACTTTGTCACGGATAGTTCGTTTGATATCCACTTCAGGATATTTATACCATACTTGTGAGCAAAGTAGATGAAGTTTAGTTTGCGTTCCTGCAATACACCATCCGGGAAAAGATTAAGTCTTGCTCTTTCAATTTGTCTTAATGCCGTATCGTGGGTTCTCTCCTCCGCCTGGCGCGCTTTTTTGTCGAGTTGTTCGAGAGTCTGGTAAACTTTCTGGCGAGATTTGTCCGCAACATCTTTGAGATTATTATCGATACCGAAAAGTTTTTCGGTAAGATTATCGAATGTTAAATCGATCGATCTTTTCGATTCCTCAAAAAGTGTATCGAGGTTATGGGGAGACAACTCTTTCATAATACGGTGAGTAAGGAGTTTTTCCTCTATGTAGATATCCATCAGGGATAGCTCGTATTTATCAAGGACTTTTGTGATATTTTTTTCCAGAATTGTCGCAGATGCCCGCGGGTAAATTATTGGAGACTCGATGGCGAAATAATCGTAAAGCGGTGTGATTTGCGCGAAATACGCGATCTCAGCCGGACCCGCTACATAAAAGCCGGTTGGGAAGAGATAATCCTGACAAATCGGGCGGAGCAATACATTTGGTGAAAATCTTTCCGGCTCGTTTGAAAGAATATTTAACAACTCATCCTGCGTGTACTGGATTCGTTTGTTTTTTACTTTGAAGATTTTACCATCGGGTTCGAGGGAGTATCTTCCATCTTTTTCATTGATAAACAGATTTACCGGTTTAACCTTTACCTGCGCATGATAAAGCTCTTCGAGTTCGGCGCTACGGGTAACAAGTGTATCTGTATGGGGACGAAAATCTCTGATCTCTTTTTCAAATACCGGTTTGAGAAGGGTCTTTACCTTGTCATCATTGGGATTAAAAATTACGAGTCCTTCTTCATCAAAAACTTCAAACATTAAAGCTCGGAAAGAGTACTCCAAAGTTTGATTCGGCTGATAATTGTTTTTCAACATAGCCATTATATCGGCTTTGAAATCGTTTTCTCTTAATGTTTCCTGAAGCGCGTAAAAGATATCATCAATATTTTTGTTGATTTTGATTTTTGCTGTACTGCCGCGGTTTGTTTCCAGTTTTAGTCCATCTTCGTATGCAATGTTTTTTATGTTATTGGAGGCATCAATCAGGTTGAAAGATTTAATCTCATCAAAATCATGGTCGTCACCCTCCAACCAGAAAATTGGTACAAAATTGTAATCGGTAAATTTATCGTTGAGGAAGTTAGCGAGTTTAACCGCTGTGATAGTTTTGTAGAATGTGTAAAGTGGTCCGCCAAACATACCCAGCTGTTGCCCTGTAATAATTGCAATTGTATTATCGTTACCAAGACTTTCAATATTAGAGATAGTTTGCTTGGATGGTTGAAAATCAGAGTATTGATTGAGAGTAATATTTATTAATTCATCACGTAAACCGGGATTTCTTTTGGCTATTTTCGCAAATAAATCGGGGTATTTATCATCTTCACGGAAATTATGAGCATAAAATTTTTCAACATTTTCGAATTCGTACATATAATCGAGGAATAAATTCTGATGCCCCGGTATATCGGAATAGTTAATTGTCATTATAATTCCATCATTATTTTTATTGTGTCAAAGTTACTAATAATAAAGGAAATTATAAAAGTTATAGTTCAATTAAGGAGGTTTGTGCGGTTGCCTCATTACTTTGAATTAAGCAGGTGATTTTCTGTAATAGATTCCCGCTCGGGGGCTGACCAAAAAGTCTAAATACCCAATGAATCATCCTCCGTCTTTCGACTATCGTCGAAATCCACCTCCTTCTGAAGGAGGACTTTTAAAACTAGCAGATTTGCCAAAGGTCAAAAGTCCTTCCCTTTTTAGACAGCCCCTAAATTCCGCGGGAATGATATTGTTCAAATCTTTTGTCATTCCTGCGTAGGCAGGAATCCAGTTTTTTTGTCTTCCTTTTCAAATTGTTCCGAACGCTTTGGAGCCGAGGATAGGTTCACGTTATTCCGCACAAATAACAATCCATTCAACCTTATTCAGGACTTCAAAAAATAGGTTGACTAAAAAAGGACAACAATCAATAACTGAAAATATATTTTATTCCCGTCACCAAATAACGTTCTACATGATCTTCAAACTCGGTGTACTGCAAGTTCCCGATGAGAAGAAACGATTGATTCAGGTAATATTCCGCTCTGAGCGAATAGAGTGATTCCTGAATGACTCCCTGATTAAATATTGTTAAATAATCGTTGTGGAAGAAAAATGCTCTCTTACCGATGAATGTCTCTAACGAAACACTAAGTCCAGGCATGGGGAAATACGTCAATTTTGCTTTCAGAGAGTAAAGCTTATCCAACGTACTGATGTCAGAAAGAAAACCGAAGAGAGAAATGTAAAAGTTTTTTCCGAGGTAACGCTCAACTCCGACCCCGTACTGGTTTACTTTAATATTAGCGTTTTCAGTAATTTTTTCATATGTGTATGAACCTCTGAATACCAGCCAGTTTGTATAATAGAGTAAGTCTGCATTATAAAGGGTAGTTCTGTCTTTATGGAATAGATCGAACAGTGGAGCGCTAAAATCACCCCTGATCTTACCGTAGTGAGCTTTAATAAAAATAGGGTAAAGACTGAGTCCGCCGCCACCGATATACATTTTCTGAGAATAATCCCATTCGTTGTGTGTGATATCCAGGTTATCATAACCCGCAAGGAGGTAGTTATATGTACCTATTGTGGCGTTGAGGTAACCTGAAATTGATCCGGAAGTTCTTCCATGAGTGGCATTGCTTCCGGTGTAGTATAGCGAACCCGTGACGTAATTTGGTGATTTATACTCCTGCGCATTCAGCATAAAGGCAAAACAAAGTAATATCAGGGCAGAATATTTCATTTAGTTAGTTCCAGTCCTTTCTCGGCATTTTCATCACCGGAGTTTGCAATTATCGCATTAACAAAAAGTTCTCTTGCCTGCTTTTTGTTTCCCAGATAGTAGTAAGTCCATCCTAAAGACAAGTTAGCTTCATAATCCGATCTGAAATTATTATAAACACGTTCAAGATGTATCCTGGCGTTTTTATAGTCACCTGTATTAAGATAAATTTGTCCGAGGCGCAGATTCGCCGAATAGTTATATTTATCCTGTTTCAGGATTGATTTATAAATCCCGGAAATTTCATCCCATTTACCGAGCGCGGAATAGGGATAAGTAAGTCCCAGCAATGCCTCCGGACTGTTTTTGCTTAATCGTATTGCTTCCTGGTAATATTTAACAGAAGTATCATAATTTTCAAGTTTGTAGTTCAGCCATCCCAGTCTCAGATTTAAGAGGTAATCGGATTTGAATTCGGTTTTAATATCGTCAAGATAATCAAGTGCGTCCTTGTAATTCCTGAATTTTTCAGCGGCAACTGATTCTTTGAAAGAATTTATTTTTTTGTCCTGATCCTGAGCAAAAAGTAATACCGGGATTAGAACGAACATTAAAACAACTAATCTATTCATATTAATTCTCCTCATCTCGTTTTTGTTTTGCTTCAAATTTTATTTCTGAGTCTTCGTATTTAATACTATTGATAAACCCTTCGGAGTCAATCAGAATTGAGCCTGTGGCTGATTTTTTATAGAAAGAAAAAATACCTTTTCCGGTGTGAGAAATTTTATTTAATATCTCGAAATCTTCATCATCCTCAACTTTTTCCCTGAATGTGAGAAAAGCTTTTGATTCGAGTTGTTTACCGAACACAAGTAAAAATTCACTTAAATATCGTATTGCATTTCTGATTGTAATTGAAACAGGGTATTCGTCTTCCCACTCAAGGTCTTCGATATATCCCAGCGGCACACGGATAGCGTTGAGATAAAAATAATAGAGAGCGCAATTACGATCACCTACGAAATTAGTAAAATAAAATACCTTTTCGCTGAGATAGAAATATGCTTTTGCGCCAAATTCATTTTCGATATATAAATTATTCTGGATATCCACCTGTACCTGCCAGGTTTCTTCCCCTTTTGTTCCATTTACATCGTACTCGTAAACAAATTCATGTCCGAATTTAATATCAAACGCTTTTTTGAGAGCTTTATGTGTTTCGATATTCCTCACATACGAGCCTTCGGTTGGGTAATCGAAAGTTTTGAGATGGTATTTTCCGTTTTTCTTTTCAAGATAACTGGCGATCGGGAATTTATAAGTTTTTTCGCCGACTTTATCGGTGGTCTGGAACTGGAAATGGAGATGTGGAACGGGTGATCGACCGCTATTACCGCAGGAGGCAATGATCTGACCTTTTTTTACTTCTTCACCGATAGCTACTTTAATTGATTCAGGTTTAAGATGTGAGAAACTTGAAAACAAACCTTTCCCATGATCAATTATTACGGTGTTACCCCAGTTCTTTTTAATATTCGAATCACCAATTTTATTATCGGGGATATTATCCACTAATCTTACAATATGACCCTCCATCGGGGAGGCAACAGGTGTATTGTAGCAGTAATAATTGGCTTTGAGTTTGCCTTCATCTGAGTAAAGTTTATCCTTTTCATCTTTTATCTCAAAATCCCACGCGTATTTCCAGTCATCTTTATGCGTATGTGATCCTTCAAATCCCTGTGTGATATACCATTCACCGAAAAATGGCAGCTCGGGAAACATTGCCTTGAATTTATCGAATCTGCTCTTCCGGTTTTGATGGAAGTAGTAATTCTCCTCAGGTGAACCCGGCTGAAAATAAAGGAGCACGAAATCTGTATGCTCCTGGCGGAATTTCAGACTGTAGATCGTTGAGAGCGCAACCATGTTGAAGGGAAGCACCAGGACAGGGAGGAGGTACTGATCCAGTATTTTCGCGAAAAATCCGGTGAAGATTATTATCATTGCTGTTGAAACAAATAGTAGCAGCCATGTTTTACGCGAAAGAATGATCAAACTGCCGCCGAGAGCGAACGCTGCGAGAATAGAGTTGAATGCCGAGATAGCGTACATCTCGCTGGCGGGTTCGTTAAAGATAATGTTAATCACAACATAGTTGAGAGCAAACGCCACGATACTATTGACGAACATTACTCTCGAAAAAAGCAGTACAGCAATAACAAGCAGAACGCCGCTAATAATGCTCGTCTGAAAGAAAATTATTCCAAAGGCTTTGAAAAACTCCTGCAATGTTACCGGAAGAAAAGCCAGAATATCCGAGTTCGCGAAACTTATACTCCGGTAAAAAACATCATCGTAATTTGTGAGGAAAATAAGAAAAATATATAGTGACAGTACAAAGGGTAAACTTAATCCCGGTAAATTAAATACCTGAGCAAAAAAGTTTTCGAGTACAGCCGAAAGGAAAAATGTCATTATAATAAAAATTACGACGAGAAATATCATAAATGGTGTTAGATCGAAGTAGAATGCCGCTCCCGCACCGAACAAAAGACCATTGAAGCCATATATCCCGGCAAATATTTTGTCTTTATCGAATTTCAGGAATAAAGCGACTAAATTAGATATTATTACACCAAAAAGAGCCATAGCCCCGATTGCCGGCGCCAAAAATGTAGCGAGAATGGCTATAAGTCCGAACCATCTTCTATTACTGAAGAATATCTGACTATAGCTAAACAATATTGAATCTATGAAAAATTTCATAACTTGAATTCCGATAATTTTGCGGGAAGCTTTTCTCTGCTCATAATGTATTCAAGGTCTTCCGATTCGCGTATTAATTCAGTAGTGCCATCTTCCATCACCATAACAATATTCGGGCGCAGAGTAATAAACTGCATCCATTGTGTCATGTTGTATGCCCCTACGTGGTGTATAACTACTCTGTCACCCACCTTCAGATTGGGGAGTACAATATCTTCCCGGAGTACGTCAATGTTCATACATAGCGGACCATAAATCGTGGAGTTTTCGGTTGATAGCCCCGTAGGCTGCGCCGGTGAAATTTTATGCTTATACCAGAAACTGGTAAAGAGTATATTCACACCGCCATCCATGATGGTTGCTTTTTTACCATCCGAAAGTCGCTTGTTAGCTATAATTGTGGAGATTAGGAAACCCGCGTCATCGATGAGTGATCGTCCCGATTCGAGAATAAGCGTTGGCATATCGGAACCGTGATAGCTTATTCTGAAAAGTTCGGAAGTGACTGCGTCAGCAAAATCCTCAATTGTAGGAAGTACCTGTTCCGCCTGAAGATACTGACCTTTAAGCGTATTATTTGAAGGAAACCCGCCACCCATATCTATGTAGTCAAGTTTGGTTTCATATTTGGTGAAAAGTTCATTGGCAAGAACAACCATCTTGCGCGCGGCTATCCGGTATGCTTCCGCGCTCATCATGTATGTACCGATATGAGTGTGCAGACCAATCAGTTTTAGAGTTGGCTGCATTACTATTCGGCGGAGTGCTTCCATAGCTTCGCCATTTTCGTAGTTGAATCCGAAGCGATCCCATTTGGGATAAATGCCTGTATCCATGTTTACTCGTATGGCAAGCTGCGGTTTTTTCTCTGTTTTTTCGGATAGTTCTATGATTTTGTAAAGTTCATCAAAATGGTCAACATGTATTTTTGCGCCATCTTCAATTGCTTTTAGTAAGGCTTGTTCACTTTTATCCGGACCATTAAAAATTATGTATTTTCCCGGAATACCAAGTTTACGGGCACGATCATATTCAAACTCGGAGACTACTTCCGCCCATGAACCTTCCTGATGAAATATCGAGCATACCGCGTTGAGATAGTTTGTTTTATAAGACCAGGCATACTGTACTTTGGGATACCTTGTTTTGAAAGTTCTGAGAGTATTCCTGAAATTTTCTCTTATTCTTCTCTCTGAGAGTACAAATACGGGTGAGCCATATTGATCAGCTATTGCGTTAACCGATACACCATCAACTTCCGATTTGGGAGTTGTTACGGGTGAACTCCCGAATTTATTCATAAATCCCGAATGATGTTTAGTAATCGCGGGTTTTTCATATATTTTCTTTTCCATTTTATCCACCAAAATTTATTCAGGTTTATTAACCAGTTCGCCTTTAACGGCTATTTCTTCAAATTTTGAAACATCAGTAATTAAATCCCACGAATAGCGGATGAATATCTTCCCTACTTCGTAGTTCTCAAACTTCTCAACCTTTTTCCCTTGTGCCAGCTCCAGAAGCGCGTATGGGAGGTTCTGACCTGCGGCAACAGATAAATATACCCAGGCAGGGAAGCGGGGATTGATTTCCAACAGGTAATACTGATTTGATGATTTTTCTTTCACAAACTCGAGCTCTGTGCCACTCTTCCATTTGAGCGCGGAAATAATTTTATCCGAGAGTTTCATCAGGGGATCGTCTTTGAGAGATATTCCTGCCCAGCCTTTACCATTGTCGGTTATGTAGAGTTTCTTCATTGCCACGGCTCCAATTGTTTCACCTGTTCCGTCGCCGAGAGCGCAGATGTTATACTCTTCACCCTTGATAAACTCCTGGATGATGATTGGCAAGCCCCACTTATGACTGATTTTGTGAAACGCTGTTTTTGCTTCATCAAAATTGTTGCAGATATACGCATCGTAGAATATGCCTTTTACAGCAACGGGATAGTTAAACTCGGATGAAATTTTATAGAGATCCTGAACAGAAGAGGCGAGAATATTCTTGGGCGCTTTAATATCGTGTGCCTGACAAAAATCGAAAAGCTTGTCCTTGGCGCGCATATTCAGGTTTTCTGTAGTAGGGAGAAATGTTTTAATGCCGATCTCCGCCAGTCTCGGCGCAAGTTTGGTAAAGCTGTACAATTCAGAATCAAGAGTTGGGATCAGTACATCAATACCTTCTTTTTCGTTAACATACTCAATACGTGAGTATAATTCTTCAAGTCCGCTTGAAGGATAAGGGATAAGGTAATTTCTGTCGGAGACATTATCCATGTACATACCGGGTTCGAGGGAATCGTAAACAAGACCGATTATTGTACCATCAAACTTACCTGAGTCTTTAAGTCCTCTGATCACCGGAACACCGGGACCGGGGCTATCTATGTTATTTAGGCCAGTGACTGCTACTTTCATTTTTCTTCTATCAGATTGTGATGTTTAAGTTGATTTACAAAATCGGTAAAATCTTTTTCAAGGGTAGTTTTATCAATATCATATTCTTCCAATAGGGCATCGATAATTTCCTCTGTGTCGGCACCCTTCTGCATCAATTTAAAGATGCTGATACCAAGTTTATTCAGTGTAAAGGTTTCGCCCGAAGTAGGGACAAAGAGAAAACCGTTTTCACTGACCGCCAGATTTGACGGGACCGCAAATGCTGTCATTTTATACCTCGCTTTTCAAAAAAAGTGTGCACTCCACTCCCTGTCCCCGGGTATCAGTAAAAAAAAGAGTGACCCGGGGAAGCGCAAGGGGAGTGCGAAATTCTGCTAATTATTTGATAAATAACATCTTTTTGGTTTGCCTGTGTTCGGGAGTAATGACCTCATAAAAATAGGCGCCTGTTGAGACCTTTTTACCCGAAGAATTGGAGGCATCCCACTGCAGGTTGTGTTGACCGGCAGGTGTTTCGCGGTCGTACAAAACTTTTACCAGTTCACCCTTCATGTCAAAAATTCGCACAGTTACCCTGGTTGGTTTATCAATGTTAAAACTGATGTTGGTTGAAGGATTAAATGGATTTGGAAAGTTTTGCAGTAGTTCGAACCGAGGGAGAATTACCGACCGGTTTACACCTGTTAATGAAATGTTTGTGTTGTATATCTGCACAGTATAGTTAAGAAAATTAGGATAATCGTATGCCGAGAATGTACATTCTAAAGTATTGTCGTTGTCAACATCCCAAATTGTTGGATAAGTATAGGAGTGTGATGCGTCATCTTTATTTAGCAAAACATCTCCGTTTGTTATATCGATAATTTTGAATGATTGACGATAATATCCTGTGCCTCTGTAGGCAAGTACATAAAACTCGGTTATGTTGTCTCCGGTCAGGTCAACGCCCATAGCATAAATTTGTCCGCCTGCGAGTTGCTCACCCGAATCGAAATTATATTGATAGGCTACAGTGGATGAATATCCCTCGGACATTACCTGAAATTTTAGTGAATCAACAACATAAAGACGCTCTTTCCAGTTGTCGCCATCCTGAATGAAAGAGACCCAGCCTGAAACAGCCATCCCCGAAAAGTTTGATGAAGACCATTCCTGAGTCCATTGAGCGTTAAGATTTGAAAAAAGAAAAAACAGTACTACAATCACAATTAAGTTGCGCATAACATTTCCCCTTGCGTTATGTAACTTTAGTTATAAGACATCAATAAACGAATTAAGGTTTAAAACATCATTAAAAAAATTAAAAGAACCGGAATACTGCCGACTCAAGAATGAATTAATTCTATTAACGTAGAGACGGCATCACGCCTCGGCGCAAGAGATATGCCGTCTCTGCTAAAAATCTCTCTGAGTAAACTCACCTGATTGTGATGGGGGATGACTTAAAGTTACGAAAATGTAACAAATCATCCTCCGTCTTTCGACTATCGTCGAAATCCACCTCCTTCTGAAGGAGGACTTTTAAAACTGGCAGATTTGCCAAAGGTCAAAAGTCCTTCCCTTTAATAAAGGGAAGTCCGCCCCAGGCGGATAGGATGGGTTCGTTTAATATCGTGCTTTTTTCGTGTGGTTCGAGAACCTCACCAACCCAATGGCGCCGCTTAGTTTACAATAATTAAAGAACTTGATTACTGCCAATGCAAGAATTGATCATGTTGATGATGTAGAGACGGCATCACGCCTCGGCGCACAAGATATGCCGTCTCTACAATTTTGCTAAAAATCAGATTCTACGATTTCCCCAGCCTTTTCCTCTGGCTCCACGTCCCTTTGAACCGTTTCCGCTCCAAACCGGTACACCATTTTCGTTTCGGAAGATATATTCTTTGTCGTTCAATTTTACAACAGCTACGCTCATAGCCTTACCATCATTGTAGTCAACGATTGAACCTGTAAGTGTGACTTTGTCACCCTGTTTGAGATTGATATTTTGTTTTTCGTAAGCATAATCGGGACCGAGGTGCGCTTCCATTTCTCCATCTTCCGTTATAACTGCTAAGTGTACACCACTTGTCCTGCCATGCTGATTATAGGTGATTTCCCTGATTTCTCCGGAAATAGTTTTTACGGTTTGAACATCATAGTTGCGGGAAATGTTTGCCGCGTTCTGCATGTTGCCTCTTCTGCAGTTACCTCTTCCCCATTGTGCGGAGACGATTGTTGTTGAGAGTAACAGAACCAAGAATGCGGAAATTATTAAGCTTTTCATTTTTATCTCCTGATAAATTTTTGTAATTGCTTTTGTGCAAACTAACGTTCAAACGATGTGCCAATCCTGAGAACCAGCGCCAAAGCCTGGATTTAGCAGACTTTTACGACATAAGGGGCGAACGGTTCGACCGGATGGTCGAAAAACTATATGATTTAATCTTTAATCTTTCACAATTGGACGAATTTTCAACTGGCATGATTATTCCTTTATTCCCTGAAACAATTTGGATGTTAAAATGAAACGATTGACTTTTATTCTCTTTTTTATTTCAGGCGCTATTATATATGGCAGTACGTCAGCCGATTCAACATTTGTTAATGCCAATGATACTTTATCTGTAAAAAAGGATACTCTTCATCACAACAGGAGGATATCATTTATTGATAAAAACAGTGACGGATTTAATGACCTCGCACCTGATCATGATGGTGACGGCATACCAAACGGTCTTGATAAGGATTGGAGGAAAATGCAGGGGAATAAACGCGGGTACAGACATAGACATCGTCATGGCTGGAGAATAGAGCTACCCGATTCAACGAAGACAAATGATTCAACGTCAACAAATAAACGTAGAAAATTAAAATGAAAAAAATAAATATCAACTGGCAGATTTTAACCAGTATATACATTTTGTTCTCTTTTGTGATTATGACCTTTACCGGCATTATCCTCTTTTTCGCTCCCCACGGAAGAATAGCACACTGGACATACTGGACTTTCCTCGGTTTGCAGAAAGAATCCTGGCAGGCAGTACACACAGTATTTACATTTATCTTCGTATTCGCTGGTATAATGCATCTCTATTTTAACTGGAACGCAATAAAATTATACCTGACCTCAAAGTTTGCGAATACATTAAAATATGGCTTTGAGCTTGCTATTTCTCTTTTTGTTGTATTTATCCTCTTTTTTGGTAGCGCGGCTGAATTACCCCCATTTAGCAATCTTATGGATTTTGGCGAATACCTCTCGGAATCATGGGGTACTGAGGATACAGAACCACCTGTTCCGCATGCTGAAGACTTGAGTTTGAAAGAGCTGGCACTGGCTACAAAAACTGATATCAACCTGATTATTTCAAATCTCGAGAAAGTTGGAATAATTGTGTTGTCCGGCAATGAAATACTTCAGGATATCGCAGACAGAGCAAATGTTTCTCCTTCTGAAATGTTTGCCGTTATAAATAGCGGGACTGAAACTTATAACCATATCCGCAGCGGTTTGGGTGGAGGATATGGAAGGATGACTGTGCAAGAATTGTGTGTTAAAAGTGGAGTTCTACCAGATGAAGGGCTTAAACGCCTGATGGCAAAGGGAATTCCTGCGGAACCGGAATTAAAAATCAAAGATGTCGCTATTGAACACAGGAAACAACCTGTTGAAATAGCAGAAATAATATTGGATAAAAAACTAATTGAAGAGGCTATATAAGATGAAAAAGTTTTTGATAATGATGTTTTTAGCTGGAAGTTTGTTATCACAAAATCTTCCTATGAACACTTCAACCTTATTTTCCGGGTCAGGAAATTGTGTTCAGTGCCATATTGGTGCAGGCACAGTAATGATGGAAGATGGCAAGGATATTTCACCCGTAACCTTGTGGCGTTCATCTATGATGGGTAACTCATCCAAAGACCCGCTATGGAGAGCAGTTGTTTCTGAGGAAGTGACGAAGTTTCCCGAATTAAAAGAGACGATTGAATCTACTTGTACCAAATGTCACGCCCCGATGGGATTAACCGAGGCGGTATATAATGGCGCGGCAGGATATTCAATGGATGAGTTGAAAGCAGATCCCCTT
>BQMY01000099.1 GCA_022181065.1 Melioribacteraceae bacterium | reverse complement strand
AGCAACTGATGCTATTGACGTGGCATTGGGTGAAGCTGAGCTTCCTCCACTCCCACCAGCAGGCGTATTTGATTCAAGATTGATTCTGCCTGATGGAACCACCGGTTCGTTAATTGATTACCGTCAGGGTGACGAAACTTTCGAAGGTTCAAAAGATTATGTTCTTAAATGGCAGTTGGGTGATGGCTCAACCGGTTATGATGTTAATTTCACCGTTCCTGAAAATGTTGAAGCAAATGTTCAGGATCCTTTCGGCGGGGTTCTCGTTAATGAAACCTTCGGACCCGGTACTTATAACTTCGCAATTACAAACACCGCTTTGACCTCACTAAATATTACTCTTACTTTTGGTGAAACAGCAGTAACTGTAAACGCTCCAACAGATTTGACGGCTGAAGCGCTTGTTCTTGGCGCAGTTGATCTTGCGTGGACAGACAATAGTGATAACGAAACAGGTTTTGTCGTTGAACGTGAAGTCGCAACAGAAGCTTATGAAGTAATTGCTGAACTTGGTGCTGATGTTACATCATACACAGATGAAACAGTTGCAGAGTTTACAACATATAACTACAGAGTTAAAGCGGTTGCTGATGATGTATCATCAGATTATAGTAACGTTGCAGAAGTTACAACTCCTGGTAATACAGCTCCAACGTTTGTTAATTATATTGATGATGTGACAATTCCGGCGACATTTGAATATTCATTCCCGTACACTGCGGTAGATGACGAAGAAGATGATATTACATTCTCAAGTGATGATCTTCCGGCAGGCGCAAACCTTACAGAAGATGGTATGTTCTCATGGACACCATTGGCAACTCAGCTTGGTGATTTCTCATTCACAGTAACAGTATCCGATGGTTTACTTTCAGACGATGTAACTTCAAATATTACTGTTGTTGAGCCGGTTACCATGACAGCAGGTGATGTTGAAGGTTTACCGGGTGACGAAGTTTTCGTTCCTGTAGATGTTACAGAATTTGATGGTATCGGCGCGGTTACACTTGAATTGGGTTATGATGATACGGCATTAAATTTTGTCGGATTGGCTAATACTCATTCACAGTTCTCGGGTGCTCTTGTTAATGGCGCTGACGGTTCTATATTTATTTCCTGGGTTGATAACTCACTTCAGGGTATAAATTTTGGAAATGCCAAATTATTTGATCTTAAGTTCGAGTATGTATCGGGTGAAAGTGCTGTTACGTTTAATGAAGCGGGCAGTGAAGTATCCGATGTACTTGGTAATCCTATTACAATAACATATTTCGATGGTAGTGTTTCACTGGCGCCGATCAGACTTCTAACACCTAATGGCGGTGAAGAATTAAGCGCGGGTGACATGTATGAAATAACCTGGGCAGCCAACGGATTTGATATGGTTGACCTTGCTTACTCAACAGATAACGGCGCGAACTGGAATACAATACTTGAAAACGCTACTGGTTCTGATTATATGTGGTCAGTACCGGATACTCCTACCAATGAAGCTTTGGTTAAAGTTTCAAATTCAAGTGATGCGATGGTTTACGATGTAAGTGATGCTGTATTTACAATCGCACCTTCTACATTTGCCGTTACAGGTATGGTTACTTATGATAATGGCGACAACTCACCTCTTGGTGGTGTAACAGTTTATCTCTATCAGGATGACAACATGGTTGCTGAAACAACAACCGATGGTGCCGGTAACTATATGTTTACAGATGTTCCTAACGGCGAATATAATGTTGTTGCTGAAAGTGAAACCGAATGGGGTGGTGTTAACTCAACTGACGCGTTACTGATCAGACGTCATGTTGTACAGTTGATCACTCTCGAAGACCTGAAACTGGAAGCTGCTGATGTTAACGCTTCATCTACAGTTAACTCTACTGACGCTCTTGTAGTGAGAAGAAGAGTTGTACAGTTGATCACTTCTTTCCCTGCCGGTGACTGGGCATTTGAATCACCAGTGGTCACTCTTAACGGTGATGATGTTGTACAGGATCTTGCGGGTATCTGCTATGGTGATGTGAATGGTTCTTACAGCCCGGCACTTGCCAAAGCCGCGGAATTCGCTACTATGCCTCTTGCGGGAAAAATTGATGTAAATGTTGAAGATGAATTTGAAGTACCGGTTGTAGTTAAACAATCAACCGAACTTGGCGCGGTCACATTCCAGTTTGAATATCCAACTGAAATGGCGGAACTTGTAAGTGTTAATTTTGTCGCGGACGGAGCGATCTACAATGATGTTGACGGTCGTGTTACAGTATCGTGGGCAGAACTTGACGCTGTAAAACTTGAAGCTGATGACGCGTTGATGGTATTGAGATTCAAACCAACCGCGAAGTTTGAAGCAGGTTCAACATTACAATTGAACATGGGATCATACACCGAATTCGCGAACGCTAATGGTGAAGTAACTGATCCTTCAATCGCATCATTTACAGTTGAAGTTGTTAAACCTACAGAGTTCTCATTACGTCAGAACTATCCTAATCCGTTCAACCCGAGCACAACAATTGAATATGATCTTCCTTCGAAGAGTAAAGTTGTTGTTGAAATCTATAACACCGTTGGTGAAAAAGTAACTCAGTTGATGGATCAGGAACAAAAAGCAGGTTCTTACAAATTGCAGTGGAATGCTTCGGGAGTATCAAGTGGTATCTACTTCTACCGCATTTACGCTAAATCTGAAAATCAGACATTCGTTAAAACACAAAAAATGATTCTGCTTAAATAATTTAATTGTAGGGGAATCGGATTTATCCGGTTCCCTCATAATTTTATGCGGAATCTTTATCTATACATATTGTTAATAAGTTTAATAACGGTTGATTTCTCCGCTCAATCCGCAAAGGTAAGTTTACCTGTTGTTGGTTCCGCGGGCGGGGAGGTATCCGTTCCTGTTGTGGCACAAAATTTAACCGGTGTCGGGGCAATAACTCTTAAAATTGAGGCACAGGAAGGACTTGAATATCTTGGATATGAAAATCTGTCGGAGAAACTTTCAGGCAGTTTTATCAACTATTCCAACGGTATTTTTTTGCTTTCGTGGGAAAATTTTTCAGGGGAAAATTTCTTATCTGACACACTCTTTTTTTTGAAGTTCAATTTTAATGGAAATGTAAGCGAGCTCAATTTTATTCAGGGTAATGAATTTGCCGATACATCGGGCACAGTTATAAATGTACTGTTCGAAAATGGCAAAGTTACTCAACTTACGGGAATTGAAGAAAGCAAATCCGAAGGTAAAATGAGCTTTTATCCTAACCCGGGCGCAAATTTTTTATACATTTCCGCCGGCAAGAAGAAATATCAGGGCAGCTTTAAGATTTACTCAATCACAGGAGAGGAAGTTTATCATAAAAGTTTCACTGATTACAGTGAAATTATTAAGCTTGATATCTCATCGCTGGCTAACGGGATTTACATACTTTCATTTATTCCAACAGGAAAAAATATTACACATAAAGGTTTTAGCGGAAAATTTTTAGTTGCTAAATAAAGCGGGAAAGTTCATGAAAAAAATAGTTTTTCTATTCTTATCTCTCTTGTTTACAGGAAGTTTACTCGCCCAGGATATCAATGTTACACTCGGTAATCAAACCGACGTGCAGCCGGGTGAACAGGTAACACTTCCGCTGAATGTAGAGAACTTTAACGGCGTTGGTAGTTTTACTTTCATTGTTGATTACGATGATACAAAACTTACCGGCGGAAACGCGATAAATATCAACCCCAATGTTGTGGATGATGCCCTTATAACTTTTGAAAATGGCAAATTCACAATTGACTGGTTAGGACTCGCGGCCCTTAACGAAGGCGATACAAAAATTCTTGATCTCGTTTTTACTTACACCGGTACTGCCGGTGATGGTCAGGAAGACCTTGTTTTTAACGAAAATAGTGGTGTTTCCGATGAACTTGGGGGAGCACTCGCTACAAATTATACAGATGGTTTTGTTACACCCTATCCGGTGTTGTTAACCGCGCCGAATGGCGGGGAAGTCTGGCAAGGCGGTGGAACCCAAAATATTACATGGGAAACATTTAACATAAATCAACTCAACCTTGAATATTCCACTAACAATGGTACAAACTGGATTTCAATTGAAAACAGTGTTTCAGCTGATGGTGGCTCTTATGAGTGGAGTGTTCCGAATAACGCGACATCAGAAGCGTTGGTTCGTATTTCAAACACTTCCAATACAGCTCAAAATGATCAGAGTGACGCGGTTTTTACCATTACAGAACAGCCATTAATTAATATTACATCTCCAAACGGAGGAGAAGAATGGCTTCAGGGAAGTACTCAAAATATTACATGGAGCAGCGCGGCTGTAACCAATGTAAAAATTGAGTATTCAACCAATAATGGTACAGACTGGAATGAAGTAGTAGCATCTGTAGCGGCGAGTTCTGGAACATATGAGTGGACCGTCCCCGAAACTCCAACCACCGAAGGATTAGTTCGATTAACAGCGGTGGAGAATGGTTCTGTAACCGATCAGAGTGACGCGGTATTTAGTATTCTCGCCCCTTCAATTACTGTTACAGCTCCAAATGGCGGTGAAACTGTTGTTGCGGGTGGAGCTACTAATATTGAATGGACCAGTGTTGGAGTGACTAATGTCGCAATAGATTATTCAGACGATAACGGCTCAAACTGGAATTCAATCGAAGCATCTACTCCGAGTGACGGAAGCTACGAATGGTTAGTGCCAACAGCATTATCAGGCTCGAATCTCCTTGTCCGAATTTCTGATGTTGATGACGCAGGCGTTAATGATGTTAGTGACGCTCAGTTTACAGTTGCTTCTGTTAGTTTGACCTTAAACGATTTTCAGGATGTTAATCAGGGTGAATCATTAACATTCAACCTCGATGGTGTAAATCTTCTTAACGTTGGTGCTATTACTATCAAAATGAATTTTGATAATACCAACATGACCTACGATGGATTTGAAAACCTGAATTCTAACATTTCCTCAGCTACTATTAACGAAGCTAATGGAGTGGTTACTCTTTCATGGGATAATATTAACGGTACTACCATTAGTGACGATAAGTTGGCAGATCTTAACTTTACATTTAATGGTACTCCCGGTGATGGTTTTCAGGGTTTAGCCTTTGATCAGGCAGAAACTGAAATCGCCGATATAGCAGGTAACGCGCTTGCGACATCTTATGATGATGGTGTTGTAACACCATATCCGTTACTGGTAACTGCACCAAACGGTGGTGAAATATGGCAGGTTGGTGATGAAGAAAATATTACCTGGGAAGCTTTTAATATTTCCAGTATCGATATAGAATACTCCACAAATAACGGTACAAACTGGAATACTATTCAGGCGGGTGTAAATGCTGCCTCGGGCAGTTTGGCATGGACAGTACCGGATGCTCCGGGCGCGGAAAATCTTGTTAGAATTACACAATCAGCGCGTGACGGTTATTCTGATGTTAGTGACGCGGCTTTCACTATTGCCGAAGAACCTACTATTAGTATTACATCGCCCAACGGTGGTGAAGATTATCTTGTTGGTTCCACACATGATATCACATGGAATTCTGTTAATGTTACAAATATTAAAATTGAACTTTCTACTAATAATGGTACAGACTGGAGCACCATTGAAGCTAGTGTGGCGGCTTCATCAGGTACTTATAACTGGACTGTTCCAAACAACCCGACAGAGCAAGCATTGGTGAGAGTTACTGATGTTGACAATGCGGCGGTTACCGATGTTAGTAACGCGGTATTTACTATTTCATTACCCTCTATTACTCTTACCTCACCAAATGGCGGAGAGGTATTTATAGCCGGTTCTCAACAGGAAATTGAATGGACTGCCAACGGTGTATTTATGTTTGATGTGGAATATTCCTCTGATAACGGTTCATCATGGAATATGATTGATGAAGGAGGAACCAATCAGGGATTCACATGGACAGTTCCCGATATTGACAGCGAAGAGATGCTTGTGAGGGTTTCTGACAACGAAAACAGTTCGGTTACTGATGTAAGTGACTCAGTATTTTCGGTCAAATCGGTACAGCTTGCAATCGGGACATTAGATGAATTGTCTGCAGGCGATGAAGTTTTGGTTCCGGTAACGGCAACAGATTTATTGGAAGTTGGCGCTATAACACTTAAAATTGAGTTTGATCCTGCGGTTGTAGAGTATGTTGGTATTGAAAATCTTAATGGTAATCTTGCCAATCCACTTGTAAACGCGGTTAACGGAGTCTTTACTTTTGCCTGGGATGATTTGACAGGTACCTCCATTGAAGATGACAAGATGTTCGATCTCAAACTTGTATTTAATGGTACGCCCGCAGACGGTGAACAGGCAATAACTTTTAATGCTTCTGAAACAGAAGTTTCCGATGTACTGGGCAATGTACTATCTGTATCTCTTGATAATGGCGCGTTATATCCTGTACAGGTTTTGGTGTCTTCACCGAATGGTGGCGAGATTTGGGAAGTTGGTACAACTGAAAATATAATTTACGAAACCTATGATATAACAAATGTCAAAATTGAATATTCCACGAATAACGGTACTGACTGGAGTGATGTGATCGCTTCAACTCCCGCAACCGGTAGTTTTGCGTGGGAAATTCCGGCTCCTTCAACTCTCAACGCTTTAGTAAGAGTGAGCGATGCTGATAATGTTGAGGCTGAGGACGTAAGTGACGCGGTCTTTACAATTTCCGCTGAAGGAGTTATTCAGGTTACTCAGCCTAACGGTGGCGAGACACTCGTTTCCGGGGAAACATACGGAATCTTGTGGCAGAGCAGCGCGGTTGACAAAATTAATATCGAGTATTCAACTAATAATGGTACTGACTGGAACTCCGTTGCTACTGATGTTAATGCTGTCGATGGTAACTATGTCTGGACTGTACCCGCTAAGGAAACAGAGGAAGCGCTTGTGCGATTGACAAGCACTAACAATCCTCTGGTTACAGATGTTAGTGATGCTGTATTTACAATCGTAAATCCATTTATTACTCTTGTCGCACCTAATGGTGGTGAAGAGATTACTGCGGAAACTACTTCTGAAATCACATATGAAAGTGCCGGACTTGAAAACGTCAAACTGGAATATACTACCAACAACGGTATCGACTGGTTGGTGATTGAAGAAAGTACAACGGCTGATGGTTCCTATAACTGGACTGTGCCGAATACTCCAACAACCGAAGCAAAAGTAAAGGTAACCGATGTCGATAATGGAACCCTTACTGACGAATCTGATGCTGTATTCACAATTCTTGAGCCTGAGGTTCTAAGTGTTTCCGCTGATGATATAAGCGGTGTTCCGGGAACTCAGGTTACTATGCCTGTAAATGTAACAGCATTCAACGAAATTGGCGCTGTTACATTGCGAATGGAATATAATCCTCTTATGCTCACTTTCGTTGAAGCGCAGAATATTAACAGCGAAGTTGAATCAGGAATACTTATTAACGAAGCTGTTGATGGTGATGCTGTTTTAGTCTCATGGACTGATAATAGTCCTACGTTTACAGGCGCGAATATAGGTAACGGTAAGCTATTCGATTTGGTATTTGAATATGCAGGCGGTACTTCCGAATTTACATTCAATACTTCGGTTAGTGAACTTGCTAATACATTAGGTGAACCCCTTGATGCTCAGTATGTAGATGGTTCTGTAACAAGTTCTGTAAATGAATATATTGTTGTTTTACAGCCTAATGGTGGTGAAACCCTGCTTGGAAACACAAATACCATGATCAAATGGGCAAGTGGTGGCGTAAACATACTTCAGGCGGAATATACTATAAATAATGGTACAGACTGGATCTTTATTGCTGATGGTATTGCCGCGGCCGATGGTGAATATGAATGGTTGCTGCCTAACACAAGTTCTGATGAAGTAAAAGTACGTTTGTTTGACATGAACAACGCTTCTATTACTGATGAAAGTGATGAAGTATTCAGTATCAGTCTTAACGCCTCTGTTGCCTTAACATCACCAAATGGTGGTGAAAGCTGGATCGCGGGAACTACTGAAAATATCACATGGACTCAGGTTGGGTTAAATACGGTTGAACTTGAATATTCAACCAACAATGGTACAGACTGGATTTTCATTGATGACGGCGTTAACGCTTCTGATGGTTCTTACTCATGGACAGTTCCCGATGTAAACACGGATGAAGCCCTGGTACGAATATCCACACCGGATTTTGCGGAAATCGCTGATGTAAGTGACGCGGTATTTACGATTTCAATTCCACTACCGCTTACTGTACAAGCTGGCGATGTTTCAGGAGCACCGGGAACCCAGGTTACCGTTCCCGTTGATGTGTTTAGCTTTAACGGTATTGGCGCGATAACATTACGTCTTGAATATAATCCGTTAATACTTTCGTTTGTTGAAGCTCAGAATATCAATAGCGAAGTTGAATCAGGTATATTGATAAATCAGGCGATCAACGGTGATGCTGTGCTTGTTTCCTGGACAGATGCAAGTCCGACATTTACGGGCGCGAATATCGGCGACGGTAAATTATTCGATCTTGTATTTGATTATGTTGCCGGAGAAACAGATCTTAATTTTAATGAGAATATTTCAGAACTGGCTGACACTGAAGGTAACGTACTTGAGGCTACATATGTTGATGGTAGTGTTTCCTCATCAGTTGGTAATTATCTTACACTTCTTAGTCCGAATGGCGGTGAAACATTCCTCGGTGGCGACGTTGAAGAAATCGCGTGGGCACAGGACGGGGCAACTGAGTTAACCATTGAATATACTATTGACGATGGTGGGTCTTACGTTTTGATTGACGATAACATCAGTGCCTCTACCGAAACTTATAACTGGACAGTACCGAATCTGGAAGAGAGTCAGGTTAAGATTAGAATCACTGACCAGAACAATGGCTCTTTGACAGATATGAGTGATGATTTCTTCGCGATTACACAGTCCGCTTCGATAACCGTTGTGGTTCCAAACGGAGGTGAAAGTTATCCTGCAGGTACAACTCAGACTATCACGTGGAATGCAATAGCATTAAGCTCATTTGATATTGAGTTCTCTTCAGATAACGGCGCTACATGGGAAACGATGGTTCAGGATTACAGCAGCAACCTGAATTCAAAATCACAAAAGAAATCCGGAAGAGGGTTGGAAGTAGTTACTTCTTCAAACAGCCGTGAAACATTCAACTATTCATGGAGCGTTCCTCTCGCGATTTCCGACGAATGTAAAATTAAAGTTATTGACGCAAATAATGATAACTTGTTTGATATATCCGATGCCGCATTCAGTATAACCGAACCATTGGAAGCAAAGGTGATCTTACCCGAGATTATTGCTGAATTTGGTGATAGCGTTACCATTCCGGTTGTTGTTGAAAATATGGTCAACGTTGGCGCTATTACACTTAATGTCGGCTATGATCCGGAAGTTCTTCAGTGGGGAAGAGCAATCAATTTTGATCCTCAACTTGAAGGCGCTCTCGCAAACGGTGTCAACGGCACACTTGTAGTAGCGTGGGATGGTCTTGATGGCTTTACCCAATTAAATGGTACAATGGTTGAGTTGAAAATGCTTTATATCGGAGGATATTCTGATCTTGCGATAAATACAACTCAGACGGAATTTGCTGACACAGAAGGAAATATAATTGAGGTAATGTACACCGATGGTTGGGTTAACAGTGTTGAACCAACAATTACTTCATTGGTTTCTCCAGAAAATGGTGCCGTTGATGTTCCAATCGAAGTACCTTTTGTCTGGAATAGCTCGTCAAATACTCTCGAGTATCAGCTTCAGGTTGCAACTGATGATGCATTCAGTTCGGTTGTTGCAGACAGCACAGTTGGAGATACAACCTTGACACTTACTCTTGGTGGAGATACAGAATACTTCTGGAGAGTTAAAAGTATTAATGATGCCGGAATGAGTGACTGGACAGACGCATGGAGTTTCACAACTGCATTTTCAGTTAGTTTTGTAAACCTTGAATCACCGGAAAATGCAATTATTTTCAAGGACGATTCGGTGATGGTTTCAGGTAAGGTTGTCATTGAAGGCTTAACATCCGGTTCCGGACAGGGAGCAGGTGTAACCGCTTACGTTGGTTACAATACTTCCAATACAAATCCGCTATCTTGGTCAAACTGGGTTGAGGCAGCTTATGTTGAAGATGTGGAAGATGCTGATTTGTATATGGCATACATCGGAAGTGAATTGCCACGGGGCGATTATTATTACGCTACCCGCTTCGAGTTTGAAGGCGATACTTTCTATGGCGGTTACAGCGAATCAGGTGGTGGCTTCTGGGATGGTACGAACAACGTATCCGGAATGCTTTCTGTAGTTGCCGAGCCAATCGCCGCTCCAACAGAATTAATGGCTTTTGCCCCGGATTTTGAAACTGTTGAACTTAACTGGGTCGATAACTCGGACAACGAAACAGGATTCAAAATTGAACGTAAAACGGGTGATTCAACTTCTGTTGAGCCATTTGCGGTAATTGATTCTGTTATAGCTGACATTTCAGTTTATCAGGACACAACTGTTGAACCTTTGACAGAATATACGTACCGGGTATTCGCGTATAATTCTGATACAGTTTCAGCGTATTCGAACCTGAGTGAGGTATCTACTCCGATTCCGGTTGAGTTGACCAGCTTCACGGTAAGCACAGGTGATAATATGATTACTGTTACCTGGAAAACCGCAACCGAAACCAATAACAAAGGTTTTGAAGTTGAGCGTAAAACCGATGGTGATTGGGAGTCAATGCAGTTTATCGATGGTAAGGGTACAACATCCGAGCAGCAGAGCTACAGCTTCATGGATCAGTTCAAGGATGTTGCCTACAACGGTACGGTCTATTATCGGTTGAAACAGATGGATTACGATGGTACCGAAAATTACATCGCTGAAACTGAAGTTGAAGTTGATTTCACTCCAAAAACATTTGAAGTGGCGCAGAACTATCCTAACCCGTTCAACCCGACCACAACGATCAAATATCAGATTCCTGAAGCGAGCAGTGTTGTTGTAACTATTTACAATATGCTCGGTCAGAAAGTTGAAACTTTGGTTGATGTAGTTCAGGAAACAGGTTATTACGAAGTAAACTGGAGCGCTTCAGGTTACGCGTCGGGAATGTATTTCTATCACATTCAGATGAAAGCGGTATCAGGCAGCAATTCACATTCAAGCGTCAAAAAAATGATGTTGATGAAATAGTGCTGAGTGATTAGTACAAAGTACTGAGTAGACGCCCATACATGGCGTCTCAGACTGTTGACCAAGTTGATAGTCATAAGTCACAATGAATTAAGATGTAGAGGCGGGATATATCCCGTCTTTACAATCACTTATGCAAATGTTTTGTAGGGGAGGGTCAGTAACCCTCCCTTTTTTTACGAGGGTATCAACAAAAATTAGAAATACAATGCCGAATCGAAAATCTCCACGCCTGAATAATTATAATTATGCTCAAGAAGGGTTTTATTTTTTCACATTCGTAACGCATCAGCGCAAATGTTTATTAAGTAAAATTGTTAATGATAAAAATTGTCTCACCCAATATGGGGAAATTCTTAATAGCGTATGGCTCGATTTACCGAATTTTAATGAGGGGATAATGCTCGATTCTTACTGTATTATGCCAAATCATTTTCACGGGATTGCGCAATTAAATTTCCCTTCGTATCCGGTAAATAAATCTACTGTTCCTTTAACAGAAATCATAAGACAACTAAAGTCCTATTCAGCAAAGAAAATAAATCTCGAAAGAGGTACACCTGGGGCTCCGGTCTGGCAGCGTAGTTTTTTCGATCGAATTATCAGAAACGAGAGGGAATTATATGAAGTCAGATTATATATTGAGCAAAATCCTCTGAAATGGTCAATTGATCAGGAAAACCCCGATAGAGTTTGATTCACGTGTTTTTTCGGGAGGGTCAGTGACCCTCCCCTACATTATTAGACTACAGACCAACCTCAACCTACCCACCCAACCCCCATTAATCATTTGACTTTTTCATTACAATTGATTAAATATTAGTGAACAAATGTTTACTAGTTTGGACGTATGGCAAGCGATATTCTCGACATAAAAAGCGGTAAAAAACCGATACTCGATATGAAAACCTACCGTCTCCCGAAAGGTAAAAAGGAGGTGGTTCCGGTTATATATAAACCTCTGCCCGGCAAGGGGGAAGGGGTTGATTTCGATATCTACGACTACCGCATGCTTTTCGAAGACCCCGCCACAAAAAAGATGATGCGCGAAGGGAATACTATCGGGTGCTTTTACATCGAATCGCCCGGGATGCGCTCACTCCTGAAGAGGCTCAATTGCGATACGTTCGAGATGCTTACCGCGGCGAGTTCCGTTATACGTCCCGGTGTTGCCGAAAGCGGTATGATGCAGGAGTTTGTCGCCCGCCACCGCGATCCCAAACGCCGTAAATACCTTCTGCCCGAAATGGAAAAATATCTCGGTGAAACTTACGGTGTAATGATCTACCAGGAGGACGTGATAAAAGTGGCGCATCATATTGCCGGACTTTCGCTTGAGGAATCGGACCTGCTGCGCCGCGCAATGAGTGGAAAAATGCGCTCGAAAGACGCGATGCACAAACTCACCCGCAAGTTTTATGACTCGTGCGCGGAGAGGAATATTTCCGATAAAATCGCCAAAGAGTTGTGGCGGCAGATTGAGTCTTTCGCCGGATACGCTTTCTGCAAGGCTCACAGCGCTTCGTTCGCGCTGCTTTCGTTCCAGGTGGCGTACCTGAAGGTACATCATCCCGCCGAGTTTATGGCGAGTGTGCTCAGCAACAGGGGAGGCTATTATTCGGCGGCGGTTTACATGCAGGAGAGCAAACGTATGGGAATTAAAATTTTTCTCCCTGATGTAAATATGAGCGAGTACGATTACAAGGCTCGCAAAAAGAAAATACGTATCGGGTTTATGGCGATAAAAAACTTCTCGCGGAATTCGGCTTTACGTATCATTGCCGAGCGGGAGAAGGATGGCGAATTTATGTCGCTCGCCGATTTTATAATCCGTACACGCATTGGTTACGAAGAGTGCGCGATACTTATCAGGTGCGGCGCTATGGATTGTTTTAAGCATACGCGTCCAACACTTATGCGTCTGCTTGATATATACTTCCACCACAGGAAGCTGCTTGATGAAAGTTACAACGATTTGTTTGCCGCCGACATGTTCCGGCTGGAGAAGGAGATAGTGACCGAAACCCAATACAGCATTGAGGAAATCTGCTCCATTGAGTATGAAACATTCGGGTATATGGTATCGCGGCATCCGCTGGAATTTTTTGACGCGGTGAATAAAAAATCTGTCACAAAAGCAGCCGACCTCCACAAGTACGATGGTAAAACGGTGAAGATGGTGGGGTGGTTCATGACGGCTAAACGTATTAAAACACGTTCGGGGGAAATAATGAAATTCCTTTCGCTGGAAGACCTGACTGGTACGTTCGAAGCGGTGCTTTTCCCCAAAGTTTACGCTGAATACGCCGAGCTTACAATGTCGATGGGACCTTATCTCATCAAGGGGAAAGTTGATATGGAGACCGGCAACAACATCGTGGTGGAAAAACTGGCTGTGCTTTCCGGGGCGAATGTAAAAACGGAAAAACAGTGGGATAGCTCGGAAAATAAATATTACGGCGACGAGGAGAAAGTTTACGACGAAGAGTTTGATCTCGTCAACAGTCTGGATCGCGAAAAATTGCGCAGGGCGTATATGTGAGTAACTACTTTACATATTCTTGTCACGGGTGGGGAAAATAATTACATTGTCATTTCCAGCTTGACTGGAAATCTAAAACCTAAAAAAACTGGCTGCCCGATCAATTCGCCGTGGCGAAGGGCATGACAAAAGAAACACGAATAATATAATTTTCCGGATTGGGGATGTACTCCATATAACTGAGGGTTGTAAATTAACCCACGGTTTTAACCGTGCGGGTCAAAGAACATGATGGGAGAGTGGAACGGTTTTAACAGTTTAAGTATGACGGTGTATGATTTATGTGTATGATCCTGAACCAGGTTGTCATACCCGCGAAGGCGGGTATCCAGATGATAATATTGTCGAGTTGCAGCAAACTTAACCCACTCCCTCCGACGCGTCGGACCCTCCATTTAACAAATGCAGGAAGATAAAGAATATTTTTCGTCCGCTTGTTTTAAAAGTCTGTCCCTTTACTTGAGGTTACAAACCTCAGATTTGGGAAGGATGCACCCAGGGCGCACAGGTTTAGGATGGGTTTAAGTCCGCTTTGAAAAGACTGGATACCCTCCTGCGAGGGTATGACAAAAGAAATACGAATAATATAATTTTCCGGATTGGGGATGTACTCCATGTAACTAAGGGTAGTAAATTAACCCACGGTTTTAACCGTGCGGGTCAAAGAACATGATGGGAGAGTGGAACGGTTTAGCCGTTTAAGTATGACGGTGTATGATTTATGTGTATGATCCTGAACCAGGTTGTCATACCCGCGAAGGCGGGTATCCAGATGATTAGATTGTCGAATTGCAGCAAACTTAACCCACTCCCTCCGACGCGTCGAACCCTCCATTTAACAAATGCAGGAAGATAAAGAATTATTTTCGTCAGATTGTTTTAGAAGTCCTTCCCTTTACTTGAGGTTACAAACCTCAGGTTTAGAAAGGATGCACCCAGGGCGCACAGGTTCAGGATGGGTTTGAAGTCCGCTTTGAAAAGACTGGATACCCTCCTGCGAGGGTATGACAAAAGAAACACGAATAATATAATTTTCCGGATTGGGGATGTAGGGGATGACCAAAAAAGTCTCGATACCAGATAAATCATCCTCCGTCTTCCAACTTCGTTGGAATCCACCTCCTTCAGAAGGAGGACTTTTAAAACCAGCAGCTTGGCCAAGGGTCAAAAGTCCTTCCCTTTTGAGACAGCCCCATGTACTCCATGTAACTGAGGGTTGTAACTTAACCCACGACTTCAGTCGTGCAGGACAAAGAACATGATGGGAGAGTGGAACGGTTTTAACAGTTTCTGTATGACGGTGTATGATTTATGTGTATGATCCCTAACCAGGTTGTCATACCCGCGAAGGCAGGTATCCAGATGATTAGATTGTCGAGTTGCAGCAAACTTAACCCACTCCCTCCGACGCGTCGAACCCTCCATTTAACAAATGCAGGAAGATAAAGAATTATTTTCGTCAGATTGTTTTAGAAGTCCTTCCCTTTACTTGAGGTTACAAACCTCAGGTTTAGAAAGGATGCACCCAGGGCGCACAGGTTTAGATTGGTTTGAAGTCCGCTTTGAAAAGACTGGATACCCTCCTGCGAGGGCATGACAAAAAAATGAAAACTTTAATCTGCCAGATTGGGATGTACTCCATGTAACTGAGGTTTGTAAATTAACCCACGGTTTTAACCGTGCGGGTCAAAGAACATGATGGGAGAGTGGAACGGTTTCAACCGTTTCAGTATGACGGTTAGTGTATGCACTATAAACAATGTTGTGCCTGGTACTTTATGTCAGCTGAATTTTTAAGGGTTAAATTTGTTTTTAAATTACAATACTCTGCTTTCAGTTTTAGCTTTCGAGTCCATAGATTGTCCAGCAGTTGCACCTATTACCATTCCGATAATCAACCCCAGGGATATACCTAAAGATCGCTCCCAACTAGATAAAAATACAACTCCAAAAAGAAGTCCAAAAGACAATCCTAAACCTCCGTAGAGTTTTGTATAATAGTCCTTTGAGATTAAAGAAAATGTATTCTTTAAATACTCTTCAAATTTAGTTAGTGCCTTATTAAAGAATTTTTTTCTATTCTCAGGATTGGATTTTAAATCAAGACTTTCAAGTTTAGTTTCAATGGATCGAATTTCGTCTTTTGAAAACTTTCTAATTTTCAATTCGGATAGTATATATTTAAATCTTTCATAAACTTTTATTTCTGACTTAATAGTTGTGTCGATTTTTAAATTTTCAAAAAAGTTATATGCGTCTTGTAATGTCATAATTTAATATTCTTTTTAAGTTGTGGCTCAAAGTAATGAATATTACATGCAAATGAAATATCTGTGAAAAAATAATGAGTTGTAATGTTTTTAGCAGGACAGGCAATCAAGAGGTTGTCATTCCGCTTCGCCACGGCGAATGATGCGGAAGTTTCTTTTACCGCATTTGAAGGAAAAGCTTAAACTGATGTGTTATCTTTTCGTGACTTTTGGTCATCCCCCATCACAAAAAACGTGGTTTTCCCCCTTCGAACCTGTGCGCCGTGGCGTGAAGGGGTTAGGGGATGAGGTCAGTTTTGAAAAGACTGGATTCCTGCCTGCGCAGGAATGACAATAAATTAAAATTTGTTATTCGCGCGAAAGTTAGAATCTATTATTAAACTTATCGATGATTTAAGATATACGACTTAAAAAATTATATTTTTTTATACCATAAAATAAAATAAGTAAGTATTTTCGAGGATAAATCAAATCTCGGAGAAAAAATGTCCCGTAAAATATTATTGATACTGTTTGTGATTTCTATGGTGGTTTCAGCACAGAAAAATCCGGAAATAACGGCTGAAGAGTTAAAGGCACATGTTAAATATCTGGCTTCTGATGAGTTGAAGGGTAGAAAACCGGCGACACCGGGAAGCAAACTGGCATCAGAATATTTGGTAAAACATCTCCAGGAGTATGGTTATAAATTTTTTAATGAAAATCCTTATCATAATTTCGAGATTACCACCGGAGTCAATCTCGGTGAGACAAATAACTTTGGTGCGAATGGAATAACGTTCGAGGTAGAGAAGGATTACACACCAACTACACTTTCATCCAACGGTGAAGCAAAAGGCAAAGGGATTTTCGTAGGATATGGCTTTGATATAGATGATGAAAAATTGAAATGGAATGATTACGAAGATGCAGAGACTGAAGGCAGTATAGTCTTTGTATTACGAGGCGCACCGGAAAATGACTCTCTTACAAATATATTTGATGAAAATTCCGCGCTGACTAAAAAGGTTCTCACAGCTAAAGATAACGGGGCTTCCGCGATAGTATTTGTAAGCGGTAAAAAGTTTGATGAAGGCGATATGTTGATGAAGCTTTCTTCCAGAAGTGGAATAAACGGTATCGGAATTCCTGTAGTGCATCTTAAACGGGACAAATTCGATGAAATTCTGGCTGCCGCGGATTTAACAACATTCGAGATGGAGAACTTTTACGAACAGGGATTAAAACCAAACAGTTTTGAGATTGGAGATGTATCACTGAATGTTGAGGTAGTCGAAGAAAAAGCTGATGCAAGAAATGTGGTTGCGTACCTTGAGGGAAGCGATCCTGAACTAAAAAATCAATATGTTCTGTTCGGCGGGCACTATGATCATCTTGGCATGGGGGGGAGCGGTTCGGGTTCCAGAAGACCAGATACGACCGCTATTCATAATGGTGCTGACGATAATGCTTCGGGAACTGCCGCAGTGCTCGAACTTGCTGAAAAATTTGCCGCAAACAGGAATAAAATAAAGAGAACTTTAATTTATACAGCCTTTGACGCAGAAGAGATGGGCTTGCTCGGTTCCAAAGCATTTGTTGAAAAACCTCCCGTGGAACTTGAATCTCTTAAATTTATGGCTAATCTTGATATGATCGGAAGGCTCGATTCTACAGAAAGAAACCTCACAATTGGCGGAACAGGAACAGGAATTGAACTCCATGATATTCTCAATGGTAAAGCGGAAAAATGGAATATTACTCCTAGTTTTTCTCCTGAAGGATTAGGCCCTTCTGATCATGCTTCATTTTACGCGAATGATATTCCGGTGATGTTTTTGTTCTCAGGTATAAATGATGATTATCATACGCCCGCTGATGATTACGAAAAACTCAATTATGGCGCGCTTGAAGATATAGCAAACTTTGCTTATGATGTTGTATTTGAAATTGCCAATAGTGATTCAAACATTACGTTCCAGGAAGCGGGACCAAAAGAAAGAACTGATACCAGAAGAAGTTTCAAGGTTACACTTGGTATCATGCCCGATTTTTCCGGAGGAAGTGTAAAAGGGTTGAAAATAGACGCGGTCATGCCTGATCGTCCTGCCCAAAAATCAGGTATGCTACGTGGCGATATCATTGTCTCGATGGATGGAAAGGAAGTTGAAAATATATATGATTATATGCACCGTCTTGGCGACTTGAAAAAAGGTCAAATTATTGAAGTACAAGTTAAACGCGGTGAAGAAATTGTAAAACTGGAAGTGGAGCTTTAAGAAATATGGTACTTCTTGAATTTAGTATAAGTCCGACAGGAAAAAGTGAAAGTCTCAGCAGCGAAGTAGCTAAAATTCTTGATTATATTGATAAATCGGGGGTTGAGTACAGACTCACTCCGATGGGTACTATCCTTGAAGGAGATTGGGACGAATGTATGGCTGTTGTTTCAGGATGCTTCAAAGTAATGGCGGAAAACAACAACCGGATTGGGGTTCATTTGAAAGTAGATTACCGTAAAGGTGATAGCAGCCGACTAACCAGTAAAATAGATAAAGTAGAATCAATCCTGAATAAAAAACTTAAAACATGATTTTCCTGCTCTAACATAAGAATCTTTTCAATGCTTTTTGAATCTTAAAATAGTATTTTGTAAATCAATAAAGATGTTTTTATCTTTTAGTCCGGAGGGGACTTGCGTAAAATTTTTATAGTTTTAATTCTTGCAACCATATCAACGATGGCGCAAAGTTTAAGTAGCACATCGGAATTCAAGGTCAACAATGATCTTCAGCCATCAACATTCCTGCAATATGAACCATTGCTCTACCATACTTCGGATGCAAATTATTTTGCTGTTTGGCGGGATACACGAGAAGGTCACCTTACTTCTTACGGGCAAAAAATTTCTGATGGTTTTAGTTTGAATGGAAGCAATTTCCAAACATTCAGACGTTCGCCGATCAAATTTATTAATGATAATTCATTTTTTACAGTTAGTGAGTCTTATTTCACGAGCGATACAAGCTATTATACCAGATTTCATTTTGTAAAGATTATAGATGGGCAGGTTGTTAACTCCACCGAATATTTAACTTACCAACCTCCGGGTTGTGGAATCGGTGCTTACGGTGAGGAAGTGAATATTATACCGTGTGATACCTCGCTCTTGGTTGTCACCAAGATGAACGGTCCGATGGAAATCAATCGTTTCGATATGGAGGGGAATCTTATCTCCGCCAAACGTGATTCGGGCTGTACCGTTTTTTCGGGAAAACATACCGTTGGAATGCTTGAAGATGAAAGTTACGCCATATTTTATATTGATCCTTATATAAATCCGACATTCCAGACCGGACTAATAACTTTCTACGATAAGAATGATAATCCACTCGCTGACAGTATAAATTCCGGAATATTTTCTGTTAACAAGGAAGCATTTGTACCTTCGGATATAAACGCGGGTATCAAAATATTTGATAACGGAAATGACAAATACCTTGCTCTGGCGCTCAATCCTGACTCATCGTTAATCCGTGCGCAGGTCTTTACAAAAGAAGGTTTTCCTGACGGTCGGGGCAGAATTTATAATCTTCCTGTTAACTGGGGGATAGATTACACTGCCAGAAAAGTTACGAATTTCGGAGTTACATTAACGGCTCCGGGTGAATTTATGGTGATAACTTCTGTTCAGGATGATGCTCAGCAAAAAACATATAATTTCCAGTTATCATGCAACAGCGAGGGGGTTTTCGGAAGCACAGCTCATATTGATTCAGGGATGGTATTTCAAATCGCCGACGAACTTTATTTAGAGAACGATAATACCATTGTTGTTGTATCCGAAGAAGAGAACGACATATTTCTGAACAAATTAAGCGAAATGCGTCCGATACAATCGAAACAGCTAAATGACGATACAATTGGTGGAAACGAAAATATTTTCTCATTGTCAGCAAAACCGGGTACGGGTGTTTTCGCCGCTTACAATAATGAAAAAACGCATCTTGGCAGATTTATTTCAGCTGATGGCTCACTGGGTGATGAACTGGAAATTCCAGTCACTGATAAATTCAAATTTTTATCTGATGGCAGAGCGATATTGCCATGGTTTGAGATAAAGCCGGAGGGACGTTTTGCCGGATTGGTATATTATTCGGCAAATCTCGATACTATAAAAGTTGATACACTCCTGAGGAACGCGCCTGCTGTCGCGAGCAGACTCACAGCTGATTTACTCTCGAATGATGTTATTGTAGTTTATACTGTGAAAAATCTGAACGAAGCCGTTGTGCAGACTTTTACAGCAGAGGGAGAATTTATCACCGAAGCAGATGCCTCGCAGTTTGGCGGGTCTTCCGGACTTGGAATAATTCCACTTAAAGATGAAACTTTCTACCTTGTAAACGTGGGAAGTGTGTTAAGGTTAAATCAGAATCTTGAGCCTGTAACCGGAACAATCCATACTTTCAATAATATGTTCGCTCATCTCGAAGAAAACATATTTATTGACTATATGTACTCTATCAACCAGCAGGGTGCTCTATATGGAAGGTTGGTCGATATCGAAAATGGCAATCTCGCGGAGATACCTGTAGTGAGTGAAGTATCGTGGAATGTTTCATTTTATGGAATCGGGAATGAACGATTTATAGTTAATTACCCTAAAAATGATGATATATACTACTCCATTTACGATTTTAATGGTAATGTTGTAGAGAAAGATAAGGCGGTTTGTTCTATACCCAACGATACCCGAAATGTTTTCAAGACGGCTGTTTCCGGTAACGACTTATACTATTTCTGGTCGGAAATAAATGATAACAGCACCGGACAGGATGTATATGGTAAAGTTATTTCGTTCGACGATTTAACATCCCTGAATAATAATGAATTACCAAACAGTTTTACACTCTCGCAAAATTATCCCAATCCATTTAATCCTGTGACAACGATTCGATTTACACTGCCCCAATCAGCTAATATATCATTAAAGCTTTATGATGTACTCGGAAGAGAAGTTAAGACAATACTTTCCGGTGAGTTGAGTGCAGGATTACACCAAACCGAATTAAACGCATCTACTTTATCCAGCGGGGTATATTTCTACCGACTGGAATCGAATGACGGAAAATATAATGATGTGAAAAAGCTGATGCTGCTTAAATAGTTATAAGTCGATGGTCTAAAGTCTAAAGTTAAGCCTCCGGTTTCCGGAGGCCTGAGATTGTTGAAAAACCTGGTTGTTGATTTTCACGTCCCCCTACGCCTGTGGCGCACAGGTTTTGAAGGGGGAAATCACTCCGCCAATGGCGGATTTTGTGATGGGGGATGACTAAAAGTTACAAAAAAAGTAATAAATCATCCTCCGTCTTCCGACATTCGTCGGAATCCACCTCCTTCGAAGGAGGACTTTGTATCAAAACGTTTTTGCTTTTTTGTGCGATAAAATCTTAAAATTTTCTCGCGTTTACAAACTTTCGCTTTTTTCTTCCAGATAACGTTTGAACCATTCAAAATTGCGCTGGATCATCGGGGCTGCCAGCATCTTTTCTCCAAAGCCGAATGATCGCATCACAACTATGTTGATGTCGTTCACTTTGATATTTTTGAGCAACTCTGTATTTACTTCAAGATTATATTTTTTTGCGAGTTCAATTGTTTTTTCTTCGATAATCTTTTCCAATTTACGGTTATAAATCCTCGATTCCGCACCTTTTCGGAATGCTTCACTATTTATGGATGTTTCCATTTTTTTAATATCTACCAACTGAAAAACTGAGTATCTGCCATCGGTTTCGAGTGGACCGAAAACTTCTCCTTCTTTCATACCCTGAACGTAAACTGATAATTCATCTGTTTCGTGGAGTGGTACATAATCATGGTCTATATAAATATCAGACCCTGATTTGAGTTTTTTTACACTGTTTATAAAATTTTCATCTTTATCCAGAGATTCTAGAAGAATATTTACTTTTTCAATTGAGGTTGTAGATAAACCGAATATTTTATACAATCCGGAAAATCCTTCCCGCTCTGTATCAGTGAGATATTCAGAAATTTCTGCCTCAGTCACATCTACCTCTTTGGTGATTTGTTGTATGGCATAGGTGGCAAAATAATTATCTTTCCACATTTGCAACTCTGAAACAACCTCAGGATGAGTTTCAAATCCTCTTTTTTGTGCTTCACGTGCAAGTAGTTCGAGTCGGATATAATTTTTAATCCATCCGTTAATAATATTTTTTATGGTGCGCAGATCATCACCCGGTAATTTCAGTCCCTCGAATCCAAGGCTGCCTAGAAAATCCATGAGGGTAACAGGATTTTGCTCAAATTTTATAAATGGAGAATTAAGCTCATTTTCAGTAAATCGATTTGTCAGACCAAAAATATCATAAAATGACAGACTCACACCGGATGTATCATCAATTATTTTTGGAGTTGTAATAGCAGCTAGTTTTTCAGTCAGACTATTAAACAGATTTACATCAGCCGTAACTTTTACATTTCCCAGAAAAATTTTGTTAAAGTCTTGATAAATCTCCTTGATCTTATGTTTTTCAAGCAGTGATTTAGCAGAGGAGGTTAGTCTGTCCTCCGGTAAAGATGCTTTCTCGATATCGACATTTTTCTGCAGGAGGTAAAAAATTGTATGTCCTGCTTCAGTAAGTAGTGGTTGAGAATACTCACCGGGTCTTAACGCATAGAGTATATTCTCGTAAGTTTCGAACATGTCGCCGTAGCCAACATTCATTCTATTAATTTGAATATCTTTTACAAATAATCCGAGTGAATCAAGAGATATTCCTTCTTGCAATTTTTTATATGCAATCTCAGTGCCGGTTTTTGACTGAGATGTAATGAACAGCACATCGAGTTTTATCTTGTATCTGTTTTTTGCTTCTGCAAGCTCACCAGAAGTAAATTGCACTTTTGACTCAATTTCCTTTTTATATAATACATCCCGCATTAATTTTTTTTCAATTTCTGATAGTGAGTATTTTATAAGTGGATTTGAGTACGGGCTCATTTCTTCAGCTTCGGCTGCCCATAGTTTTGCCGATGCCATTGAGATCAGGAATATACGTTTCTTCTCATCCACATCGGTGGTATTGTAAACCATCGGGCTAAGTTCAAATTGTTTCTTGAACTCCATTTCAGAAATTGAGTTTCTGTCACTGTATACCAGCAGCTTTTCAACTTGAGCATGTGAAGAAAAAGCGAAAACAAACAAATAAAGGAATGTAGTGAAGATATATTTTTTCATAATTACCAAATTTTAATCTGATTTTTATACTTGTAAAAGGTTAAATATATTTTATAAATTCCGATACCAAAGTAGATTAATGTATCATCCGAAACAATTTTATAATTCAACCGGGCCTAATCTTGATTAAATTTATCAAAAACGCTAGTCAGTTTACCAGGGAAAACTATCTTACGATAGCCTCAACTATCATAATTTTCGGCGCTTTGATATTTTATGTAGTTTTTACCTCTGATTCCAGTTACATACAAAATGGCAACGAAGTTATTTTACATTTTGCCGATAATATCACAGAAGCGCACAAGAAGACCATTGAAAAGTTTAACAAAAAGTATGCCGGCAGTATAAAAGTTGTTACGGTTGATTTACCGTTTGAGAAGTTTAGTACCAACGAACGAAAAGAACTCCTCGCCCGATCGCTTAGAAGCAAGGCGGATAAATTGGATGTGTTTTCAGTTGATCACATCTGGGTGCGCAGATTTGCCCGATGGACCGAGAGCTTACAAGACGAATTTGATCAGAGTGAACTGGATAATTTCGTTGAGAACGCACTGAAGCCTTGCTATGTTGATGGCGAACTTCATGCAATACCGCTTTATCTTGATGTAGGATTGATGTTTTACAGAACTGACTTGTTCAACACGGTTGTTAAAGATACGTCACTAAAAAGAGAGCTTATTGAGTCGATCACCTGGAAAAAATTCATTGAAATTGGAAAGAAGTTCGACAACCCTTATTATCTTTTTCCGGCTGATAGTTATGAAGGCCTGGTTTGCAGTTATCTGGAAATGATCCTTAACCAGAATCGTTCCTTTTTTGAATCTGAAGAGATAGATCTCACGAGACCCGAATCTGTGCGGGCACTGCAAACTCTCGTAGATTTAGTTAATACATATAAAATTTCGCCACCGGAAGTTACAGGATTCAAGGAGAATCATGCTCGCGAGTATTTCATCAAAAATAATGCGGTTTTTGTGAGGGGCTGGCCGGGATTCACTATTGATTTCAGGAAGGAAATAAAATCGGAACAATTATTGCTGTCCATTGAAAGTACGCCTATGCCTCATTATGAAGGAACCGAACCGGCATTTATCTTCGGCGGCTGGAATTTGATGATATCCAAATACTCGAAGCATAAAAAAGAAGCGCTTATTTTTATTAATTATTTGACAAGTGAAGAGTCACAACTTATAATGTTCGAAAATGGAAAACATAATCCGGTTAAAAAAGATATCTATCTCAATGAAGAGATAACCGGGAAATATCCTGATCTAAAATATTTTGACCGGTTTTTTGAACATGGTGTTCACAGACCATTTCTGGCAGACTACACCAGGGTATCGGATATAATTTCCTACTATCTTAATCAGGCAATAACTCTGGAAATGGAAGTTGAGGACGCGTTAAAAAAAGCAAATGATATGATACGGGAAGGACGGGTTTTGGTGCGATGAAATCAAAAACCGAATTAGACAGGTTTTTAGCTAAGATCCAGAAGTACCGATTTGAGATCAGGCATCTTACCCTGTTGTTCGTTATACTAATTGTTTTTCAATTGCTGCTTTCATACATCCAGAAAAATTCCCTTGAAGAATTTTTAACAGATACCCAGAGCTGGTATCAAAAAGATTCAGCCGAAAGGATTGCCAACCTTACATCAACTTCTCTTGAACTTTTAATTGAAAACATCCCGAGAGAGAAAAATTTCACAGAGACCCAAAGTAAAAAAATTATTGAGTCGTTCAATATAATTTTCAGCCAGCAATTGCTGGATCAACACGTTGAAGAAGTTTGTTTGATAATTTCAAAATCTGATCATGAACTTGTTATTGATGATGGAGAGGAATTATTCAATTATCTTGTTTCCAATACCGGAAGTAAAAGTAATAACCTGCAAAGTCATGGTAACGCCCTCAATTTTTACCTCGAGCATGAAAATTCAATGCGTGTCAACGAAGAAATTTTCAGTCTGCTCAGCAAGGAAGATAATGCATTTCATATTCTTGTTCCATTCGTCCCGCATGGTGAATATCTGGGCGCTTTTTTCATGAAAAATCATCCTGATTTTACAATAATAACGAAAGAGATAATTGTTAGTTATGATGAAGCTACCGTAATTTATTCATCATTTATTTTACTGGGACTCCTGGCAATGTATTATATTTCATCTTATACTGTTCGGGAAAGGGATGAGGCGCAGCGGTTGCTTTTTGAGGAACATGAAGAGAATATCAAAAAACAGGTACGTCACGAGAAGGAATCGCTTTTTACCAAACGTATTTACCACACCCACCACAAGGCAGAAAAAGTGATGGGTTTTATCAAGGAAGATCTCAGGGAGCTTAACGAAAATAATATCGAGGAGATCAAAGAAAGGGTTAAAAAATATAGCAATTTTATTTCGCGTGTTATCTATGATATGAAATGGTATGACCCCCCAATGAGTACCATCAGGGGTGATCTTTTCCGTACAGATATAAATTCTGTCATAAAATTTCTGATAAACAATCTTTTCCTGCGCATCACTACATCAACCGAATTGTTTAAATTTGAGCTAAATTTTGATTCAGCAACACCTCCGGTAAGGGTGAATGAGTTTGTTATTTGGGAAGTTATTGAACCTCTCATCCAGAATTCAATTGATCATTCCGGAAACAAAAATGTAAAAGTTACGATAAATACCAAATATTTTGAGACTGAACATTACACTTTGCTGGAAATTATTGATGATGGACCCGGAATCGATGCGTCACTACTGGAAGCTGATGAGAAAGGGGTAAAGAAATTGTTCAGGGAAGATATATCTACAAAAAACTTGAAAAATAAAAATTCCGGTTATGGCTGTTATATAGCTTATAACATTGCTGTTTCAAAGTGCGGCTGGAAGCTGGATGTTGAAAACAATCCTGATAAAGGATGTAAATATTCAATAATTATACAAAACTAAGGGTATATGAAATTATATAAAAATATTAAAATATTGTTGATCGAAGATGAAGATTACGATGTAAGACGTGTAAGAAATACACTTGCGCTTATTGAGGATGCTTTTAATATTAAAAATGTTGTATCGAGTGGTAATGATGCCCTTAACCTCCTGAAAGCTGAGCCTGAAGGTTATGATATTGTAATAATGGATTATCAGATTGCAGGCGGATTGCGCGGTGAAGAGTTGATACGCAAAATAAAATTTGTTAGTCCTTTGATTCAGGTAATAGTCATAACCAAACATACTATAAACATTACTGACTTTGATTTTGCAAATGTTCTGCTTGAAGCGGGCGCATTCTGGTATTGCACAAAATATCCCGGTGATATAGAGGATTTCATATATCAACCTACCGATTTCATCGTCAGTTTGTTTAACGCCTACGAAAAGCGGGAACTTGAAAAATCATCTTATAAATCAAACAAAAAACTTAATCGGAATATCGAGGATATATTAAGCAAGAAGGTGATAATTGGTACTTCACCCCTCACAGTTTTACTTCAGGAGACTATTGATAAATTAGCGAGAGGTGATATAAATGTGCTGATCAATGGTGCTTCCGGAACCGGTAAAGAACTTGTGGCAACAAATATTCACTATAAAAGTGAAAGGCGTTTCGAAAATTTTGTGCCCATAAATTGCGGCAGTATCCCTTCAGATTTGATTGAGAGTGAGTTATTTGGTTTTGAGAAAGGAGCTTTCACCGGCGCAAATTCCAAAAAAGCCGGACTTTTTGAAATTGCCGATAACGGTACAGTTTTTCTGGATGAGGTAGCGGAATTACCTCAATCGGCGCAGGTAAAACTTCTGAGATTTTTGCAGGAAGGCGAAATTGAAAAATTGGGGCGTACCCAAAAATTCAAGGTGAATGTAAGAGTTATTGCCGCTACCAATAAAAAACTTGAAGATGAAGTTAGAGCCGGAAGATTCAGGGAGGATCTTTATTACAGGTTAAATGTTGTGCCGGTTTATATTACGCCACTCCGCGAAAGGAGAGAAGATGTGCGCGATCTTATTCATTATTATCTCGATTTTTATTGTAAAGATATGGGGATGAGTGTTCCGAATATCACTCCCGACGCTATGGAGTTTCTCCTTAATCACGAATGGCCCGGTAATGTCCGCGAGCTTAAAAATCTTATCCAGCGGCTGCTTTTCTTTTTCAGAGGTGAGATAAATCTTGAAGGTGTTAAAAGTTCAATGCTAAAACGCCCGGGATTGGAAGAAGACTTGCCTCATATAATCAACTTCAAGGAGAGGGATGAAATCCTTCCACTAAGGGAAGTGGAGAGAGAATTCCGGAAAAAATATTTTACTTTTGTCCGCGATAATTCCGCTTCAGATGCCGAAGCAGCAAAAAAGATGGGTTTAGCTCCTCCAAATTTGCACCGTATGCTTAAAGAGTTGGGGATAAAGTAAAAGTTATCATTATAATAAAGTTTGTTATTATAATAATAACTCTAGTCTGGTGACAAAGTCATTTCGTTCTAAGGTCCTCCTTTGAAGGAGGTGGATTCCGACGAATGTCGGAATGCGGAGGATGATTCTTTTACTTTTTCATGACTTTTTGTCATCCCCCATCACAAAATCCGCCGGAGGCGGAGTGATTTCCCCCTTCGGAAGGGGGACTTGGAAATAAAGAATCATGTTTTCAACGAACTCAGGTTATTATAATAATAGCTACTTTACAATTGTGAAATAACTTATACCGTAATTAAAGAAGCAAAATTACTTTGGCTTACTTTTTGCTTCTTTAGCTCCTTATGTCATAATGGAGCTAAAAATGCGGATTAAATTGTCTTGTTTGTTGATTTTTATTGTTGTTACATTCTCGGTAACCGGTGCCGAGGGTTTTCTTCGTACAGAAGGGAAAAAAATTGTTGACGCCAATGGCACCGAGATTGTATTTAAAGGCATGGGGTTAGGCGGCTGGCTCGTGCCTGAAGGCTATATGCTGCACACATCATCAGGTGGAGGTAACTCTCCCAGCGAAATCAAAACTTTGATACTCGATCTGCTTGGTGAAGCGGATACAGAAGAGTTTTACGACAACTACAGAGCTAATTACGTTAAAAGAGAAGATATCCAGCGGATGAAAGAGTTTGGATTCAACTCAATTCGACTGCCATTCCATTATGATAATATAACTCCCAGAAATCAGCCCGGTGTTTATCTTGAAGAGGGTTTCGCGATATTTGATTCTTTGCTTTCATGGTGCGAGGATAATGAAATGTATCTCATTCTTGACATGCATTGCGCGCCCGGTGGTCAAAGTGACGAGAATATCAGCGATTACGATCCGCTTTTTCCCTCTTTATGGGAAAGTGAAGCAAACAGGGAACGTACTGTGGATATCTGGAAAGAGATTGCTACTCGCTACAAGGATAAAGAATGGATTGCAGGATATGACCTCATAAACGAACCCAAATGGGAACTTGGACCAAACAATCAGCTTTTGAGAGAGCTTTATATTGATATAACAAACGCCATCAGAGAAGTTGATACTAATCATATTCTTTACATTGAGGGGAACTGGTACGCAACCGATTTTGCCGGACTTACTCCTCCCTGGGATGATAACATGGTGTACAGTTTTCATAAGTATTGGAATGCCAATGATCAGGGAGCAATCCAATATCTGCTCGATATCAGGAATCAGCATAATATTCCTTTATGGCTGGGTGAAACCGGCGAAAACTCCAACGTATGGTTCACAGAATTAATCCAGCTTATGGCTACTCATAATATCGGTTGGGCATTCTGGCCGCACAAAAAATTTGACTCTATTGCCGGAATGTTTTCCGCACCAATTTCAGAACAATATCAGCAGGTGCTAAATTATTGGAACGGCTCAGCGCCACGACCATCTGCGGCCTTTGCCAAAGTTGCGTTGCAGACCATGACAGATGCTTTACTGCTTGAAAATTGTGTTTACAGACCCGATGTAATCGACGCGATGTTCAGACAGGTAGAAGATAACAGTGCCGTTCCATTTGCTGATAACATGGTTCCGGGCAAAGTTTACGCTGTCAATTATGATATGGGAAGACGTGGTGTAACTTATCAGGATGTTGACTACCAGAATATTGGCGGCGGGGCATACAACAATGGCTACAGCTACCGAAACGACGGTGTTGATATTGAGGAGTGCAGCGATGATAGCACAATTGGCTATAATGTCGGCTGGATGGACAATACAGAGTGGTTAAAATATACTGTAAATGTCCAATATCCCGGTACATATAAAGTCAGATTCAGAGCAGCATCATCGGGTGGTGGTGGTAAACTAAAGTTAGTTTACAATGGTACGGCTCTTCAGTCGCTTATCAATATTGATAACACGGGAGGGTGGCAAAATTGGTCAGATTTTCATACCGATACTATTGAACTTAACGCAGGTGAAAACAGCATACTTGTTCAGGTGATATTTGATAATTTCAATCTTCATTATCTCGATTTTATCCCTGTTAACGTTAGCGGGATTGACGATGAAACTACTCCGGAACAATTCAATTTATATCAAAATTATCCTAACCCCTTTAACGGATCAACCAACATAAAAGTTTACGCCCCTGTCGAATCGGACGCAAGTATAGAAATATTTGATTCGCTCGGACAGCTCGTTAAAGTCATTGCCAACAAAGAAAAGATACAAGGAACACATGTTTACAGTTGGGAGCCTACAGGTGCTAATAATGCCGGATCCGGTGTATATCTGGTAAAAGCAACCATCGGCGAACAGACATTTACAAAAAAGATGATCTATTTGAAATAATGGTTCTAACTGATATGGATAATAGAAAATTTGACTTAATAAAATATATAACCATTATGCTGCTGTTGTTAATCAGTGGTTGTAATGGGGAAGATGATGACCCGGTATCACCCCCCGAAGATCAGGGTGGTATTGAAAAAAGCAGTAAGCGGGGACTGGCATATAATTTAACCAACGCTGCTGATTTTGACTCTCTAAAATCTAGCGTATCATGGTGGTATAACTGGGGGTTAAGTACAGATGCTCCTGACAATTATTACTCTGATTACAGCATGGAATATATCCCGATGCTGTGGGGAGGAAATCCGGCGGCTGATTATGTTGAAGTGAAAAATCTCATACTTGCTAATGATGAAATCGAATATTTGCTCGTATTGAATGAACCGAACTTAACTGATCAGGCGAATCAGACCCCGGAGTTTGCCGCTGAAAATTGGGTGAAATATGAAAAAGTTATTTCTGATTTGGAAGAAGAGGGTAGAACTGTTTATCTGGTGGGACCCGGGATGAACTGGGGAACGATGAGTGGTTACTCTGATCCGGTGGTGTGGCTCGATGCGTTTTATGAAGCATACAGGAATTCGAACGAAGGTAAAGACCCTAAAATAGATTATCTGGCATTTCACTGGTATGACTACGGACTTGAAGCACAGCTTGACAGACTTGCTAAATATGGTAAACAAATATGGATTACCGAAATGGCGAATTGGAATCCAATAATTAATTCATACGCTAAACAGATGGAGCAGATGACGGAGATGGTAGCTATTTGCGAAAACCGTGATGATGTATTCCGTTATGCCTGGTTTATTGGAAGAGGAACTTACCCGGATAATAAATATACTTATCTTTTTGAAGAAGAGCCTGGAAAGCTAACCGAATTGGGAAAACTTTATATAAGTCTGCCATACAAAAAAATAGATATTAATAGTTTCAATTAGTGGATAATGGTTATGAAGGAGTCTGAATATTCGGCTCCTTTTTTTATTCTATTATTAAAATAATAACGTGATTTATTCACAGCGGAAAGAAATTAAGCTTTACGTATGCTGAAGTAATAACTAAATAAAATTACATTTTTATCAGTTTTTGCCGACAAACTAAAAAAGACAAAATGACGAATTTCAGTATTCATGGTAGCCTGCACCAATATGAAGGTTTGTTAACGAATAATAAAATGCCTTATATCGCAATTCTCTTATTAAAAAGATAATAAAGGTATTATCAAAATAATAATGAGTTGGTTCTTTTAGAAAATTAACGTATCAAAAAAGCCGTGTTAACGGGTGTTCTTCTTTTGGCATCAAAAATGCATAAGGAGATTGTTTATTAACAGGGAAAATTTGATAGGTAATCTTAACATAGCGGACAGTCTGGTAATATTAGGATATTTTTTGATAACCCTCCTTATAGTAGTTTTTTACTTCAAGGACAAGGATCAGAAAAAATCAGATTATTTTCTTGCAGGCAGAAACCTGGGATGGTTCGCTATCGGGATGTCACTCTTCTCAACCAATATCTCCAGTGAACATATTGTGGGTTTAGCCGGGGCAGGCGCGTCACGAGGACTCGCGGTCGGGCAGTTTGAATGGCTCGCGATCTTTATTCTCCTGCTGCTTGGATGGTTTTTCGCACCGATTTTTCTTAAAACAAAAGTTTACACTGTTCCTCAGCTATTTGAAATGCGATTTGATCACCGCAGCAAAACTTACCTCACTTATGTTTCCATCCTCGCATATATCCTTACCAAAATGTCAATAACCATATTTGCCGGCGGTCTTCTGTTAAGAGAAGTGCTTGGTTGGGATATGTTCACATCAGCTGTTGTGATGGTTTTACTGACAGGCTTATATACTGTAACCGGAGGTATGCATTCTGTAGTAAGAGCACAGATTTTTCAGGGTCTGGTTATAATTACAGGTTCAGGTTTATTAACGATTTACGGTCTCAGTGAGGTCGGCGGCGTTTCAGCATTGGTTGATAAGCTGCCGGCCGATTATTTTTCCTTGTTCAAACCGATGAGCGACCCGGATTTTCCATGGACAGGGATAATATTTGGCGCTCCTATTATCGCTATCTGGTATTGGTGTACCGATCAGTTTATGGTGCAGCGAATATTTGCGGCGCGCGGAATTGAAGACGCGCGGAGAGGAACTATCTTCGCCGCGTTTCTTAAAATCTTACCGGTATTTATTTTTGTCGTTCCCGGTTTAATCGCGGTAGTTTTATACCCTGAAGTAAAGGGTGATGCCGCGTTTCCGTTTCTTGTGACAAGTTCACTTCTTCCTGCCGGGTTGAAGGGTTTAGTTGTTTCCGCGTTAATCGCGGCGCTTATGTCTTCCCTGGCGAGTGTATTCCACAGTACCGCGACACTCTACACTTTTGATATTTACAAACCGAAACATCCCGAAGCTTCCGACAGAAAACTTGTACTGGTAGGAAGGCTCGTTGTAACCCTCACTGTGATATTCGCGATCCTTTGGGTGCCTCTAATAAGGATAATGAGTTCCAGTGTATATGTTTATCTGCAGAGTATCCAGGCATACATTGCACCACCAATAGCCGCTGTATTTTTAATGGGATTTTTCTGGAAAAAAGCGAACGCTAACGCGGCTTTCACTACTCTGGTCAGTGGTGGTTTCCTGGGCTTGTTACGCCTTACGGCTGAAATTTCAACTTATAATCAATTTATCGACAACGCGGTATTAAAATATATAGCAAGTATTAATTATCTGCACTTCGCGATTTTACTTTTTGTCTTTTCAACCATGGTTATGGCAGCAGTTAGTCTCTACACCCGGAAGGATCAAAGCTTTAGAGAAAAACTTGATTCGTATGGGGTTCACGTTGGTGTACATATTCTAAAACAAAGCGGAGTAACCTTGAATAAACTCAATGTGAAAAAAAGGGAGATTGTTATGTACGGCTTTCTTGTTGTTGCTGCCGTAGCATTTTGGACCATTTTAGCATAAATAACCAGTATTTTCTAATTGGAGGTTAAACAATGAAAAACCTACTTACTTTCTTAACGTTGATGATTTTGGCGGGTACATTCTTTGCCCAAACACAGATCGTTGATGATTACAACACAGCTCAGGATACCACTTACTGGACCAAAGTTTTTTCTGACCAGGCAGATCCTGACAATTCCATTCTTGATTATACTTATGTCACAGATCCTGTTCAGGAAGGATCGCACGCAATGCGTCTTGATTATTCAATCCACAACATTGAAGAATGGGGTGGTTTTGGTAAGCTTGAACAGTGGTGCCCTGATTCAAACGGATATTATGACTTTTCAAACTATGATACATTAAGTATCTGGTATAACAATGTTGTACCACAGGATTCTGTAGGCAGAGTTCATTTGCGTATTCAGTTTTATGATGGAAGTGACTCTCCAAACGGAGCGAATACATTTAATGCTAACGATACAGAACTTTATTACTCATTCCATTACATTCTTGACAACGAGCCAGGCTGGCAGAATATAAGAATGCCTATGGTCAGAAACGATGACTGGGATGGAAACGGCTTTAACCTAACCGGTTGGTCAGGTATCCCCGGTAACGAAACTCTTGATCTCGATAAAATCAGAGGTTACGGATTCGAATTTTCAGTTTCAGGTGGCGGCGATGGCGATTTCGTTTCCGGTGCAATTGTTTTTGACTTGTTCGAATTAACAGGTTTAGCCGAAAATCCGCTGCTTGTGTTTAACGGTAAAACCGTTGATCCTAATTTTTCCCAGTTCACATGGGGTCAGTCAACATTGGAATTAGTTGAAGGTGGCGGTATTGATCCGGCAACAAACGCGCTGAAATGGGTTATCGGTGACGAATGGGGTAACGGTTTCTCGGGTGCAGGATGGAATATAGATCCTAAAGTTAACCGTACTTTCAGATGGGAAATGGATTCACTTAAATTCGCTATGAAAACTCCCGCCGGTACAGGCGACTTAAGATTCCAGTTTGAATCAGGCGCTGATGGTAAAGTTTCTCAGGACTTCACCCCAACAGCTGATGGCGCATGGCATGAATATGCTCTTGCTCTCACAGATTTTGTTGACGCCGAAGGTACAACCAACTTCAATACTGATTCTATTGGTGTATTCCAATTTATGTCTCCGGGTGTTTCCCAGGCAGGTCAGGTTGTTGAATTTGACTACATGTGGACAGGTAATCCTACTATAGATGTTGTAGCTCCTGCGGCAGTCGAAGGACTTACAGTTTCTCCTGATACTTACCAGAACATCGTAACATGGGTTGATGTTGATGGTGAAGATGGTGAAACTTATGATATTTATTACAGCTTCGATCCTATTACTGACCTCGAAGCAACAGGTGTTGAAATTGTAGCACAGGGTGTTGCTGAAGGAACACAGGCTGTTGAACATCTTATTATCGCTCCCGGAAGTGATCAGTCAGTTTCATATTATTACGCAATAGTTTGTAAAGACGCTTTCGCAAACGCAAGTGATGTTGCCGGAACCGCCTCTGCTGTTGCAAATACCGCAAAAGGTGTTGCTGTTATAGGCGCCACTGCACCTACAGGTTTTGTTGCTGACGGTAACTTCTCCGAATGGGCAGGTTATGATGTATTCAGAATGTATCCTGAAGATGGTAGCGGAACTGTTGTAACTAACACCACTATCGACAATAACGCTGACTGTTCAGTTGACAGTTATGTTGCCTTCGACGACGATTATCTATATGTAGGTTTCGATGTAGAAGATGACGTTGTAAGTGCTGATACCACTTTCTCATCATGGTTGGTTGACTCTCCTGACCTTTATATTGGTCTTTACAACTGGCATGGTGCTTCACATATTAGCTATCAGCGTGGTGACGAGCCTGATTATCACTTCAGATTTAACAGTAATCAGATTATCATTGATAACCTTGGTGGTGCTCAGGTATGGCATGTATCAGAAGCTGATTATCACTGGGAAGCTAAATTCCCTTCAGGCTACGCTGTAGAAGCAAGAATTTCTCTCGATAGTCTTGCAGCTATCGGTGGTGACGCAAGATTTATCCCGAGCGTTGGCTGCCGTATTCCAATCGACTTTTCAGTTAATGACAACGATACAGAAGGTACTGATCAGCGTGAAGGTATCATGACTTATTCCGTAAACAACGAAGACCAGTCTCATGCTGATGTATCTCGCTGGACACACACCTGGATTGGCAACGAATGGGTAAGTGATGTTGAAGACGAAACAAATATGCCTTTGTCATTCAATCTTGATCAGAACTATCCTAACCCGTTCAACCCTGCAACAACTATTCGTTATTCAATTCCTGAAGCTTCCAAAGTAACTATGGAAGTATATAACGTTCTTGGTGAAAGAGTTCTTACTCTTGTAAACGAATTCCAGAATGCTGGTATTCACCATGTTAATTTCAACGCGTCTCGCTTGACAAGTGGTGTTTACTTCTATTCAATTAAAGCCGGTGAATTTGTCAGCACCAAAAAAATGATTCTTCTTAAATAATTTTTATCGGGTGCGGTTTAAGCCGCGCCCGGTTTAATTTTCCAAATTTTTATATCTTAATTTGACGAGGAGGACATGAAAAATACCAAACATTGGTACTTCGCTGTCTTAAACTTTTTACTCTTTTTTCTCCTCTTTAACGGGTTGGCTTTCGCGGGACAAACAGGAAAAGTTTCCGGATATATCATCGATGATGAAACCGGTGAACCAGTTGTTGGCGCGAATGTGATTCTTGAAGGAACTTACTTTGGTGCAGCTTGTGATCTTGAAGGTTACTATTTTATAAATAATATTCCTCCGGGAACATACAATCTTGCTGTTAGTGCAATCGGTTATAAAAAGACAATTATAACTGATGTACATGTTAAAATTGACTTGACCACCGCAATTGATGTAAAGTTAAAAACAGACGTTCTTGAGTTAGGGGAGGAAGTGGTTATTCAGGCGGAGAAGCCATTAATCCAGAAAGATTTAACATCCACGTCTGTTACAGTTTCTTCTGATGATATCAGCATGATCCCGGTTGAGAGCATTGAGCAGGTTGTTAACTTGCAAGCCGGTGTTATGGCAGGTCACTTCCGTGGTGGTCGTCTTGGTGAAGTTGCGTACCTTGTTGATGGAATTTCGGTAACCGACGCTTTTAACGGTGCTATTTCTGTTGAGGTTGAAAACAGCTCTGTAAGGCAGCTGGAAGTTATTTCCGGTACCTTTAACGCGGAATACGGACAGGCACTTTCCGGTATTGTTAACATTGTAACGAAAGAAGGTTCACAAACCAGCTACGAAGGTAGTGCCTCAGGATTTATCGGCAATTATCTGGCTGATGATAGTCAGCTTTTTCCAAATGCCGATAAACTCTCCCTCGATGGACCCAAGGATATACAGTTTTCACTTAGCGGGCCAACGAAACTGATACCCAACCTTACATTTTTTGTAACAGGTCGCTACTTTGAGGAAGAAGGCTATCTTTATGGCAGAAGAGTTTATAATATAGATGATATTAGTCCGTTTTTCCCGACAGGTGATGGAGAATACGTTGGAATGAATCCTTATGAAAAGAAATCATTCAACGGAAAACTTACTTACTCAATACCTAACTGGAAATTCAGTTATTCACTCTTTTTTGATAACAACTGGAATAAATATTACGACCATGGGTACCGCTGGGCACCTGATGGAAGGAATAATCACTATCGTGATAACCTTATACACAATTTCCAGATGTTCTATTATCCATCAAACAGCACATATATGAGCTTAAAGTTTTCATCAAATCTTCACAAATATTACGGATACCTATACGAAAATCCGTATGATGAAAGATATGTTGATCCACAGTTGGGAATTCCAACTTCAGCCTACACGTACCGCTATGGTGGAAATCAGGTTGATCGTTATAACAGGAATACACTCACCTATATTGGTCAGTTCGCGATTGAGTCGCAGCTTTCAAAAGAGCACAAGGTTAAAATTGGTGGTGAAACCAGAATACATGATATGTACAACCACGGTAAAAGTATCGTAAACCTTACCGATGGTCAGATTGATGATTTTGGTATGCCGATATTTACTTTGGGATACAGCCAGGAACACTCTGAAGGAAACCAGTCCTACAGAAAGCGTCCATACGAATTCTCGGCATATATTCAGGATAAAATGGAATATGACATCATGATCATCAATCTTGGTGTCAGATATGATTATTTCAATTCGAATTCAACTTTGCCTGCTGATATCAGAAATCCTCTGAATAATGAAGCTTTTCCGGGTTATAATGAAACGGTACCATCAGAAGCTGAACAGCAGTTTTCACCGCGTCTTGGTGTATCATTCCCTATTACTGATCAGGGAGCTATATACTTTTCTTATGGTCATTTTCTCCAGATACCAAGATTTGAAAACTTGTACCTGAATGACGAATATATCATAAGTCAGGGACAGTCTCTATCATCTATAACAGGTAATCCTAACCTGAAAGTTGAAAGACGCATCCAGTATGAAATTGGATTGCAGCAGGTTGTTTTCCCGAACGTTGCACTCGATCTCACAGTATATTACAGTGATATCCGTAACCTGCTTGGTATGGAAATTATAAATACCTACGAAGGTTTCAAGTACGCTCGTTTCGTTAACCGTGACTATGGTAACGTGAAAGGATTTATTATAGCGTTCGACAAGAGATTCGCGGATTATTTCAGCGCCAAAGTTGATTACACTTATCAGGTTGCTGAAGGTAATGCTTCCGATCCTTACGCTGTTTATAATGATAATCAGACTGATCCACCGGTTGAATCTGAAAAGAAAGTAGTTCCATTGGATTGGGATCAGCGTTCAACGCTTAATTTAACCGCAAATGTTGGTAATCCGGGTGACTGGATGCTTGGACTCATTTTTAGTTTTGGTTCAGGTACTCCATATACAGAAGATATTAGAATTTCAAACGGTGTAAGATTTGAAAATGGTGGTAGAAAACCAACTTTCCTTAACCTCGATCTTCGAGCCGATAAATTCTTTGATCTATACGGTTTACGCCTTCATACTTATCTGTGGGTATATAATGTACTCGATATCAGAAATGAGTATGGTGTTTACGCTACTACAGGTAGAGCGAATAGCGATCTCAATACAAGAAACGCCGGTGAAATTATCGGTTTGAATACAATTGATGAATATGTAAGTAATCCTGGCATGTACTCTACTCCGAGACAGATAAGGTTAGGATTCAGCATTGGTTTCTAAACTATTTTAATGATACAGGAGAACCCTGATGTATCGAAAATTTTTATTATTGCTATTACTTCTGATTTCAGGAGTAATATCTGCTCAAATAAGTCAACAGACGCAGGTTTACCGCTCCGATGAATACGGTGATATTCAGTTTCGCCGTGAAGGAACCATGGACGGTAACCAGGTGCGTACTTTATTTTATAACAATGGTGAAGTTGGGCAGTGGCCTTTTCAGCCTTCCGGCGAATGGCCAAAAGGTACCGGTCACAGTTATCTTGACGGTGTCGCGGTATTAATTGCTTCGGAAATTACCGCGCCGGGTAACGGACAGGTGGTACATCCCCTTGAAACTTCTTACCGCGAATGGATGGATAAAGACCGTGTAACCGGTCTTATCTGGGGATTGGAACCGGTTCCGGGATATATGAATGTAAACCTTACAACTCCCGCGATTAATACCAATCCTAATTCATGGCCTGAAACCTGGCCTAATGCGCTTCCGGAAATTGAAACTGCTGATACAACCTGGGACGGCTTGTGGTACGGGTATTTCGGTAAGGGTATTGCAAACTCCGATTTTGAGACGTTTTTTGTTATGGATGACTCAAAAGATAAAGAGTTTACAAGAGCACCTTACAGTTATTATCCTGTCGCTGCCGATTCCAATAGAGGTGGTTTGGGTTTAAGAGTTGAAGTAAGAGGTTTCCAGTGGTCGCACGTGCTTGCAGAAGATATCATTTTCTGGCATTACGATATTGTGAATCTTTCCGACTCGGTTTATGATAAATCTATTTTCGGTTTCTACACAGATACAGGTGTGGGTGGTACCGATGATAGTGATGATGATAACGCGAGTTACGATACTCAACTCGACCTTGCATACGCTTATGATAACAATGGTGTGGGAGTTCCCGGCAGCTGGCCAACCGGTTACTACGGTTACGCCTATCTTGAATCACCCGGTAACGCTACTAACGGTATAGACGATGACGAAGACGGAATGGTTGACGAACGCCGCGATGATGGTGTTGATAATGACGGCGACTGGACAGCTTATTCAGATTTGAATGGTAACGGCAAGTGGGACCCTGAAGATAACGAACCGTTGAATAACGATGTTGGTCAGGATGGTATTGGTCCGCTTGACAGACAATATACAGGTCCCGATCTTGGTGAAGGTGATGGCCTGCCTACCGCTGGTGAACCTAACTTTGATAAAACCGATATTGATGAATCGGATATGATAGGTCTTACCAGTTTGTCGATCTATCGCCTTGGTGATGGTGGTACAGGCGGTGGCTGGCCAAAAGATGATGAGTCAATGTGGGAAAGATTGAACTATCTTAACTTCGATACTACTTTGCAGAGAGCTAATATTTCGATGGCGTTTTCATCGGGTCCATTCCCGCTGGAATTGAATCGTCGTGAAAGATTTTCAATGGCTTTGGTTTTTGGTAGTAATTTCGAAGACCTTGTATTCAACAAGGAAACAGTCCAGGAAATTTACAACGCAAACTATAACTTCTCAAAACCTCCTCTAAAACCTGTGGTAACAGCGGTTCCCGGTGATAAGAAAGTATTCCTTTACTGGGATGATATTGCCGAGGAATCACGCGATCCGTTCCTGGGATATGATATTCCGGACGATCCTTCTTCAGGTTATAAAAAGGACTTTGAAGGTTACATGATATACAGAAGTACCGAGCCTGAATTTAATGACATCAAGCTGATTACAGATTCAAAAGGTGAACCGAAATACTGGAAACCTATCGCGCAGTTTGATCTGATTGATGATATCGAAGGTCCTGATCCAATCGGTATAAACGGTGCTCATTTCTGGAGAGGCAACAACTCGGGTTTGCAGCATTCATATGTTGATGAGGATGTTGTAAATGGTCAGAAATACTATTACGCTGTGGTTTCCTATGATATGGGTGATCCTGAATTTGGTACAAAAGGACTAATTCCTTCAGAGTGCACAAAGATTATCACCGAAGATTTTGCGGGTAATATCCAGTTTGTTGATATCAACTGCGCTGTTATAACTCCAAATGCTCCCGCAGCAGGATATCAGCCTCCGCAGGTTGATGGTGATGTTTCAAGTGTTAGCTCAGGTATAGGTACCGGTTATCTTGAAGTATCGGTTCTGAACTCGGGTGCCATTCTTGAAGGCGCGCAGTATGAAGTTGGATTCAAAGCTGATGGTGGAATACCGGAATATGAAACAGCAAACGCGTTTGTTGTAAGAAACTATAGTGGTCAGAGTGACACAATTGTTACTGCATACACAGCTGATGAGTTCGGAGCAAAAAAATTCACCCAGCCTTTTGATGGATTGGCAATTTCGGTAATAAATGATACTGCAACCGGAGTAGTGGACAGTTTAACAGGTTGGTTGATTGGTACAAGTAATCTTACGATGAATGTTTACAAGAACGACTTGTTTAACCCTGCAAGAACTGTAGCGTGGCCCGGAAACTATGAAATAAAATTCTTTGATGATGTTGTCGATACTTCCTTTGGAACTCAGGGACTCCCGGTGAATTTCACAATTACAAATACTCTTACCGGAAAACAGTGTGATTTCTATATCGACGATGAATTCGGAAACGGGTTCACCATTGACGATGATATTATCATAATGGAATATATCGATGATACTGATCCGAGTACATACCGGTTCACATGGAAAATAGAATATGACGCGCCCGGTATTCCAAACGTACAGCCGATGGAGCCGGTAGCTGGTGATATTTTCCGTATTGTTGCCAGAAAACAGTTCTTCGAAGGGGATAAATTCTCGTTCAGTACTCAGGCAGCCGGTGTTGATAACGTGGAAGCGGAAACTGATCTGGAAAAAATATCCGTTGTCCCAAATCCTTATGTAGCTTCAGCAAGCTGGGAAGCAAGGAACCTGAACCAAACAGGTCGTGGTGAAAGAAGAATCGACTTTGTAAATCTTCCTGCCGAATGTACCATAAGAGTATATACAATTTCCGGTGCGCTCGTAAAGACTATTTATAAAGAGTACTCACCAACTGACGGTACAGCATCATGGAACCTTGTAACCGAAGACGGAATGGAAGTGGCTTACGGAATATATATTTATCATGTAGATGCTCCCGAAGTTGGAGAGCATATTGGAAAATTTGCACTAATCAAATAAGCGGGTGGTGAAAGAAATGAACCGAATTTTAATAAATATTTTTGTGGTACTTTCACTTTCGATAACTCTTTTTGCGCAGTCTAGCGTATCGAAAAGGGGAACTACCGCTGCACAGTTTTTGAATATTAGTCAGGGTGCGAGAGCATCCGGTATGGGCAGCGCATTCGTTGCGGTAGCTGATGACCAGTCAGCGCTTTACTGGAACGTTGCGGGTCTGGCAAGAATTGAAAATGGTGTAATGGTCGATCACACAACATGGATCGCGGATATCGGTTACGATTTTATAGGCGTAAACTATAATCTTGGCGGTTTCGGGGCTATAGGCCTCAGTTTGATCAACTCTGATATTGGTGACATGAAAGTTACAACAATTGATAATCCTGATGGAACAGGTGAAACCTTTTCCGCGAGGGATGTGGCTTTCAGTGTTGCCTGGGCGATGAACCTTACAGATAATTTCTCTATTGGTTTTAACCCGAAAGTTATATATCAGAGCATCTGGAGAATGAGTGATATCGCGTTAGCCCTCGATATGGGTATTCTGTATGACACTCCGTTCAAAGGATTTACACTTGGTATGTCTATAACAAACTTTGGCCCGAAAATGCAGTTGGCGGGTACCAGCACAACAATATTGTACGATGCTGAACCTGAGTCTTCCGGTAACAATGGTCGTATTCCGGCTAATTTATATACCGAAGAGTGGGATCTTCCACTCGGTTTTAAAGTGGGTGTTTCCTACAAAAATGTATTTTCAGGTATGCACAAAATATTGCTTGCGGTTGACGCGTCGCACCCCAACGATAACTACGAAAGTATAAATCTTGGTGGTGAGTATGTGTTTAACGACAGGTTTTCTGTCCGCGGCGGGTATAAATCTCTTTTCCTTGACGAATCGGAAGAGACATTTACCTTGGGCGCAGGATTAAGACAACTGCTTGTCGGAAATGTGAGCATTCGTGTAGATTATATGTATGGTGATTTCGGTCGCCTAAAAGAAATACAGAAGTTCTCAATTGGTGTTAATTTCTAGGAATGAGCAGGTATGTATTTTTTATATCGTTATTACTTGCTACTCTAAGCATAACACTCGCATCAGGGGTTTTTGTTAATCAGTTGGGCTATCTCACCGATAGCCCTAAACTGGTTTACACTTCTGACGGGTCGATCACATTTGAGGTTTTGAACGCAAATTCTGATCAGGTAGTCTTCTCAGGAGAATTCACTGAAAACAGCGAGCCTGATCCTCTTACCGGTCTGGTTATTTACAGTGGTGATTTTTCCGATTTCAATTCCCCAGGTCAATACTACATCAAAACCGTAAATGGTACTAGTTCCGCAAAGTTTGGGATTTCTGATACGATTTACAGCGAGTTGTATAATAAGTCGTTAAAAGGATTTTATTTCCAGCGATGCGGTACACAGCTTTTTATCGGTGAAGCAGGGGCTTATCATCATCTAAGATGCCATAAACTTGACGGACACTATCATTCAACTACCGGACTTGAAGGTTTTAAACTTTCAAAGGGCGGCTGGCATGACGCGGGCGATTATGGTAAATATGTCGTTAACGCGGGAGTGAGTGTTGGTACCATGTTACTTGGTTATGAGCTATTCCCCGAGAAGTTTCATCATGATAATATTGGAATTCCGGAAAGCGGAAATGGCATTCCGGATTTGCTCGATGAAGTAAAGTTCGAACTGGATTGGCTCTTTACGATGCAGCATGATAATGGCGGAGTTTTCGCCAAACTTACACCGGAGCAATTTTCCGGAATGATCATGCCCGAAACGGATGAATCTGTTCGATATATCTATGAGATTGCCAGCACTGCTACAGGCGATTTTGCGGCTATGATGGCAATGGCGGCAAGAATTTATGAAGGATATGATCAGGAGTTTTCATCAAAATGTTCTGCCGCAGCAATCAGCGCATGGGAGTTTCTCGAATCCCATCCTGATATAGTTCCGGTCGGAGGATTTCGTAATCCTGAAGGAACAGTAACAGGTGAATATGGTGATGGAAATGATAGGGACGAACGGTTCTGGGCAGCTGTGGAGCTACTCAAACTGACAGGTGATGTTGTTTATCAAAATTACATCCAGGCGAATTTCAATTCGTTTGATCCTTTTGATGGAAGTATGAGTTGGCCAAATCTTAAAGAACTGGGGATGCTTTCATACATCACCAACAATTCATATATAAACTCAGTGCTTGAATCAACAATTAAAGAAGACCTGATCTCGTATTGCGAGGAAGTAAGTGGTTTAGCCCAAGACAACTCTTTCAAACTTATTATGAAAGATGGTGATTTTCACTGGGGTAGTAACTCAAGGGTACTGAACCATGCAATTCTTTTCATCGCGGCATATGAGCTAACAGGTGAAGAGGAGTTTTATAATATTGCATTGGATCAGATGAATTACATTCTAGGCACCAACGCACATGATATTTCTTTTGTAACCGGTGTTGGGGAAAAGAGTCTGCAAAATCCGCATCATCGTCAATCTGTTGCCGATGGTATTGATGAACCTTTACCCGGTTTGGTATCAGGTGGACCAAACCAGTACCTCAACGATCCTTTGCTGCAATCACTATTTAATGGAGATACACCTCCTGCAATGTGTTTCGTAGATGAAACTGAAAGCTACGCTTCAAATGAAATTGCAATTAATTGGAATTCCCCGCTGGTTTTTGTATCGGGTTATTTCAACAAGTTTAATATCCTTTCTGTTGGTGAAAAGAAAGGGTCTATCAATTTTGATTTACGCGTTCCGCGTAACTATCCTAATCCTTTTAACGGATCCACAATTATAAATTTTTACTCTGCAAGAGATATGGAAACCAGATTAAAAGTTTATGACGCACTAGGTAATAAAGTTTCAGAAAATAATATTTTTGCGGCATCTGGTGAAAATAATATTGTGTGGATTCCGGAAGGGGATGATGGATTTGAACTCAGTTCGGGAGTCTATTTTTACCGGATTGAGGGGATAAATAATTCAAGATTCGACAAAATGATATTTCTTAAATAATATTGACGTTTTTCTTTCCGGAGTGATAATGAAAGGAACAATTTTTGGTTTAATTCTTCTGTTAGCTTTGTCGGCTTACAAATTTATGCCTGAAAAAACAGTTCTCAAAGAAGAGGTAATGCAGGATAAAATTGAAAAATTACTGTCTGAAATGACAGTTGAAGAAAAAGTGGGTCAGATGACCCAAATAACTATGCAATCTATTTCCAAACAGCCCGGTAATCTTGATACAGTTCATATGATTGATACCGCTGTTGTTCGTGAAGCGATAACAAAATACCATATCGGTTCATTTCTTAATGTTTGGCAGATGGCATATTCCAAAGAACACTGGCACGATATAATCAATCTGATTCAGGATATTGCTCTTAATGAAACCAAAGTTAAAATTCCTGTTATTTATGGAATTGACGCCATCCACGGTGTAACTTATACATTGGGTGCTACTTTGTTCCCGCAGGCTATATCTATGGCTGCTTCCCGTAATCCGGAACTTGTAAAAAAAGCCGGTGAAATTACAGCTATAGAAATGAGAGCATCGGGTATTCCATGGAATTTTAATCCGGTACTTGGCATGGGTCGCGAACCTTTATGGCCAAGATTCTGGGAAACATTCGGAGAGGATGTTCACCTGACCACTGTCATGGGAAGAAACTACGTTATTGGTCAGCAGGGTGATAATATGGGTGATCCCGATAGAGTTGCCACATGTATGAAACACTACCTCGGGTATAGCGTACCTAAAAACGGACAGGATCGTACACCTGCATGGATACCTGAAAGAATGGTACGGGATATATTCCTGCCACCATTTGAAGAAGCAGTCAATCAGGGTTGCCTGACTGTAATGGTAAACTCTGGTGAAATAAATGGAATTCCAACCCACTCTGATAGCTACCTGCTTACTGAAGTGCTCAAAAAGGAATTGGGTTTTAAAGGTTTTATTGTTTCCGACTGGGAAGACATAGAGCGTTTACATACACGCGACATGGTTGCGGCAACTCCAAAAGAAGCTGTTAAAATGGCTGTGATGGCGGGAATGGATATGAGTATGGTTCCATTCGACTATTCTTTCTATGAACTTCTCGTGGAACTGGTAAAAGATGGCGAAGTTCCGATGGAGAGAATCGATGACGCAGTTGGCAGAATTTTATATGTAAAAATGAAGGTTGGACTGTTCGATAATCCTTATCCGGATGAATCGATGTTCAATAAGTTCGCTACAAAAGAATTTACAAATATCAATAAAGAAGCCGCAGCTGAGGTTCTTACACTCGTAAAAAATGAAAACGATCTGCTGCCGCTTTCGAAAGACGCCAAAGTGCTTGTTACAGGTCCGAACGCTAACAAACTTTCTGTATTGAACGGTGGGTGGACAATCACATGGCAGGGGGATATGGAAGAAGCTTATCCTCATGAAAAAAATACAGTATTGGAAGCTGTGCAGGCAAAAATCGGAACTGATAATGTTATTTATGCAGCAAACACAGAAGATGCTGTCAAATCAGCAGGAGACGCAGATGTAATTGTTGCTTGTCTGGGTGAAGCTCCATATTGTGAAACACCGGGTAATATCAATAATCTGGCGTTGGACAGTAAACAGATTGAATTGGTACACAAACTGTCAGGGTCAGGTAAACCTATAGTGCTGGTAATGATACAGGGCAGACCGAGAGTAATGAATGAAATTGTTGATAAATCCGGCGCGATTCTGGTTGCGATGCTTCCCGGAATGGAAGGCGGAGACGCTATTGCTGATGTTTTGTTTGGTGATAACAATCCAAGTGGAAAACTTCCATTCAGCTACCCGAAATATGTAAACGGTTATACCACATATGACTATAAACCTATTGAAGAGTTTGATGTTAACTATGTTACTCCGCAATGGACTTTCGGTCATGGATTAAGCTATACAACTTTTAAGTACAGTGATCTGAAACTTGATAAATCAGATTACAGCAAAACCGATGAAATTAAAGTATCCGTTAAAGTTAAAAACACAGGAAAAAGAGCGGGTAAAGAGGCGGTTGAAGTTTATCTTACTGATTTATTTGGAACAGTTACCAGACCTGTAAAACAATTGAAAGCTTTTGATAAAATTTTATTAAAACCGGGCGAAGAGAAAACCGTATATTTCTCTCTTAAATCTGATGCTCTTGCTTTTTATGGTAGAGATAACAAAAAAGTTATCGAACCCGGTGAATTTAAAGTAACAGTATCCAATTTATCTCAATCATTTACCGTGAACTAAATTTACAGGAACCCGGAATGAATTTTTCGAATATTGACTATGTTGTTTTTGCCCTTTACATTATTGGAATTGTAGGTTTAGGGCTTTATGTATCACGAAACAAAAAAGGCCACGAAAAGGATAGTAAAGATTACTTTCTTGCGGGTAATTCACTAACCTGGTGGGCAATAGGCGCTTCATTAATTGCCGCGAACATCTCGGCAGAACAGATTATTGGTATGTCTGGCTCAGGTTTTGCTGGCGGACTAGCGATCGCATCCTATGAGTGGATGGCAGCGCTAACACTTATTATTGTAGGTAAGTATTTTCTACCTGTTTTCATTGAGAAAAAGATTTACACAATTCCCGAATATATTGAGAAAAGATATAATAAAACGTTAAAAACCATTCTCGCGATATTCTGGATATTCCTATTTATTTTTGTAAACCTTACATCGGTGCTGTTCCTCGGTGCCAAAGCTCTTGATACAATTATGGGTGTGGGTGACGGCACACTTATCCTGCCCTTTATTGTACTGCTTGGTGTGATAGCCGCGGCTTACTCGTTATACGGAGGTTTATCAGCTGTTGCGTGGACTGACGTTATACAGGTGATTTTACTTGTTCTTGGCGGAATCATCGCAACAGTAATCGCTCTTGATCACGTAACACCGGATGGTGGTGTTATCGCGGGTATGTCACATCTTTTTGATACCGCGGGAGACAGATTTGATATGATCCTCGACCGGAGTCACCCCGAGTTCGATAATCTGCCCGGAATAGCCGTTCTGGTGGGAGGTATGTGGATTGCCAACCTCTACTATTGGGGTTTTAACCAGTACATTATTCAAAGAACTCTTGCGGCAAAATCTCTTAAAGAAGCGCAGAAAGGTATTGCTTTCGCTGCTTTCCTGAAACTTATCATTCCTTTGATTGTAGTAGTTCCGGGAATTATAGTTTATGTACTTTATATGCAGCCTGAAGGAACAGCGGTTATTGATGGTATCCGTGACTCATTCGCGAAAGGTGATGGCGGAATAAATTATGATAAAGCGTATCCATGGCTGATCAGCCACTTTATTCCGGTTGGTCTGAAAGGTGTTGTGGTTGCGGCTCTTACAGCAGCGATAGTTTCTTCTCTTGCTTCAATGCTTAATTCTACAGCCACAATTTTCACAATGGATATTTACAAGCCTTATATTGGAAAAGACAAATCTGAAAAACAGCTCGTTAAAGTGGGAAGAATGAGTGCTGCTATCGCGTTGATCATTGGCGGACTTGTAGCACCATTGCTGAGTAGTGTACCACAGGCGTTCCAGTATATTCAGGAATACACCGGACTCGTTAGCCCGGGAATACTTGCAGTTGCCATGCTTGGTCTCTTCTGGAAAAAAGTTACAACGAGAGGAGCTATATATGGCGCGCTTCTATCAATACCAGTGGCGTTATTCCTGAAACTCGATTTTATCGGGTTACCATTTATGGATCAGATGTTATATACATTCCTTATCAGTATTGTAATTATCGCAATGGTCAGTTTGACAACTTCAGACGTAGATGATGATAAAAACGGTATCTCTCTTACTTCTGAAATTTTTGTTACCGAAAGAGCGTTCAATATTATGGCTTACACGATTCTTTTAATTTTGGCAGTTTTATACACAGTATTCTGGTAAAAATGAGATTAAATAAATTAGTTTTATTGCCGATTTTGTTATTGATCTTTTCTCAGGCGGGTTGTCAATCTGATGATAACCCGTCAGAGCCTGAAACAGGATCAGATGAATACACACTGGTTTGGAGTGATGAATTCGACTATACAGGCAAGCCCGACTCAACAAAGTGGGGATATGATATAGGAGATAGCGGCTGGGGAAATAATGAACTCCAGTACTATACCGATGATGAAGTAAATTCCCGCGCTGAAAACGGACATCTTGTAATAGAGGCTCACCAATATCCTGACGCGGGAGTTGAATATACATCCGCGAGAATTGTAACAAGGGGGAAAGGTGACTGGCTGTATGGCAGAATTGAAGTTAAGGCAAGATTACCATACGGACAGGGAATCTGGCCGGCGATCTGGATGCTTCCTACCGATTGGGTATATGGCGGCTGGGCTGCAAGTGGAGAAATAGATATAATGGAATTACTTGGTCATCAGCCCGAAACTGTTTATGGAACCATTCATTATGGCGGAACTTCACCTAATAATGTTCATACAGGTGAAAGTATTACTCTCCAGAATGGATCATTCGCTTCAGATTTTCATGTTTTCGTATTTGAGTGGGAAGAAAACGAAATGCGCTGGTACATTGATGACAATCTCTATGCCACACAAACTGAATGGCACAGCACCGGGCATGATTATCCCGCGCCATTCAATAGAAGATTCCACCTTATACTCAATATAGCTGTTGGAGGTAACTGGCCCGGTTATCCTGATGAAAACACAACATTTCCACAAAGAATGGAAGTGGATTATATAAGAGTCTATCAAAAAAATTAACTCGCATGGTTACTCTGGTACTCCGTCGCGGTAAAACTTTTGTTCAATTGCAGATTAGTGGTTATGACAACTAAATCAAAATATTTCATCTTTTTGTTTGTTACTGTAAATATTTTTGTTTCAGCCCAAAATTATACGCTCGTTTGGTCTGACGAGTTTGCGGGCACCTCGCTTAATACAAATGATTGGACAAGAGAAACCGGCGGCGGAGGCTGGGGAAACAATGAGCTTCAATATTATCGGGATGGTGATAATAACTCCTATATCCAGGATGGTAAACTGGTTATTGAAGCGAAAAAAGAAAATTTTGGAGGAAGGGAATATACTTCTGCCAGACTAAAAACACAGGGTAAACAGTTTTTCAGGTACGGCAAAGTTGAGGCACGCATCAAATTACCTTTCGGTCAGGGTATCTGGCCCGCGTTCTGGATGCTTGGTGAGAGCATCTCCTCCATCGGTTGGCCTGCGTGCGGTGAGATTGATGTAATGGAGATGATTGGCGGCACCAATAATGATAATGTCGCCCACGGAACTCTTCATTGGGATGATAATGGTCATAAATATCAGGGTGATCATTATTCGTTAAACAGCGGTATTTTTGCAGATGATTATCACATTTTCACTATTGAATGGACCCCAAATTCCATTCGCTGGTTTGTTGATGGGAATGAATATTATCAATCTGATATCACCTCCGAAACGATGAGTGAATTTCATGAAGAACATTTCATACTCCTCAATGTAGCTGTTGGAGGGAACTGGCCCGGTAATCCTAATGCGTCAACACAATTTCCGCAGAAGATGTACGTTGATTATGTGAGAGTTTATAATAATCTTGCTGCAATTCCGGTTGTTACAATTTCTGAACCAACCAGTACAAGTTTTGAACCTGGAGACGTAATCGTCATCAATGCTGACGTGAATTTTGAAGGAAATATAAAACGTGTTGATTTCTATCAGGATCAGGTAAGGATAGGCACCACGGAAATTGAACCATATATTATGACGTGGGAAAACGTAAAACCTGGCTGCTACAATATAAAAGCTGTCGCGGTTACTTCTGATGGATTTGAGGGAAAATCGGAATCTATGCAGATTAAAGTCGGTGCTAATTGTGTTGAGGCACCTTATAAAGGTTGGTTAAATCTATTGCCGGGAAAAATTGAGGCTGAAAATTTTAATATCGGCTCTGCGGGTGAAGCATATTATGATACTGATGCATCCAATAATGGTGGCGCTTACCGAAGTGCAAGTCAGGTTGATATTGAGGGTTGTACTGATGTTGGTGAAGGATACAACATCGGATATACCTCTGCAGGCGAATGGCTTGATTATGATATTACTCTTGATACAGGTGGTGAACATATAATATCTGCCCGTGTTGCTTCGGAAAATGGTGATGGAAAATTTCACATTGAGCTGGATGGTACAGATATTACCGGAATTATCTCCGTTCCAAATACAGGTGGTTGGCAGGAATGGCAGACAGTTGAAACGACTGCGGTTCTTGAACCGGGTACTTATACTCTCCGGGTAAAAATTGATGTTGGGAGTTTCAATCTGAACTATTTCGAGTTCTACCCCGTAAACGCTGAGCCGAAAATTAATCTTATATCACCCGATGGCGGAGAATCGTACACCAAAAATGGTATTGCCGAAGTGAGATGGAGCTCGCTGATGGTAGATAATCTGATGATAGGTATCAGCACCGACAACGGCTCAAACTGGGAATTTATTACACAGGAAGTTACAAGCGAATTTGGTATTCACAGATGGAGAGTTCCGGATTTAGTATCGGATGAATGCCTTGTAATGTTGATTGATAAATCCAATACATCATTGAGAGATACTTCCGGTAATAACTTTTCTATCGATGAGGTGAGCTCAGTCGAGAATGAATTAAATGAAGTTAAATTTACATTAAATCAAAACTACCCCAATCCTTTTAACCCGTCAACAAAAATTAGTTTTACAATTCCACCATCGCTACAGAGTCATCCCGTTACTTTGAAAATCTATGATGTTTTGGGAAATTTAGTCACAGAACTAATTGATGATTCGTTGGCACCCGGAAATTATTCTGTTGATTTCAATGCCGAGACTTTGCCGAGCGGAATCTATTTTGCCAATTTACGATTTGTTGATCATTTCAGGGTAATTAAACTTAATCTGCTCAAATAAAACTGCTTCTTCAATTCAGGAATATGTTTTTTCACTGCAACAATAGTCTCGTTTACTGCAAAATTGTCGCGCTTACTGCAAATAATTCTCGCTTATTGAATATCATTAAAATTATTAATTACGAGCTCGATAATCCTATAGGTATAATAATATAATCTACTTTTCTACATTTTAGGGCAAATTATCATTCAGCGGGAGAGCTTAAATGGACAATCAATCAAGTATCAAAACGAAGCTAGTTATTTTACTCTTATCACTAGGGCTTTTGCCTGTCCTTGTGATGACAATATCCAACCATGGTTTTAATTTTTCAGAGTTGTTTAGCCTATTCAATTTAGTAGTTTATGCTGCTGTTATTGGTGCATCATTATTTTCTGCAAATAAGATGTGCGTACCTATCCTGGAATTGTTAGGTGATGTAAAAGCATATGAATCGGGCAATACCAACGTTGATTTTAATGTTAATACAAATGATGAAGTTGGGCACCTTGCAGGCTCCTTAAAAGTTTTGGTGCAGAAGCTGGATATGCAGGTTCAGAATCTTAATAAAGTCCCCACACCGGTGATGCTTATCGACAAGGATTTTAATATTCAGTATATGAATGAAAAAGGGGCTAAATTGCTGAACACTACTCAGGAAAACCTTGTGGGCAAAAAATGTTATGACTATTTCAAAACTGATCATTGCCGCACAGATAAATGCGCTTGCATGCAGGCAATGAAAAGAAATAGTGAAGTAACAGAGGAAACTGTTTCGCATGCCGGTGGGGGTAATCTGCCGATAATGTACACAGGCGCCCCGATTACAGATGGTCAGGGTAACATTGTGGGAGCGTTGGAATATGTTGCTGATATTACAAATATAAAGGAAATTCAGAATTATCTGGAAAGATCAACCAAAACTCTGCTTTCAGAGATGAGCAAATTCGCTGATGGTGATCTTACTATCAATGTTAAGCCCGAAAGAGAAAATGATGATATCGGAAAATTGTTTAATGGATTTAACAAATCTGTCGAGAATTTTAATTCCATGTTATTGCAGATCAGGGACGCGGTAGGAGCTACTTCTACGGCGAGCGCGCAGATTTCATCAAGCGCTGAAGAGATGGCGGCAGGAGCTCAGGAACAGTCGATGCAGTCGAGTGAGGTGGCAAGTGCCGTTGAGCAGATGACTACCACAATTGTGGAAACATCCCGAAACTCAAACGGTGCCGCCTCAAACGCGAAAAACGCGGGGGAAATTGCCAAAACCGGTGGTGAGGTCGTTAAAAAGACTATAGAAGGTATTGAAAGAATTGCCGATGTTGTAAATCGTGCCGCCTCAACAATCGAACAATTAGGACACAGCAGTGATCAGATTGGGGAAATTATCCAGGTGATTGATGAAATTGCAGACCAGACAAATCTGCTCGCGCTTAACGCGGCGATCGAGGCAGCGAGAGCAGGAGAACATGGACGCGGTTTTGCCGTTGTCGCGGATGAAGTGAGAAAACTTGCTGAGAGGACTACCAAAGCAACTAAAGAAATCGCTACCATGATTAAACAGATTCAGACTGATACAACCGGTGCTGTTGAATCTATAAAAACCGGTAACGAAGAGGTTAGTAAAGGCAAAAAACTTGCCGAAGAAGCAGGAAATTCTCTTCGTCAGATCATCGAAGCGTCTGTAAAAGTGGTTGATGATGTAAATCAGGTAGCAACCGCAAGTGAAGAACAATCATCCTCCGCGGAACAGATAAGCAGAAGTATTGAAGGGATCAGCAGTGTCGCGCATCAAACCGCGTCAACAACGCAGGAAATTGCAAGGGCATCTGAAAATCTAAATAATCTTACCGTGAATCTCAGTTCCCTGGTTGACAGATTTAATATACGTAATTCAGTCCTTCACGATGAATCAAAAGGAGTTGAAAGTAAAAATCCTTTCATGCTGAATGAACATTACAATTAGTATAGTTGGTTAAGAGGGAAATTATCCAATTACGGCTTGGTCGGGTGTTTTCGCCCGACCTTTTTTTGTAACATTTATCAATCTCATCAGTCTAAATATCCTTTAATAAACTTAATTTCAATTTTACTGTGCTGAAAAAGAAATTATTTTATATTTGATAAGTGGATGAAATATCCTGATAATTCAAGCAAGGAGGAAAACAAATGTTTCAGAATAAAAATCTTCCCATTTTGGCTGGATGGGCATATCTGGTGATTTTTGTTACTGGTATTTTCGCGAACTTTGTAGTTGTGGAGGGTTTAGTTGTTCCGGGTGATGCAGCCGCCACAATTTCCAATCTGACCGAAAGCAATTTTATGTTCAGGGTTGGGGTACTAAGTTTTGTAATTATGGTAATTGCTGATGTTGTTGTTGCCTGGGCTCTTTATCTTCTCTTTAAAAATACAGATGAAAACTTATCACTTTTCGCGGGTTGGTTCCGACTTGTAAACGCTGCCATTTTTGGAGTGGCATTATACCACCTCGTGTCAGTTATGAATATTATTGGCGGCGGTTTGCCAATAGAGAAAGGTAGTGATATTCTAAATGCGCTTGTAATGGCCGGACTTGGTGATTTCAACATTACATGGCTGGTTGGACTTGTGTTTTTCGGGGTGCATCTTTTCGCTTTGGCGGGATTGATATTAAAATCGGGAATTGTCCCGAAATTTATAGGCTATCTTCTTTTAGTCGCGGGTGTGGGTTATCTTGTGGATAGTACCGCCTATTTCCTCATGTCCGACTATCTTGAGTATAAAGAAATTTTATCGATGATCGTTATTATTCCGGGTGTGGTTGGTGAATTATCCCTCACGATCTGGCTAATTGCGAAAGGGAAGAAGCTGGTATAAGAAATGAACATAACAAAAGTTTTTTTAAAATAGATTGCATCAGCATGGAGGGCTGCTGAGTTTATCGCCTGTCCCGCAAGGCGGGGAAGCACCCTCACAACCCTTCTGCAATCACCTGTGAAGTCCTGAAATAAGTTGCACCATCAAAGGAGTAAATTATGGGACAGCCAGAAAAATAT
>BQMY01000098.1 GCA_022181065.1 Melioribacteraceae bacterium | reverse complement strand
ATATTTTTCTGGCTGTCCCATAATTTACTCCTTTGATGGTGCAACTTATTTCAGGACTTCACACTGTTTTACCGGTTGAATACTCTACTGCGGAAACAAACGCGCCAAGATCGAGCAGTAAACCATCTTCGGGTGTTGACCAGAATTTATTTTTCTGCATCGCGACCAGTTCGGCGCCACTTTGCACAAACTTGAAAATATCGTTAAGAAGAACATAATTCCATTCTTTACCCATGTCACCCATAACGACTACTTCGGGATTTTGGTAATCAAGAAATCCGGTGAAAAGTTCTTTTACAGTTGGTGTTGCAAAAACCGCAGCTCTTTCATATTTCGATTTTATAAAAAAAGCGGTTGCATCGGCTGCAGTCATTAGCAAACATGGAACATTTATGTTCCTCTCGTCGAAATATGCCAGGATAGATTCTGCTGTTGATAGTGTAGTGTTGCTTATAATAGCGCATTTCCTATCTGAAGACGCGATATAGCTGAAAAATTCCTCTAACCCCGGAGCAGGTGTTTTGCCGAGTCGAAGAACACCATCAAGATCGATCAGCAAAGGTCTTTTCATGAGTCGATACCTTTTCTTGAAAGAACACCTTGTTGGTAATAGTGCTTTACTTCTTTCATTTCGGTAACCAGATCAGCCATTTCGATGATACTTTTATCGGCGTACCGACCTGTTAAAATCAACTCTTTATCAGTATTTCGTTTTTCCAGTATTGAAATGATATCTTGGTTTCCAAAAACCTTGAAATAAACACCAATAAAAATTTCGTCGAGAATGATGATGTCAAAGTTTTTATCATTTATTGCTTCTTTCGCGCTTGTGATTCCGTCATAAATTTTAGATTTTTCTTCTTCATTTGGAAGTCGTTTTTCATAAACGAATTTATCGCCGCCATATTGTTCGAGTGTAATATACTCGGATAAAACTTTGAGTGACTCTTTTTCAGAGTAAGGATACTCTTTCATAAACTGAATAATCAGGGTTTTAAGTCCTGCACCAGCCGCGCGAACCGCGATGCCAAGAGCAGCGCTTGTTTTCCCTTTGCCGTTCCCGGTATAAATATGTATCATACCTTTATTCAACCGGTTAATCCTGACTCATCGAGATAATCTTTTTTTCGTTTATCAAGTTTACCGAGAACATTTTTTTTCTCAATCGGATTCATAAAACTCCAGTTAGTGATTTCACCAATTGTTCTGAAGCAGCCAGTACATACTTGTTTTTCCAAATCAAGCTGGCAAAGTTTAACGCAGGGAGATTTTACGTTTTCGTAGATGTTGTACAAATTGGATTCCTTTCGTAAAAATTGAATCATATAAGTACTAAGAAATACCATTGATTGACAAAAAAAGTTCAAATTATCTACTAATCAAAAATCAGAAGCCTGAAGAGTCAAAAAAGTAATGAATTCCAACACCAAAATCCAGACCGAGCTCTGTATCCGGGAAAAGCCGAAATACAGGGGCGGTCTCAAAAAATACTTCAAGGGGTATAGTACGGTGTTTAAGGAACGCACCAACTACCCCACGCGCGCCAACTCCCAGCCCTTTCTCCTCATCCGATAACCTCACACCAAAGCCATAATAAAAGTTCATGTATTGTAACTGCGGGAAAAGATCAAAATCACGATGCAGATAATCGGCGTGGATAACAATTCCGCTATCTGTAAAGGGGGCGTACCCGATACCTCCACTAATATAATGATTTGATTCAAGCTTGTATTTTAACACCATGGAAGAGGGATTTCCAAGCAGGATACCGATGCCAATATTTCTATCAGCGGCACTTAAACTTATTGTAAATGTTAAAAAAGTAAGATAGATGAAATATTTTTTCATAAACGAATTTTTATTTTCAAAGATTAAGTTGTAAAAATAGGCAACGATAGTTTTTTTGCCAAATTACTAAATTATCGAAGAAAAAAAAGAAATATTTATTGAATTGAACATTAGTTCTCCGGTGGTTGTTTCGTTAAATAAAGGAGAAAATATGGATGTAAAAGATAAAATAATTGTTGTTACAGGCGGAACTGCCGGAATTGGGTATACAACCGCGTTAAAGCTGAAAGAAAAGGGCGCGAAAGTTATTGTAACCGGTCGTGACGAAAATAAACTGACCCACGCAAAGGAAAAAGGTTTCGACGCCCAGAAGTGTGATGTTTCCAGTGAAGAAGAAGTTCTTGCGTTTTATGATTATTTGAAGTCAGAGTATGGATATCTTGATGTGCTGATAAATAATGCTGGTTTTGGCAAGTTTTCAATGCTGACCGACTTAAAAGCGGAAGACTTGGAAAGTATTTTCGCTACTAACGTGAAAGGCGCGATGCTGATGGCGCGGGAGGCAGCAAAAATATTTAAGGAAAAAGATTACGGCGCGATTGTGAATATCTCATCAACTGCCGGACTTAAAGGTTTCCCGGGCGGGTCAGCGTACGTGGCGTCAAAATGGGCATTGAAAGGTATGACCGAATGCTGGCGAGCCGAGTTAAGGAAATACAATGTAAGGGTAATACTTATAAATCCGAGTGAAGTGCAGACCGATTTTGGTGAGAAAGTACGTGATACTATCAATCCGACAAAACTTATGGCTGAAGATATAGCGTTCGCGACTGTTGGTGCTCTTGAAATGAATGACAGGGGTTTTATTACTGAACTCACTGTTTTCGCGACAAATCCAAAATAAATTCAAGTGGGCGGAAGTGTGCGGCACTTCCGCCCGGATTACCTGTGAAGGTAATGTGCGAAGAGAGAATATATTAAAGGTTTACCACTTTTCTTTCACTTTTTTTAATCCATTGTTCAATAGTCAATTTTAAGTATTTGAAGTTTATTGGTTTGGATATGTAATCATTCATCCCGGCTTCAAGGCATTTTTCGCGATCCTGCATGCTGCAATGGGCAGTCACAGCTATTACCGGTATCTCACCTTTAGGACCAGAAAAGTTGCGTATCATTTTAGTTGCCGATATTCCATCGATATCTTCCATGGCGATATCCATCAAAACAATATCATAATCATTTTTTTCGAGTTCTTTTACCGCTTCTCTACCGCTACCGGTTGAGTAAACATAGTAGCCTGCATTTCTGAGGATTTTCTCTTCAACTCCACGGTTACCTTTGTCATCTTCCACTAACAATATTTTTTTGTCAGCGTTGTCATTCAACCCATCATTACCAATGTTATTGTTTGTTCCGGTGGAGGATTCAGACTCGTTTTCTTTTGTCGAATTCGGTAATTGTTCCATAAAAAAGAGGGATGAAAATTGAAGTGTACCGGAATCTTCCCCCACATTTACTTCAAGATTACCCCCCAGAGCTCTGATATATTCATTCGCAATAAAAAATCCGAGATTCTGTTCTTCGATGTTATTCAGCTCTCTTCTTGAATCAAAGGAGGATTTTAACCTTTCAATTTCATCAAGATTGCTACCAATCGCCCTAAAACCGATAACAGTTGATATCTTTTGATTTTTGCCTTTGTTAAAATGTGATTTTATATCAATGGTAATGTTTTCAACCTTAAACACTTCACGCAAATATTTTAGGAGTCCGATAAGTACCTGACGGTATCTGAGATTGTCACCACGCAATACAGCAGGAATACTCTTTTCCACACGGAAGATTACAGACCCTGAATCACCATAGAGAGTAATAAGTGCTGTTTCTATTGATGTAATCTCATCCTTGATGTCAAATTTCTCCGCGTAAAGCTGAATATTCCCGGTTTCAATTCGTGTGAGATCTATCAGATTGTTAACAGTTTCATTAAGTTTGGTTACCACCGACTTGGAATCGTTAAGGATTTCATTATACTCTTCGTTCGATTTGTAAAGTTTGTTCTCAAGCATTGTGAGATAGCCGAGGAGTGATGTAACGGGAGTGCGAACACCATGCCCGATACCTCGCAGATAGCGAAATTTCAATTCATTGGAAAATGAATCCTGGGTATGGTGAGTATTCCCGGATTTAAGTTCTTTAATCTCCTTTTTTAGCTCATACTCTTTCAGGATTGTATCACTGATATCCTTTATTGAAGTCTCAATAACATCACGACCATTATCTCGAACCAGCTTCTTTGTAACCTGGGTATATACTTTCCCCCCATCCTTTTTCTGAAGTAATAAGCGGTAGTTTTTAACAATATTTTTTTTACCGAGCAGATTTAGTATCGCGTCTCTGCTTCCCGGATTGGTATAAAAATGCTCTCTGAAATTAAGATTTTCAACCTCGCTATAACTTGTGTATTCAAACATTTCGAGGAATGTTCTATTTATCGTCAATATTTTGCCATCTAAAGTAGTGGTGCAGAAAGCAATTCCAATATCATCGAGAACCGATGAAGTTAAAATCCCCCTGAATTCGTTTTTGTAATCATCTCTATACATTTTAATCCTCAACCCACAAAATTACCTGTAAGTAATTACAGGTGTAAAAAATATTTAATTATCTGTTTTGCATCTTTTTCGTGTTTTCTTTTAATATTCGTATTCTGCACAGGTAAATATCCAATAATCGAGCCGAAAGATTGACTTGTTTTTTTGCTGATTGTTACAGATGTTTAGGCTAAAGAAAAGGAAAAGATGGCTGACTTTTTATATTCGATTGATCTGGCGGTATTTTATTTCATTAACGATACTATCTCCAACCCGGTATTCGACTGGTTTTTCCCCTTCATTACAAATGTTAAACATTGGTTCCCGGTTTATATAATTGCTTTTTTATGGTTAATGATTAAAGGGGGCAGGTATGGCAGGATTGCGGCATTGGGGGCAATTGTTGTGATTACTTTTTCAGACCAGTTCAACAGTAATTTTGTAAAATCGATTTTTGAAAGGATTAGACCGTGTAACGCCTTGGACGTGGTAAATGTATTATGTTGCAAATCTAGTTCATATTCATTCCCATCCTCGCACGCAGTTAACAATTTTGCGATAGGAGTTTTTTTCCTGAGGCTATATCCCAAGGCAAAGATAACATTGCTTGTGGTAGCGTCATTGGTGGCATTTTCCAGACCATATGTCGGCGTGCATTATCCCTCTGATATTTTAGCAGGTGCTGTTGTAGGGACTGCAATAGGATATATGTTCTCCTATTTTGCGTTAAAAATTAACGAAATGTTTGATAAACGTTTAGAAAATAAAACAATCAACTAAAAATTCACATAAAACAGTATGTTTTAAATTTAAAAAACATTACATTCTGTTGATTAACCGGTTTGCAATAATCCTGATATGAAAACTAAGCTCGAAATAGCACAGAACTGGCTGCCCCGTTATACGGGAACGGCACTTGAAGAGTTCGGAGATTACCTTCTTCTTACAAACTTTAAAAATTATGTAAAGATGTTTGCCGATAAATTTGGCTGCGAAGTAAAAGGCAGCGATAATCCTATGCAGACAGCTACAAATGTTGATGGATTATCAATTATTAATTTTGGTATCGGCTCGGCTAACGCTGCAACAATAATGGATTTACTGATCGCAATTGAACCGAAGGGAGTTCTCTTTCTTGGCAAGTGTGGCGGGTTGAAACATTCCACAGAGTTGGGGCATTTTATTCTCCCCACTGCGGCAATCAGGGGTGAAGGTACGAGCAACGATTATATGCCGCCTGAAGTACCCGCGTTACCTTCGTTCAAACTCCATAAGTTTGTTTCGGATAAAATTCGCACTCGTAATATGGAATATCGTACCGGTGTGATCTACACCACAAACCGGAGGGTGTGGGAGTGGGATGAAAAATTTAAGGAGTATCTGCAATCACTCGGAGCAATCGGTATTGATATGGAAACCGCTACATTATTTGTTTCCGGGTATACCAATCAGATTAACAGGGGCGCGCTATTGCTGGTTTCTGACTTACCAATGATTCCCGATGGTATTAAAACTTCAGATTCAGACAAAGTGGTTACCCGGAAGTTTGTAAATATGCATCTGGAAATCGGTATTGAGGCGATGACCGAAATCGGGAGGCACGGCGAGCAGATTAAGCACTTTACTTATTAAATAAAAGTGTTATATTGTTTTAAGGCACAAATATTGTAGACTATTATATGAGAATGTTCATAATAACAAAAGAGTATGCAAAACATAAAAAGTAAATATTTTTTCTATGCGCTGGTTTTATTGATAATTGCCGGTTCCCAATCTTCCGGTTTTGCTCAGTCAAAAGAACTGGTAAAAACTATCGATGAAATCTTCAAATTATGTGAAACAAAAAACTATCCCACGGCAAGTAAATACTGCGTGCAAACTAAGGGTAACCGAGGTGCAAATCGGCTAACAAAAAAGATAAGCGCTTTTTTAAGTATTAGTGATTCTTATACTATTGAAGGGGCTCAGGTAAGTAATAAAGCAAAGCAGGAAGAACATATTGTTAATATTTCTTTCAGCAGCGGCGGCAGGAAAATTGGTGCCGAATTTATTTTTGTTATGGATAAAAACAAATTTCTTTTAAAAGATATTAACTGATTTGAACTCCAAAGATATATTATTGAATGAATCCTATTACAAGGAATTATTCAAAAAACAGGATAACCTCTTTATCGTATTCCTTACATTTCAGGTGGGCATTCTTCTTATCAGTTTTCTCTATCTGGATAATATTGATCTATCTGTTAAAATTGAACAGCCAAGAATTATTTTCTACACAATAGTCTTCAATTCTATTTTAGTTGGCGCGGCACGAAAAAAACGATCCAAAAAAGCCGGCGTTGAAGAATTCAACGATAAGTTTAATGCTTATGTATCAAGGTCCAGAATGGGAATGTACCTTATGGCAACAGCTCAGCTTTGGAATATGTTTGCATACACGTTCATGCCCGGTTGGGAATTGCTACTCGTAATGATTCTGTTGATTGTACTGACAATAGTTTACCGCCCTTCAAAAGATGAATTTATTAAAGTTTATGAATTGCAGGATACTGAAATTCTTCTTGTAAAACGCTTCTAATCGTTCATTCACTTCTTTAAATATTTAATAATGGTTTCAATTTACCTCTGATATTTTTAATTTGTGTTAAAATTGGAGACGAAAATGAAGCCTGAAATTATTTATCCCGACAAAAAATTATTTACTAAACAAATCTATATTTTACTCACGTTTTCAACATTCCTATTCCTATTCGCTCTTTTTTTTCAAATTGTGATACCTCTCGGGAAAGCATCACCGGGGCAAGTGGGGATAGTAGTCTGGCCTATTTTTCTGGGGGTCAATTTCCTGATTTATATTATATCGGTGCCGCTTTTCAAACTATGGATTAAAAACCTGAAATATACTATTGAAGATGAGCGGATCAGACTCAACAAGGGTATAATCTCAAAAATTGAACAGACTATTCCATTTAAGGCGGTAACAGATTTTCAACTTCACAGATCACTCTACGACAGATTTCTGGGGATGGCATCAATTAAAGTGCAGACAGCGGGGCAGACTCAAAGTCCGACCGGCTATGAAGCAATATTCGCTGGATTGACAGAGTGGGAAGGTTTAATAGAAGATTTGCGCGAAAAAATTATGACCGCTCAGCGAGGAGGGTCTTTAAGCAAAACAGTCACTGAAAATGATAGTCCTACCAAATCAAATGAGATTGGTATTTTGGTTGAAGAGGTTAGAAAAATAAGAGAACTTCTGGAAAAGAAATAATATAAGAGGTCGTTCTTGGAAGATACAGCAATAATTAATGTAAACGCAAACTCATATGCTGTTATCGCGTTTCTGTTATACCTTGTTATGATTGTTTTAATAGGGATGTGGAGTGCCCGCTATTCCTCGAAAGGACTCACAGAGTTTTTCCTTGGCGGCAGAAAAATGAACAAGTTTGTTGTGGCGTTGAGTGCGGTGGTATCCGGGAGGAGCAGCTGGTTGTTGCTTGGACTAACGGGAATGGCATATGTCAGGGGAGTTTCTGCTATCTGGGCGGCGGTTGGTTATGTAATTGCCGAGTGCCTGATGTTCCTCTTTGCGGCACCCAAACTGAGAAAGGCGACCAAAGATCAAAACGATCTGACCCTGAGTGATTATTTTTCTTCCAGATTTAATGATAAAACCAATTTGCTGAGAATATCTTCAGCAGTCATTATTCTTGTATTTATGTCCGCGTACATCAGCGCTCAGTTTGTGGGAGGCGGGAAAGCGTTATCATCAAGTTTTGGAATGGAACCGAATACAGGGGTTTTCCTTACCGCGCTAATTGTTTTGGGTTATACCTTGATGGGAGGATTTCTCGCGGTTTCAATCACGGATGTGGTACAGGCTGTTTTTATGATATTTTCACTGGTAGCCCTACCGCTGATCGTAATTTTTGATGCCGGTGGAATTTCAAATATTGTTGCTAAATTAAATCTTGCCGATGCTGCCTTGCTCGATCCCCTTGCTATTTCAGCTGGAGCATTAATCGGGTTTGTCGGAATAGGACTTGGTTCGCCAGGTAATCCGCATATTCTTGTGAGATACATGTCGATTGACGACCCGAAAAAACTGAAATTCAGCGCTTACGTTGGTACATTCTGGAATATTATCATGGCGGTTTCAGCTGTGGCAATTGGTCTATTCGGCAGGATATATTTTACCGGAATTGAAAGTCTGCCCGGCGGTGACCCTGAAAATTTGTTCCCGATGGTTGCTTCTGAACATCTGCACCCTGTATTGTTCGGGATAATTATTGCTTCAATTCTGGCGGCTATCATGTCAACCGCCGATTCGATGCTGCTGGTGTGTGCTTCCGCAGTGATAAGAGATATTTATCAGAAAGTGATTGCCCCGGGGAAAGTTATCAAGGAAAGATACCTGGTGCTCCACAGCAGAGTAATTATTACAGTGATAGTTTTGGCCTCGCTTCTGTTCGGATATATAGCAAGTGATCTGGTGTTTTGGCTTGTGTTGTTTGCGTGGGGTGGATTGGGCGCTGCGTTCGGACCGGCGATAATTCTAGCCCTCTTCTGGGAGAAAACTTCCAAGGCGGGTGTATTTGCCGGATTTATAACAGGGGTATTAACGGTTATAATCTGGAACCGGGTTGATTTCCTCAAAGGGTTCCTATACGAACTTGTACCGGGGTTTATTTTCGCCGGTTTGGCGGTAATTATTTTTAGTTATCTCAAGCCGGATGCCAGGGAGGAATGATTTTCCAGTTTTTTGTGGAAAGTTAAATTTCATGAATATGGTGCAAATAGTAATGTAGAGAAACAATTGTGCATTTTCTAACGTCTTTTTTATAAAGATATTTGCATTAACAAAAGAAAGAAAAAGATGGCAGAAGAGAACAAAAATATATACCTGATAACGCTCAACTCAATATTTTTGCTCGCCCTAGTTATATTTGCCGTGAATTGCGAAACATTGATTTTTGTAAATCAGGCACCCGAAATTCCCCAGGATTGTTACGTAATTGAAAATAATCAACTTGTAATTAATCTTAACGATGTGAAAGCATTGTCAGTGGTGGGGGGATCCGCTCTGGTCTCCGATGAGAGAATTGGTGACAAAATACTAATCGCAAACACCGGTAATGAATCCTACAGGGTAGTTTCAAGTCATTGTACCCATCGCGATAAAGCATTACGATATAATCATGACGCGGAGAGATTTGAATGCTCTTCGATGGGCAGAGCAAAGTATGACCTTGATGGAAACGCGAAATCGGGTATGGCAGATGGAGACTTGCAGGTTTACAATTTTACGATCATCCAGAATAAAATGACTGTAAGTTTATTTTAGCATTTCCAAAGCCTCACGGCTGTATTTAGAGTGGAGCAGTTTTAAAACGGATTTGAGCGGATAGTTCTCTTTATCAAAATAGTAGTGCAGGGTTATTCCATCTATTAACGCGCCGATGTAGCGGGCTTCTTCCTTCACGTTTTTAATGCCAATTCTGGTAAATATATCTTCCAGCGCATGAAACATATTTTTTGCGAATTTTAACATAATTTCCGAGCTCATATTGGCTACTTCGGGCTGCAGAACAAACGAAATATACAAACGCCAGTATTGCTCGTTTTCATCCAGGAAGCCGAATGTATAATTGATCATGGTGTGGAGTTGTTCAACAGGGTCGTCAATCTTTTGCATCATCATTACAATCTGATCCCCCACAACCATTATTTCATTGATTATAGAATGAGCGATATCATCCTTGCTTTTGAAGTAATTATACGCAAGTCCCTTCGAAACACCCGCCTCTTTTGCAACATCCGCCATGGAAGTACCATGGAAACCTTTTGTGGCAAAAAGTTTCAGGGCGTTATCCATTATTGAACGACGTGTCTTCTCTCTTATCTCTTTATTTTGTTCGGGTGTTCTTGGCATATTTTTAACTGAATAAATGGTCATTCAAAAATTAGGAAATATTTTTTTCTATATCAAGAGAATAATTGATTAAGATAAGTGGTCTAAGTTGTTGTCCTTATAACAGAGAAAGCTATTTCCAATTTAGTCAATCTATATTTCATGCGCTTTTATTAGGAAAGCAGGGGGATGACCAAAAAGTCTAAATACCTAATGAATCATCCTCCGTCTTTCGACTATCGTCGAAATCCACCTCCTACGCCTGAGGCACACAGGTTCGAAGGAGGACTTTTAAAAATAGCAGATTTGAACAGTCAAAAGTCCTTCCCTTTAATAAAGGGAAGGATTTAGGATGGGTTCGTTTAATATCATGCTTTTTCCGGGGATTCGAGTGCCTCGCCCACCTATTATGGTCGTTAATCTATGATTGTAAATTTTAAGTAAAAACGAAAAACAAAAACTTAATGCCTCCCGATTTTAATGGGGAACAAAGACATAGATGATTTTGTAAGGGGCAGACTCCCTTTTTAGTCAACCCCGACAAAAAGTGGATGGTGATTCCTGTGAATTATTTGTACAGGTTCATATTCTTCTCAAAGTCTGGAAAACTACTGTATTTGAAGTATTCTTAACTGTTTTATTAGTAATTAACACGAATTCGCTTGACAATGTAAATTATAAATAATAGTTTTTGACTGAACGTTTAGTCATTATATTTTTTGAGGCAAAAATGATATTATTAAAAAGATTTTTCTTTCTTTTCGTGGCAATTAGTTTTACTACATCGGGTCAGGACGCGAAAGAAATAATCAGTAAGGCTGAAAATGTAATCAAGGGTAAAACTGCTCATGGAACAGTAGAGATGACAGTTGTCAATCCTGATTTTACGCGTACCCTGAAGATGGAAAGCTGGTGGCAAGGCAATGAAAAAGCATTAATCGTTATCGAATCGCCCCGCCGGGAAGCCGGAAATAAAACCTTGAAAATTGGCAACGAAATGTGGAATTATCTCAAGAATACCGAAACCACAATTAAAATCCCACCTTCTATGATGCTGCAATCGTGGAACGGCTCGGATTTTACAAATGATGATCTTGTGAGAGAATCGGATTTATCGGATGATTATTTTCAGAAGATCACCGGTGAGCAAACTATCGATGGTGAAAAGTGCTGGGAAATAGAACTCAAACCTAAACCTGACGCTCCTGTAGTATGGGGAAAACTCCATTATTACGTGAGAAAATCTGATAATCTACCCGCTCGTGTAGTCTATTTTGATGAAAATGGCAAGCCGGTCAGACGTATGGAATTCGGCGATGTAAAAATGATGGGTGGACGAAAACTTCCGGCTGCCTGGAAAATGATAAGTCTGACAAAAGAGGGGCATCACACCGAATTCAAGATGCTCGACATGGAATTTGATATAAAATTAAAAGACAGAATTTTCTCATTCAGAGAACTTGAGAGAGGAAACTAAAGTGAAATTATTGCTAAAACTTGCCTGGCGAAATATCTGGCGGAACAAACGACGCTCCCTGCTTACGCTTGCGGCTGTTGCATTCGCAACGTTCGCGGCGATAGGAATGCGTGGTATTCAGCTTGGAACGTATGATGTGAATATCAAAAACGCCGCGTCCATGTTCGCCGGATATCTACAGGTACAGAAAAATGGTTATCAGGAAAATCCACGGTTGCGGAAAGCCGTAAAATATGACGAAAAGCTCATAGCCGCAATAAAAGCCGAAGAGCATATCACCGGGTTTACACCAAGGATTTATGCTGACGGACTTGTAAGTGGTGAAAAGTCTAAAACATCGCAGGGTACTGCTGTGTTCGCGGTTGATCCTGAGAGTGAAAAGAAAGTTACCACACTTGTGGAACGAGTCAATGAAGGTCGGTTTATTTCATCATCCGATTCGTACGAAATTGTGGTCGGGCATAAACTTTTGAAAAACCTGAACGCCGAGATCGGGGATACACTTGTGCTGCTCTCGCAAGGTTTTGACGGGTCCATGGGGAATTTCAAATTTGAGGTGACCGGTACCATTAAAACAGGCTCATCTGATCTTGATGGTATGGGTGTCATCATTGGACTCGATACAGCGAGGGAGCTACTTTATATGTATGGAAAGGTTCACGCGGTAGTTCTTATGCTTGACAATATGGAGCTGATAGATGACGTTAAGACTTCATTATCGCAAGCCATAACAGATACCTCGGCGGTTGTACTCAATTGGGGTGAGGTTATGCCCGATTTCAAACAGTCGATTGAGTTTGATAATATTTCCGGTATTATGATGCTCGCGATTTTAATTGTTATCGTCGCGTTCGGAATATTAAATACCGTATTGATGTCAGTTACCGAGAGATTTAACGAGTTCGGTGTTACCCTTTCGATTGGTATGCCGCAGATAAAACTGGTTTACCTGGTAATTATTGAAACAATCTTTATTACAATTATAGGGATAATAATCGGGGATATTGGTGGATGGGTGCTCAACAATTACATTGTCGATAATCCTATCCATCTTGGTGCTGAATTTGCCGATATGTACGCCGAGTACGGGTTCCTTCCGATAATTGAGTCATCACTCGATTACATGATTTTTGTAAATGTTTCGATTTCAGTCGTAATTATTTCATTGATATCCGTGGTTTATCCAGCGATGAAAGTTTACAAACTTGAAGCGCTCAAGGGTATCAGGTACACATAAAAAGAGAAGATAAAATGTTATTAAATATCGCATGGCGAAATATCTGGAGAAATAAAAGGCGTTCGCTCGTTGTGCTTAGTTCTGTTGTAGTGGGAGTTGCCGCGATTCTGGTAATTGACGGTCTTAACAATGGCATGCTCAACCAGATGCTCTACAACCAGATCAGTTCGAGCGTTTCGCATTTGCAGATTCATAAAAGTGGTTACAACGATAACAAGGTGATACAAAGTTTTATTCCTGAATCAGATAAGGTTGAATACAAGCTGCAAAATACAGCGGGAATAGAGGCTTATTCCAAGCGTGTGAAAGCGTTCGGACTTGTGAGCAGCGCGTATAATTCATCGGGTGTCTATATAACCGGAGTGATTGCTTCCGACGAAAAGAGAGTTTCAAACATTGCTGATATGATGGTTGAGGGAAGTTACCTGACCGACAAGAAGGATGAAATAATCATCAGCAAAAAAATGGCTGAAAAGCTGAATGTTAAATTGGGTAGCAAAATTGTTGTAATGGCGAGTACTCTGGACGGGAGTCCGGGACAGCAATTATTCAAGGTTACCGGAATATTTGAAACCTATAGCTCAACATTTGATAAATCGAATATATATATAGGTTTGCCTGATGCTCAAAAACTCCTCGAAGTAGGTGATGAGATATACGAGTTCGCGGTTATTGCCAAAAATCATGAACAAATTGAGCTACTCGATTCAAGCATAGAGAGTGGGCTTGACGACAGATACGAAGTATTAAACTATAAAGTACTGCTCCCAATGATGATAATGCAGATTCAGCTTACTAAAGAATCGATGATGATACTCAATATGATTATCGGACTTGCGCTCATTTTCGGAATTATCAACACAATGCTGATGTCTGTGTTTGAACGTATCAGAGAATTTGGTGTGCTGATGGCTATCGGATTAAAATCGGGCAGACTATTCAGGATGGTAGTTACCGAGGCGCTGATTTTAGGTATCATTGGTACTATTGCGGGAATAGCAGCGGGATATCTGTTTACGCTTCCGTTTGTCCATTACGGCTTTGATTTTAGTGTATTTGCCGAAAGTTTGAAATCATTCGGGGTGGGCGCGAAAATTTATCCGGCAGTATCTTTTGAAAATACAATCAGCGTGGCGATCATGATACCGATAATAGCGGTTCTCGGCGCAATTTATCCGGCGTACAAAGCTGTAAAATTGCAGCCTGTATACGCAATCAGACATGTATAATATCAAATTGGAAATAAAATTATGTCAATTATCAGAACAGAAAAATTAGAAAAAATATACCAGGATAACGGGGTTCCGGTGCATGCTTTAAGAGGTATTGACCTCGAAATAAAGAAAGGTGAATACACCGTAATCGCGGGTCCTTCAGGTTCGGGAAAAACAACTTTGCTTAATGTTTTAGGCGCGCTTGACAAACCAACAAAAGGGAATGTATGGTTTGAAGATCAGAATCTCGCTGACAAGAAAAAAGCAGAATTATCAGATTTCAGACTCAAGAAGCTGGGATTTATTTTTCAGGCGTATAACCTTATTCCGGTGCTAACGGCATTGGAGAATATTGAGTTTTCGATGATGTTGTTGGGGAAATCGGAAAAGGAACGCCATGAAAAAGCGATGGCACTCATGGAAGAACTGGAAATAGCCGAGTTGGCGAAAAAACGACCAAATGAAATGAGTGGCGGTCAGCAGCAGCGTGTTGCCGTTGCGAGAGCTATTGTAAATAATCCCGAGATAGTGATGGCGGATGAGCCGACGGCTAATCTTGATACAAAAACCGGAGGCAATCTGCTAGATTTGATGGAAAAAATGAACGCTGAAAAAAATATCACATTTATCTTTTCATCTCATGATCAGCAGGTGATTTCCCGCGCAAAAAGACTGTTGTATTTACGTGACGGACTAATAGAAAAAGATAGCTGATATGAATTATCGAAATTTATTGCTGATGGTTAGTATTTTCTGTGGAGTAACTTCCGCACAAGTTGAGTTTGAGTTTTCGGGGTATGTTACCGAGATGCCGATTTATCAGAAGATGGATGAAAATCTTGCTTTGACATATGGCATTAAAGACGACATTTTCATGAATCTTAACAGGTTACGGTTACGCCCTGTGCTCTATCTGTCGGATGATACACGTATCAACGCAGAGTATGAAATCGCCGGATTATATTTCAGCAATATGGGGAGTTTTGATCTGACATCTTCCGGTAAAACAGAGCGACAGATAGTAAATCTTTCCGCGAGTCCGGTTCAGGAAAACAAGTATCGAGTTAATCACTTTATTGATAGGCTATACATCAAGCAGCGATTTGATTTCGGTAACATTGTTGTAGGTCGGCAGCGTATTCAGTGGGGTTCGGGCAGAATATGGAATCCCACAGATTTGTTCAACCCGATTAATCCCGTAAACTTTTTCAAAATCGAAAAGGATGGCGCCGACGCAGTTTCGGTTAATTATTACATTGGTAGTTTCACAGATTTAAATGTGGTGTTCAATCCGAATGAGTTGATCGCAAAAAGTAATTATGGCGCAAGATTCAGGACCAATTATGGCGAATATGATTTTGCTGTTATCGGCGGCTACTTTGATCGTCAACCGGTCGCCGGGCTTGATGTGACGGGAAATCTCGTGGGTGCGGGTGTGCGCTTTGAAGGGATAATCGCCGGTAAATCGGATTATAATGAAGAGTATATCAGTTTCATCGCGGGAATTGACAACCAGTTTACGGCGGAGCTTTACACGCTCATTGAGTACCACTATAATGGCGAGGGTACAAACAATATTGCTGATTACGACATAGCAAAACTGGCGAGTGGCGGATTGCTTAATCTTAATACGGATTATATACATTTGTCCTCAACGTACCAGTATAACCCGTTGATAAACTTTGGGTTGTCGTGGATGAAAAATATTAATGACGGCAGCGGTTTTGTCGGATTATCGGGCAATTATGATCTGATTGTCAATCTTACAGCACGAGCCGGCGCGCAGATATCGTTTGGTTCGATGGATACAGAGTATATTTTGTATGGCAGCTCGTGGTACCTGCAATTTGATTATTATTTTTAGTTTTGTAGTCTATAGCAAGTAAAAGTAGTGATTAGGGCGCTAAATTTTTAAATAGTCATTTCGGCCCACGAGCGGAAATCTATCAGAAAACGTTTCACTTTCAAATTGGGCTTGAGCAAACAAGTAATAATTCGGTTAAATCTCACCGACTCAATTCCGGGATTTAGAAATTTACTCCAATGTGACCCTATAATATCCGGAAAATCTCTTTTTTTGATTTTGATTATTACTATTTTATAATTTGTTTATTTAATGGTAATAGCAGCGTTTTTATTATGAAAAGATTTGAGTCGAAAAAAGATAAATGGCTTGTTTTTGTTATCTGGTTATCGGCTGTAATAATGTTAGCGACAGCCGTAAAAGTGGCATACGATGGCGGATTTTTTCTGAATCTTTTTCTCCAGCCGCTTAATGCTGGAACCGTCTATCTCTGTTTAAGTGTGTTGTATCAGACGTACTATATCGTTGATGGTGAAAACCTGATATTGAGAAGCGGACCAATAACAAAAATTATAAAAATTACGGATATAGAGGCGGTTAAACCAACGAAGGATGTTTTATCAAGTCCGGCATTATCAATCGACAGGTTGAAAATTCTATATAAACAATCAAAAGCCGGAATAATGGTATCCCCTAAGGAAAAGGAAATGTTTATTCGTGAAATTGGTTTTGATCCCGAAACTTATACTAAAATCGGTTAATGTTAATGAGCGATAAAACGGGTATTTTACTAAAAGAATCGACAATTGAAGATTTTGCGTTTGTGAGTCAGAGCGCAAAAGAGCTTACAAATATTGCGGGATTCTACAAACGCACAGCCTTTGAAAACCGTGTCATATTTTTCAACGAAGGTCAGATTTCTGTTGGTGAAAATAACCGTGTTTATTTGTTTGCCTCCTCAATACGAATCTCTTCCGATTACTATAAAAACAGCTTTCGATTTTTGCGCGGACCGGAATCAGGGTATATTTCTGATCATAATCCGGACGGCGACACACTTTTTATTTTCAATCTGGTGCGGGATGAGAAAAACATTAATTATTCCGCGTTTGTTAACCTTCTTGAATATTATAAGAAGTACGCAAGGAAAAATAATCTCAGAAAAGTTTTATTAAGTCTGCAATCCTATTATTATCCCGAGCTATTCCTCGAGGATAATCTTAATGATTTGATAAGGGACGTTGAAACCGGAGAAAAAGAACATCCTTTATTTACCCGATTAAATGATGCCGGATTTACATTCTCGCGAATTGTTGAACACAGAGGTGAGAAAGAATCTTTCAGTGATCTGATACTCCAGTGGAATAATTATGATTTCAAAGAGAAATTGTTCTACGCTCAAAAGAAAAACTCGGCAGGCATTTGTTCTGTGCAAATGAACTTCAAATCCGCGGAAAATTTCAAGGAATATGCTTCCCGTGTGAAATATTTTGTCGAACTGGCATCATCATACAAGAGAGATTTCATTGTTTTCCCGGAATATTCAACACTTACGCTATTACCGGATCAGATTGAGTCTAAAGATATTCCTCTTTTCATTTCGAAATATACTGAAGAATTTAGCGCTTTATTCAAACAGATGGCGCATAAACACAATATTAACATTGTCGCGGGAAGCACAATTACCCTTGAGGAAGAAAAATTCTATAATACATTTTTCCTTTTCAACAGGAATGGTGATATTCATAAGCAGAATAAGATTCACCTCCTTAAATTTGAAAAAACTGATCTGGGCCTTAGCCCCGGTAACAAGGTGGAAGTATTTCCGACCGATATCTGTGATGTCGGGATTGTTTCAGGTTATGATGCGCAGTTCCCGGAACCTGTAAGAAAAATTAGTAATGAGGGAGCCCGAATTTTGTTTGTCCCTCTCTTCGCGAATGATGAAAAAGAGTTTTATAAAGTGAAACAAACAACACTCGCAAGGTGCATTGAAAATCAGATTTTTGCTGTTTTGAGCGGCTCAACCGGGAAAATAAACGCTCTCAATACAGATTTTCTCGCAGGAAGAAGTATGGTTATGACTCCGCACGATTTTGTCTTTTCGCAGAATGGCATAAGTTCCGAGAGTGAGAAGAGTAATGAAGATGTGGTCCTCGACGAAATAAATCTTGAGTTGTTAAGAAGAAACCGCAGATTTGGTGATTCCTCCAACTGGATTGACAGAAGGTTGGATTTATATAATATTTCCTGGAAAAAAGATTAGGTAAAAATTGATGAAATACATTTTTATTGTTTTGTTCGCGCTCTCATTTGTGGTTTTCCATTTTTTCGCGATAGAGAATAAGGAATTCGCTGAAAAAATCAGTGGGGAAAATTTATATAAAACTGTTGAATATCTGGCTTCTGATGAACTGGGAGGCAGGCTGGCGGGAAGCGCAGAGTATAATAAAGCCGCGAATTATGCTGCTGGTATATTCGCGGAAGTCGGACTCAAACCATATTCAGGTGACAGCTATCTGCAGGAATTTAAACTGGAATATAACCACATAAAAGGTACTCCTGAACTTAAGCTGATGGAAGATGGTGAGGTGGTTTCAGAGTATGAAATTGGTAAAGACTTTATATGTCGAGGATTTACCGGGAGTGGAGATGTAATTTCGGAAGTAGTATTTGCCGGGTATGGTATTTCCAGACCGGATGAAGGGTACGATGATTATAAAAATCTGGATGTGAAAAACAAAATAGTGATGGTTTTCAAATACAACCCCCGCTGGAAAAAAGAAGGAATAAATCCCGGTAACGGTTACCCGAGAGAGAAATCAAGGATTGCCCGTGAGCATGGCGCAAAAGGCATCTTGTTCGTTTCACTTCCTAATGACAAGAATCCTCAGGCGCCTATTCTCAGTGTAATGGCAGGTGAAGGACAACAGGATGAGGAATTCCCGCAATTGCATGTCGATTTGGCTGTAGCAGATGATTTATTTGCGGGTTCAGGCAAAACACTTAAAGAGTTGCAGACATTGATTGATTCTACGAAGGAACCAGCTTCACTCAGACTGAAGTCGGAAGTTCATATCAAAGTAGATGCTGAATACTATAAAAATCAGCCAACCTATAATGTAGCAGGTATTTGGGAAGGCTCCCATCCTGAATTGAAAGATGAGTATGTGATAATCGGGGCACATCTCGACCATGTTGGAAGGCAGGGCGATGTTGTTTTTGGTGGCGCGAACGATAACGCGAGTGGTTCTGCATCAATAATTGAATTGGCAAAAACTTTTGGCGAGAATAACATTAAAACAGATCGTTCTATAATATTTGTTTTGTTTTCAGCGGAGGAATCAGGGTTGTATGGCGCGAAATATTTTGCCGAAAATCTTGCTGTTGATAAAGAGAAAGTAGTTGGGATGTTTAATATGGATTGTGTTGGGCATGGTGACGCGATTCGACTTGGCGGAGGAAAAAGCGCACCCGAACTTTTTGAATTCGCTAAAAATAATGATAACCTGTTCGTGAAAAAAATGGTGGATAATACATGGTACGGTGGAGGAGCTGACGCGCAGCCATTTTTTGATTTGGGTATTCCCACACTATATTTTGTTACTCAAAACAGCTATACACATCTGCATAAATACACAGATACTCCTGAAACAATTAATCGTGATTTACACGAGGGAATTACCCGACTCGCGTATTTAACGTTGTGCGATGTTGTCGATGAACAGTTTGAAGGGACTAAAATAGTGCCGAAAAGTTAGCTACCCGGTTATACATTTGTGATTCTTCTTTTTTATTCGTTTAAACCCTCGTGATAGTTATGTGATATTTCTCCGTTAGTTTTTGAATATAAAATTTCAAATAACAACGGAGAAACAAAATGAAAAAATTATCAATATTTGCTTTACTTGGTTCACTACTATTATTGTTGGCGGCATGTGAAGATGATCCGGCAAGTCCGGAAATGACTACAAGCAATTTAAATCTTCAGATTAGCGGTCTGGAAGACCTGGGGAATTCCGCTCTTTATGAAGGCTGGATAATGGTTGACGGCGCGCCACAAACCACCGGTACATTTTCTGTTGACGCGAACGGGAATATGAGCAGCACTTCATTCGAGATTGACTCGGATGATCTTTCAAACGCTACCGCGTTTATTCTAACAATTGAACCAAATCCCGATCCATCTCCTGATCCAAGTGATACACACATTTTAGCCGGTGACTTTTCGGGTAGTTCCGCATCACTTTCAATATCTCATCCTGCGGCGCTTGGAACAGATTTCTCCAGTTCAATGGGTACATACATTCTGGCGACTCCGACAAATGGTGCTGATACAGATGAGAAGAGTGGGATCTGGTTCCTTGATCTGAGCAGTGGCAGTCCGGCAGTAGGTCTTAGCTTGCCAACATTACCCTCAGGATGGAAGTATGAAGGATGGACTGTAATAAATGGTATGCCTGTAACAAGTGGTACATTTTTAAGCGTTACTGATTTTGATGATGCTGATCCTTTCAGCTCAACGATGGCGGGACCTCCATTCCCGGGTGAAGATTATCTTGTGAACGCGCCATCCGGGTTGACTTTCCCGACAGATATTTCTGGTGGTATGGCGGTGATTTCGGTTGAACCTTATCCTGATAACAGCACAGCGCCATTTACTCTAAAGCCACTTGTCGGTTCGATACCTTCAGACGCGATGGATCACACCAATTACGATATGGGGTTGAATGCTTCTTTCCCGACGGGTACCGCCACTAAATAAGCAGATGTTTTTAGATTATCTTTAACAAAACCGCGTTTAGGCGCGGTTTTGTTGTTTTATGGGGGATGACTATTGTTTAAGAAACGATAAAAACCATCCACATCGTCTTTCGAAGTTTGTCGAAATCTGACCTCAACCCCTTCTCCTATGAACAGGAGAAGGGGAGCAAAAAACTGCTTTGGCATGTTCTTCACCTCCGGCGAATTAATTTGGCATCAGGTTTTATCTTTTGTTTTTGACTTAAGACTGACGACTATCGACTTACGACTACAAGCGGGGGTGGGCTCTGATTGTTTTATCCCGGCAATACTGCATCTCTGGATTCCCTCCGCCCCACCTGAGGCGGGTAAACTAGGCGGGAATGAGGAGCATTTTTAGGGTTATACACTATACATATTAATGAATAGATTTCCGGTCAAGCCGGAAATGACAATAAATGAGTTTGTTTCCCTCTTCTGTGATCCAGCCTGCCTGCCTCTGGCACGGGAGAGGTTCGCCGCGGCGAATAAGGGTGAGGTAGTGTTTTTAGTGTGTCACAAAAACAAACACAGTCATCCTCCGTCATTGACCATCGTTGTTAGACAACTTCTTCAATGGAGGTCATCGTGAAGATGACGGAACATATATTTGTCATACCCGCGGAGGCGGGTATCCTCTGTTAATTTGAACAATTGATCTTCGACAGTGCAGAAAGAATTGTCACCAAGAACAAACCCATCCTATCCGCCTTTGTCGTAACCCTCACACAAGTTGCGCGGCCCTTCGAGTCACCTCAGGGACCTCGTGATGATACAAAAGTTTGTTTCCCTCTCCTGTGACACAGACTGCCTGCCTCTGACACAGGAAATTTCGCCGAGACGAAAGGGTGAGGTAGAGTTTTTGGACAATGTCACGACAACGAACATGGTCATCCTCCGTCATTTAACTTCGTTAAATGCCAACAAGTTTAAAAACCGGATTCCTGTCTTCGTCCGAGGCGGGTAAACTTCGCAGGAATAACAACCGTTTTCAGGACTGTACATTATAAATTGCACATTCTTTCAGTAAAAGCCATTCCGCGCGCGTATGGTTTTGTTGTTTTACAGGTAATGCCGGCTACTACAACGCTTCCCGGCACGAGAAGGGACGTCCTCAGCATACGGCTCGCCCCGCAGAGTGGGGAATTGCTGACCAAATCAAGCGTTCTTGCTCGTGATGCCAAGAACTGAATTACAAGTATTTTTTATCATTATAGTCGAAAAAGAGTCGCGGACAGGCTGTCTTTAATAAGATTTATTAAACTTTTTATCAGTTTTGCAGATTAATTACTTGACAGCAGGGTTTATTTAGACTAAGTTTAAATAAAGAAAATCTGAGAGTAGTTATTAAAATTCAGTTATACATATCGATTTTATTTTTTGTTTATGTTCTCGGGAGCAACATCGGTCTTCACACCCATATTCTGGAAGATGGACGAGTTGTTACTCATAGTCACCTTTCCGGGAATGGAAGCACAGGGAAATCAAATCACTCTCATACCCCGGATGAATACAAGTACTATGCTCTGGCATCTTTTGATAAGAGCAATTTTGTTCAATGCGACAAGTTCGAGTTAAGAACTGAAATAAACTATTTCAGTATTGAAATCGCAGAGGAACAGAATGATAATAGCGCTAATCGGTTAAGTTCCGGCTCCAGGGCACCCCCCCCGGGCATAGTTATACCCCGCTCATAATAAAAATTTAAATATACCAGTTTCCTTTGAGGATTATAATGAAAAAACGTACAATATTGTCTTGTTATATATATATATTATTGTTTTCAGTTGCGCTTGCAAATAGTCAACCAACAGGTGAAGCTGAAGGAACAGTCACCGATAATGATGGTGAAGCTATTATTGGCGCAAATGTTTATGTTAAAAACTCGTTAATTGGTGCGGCTGCCAATGAAGAAGGTGTTTTTGTTATAAAAGATATCCCGGCAGGTACCCATGAAATAGTAATATCCGCTGTTGGATACGAAAAAATTGTTCGTACCGTAGAAGTTAAGTCGGATGAGGTATTAAGCTTCAGCGTAAAACTTCGTCCAACATTACTCGAAGTCGGCTCTGTTGTCGTAACAGGAACTACAACCCCTTATTTGTATGAAGACTCACCAGTAAAAACCGAAGTGATCCCACGAAAGCTTATTGACCAGACCAAAGCGGTTAACCTTGCCGAGGCACTTGGATTTCAGACTGGTGTGAGAGTGGAAAACAATTGTCAGAACTGTAATTTCAGTCAGGTTCGTATCCTTGGTTTTGACGGTAAATACTCACAGGTGCTTGTTGATGGTGATCCTGTCGTTAATTCACTCGCCGGAGTTTACTCACTTGAGCACTTTCCGCAAGAAATGATAGGTCAACTCGAAATAGTTAAAGGTGGTGGTTCAGCGCTCTATGGTGGTGGAGCAATAGCGGGTACAATTAATATTATTACTCAAAAACCTCAGCTGAACAGAACTAAAATCCATTACGCGGGCTCTACAATCAATGGAAAGCTGGATAATGAGGCAGGCGCGGTTTCCGAATTGATAAATGAAAGCGGCAATATGGGTGCGTTTATTTACGCGTCTTTCCGTAACAGGCACAATTATGATCATAATGGCGATGATTTCAGCGAACTTGGCGAGCTTAATAATGAAACGATAGGGCTCAACTCTTTTTACAAACCGTTTGAAAACAGCTCTCTGGATTTTTCCCTCTATCGCATAAATGAAGAAAGACGCGGCGGTAATGATTTTGAACTCCCACAGCATGAAGCGGACGTCGCCGAATGGGTTCAACATAGAAACACCGGAGGGAAGGTTAAATTCACTCACAATTTTAGTTCTCAATTCAGACTCGCGGCAAATTATTCATTCTTCAATGTTAACAGGGAATCTTACTATGGCGGTCTGGGTGATATTGATGAAAATGGTGTGATCGATGAAATTGATAAAACCGCTGCACTCGATTTCTATGGAAATTCTGAAAGTCTTACTCATAGTATGGGTTTCAGAGCCAATTATCAGTTGGCAAATCACAGAATTACTGCCGGAACCGAATATACACTTGATGAGCTGACTGACAATTCTGTAAAAAATTCTCTTTATCATATTGATCATCAATTTACAAATGCAGGATTTTACGTACAGGATGATATCTCATTCTTGCATGATCATCTTAATTTTGTTATGGGAGCAAGAATTGATAAACATTCGGAGCTTGAAGATCTTGTATTCAGCCCTCGTTTAAGCATGAAATATGAAGTTGTTGAAGAATTAGCGCTTCGTCTTTCATATTCAACCGGTTTCAAAGCACCTCAGATTTTTGATGAAGACCTTCATATTGAATCACTTGGTGGCGATCAGAGAGTTGTGAGAAGTGCGCCCAATTTAAAAGAAGAGAACAGTTATTCTGTTTCCGGTGGATTTCAGTATGAAGGTTTTATTGATGACTACGCTCTATTGTTTGGCGTTACAGGTTTTTATACAAAATTGAATGATGCTTTTAGCAGTGAGTTCAAGGAAATAACAGGTGACGGACTTGTATTATGGGAAAGAATAAATTCTGATGGCGCTAAAGTTACAGGTGTTGATATAGATTTTGGAGTTAAACCAATTAACCAGTTGGAAGTCAGACTTGGCTATACCTTCAAGCAGGGACGATACGACTCGCAGCAGGAAGTTTTGGATGGTGAATATAGTGACAAGTTCTTACGTACACCCGACAATTTTGGATACATGAGAGTTTTATACAATATCACTAAAGAATTAAACCTGATCACTTCATTAAAATATACCGGCAGCATGGTAGTGCCAAACGAAAGCACAGGTAAACTTGTGGAAACAGGTAAATCATTTTATGAAGTAGATGTGAACCTTAGCTACAAACTTCCAATACTAAAAGATGTTGGCGGTGAGTTAAGTTGTGGTGTTAAAAATCTCCTCGATTCATATCAGGAAGACCTCGGTACAGGGGCTGATCGCGATCCCGCCTATTTATATGGTCCTCAGGTTCCAAGAAGAATTTATTTCGGGTTCGGTGTTAACTTATAAGTGAATTTTTAGCCTATAATTCCTCTTCATTGTCAACCCGCGGGAGCAGAAACACCTTTCCGCGGGTTCTATATTCTTTTACCAATCCTGTCAAAATTACTACTCCAGTAAACGTATAAAGGCTTTCCGGTAATGTATTCAATTTTTACAGGACCGAAGTAACGGCTGTCAAAACTGTTATTGAGATTATCTCCGAGAACGAATGCGTATCCATCGGGCACAATAAAAGATGAATCCGGAAATTCTACCTTCTCATTAAATTTGAAAGGAAGCGACGCGAGATAGTCACTGTTATTCACAAATATTCTGCCTTCCGAAAATTTAACGGTATCTCCCGGAATTCCCGCAACACGTTTGAGAAAGTAATTATCGGTCACATCATTATAAAAGAGGCATACTTCACCGGTATGAATGTTGTTATCGAGATAAAAGTTCTCATCGATCACCACATATTCGCTATCCATAATTGTAGGCTGCATTGAGTTTGTGGGCACGAACGCTTCATAGACTGATGAGTATTTTCCGGCGATGATCTCTGTACCCCAGAAAAGAATTGGCAGAAGAAATGACAGAAACAATGTGTTTTTGAGTGAAAGCTTATTATTTCGCTTCTCGTGTTTAGAAAACGCTTCTATCGCGGAATATATAACGAGAATAACTGTAAATAGTAAAAAGAGAAAGAGGAGAGGGAAGTAACGCCATAACCCCAGGAGATAGTAACTTGTTACAAGCAAAATTGAGATTGAAAATATTGTTACCCCTTTTTTAAGTCTGCCCGAAGATATTTGTGGTAAACCGGGAGCAAGAAGCGCGAGTAAAAATGATTTGATCAGAATTAATATTTTCATTTTTATTTTTTTAGACGCGCCAAATATAAAAGTACCGAATTTTTACACTTATTGTGATTTGGGTTCTGAATGATTTATCCCGGCAAAACTGCATCTCTGGATTCCCTCCGCCCCACCTGAGGAGGGTAAACTAGGCGGGAATGAGGAGCATTTTTAGGGTTATACACTATACATATTAATGAATAGATTTCCGGTCAAGCCGGAAATGACAAGAAATGAGTTTGTTTCCCTCTCCTGTGATCCAGCCTGCCTGCCTCTGACACGGGAGAGGGTTGGGGTAAGGTAGAGTTTTTAGTGTGTCACAAAAACAAACACAGTCATCCTCCGTCATTGACCATCGTTGTTAGACAACTTCTTCAATGGAGGTCATCGTGAAGATGACGGAACATATATTTGTCATACCCGCGGAGGCGGGTATCCAGTTTCTGTTAATTTGAACATTGATCTTCGACAGTGCAGAAAGAATTGTCACCAAGAACAAACCCATCCTATCCGCCTTTGTCGTAACCCTCACACAAGTTGCGCGGCCCTTCGAGTCACCTCAGGGACCTCGTGATGATACAAAAGTTTGTTTCCCTCTCCTGTGACACAGACTGCCTGCCTCTGACACACGAAATTTCGCCGAGACGAAAGGGTGAGGTAGAGTTTTTGGACAATGTCACGACAACGAACACAGTCATCCTCCTTCATTTAACTCCGTTAAATGCCACCTCCTTCAGAAGGAGGACTATTATATCTTAGCACTTTAAGATATCTCTGTTTTTGAGAATAGTTTGTAAAGTACGGGCACAACTATCAATGTCAGGAATGTTGACATCAGCAAGCCACCTATTATTGTCCAGCCCATCGGTGCCCAAAGTGTTCCACCACCGAGTGTAAGAGGTAGTAGTCCTCCAATTGTGGTGCCGGTTGTAAGAATAATTGGAGTAAATCTGGTTTCCGCCGCAAGTTGAAGTGCTTCTTCCATCGGTTTGCCTTCACGCCTGAGTTGATTTGTATAATCCACCAGAATGATGGAACTATTTACAACAATTCCCACGAGCGAGGTAATTCCGACAAACGCAGTGAACGAAAAGGTATATCCTGTGATCAACAAAGCGAAAATAGAACCTATAATAGCAAGTGGTATCGCGGAAAAGACAATCAGCGGTTGTGTATATGATCTGAACTGCAGCACCAACACACCAAATATTCCCAGTATCGCAATCAGGACTGCTTTGAACATGCCCCCGAACGATTCCTGCTGACTTTCAAGTTCACCCGCGACGTAATATCGATATCCTTTCGGGAAATTATAGTTTTCCAGTTTGTTGATTATTTCATTCGTGGATTTTGTTACCATAGTTTCACCGGCAACATCCGCGGTGATCGTTACAGTCCTTTGCAGCATGTGATGACTGATTTTTAACGGCGTTGCTTTCAATTCAATTGTCGCAATTTGTGAAAGTGGAACCTGCATGCCTGTTACAGAGGCGACAGAAACTTTCTCCAGATCGGCTAGTTTTGGGTCATTTCCCGCAAGAGATTTCACCAGAATATCATACTCTTTCCCGTTATTGTCGCGATATTTAGATACATTCAATCCTTCAGTCACGGCTCTTACAGTACGGTCGATTTCGTGAATTGGTACTCCGTACATCAGGGCTTTTTCACGGTGTATATTTACATGCAGGTCAGTACGAGTCGTTTTAAGCGGGTTGTTGATATTGATAACTCCCTCGGTTGACTCGAACATTTTTTCTACATCGAAAGAAAGTTGTTTGAGCATTTCAAGGTTATCACCTTTAATCTTTATCGCGATCGGGGCTTCTACAGGGGGACCTTGCTCGAGCTGCTTAATCTCGATAGTCGCACCGGCATAGGTATCGTAACGAGCACGTAAAGTTGTGATCATCGATTCAAGAACTTCACGTTCAAAAGATTTTAGCTCAACAAGTATTTGTCCAACGTTTGCCTGCTCATGTTTGGGGAAGACATTGTAGTATATTCTGGGATTTCCTTTACCAATGTTAGCCGCGATGGTTTTAATCTCGGGATATTCTGTAAGGTCCTCCTCAATTTCGCCAACTATTGAATTTGTTTTTTGAAGCGAGCTACCTTCGGGTGCGGTGATATTTATGAAAAATTGAGGTTTCTCCGCTTTTGGAAAGAACGTCACTCCAACAAGTGGAAAGAGTGAGAGACTGCCAAAAAATACAATGGTGGATATCCCAATAATAACCCATGGTCGTTTTAACGCAAACTTCAATCGCTGACGATACCTTGTTGCTATAAAATCCTCAAGAAAACGGGAAGTGAAACTCCGTTTTGCTCCTTCTTTATATTTCAGGAATTTTGAAGCAAGGTACGGTGTAAATGTAAGCGAAACAAAAAGTGAGGCAGTGAGAGTGTACACAACAGAGGTCGGCATACTTCTGATAAAATCACCCGTTTTATCCTGCATCATGATAAGGGGTACGAACGCGAGCACAGTAGTGACTGTGGAACTTACAATTGCCCATCCGATCTGACTCGTAGCTTTATCCGCAGCTTCATTTCCGCTGAAACCGTTTTTAAGGAACCGCGTAATGTTCTCAACAACTACGATGGCATTGTCAACGAGAAGACCAAGGGCTATTACCAGTCCGGCAATTGTCATTTGTTCAAGTCCGTATCCGGAAAGATCGAGAGCCGCAATACCTATCAGAATGGACGTGGGAATTGCGAGCATCACGATTGACGCTGCACGAATACCGACTGCCAGAAGAACAACAAACCCAACGAGTATAAGTCCCTGAAGCAGATTCATAAAAAAGCCGGTGAGGCGATAAGAAACGCTTTCAGTTTGGTCAACTATTCTCGAAAAGGTGATGCCGGGAGGTAAAGTTGTTTCGAACTCTGTGATTTTCACATTAATTTGGTCCATTACATCATAAATATTTGTGCCGACTTTTTGGGTGGCGGTAATGAAGACAGAATTTTTACCGTTAGTACGCGCAAGATATTTCTCTTTTTCGTAATCAACTTTTACTTCGGCAATATCTTTAAGATAGAGGATATTGCCATTTTTTGAATCGATGATAGTGTTTTCGAGAGCGGAAATATTATCGAATGAACCTGATGTGATAATATTGAATTTCCGGTCACCGATGCTGATATGTCCACCGGGAATATTTGTATTCTCGCTTTGAATCGACTGAATGATTCTGTTGAGCGGTATGTTTAGTGCCGCAATCTTTTGGAAATCGAGGTAGATGTGAATTTCCTGTTCGGGGAATCCCATGATCTCAACTTTTTCGATTCCGGTAACCTTTTCGATTTCATCCTTGAGGCGTTCTGCTTCTTCTTCCAGAATTTTATAAGGTGCGGAATCAGAGACAATCGCGCCCTGAATGATCTTCACATTGTTGCTTTTCCACTGGTTCAGCTTGATGAACGCTATTTCTTCCGGGAGCTCATCACGGACAGTATTAACTTTTTCGATTACATCAGAGAACTTTTCATCCGGGTCAGAGCCAATGTCAAATTCTATTGTGATATTAGCGAGACCATCACTGGCATTTGCCTCGAGTTTTCTAATATCTTCCAATTCGTTAAGGGCTTCTTCAATCGGGTTGACTACTTTTTCCTCAAGGTCAGCAGGATCCGCGCCCGGAAGTACTATAGTAATTGTTCCACCCGGAATTGATATCTGCGGGTCCTCCGATCTTGGCATTGAAATGAGGGACAGGATACCCGTAATGACGAGAAGGAGCAGAACTATATTTGTAAATTGGTGATTTTTAATCGCCAAACTTGCAATTTTCATGTTTTACTCCTGTTTACCGGAAATATTTATTAATGAGTTATCAGTTAAATATTGTGCCCCGGTTGAAGCAATTGGAGTTCCTATTGCCGGACCATCTTTGAGTGCTATTTCGTTTTCATTGATAAAAGCAACTTCCACCGGTAGTTTTTTAGCGCGGTTGTTTTCATTGTAAGTGAAAACGTAGCCGGATTTTCCCGAACCTTCAACGAGGGAGTTTAGGGGTATAACTTTATAGAGATATTTTTCTGAGGGATATATGGTTACTTTCCCAATATAGCCTTGTCGGAGATTAATATCTCCCGGCTGGAATTCAATTTCGACATCGTATGTGCCGTTGTAAGGGTTTGCCATACTTCCCATAACTGTTATCTCACCGGAAAATTTTTTGTCGGGATGGACGTCAAGTGATATCGAAACAGAATCCCGCATCCCCATTCGCACAATGTTTTTATCAGAGACGCCAACCTTTATGGACCAGTTTCCATCGTTTGCGCCGAAAAGAATGACAGGCATCCCCTGGTTTACGATTTCTTTTTCTTCTGCCAATTTTTTAAGTATAACACCATCTGATGGAGCGACTATTTTGGAGTTTTCCAGATTAAATGAAGCGATAGCCAGATTTGATTCGGCAACATCGAGGGCTGTTTTGCCATCCTGATATTGTTCCAGTGAAGCGACACTATCGGCATAAAGATTCTTTACACGTTCAAAATCGCGTTTTGCTTTTTCGAATCCGTTTAAAGCCTTGTCATATCCCGGCATGATTTCGGAGAGATCGAGTGAAGCAAGCAGTTTCCCTTTTTTTACAGCTGTCCCCTCTTTCGCCGAAATATTTTTAATTATACCTCCCGTTTTGAAAGATAGCTTTTTTTCGGAAGCGGGTATAACTTTTCCACTCGCGAATATTGGTTGTGAAATCTGTTTTGAAATAATTTTCTCAACTTCTATTTGTTGAGCTTTTTCCGATTTTGTCTCCATCTGTTCAGAGGTGCACGAAAGGAGAAAAATCAATAAGATAAAACCTAATACCCGGATATATTTCATTTTATTCCTCATTGTTAATTTTATTAAACTTTGTGATATCAGTTAAAGCCGCAACTTTATCGAGTTCGATAAACGCTTTCTTCAGATTGAATTTTTCTATGTTTAATGACTGGTCGGCACGCTGTACTCTGCTAAACGCGTCGAGGTATTCGAAATATCCGGTCATCCCTTCACTATACCGCTTGCTGATAAGTCTGAAACTTTGTTCCGCAGCGGACTTATACCTGGTGGCAGCCTTTACACTCAATCTTGCAGTTTCGAGATGATCAAGTGAACGGCGAATTTCAAGAATGATCAGTTTTTTTACTTCTTCAAGTTTTGCGCTGTTTTCTTTTTCGGCGAATAAAGCAGCGTTTACCTGAGCCTCGTCACCAAACCCGTTGAAGAGATTCCAGCTAAGGACGAATGATGCCATCCAGAAGTCACTATCGCTATCAAATTTGTATTTTTCTCCCTGAAAGCCGTAATCGAACGCAAAATCGAGATTTGGGAGATAGCTGCTCCTGTGGATTGAAGCTTTATTCTCCATTGCTTCTATCGCGAGTTTGAGTTGTTTAAGCTCCTCACGGTTATTGAGTGCGTTATTAAGATATTCTTTCTTCGATCGCATTTTTGGGGGTGTATTGTTATGCCCAACGATTACAATTTGTGCGTCGAGATCGCGATTAAGGAGGAAGTTAAAATAGTATTTCGCTGATTTTTGTTTTGCCGATGCAGAATTAAGATTCTTTTCTATTTCAGCAAGCTCTGCATCAGCGGTGTACACGACATCGTGGGTTGATTTACCATTTTTTACCAGACTCTCGCTGATTCGTTTATTCTCTGTTAAAATCTCTCTGTAGGAGGAGTAAATTTTAACAGCCTCCTTTGCCTGTATATAATTGAAGTATGATGTTTTTACATTCGCAAGGAGTTCGCGGGTATATTTATCCTTTGCCACAGATTCCATTTGAGCGAGTTTATCATTGAGTTTATAGTTATGATAAATTTGTGCTCTGAAAAGTGGTTGTGTGATACGCAGTTTGGTTTCATGCTCTTTCTCCCGAAGGAATGGTATAGACTCATTCGGCAGATTGGCTGGAAATACCTGTGCCTGCATTAGTGAGTTGAGCGCAGTGTGCATTGGGTTAATCAGGTCACCGATAGGAATGTCAATTTCACGTCCACCGCCGGCAAGTGAGTACCTTGCGTTTATATCGACTCGCGGCAGAAAGAGCGACTGTGCCTGATCAAGAGCCGCCATGCTCTGCCGGTAGCCGAACTCAGCCTGTTTGAGCGCCAGATTATTTTCTACCGCTTGCTGCAGGTATTCTTCAGGTATATTTGTCTGAGCTGATAACATTAGAGGGAGTAAAATCAGACTAAATAAAAAATGCTTTAACATGTTTTATTTCCTATGTATTGTTGTATTTTCTGACTCTTAGTCATTTATAGTGTAAAAAAGGGGGCGACTAATTCGCCCTCAAAGCTCTTTGTGTAAATTCGAAAAAATACTCAAGTAATTCATCATGTTTGATATTAAAAAAGTTTTCTATTATGGAGCCTTTGTATTCGAGTAGTTGCAGAACCCCGGATAATTCAGCCCATAATAGTATTGCCGCTTTTTGCGGGTTGATCTCTTTTGAGATTGAACCGTCGACAATCCCTTCCATTATAACTTCCACAAAATGCTGCATTATCCTCTGTTTCAGAGGTATGCCTTCAAGTTGTGTGTGGGTTGCGTCATCAACACAGATTGACATGGTACCGTGTTTAAGGAACGCATCGTAGTAGTGTGGATATTTTATGTTAAACTCAATAAACGCGTGTCCTATCAACTTGGTTTTATGAAGACCGTTCTCACCATCTTTGGTTGACTCAATGAAGAGGTTACCAAGAATTCCCATTCCTCTATTAATAATGGCATGATGAAGTTCATCTTTGTTCTTGAAGTAAAGATAGAGAGTCCCTTTACTCAGTTCCGCCTGTGCGGCAACATCATCCATGGTTGCTTTTTCAAGTCCTTTTTCATTAAAAACAGTTTCCGCCGCGTCAATAATATCATTTCGGCGTTGTTCTTTTTCTCGTTCTTTTCTTTCTGCTATACCCATATACTCATAAACTCACTGACTGACAGTCATTTAATGGCTGTAAATCTAATGCAATTTTTAGTGCAAGTCAAGTTTTTAAGTTAAATTTCATCAAAACCGGAGTTTTAGCCTGATTTTTATTCTTAGAAATTGTGCGCACTATTTATTAATTTAACAGAATGATTATTTGAGGATTCGATGGATATTATTTCAAAGTTAGAAGAAGCAAAAGCTAAATTTCAGAAACTTACTGATCAGCTTTCCGATCCGGAAGTTGTTTCGAATAATGACAGACTAATAAAATTGAGCAAGGAAAGAAGTGATCTTGAACCGCTAATGGAAGCATACGACCGTTACGCGGAGGTTGCTACCAATATAAAAGGAAACAAGGAGATCATTGAAGCCGGGGAAGATGATGAACTCGCGGAAATGGCAGGTGAAGAGCTCGAGGCATTGGAGACTGAGCAGGAAGAGCTCGAGAAACAGATAAAATTATTGTTAGTACCCAAAGATCCGAATGATGATAAAAACGTGATCATGGAGATAAGAGCAGGTACCGGTGGTGAAGAAGCCGCGCTTTTCGCTTCCGATTTGTATAGAATGTATTCACGTTACGCTGAGCTTCGAAACTGGCGAATGGAAGTTATGGATTTGAATGAAGCCGGTCAGGGTGGGTTGAAAGAGGTAGTTGTAAGTTTACAGGGGAAAAGTGTATTTGGTGACCTGAAGTTTGAATCGGGTGTTCATCGTGTGCAGCGAGTACCGGCTACTGAAGCGAGCGGAAGAGTACATACATCAGCGGCTTCTGTTGTGGTTTTGCCTGAAGTTGAAGAAGTTCAGGTTGATATTGACCCGAGCGATTTGAGAATTGATGTTTATCGAAGCGGGGGTGCCGGTGGTCAGAATGTGAATAAAGTTGAGACCGCAATCAGGATTACTCACCTGCCAACAGGACTTGTAGTACAATGTCAGGATGAAAGATCGCAGTTGAAAAACCGACAGAAGGCGATGAAGGTGCTTGTTGCTCGTTTATTTGATCTTAAAGCGGGTGAACAGAACAGTGAAGTTGCCGCACAGAGAAAATCTATGGTTAAAAGTGGCGACAGAAGTGATAAGATCCGCACTTATAATTATCCGCAGAACAGGGTTACTGATCACAGAATCGGTTTGACTTTGTATAATTTGTCGAATATTGTGGAAGGTGAGCTTAATGAGCTGATTGAGAAATTGAAACTCGCTGATAGCGCGGCAAAACTTGGTGCTTAACCCCTGACAATATTGTTGATAATTTTTAACACAAATGCCAGTCCAAACCCGATCAGGGAGATTGTTACACTTTCCATGCCTATTTTGAGAAGTTCAACGTCTCCCGCCGCATAAATAAAAATCTCCACAAGAATTAATACGGTAAAAAAGAACGCGAAACCTATTAGTCCAAAATAAACCGGATTAAGGATATATTTTTTCATCCATGTTTCTTTCATTGGCTCCTCCGGATGCCAGTAACCGGTTGTTTCTATCACTCTGTTCATTTCTACCTCAAATAACTATTTTTTCATCGTATTAAAAATGAGCCACTTCACATGTTGATTTCCGTCACATCAATTGGACGTATCAGTATTAATATTATCGCAAAAATTTCACCCTGCTTTATATCTTTTAACATTCTTTTAATACTATTTTTTATTTTAGTAACTTAAAACCGACCGTTTACAAATTAGACCGGAACAACCATGAAAAAAATCTTCCTCTTTTTGCTGTTTTTTCCACCGTTATTATTTTCACAAATTGCTTTTGATATGAATATCGAGAGCGGAAACCTGAATCAGGTTACTACCTCCGATTCAGTGAATTACAGCGTTACAACAATTTCTGATATTGGCGGACGCTGGTTTTATTTCCGAATTTCGGGTGTACAGGATAAATATATCAGAGTTGATGTAACAACATCCGACGTTAATCGACCATTATACTCATACGATAATATTACTTTTCAGAGATTTACCCAGGCTGAAGCTCCACAGATTAACCGGTTCCAGAAGCAGTTCGAGCAGGATACTGTGTTTGTCGCCTATTATGTTCCCTATACATTCTCCCACCTTATGGATAAAATTGGGGAATGGAAAACTAACGAACATGTTATTGTAGATACAATAGGATATTCCCCTAAAGATTTACCAATGCAGGAAATGATCGTTACTGACAGTTCTGTGCCCGATTCATTAAAAAGGAGAGTATGGATTCACGCGCGAACACATCCCGGGGAGACTCCATCATCTTTCCATTTTGAAGGGATAGTGGAGGAATTACTAAGCGGTTCTGCGGTAACTGAAAACTATCTGAAAAATGTAGTTTTCCATCTGATTCCGTTTGTAAATCCTGATGGTGTGTTTTATGGTCGTTCGAGAACCAATTTTGATAATGTTGATCTTGAACGCGACTGGAATAAATCACCGGCTCAAACCACAATGGAAGTTAACGCGCTTAAAACCCGCATGACCGAGATTAATGATGAAAAAGTATTCTCTGTATTCCTGAATTTACATTCACAGGCAAGCAGTAATTGCACATTTTTTATTCATACTGCATCATCGACCAGCGACTATTTCTATCGCCGTCAGTATCAGTTCGCTTATCTCAACAGTTCTGATAATCCCTATTTTGTGCCCAATGATTTCAGTGAATCCAATTTACAGTCACATTTCCCTGAAGGATGGTTGTGGAGTAATCATGGTGATGAGGTACTTGCTCTTACATATGAAACTCCTTATGATCAGTATTCTTCAGACGATTGGGTAACCAATGAAAATTTGAGATATATTGGTGCGAGAACTTTACATGCCGTCGCGGAATTTATGGGGATAAACCATCCTGAAAGATTTGTGCTTGATAATGACTCCGCGACAGTATCGGGTAACTCGACCGTAACAGATGCAGGTCTGACATTTTACGGAAATGATTATATTGAACTTCCCGCTGGAGAAGGCGGCGAGGTATTGTTTGAAAGCGATGAAATTCCCGCTGGAAAATATAGCGTTTTTGCCTGGTGGAAAGAAGACAACTCAAACTCATACGATACAAAGTTTGTATTTAACCACGATGGTACACCTGATACTTTGAGTAAAACCCAGAAAATCAACGGTGGTCAGTGGAATTATCTCGCTGATATTAATCACACTACCGAAGGACCGATGCAAATTAAAATGCTGCAAAGTCCGAATGGAAAAGTAGCCGCCGACGCATTCAGGATAATATTTGATAGTCCGATAACCTCGGTAAAATCGAAAAATGATAACGTACCTGTTGGATACAAACTTGAGCAAAACTATCCAAATCCATTCAACCCTTCAACTACAATCAGGTTTGAACTGCCGGAATCTTCAGATGTACGTCTGGAGGTTTATAACGCTCTTGGTGAACTTGTTGAGGTTCTTGCTGAAGGCACGTTGGGCTCGGGAACTCACGAGTATATTTTCAATAGCGCGGGCAAAGGGCTCGCGAGCGGTGTGTATTATTATTCGCTAACTACCAAAGATCAATCTCTCGCAAAAGGGATGGTGCTGGTGAAATAGGTCTTCGACGGGCTCAGACACCGGTTCACAGTCATAAGTCGTAAGTCGATAGTCGATAGTCGAAAGAATTTCTTCCGCATCGGGTGATTAAAAATTCACAAGGTGCGGAATTTTGTTTTTAAATTTACCATTCACAAAATCTTTATAATTATATGTTTTCAGTCTTCATCCAAAAAGCATCCTGCAATTAATTTTATTATATTAAATAAGACTCATCTGTAGTTAAAAATTAAGGAGATTATCCGGCATGAAAATATTGCATTTGGTCACTCAGGATTATGGTGGCGCGGGAAGAGCAGCATACAGAATTTTTACTGGTATCAGGGAGTTGGGTCATGACATCAAGATGCTTGTGCTAAACAAAAACTCCAATGATCCCGATGTGAGAGTTTTGTATGAATTTCAGTCGGATGGGAAATATACCAATTCACCCGACAAGCAATATATTTCACCAAGGTTTCAGCAAGTTTGGCGGGAGTGGATGGATTTGATGAACAGCTTCCCCGACCGACCGCAAGGATTAGAAATTTTTACTGATACGAGATCGTTCACAAAGTTCGTGAACTCACCCGAAGTGCAAGAGGCTGATATTCTCAATTTTCACTGGATGGCGGGATTTATCAACTTCGATGAAATTGCGAGATTGTTGCCGGATAAACCAATAGTCTGGACTTTACATGATATGAATCCGTTTACGGGCGGATGTCATTATGCTGGTGATTGTATCAAATATTATGATAATTGCGGCGCTTGTCCGCAGCTTGGAAGCAGAGAAAAAAATGATATTTCGCGTAAAGTTTGGCAAATTAAGGAGCACGCTTATTCTAACCTCAATATAAATGTATTAACTCCGAGTAAGTGGCTTGGAGATTGCGCGAAAAAAAGTTCGTTATTCGGTAAATTCCCGGTACATGTTATTGCCAACGGATTTCCGTTAGACAAATATTTTCCTAAAAACCGGGAATCACTTCGCACTAATCTGAATATTCCGCTGGATCAGAAAGTCATTCTTTTCGGCGCTGATAACATACTTAATGAGCGAAAAGGACTTAAATATTTTCTTCATGCTCTCGCAAAAATCGTAGCAACCAGAAAAGACGTTGCGCTTGCTTTCTTCGGGCATTTTCAGGAAGATTTTAATATTCCTTTCGATGTGCCAATTTATCAGTTTGGAACTGTGGCGGATGAGATGAAGTTATCGGCGATTTACTCTCTTGCTGATGTATTTGTTATTCCGTCGCTTGAAGATAATTTACCGAATACCGTTGTGGAATCAATGGCGAGCGGTACACCGGTGGTAGGTTTTGATATTGGTGGAATACCAGATATGGTTGAGAACGGAATCACCGGTCAAACCGCAAACCCGAAAGATGTTGATGATCTTGCATCTGCTATCGTTAGAGTAATAGACGCGCCAAATTATGAAGAAATCCGCGATAATTGCTGGCAGAAAGCTCAGACGGAATATTCTTTGCCGGGACAGGCCTCCAAATATGTTGAGTTATATAAGCAGATATTATTAGATAAATCAGCTGAAACAGGCAAAAAGAAACCGGAGAAGGTGAATATTAATTTGGCGGGTGAAAAACTACCTGTAATTAGTGTAGTTACTCCGTCGTACAATCAGAAAGAATATCTGGAAGAATGTATCGATTCCATATTGTCTCAAAATTATCCACATCTGGAATACGCGATCATGGATGGTGGAAGTACTGATGGATCGGTAGAGATAATCAAAAAGTATGAAAAGCATCTTAAATTCTGGAAGAGTGGAAAAGATAATGGTCAATATTCAGCTATAAATGAATGTTTCAAACATACATCGGGCGAGGTGATGACGTGGCTAAACAGTGATGACATATTGTACCCGAGAACATTACATCTTGTCGGTTCAGTTTTTGCCCGGAGAACTGAGGTGAACTGGATAACAGGCAGACCATCAATTATCAGTCAGCAGAAAATGTCGTTACTCGATTTCAGACGTTGGACGAGAAAAGAATTATTTACTGAAAATAACGGCTTTATCCAGCAGGAGGGGACATTTTGGAGGAGAAAATTATGGAAAAAAGCCGGGAATAAGATATCCGAGAATTATCAGTATGCTTCCGATTTTGAGCTATGGGCCCGGTTTTTCAGATATGATCGTTTGTACAGCCTTGTCAATTTGAACGCCGGATTCAGAAAACATGAAGCACAGAAAACTGGACATTATCTGGAGGCTTATAAAAAAGAATCGGCTGAGATCATTAGATCAGAGATGGAAACCGGGAAGGAATTTAACTCTGCTGCACCTGAAGCTCTAATTGTTGATGAAAATTTATTTGTTAAGTCCGCAAAAGTGGAAGAGCTGGCACATTACATTGAGAAGTTCAAAATTCAATTTCAGAACGGAAATTACAAGGAAGCAGCAAATTTTATAACCAAGTCGCTTTTCTGCGATGTGAACAATACGGATTTAACCGGGATACTGGCAAACCTCTATAAAGCTTCGGGCGATAATCTAAATGAGAAAGTAATATTGTGGAATATGTTATTTTCCGCACCTAACGTGCGCGAATATTACGAAAAACTTCTTACTATTGAAAAGGAGGAGAAAAAACTTGATAATCTCTCGGAACTATTGAGGTTAGCTGAAAATTACCAGGTTAAATTGAATATTGGCGAGAACTTCAGCGAAAATGTGGCTTATTTCAGTGAATTATTACGAAATATTCAGCTGATTAAACTGCATTTAGAGATAGGCGATGATGGGAATGCCTCAAAACACTTTAATGTTTTGACAAATCTGCTGGGTGCCAGATATCAATTTGTAACAGATCTTGATTTCACTATTGAAGAAGTTACCAGCTTTGCCCAAAACGTAGCGAGTTTAATAGAGAAAGCAGATTATGAAACCGCAATATTAAGTATCTCTGATTTTTTCAAAATAAAGATAGCACTGATATTATAAAGTTGTCATTGATTTAATTATTAAAATTGAGAAGAACAGACATTTTTTTTGCAAATATTGTAATTCGTTGCCTGGGGAAAATGCTTTAGGGGCTAAAATAAGACTGGAATGCTTTTTGTTTATAAAATTATGAGAATCATGATAAAAACATCATTTTTATTTGCGATAATATTGATTAATGGTGTTGGCATTTAAAATTATGTTCTTTATTTTTTCTATGTGTCAAATAAATGACTTTAACATCTATTAGTAATTTTTACATAACAAAATAATATAAGAGGATATTATTATGGCAGTTCTCATAACAGAAGATTGTATTGCATGTAACGCATGTGAAGCAGAATGCCCAAACACTGCTATTTACTCAGCAGGAGAACCATATTTTTATGATGGCGAAGAAAAAGAAGCAGTATCAGATGAATTTACTTACGTAGTTCCTGAAAAATGTACAGAATGTGTTGGTTTTTATGATGAACCACAGTGTATTCCTGCATGTCCAACAGAAGCTATCGTTATGGATCCTGATCATGAAGAAACCAAAGAAGAATTGATGGCTAAAAAAGAAAAACTTGATGCCATGGGCAGAGAATAAAAAGATTTTTACCCTCGCTCTTGCGGGGGTTTTTTATTTTAAAGGCTGTCAAATTAATGACAGCCTTTTTTAATATTTATCCATGCACTGCTGAAAAACCGGGTTATTTATTTTCACCTGCCCCTCACTGAAATTTTTCGGGACAAGTTCGAAGGGGGATTTTACTCCATCATCGGCTGATTTTGTGATGGTGGATGAATAAAAGTCACAAAAAATGTGATCAATCATCCTCCGTCTTCCGACACTCATCGGAAGCCACCTCCTTCAAAGGAGGACTATAAAACGGAACGACTTTGTCAACAGACCGAGGCTGTCAAATTAATGACAGCCTTTTTAATATTTATCCATGCACTGCTGAAAAACCGGGTTCACCATCGAAGGTGTAGAGGTTCTCGGTTTTAATAAAATCAAAACCGGCTTCATTAACTTTGGACACAAGTTCAATTATTTCAGAAGGTGTAACCGTAGCACCATCAGGTTTAACAAATCTGCATCTCCAGTGATCGGTACAGAAAGTTTGTTCCAATCCGTCAGGGAAAACTTTTATTCCACGGTTTGTGATCACTTTCAGTTTCATACTATTCACTTCAAGCTTAGAAAGCTGAGAGCCAATATCATTTGGTTTACCTTTGTTCCAGTCGATAAATACATCAACGCCGACACACTCTTTGATAGCGATATGCTGTTTATCTGACCAACTTTTAATGATCTTTGGCGCATAATATTTGGCTTCTTTTAATACCTGGGGTTTGTATGCGAGGCGATCAATGACCGCTTCCCCGAACTCTTTGGTTCCAACAACTTCCTTACTAACACCTTCAACATATATATCGCGGGTGTGAATACCATCTTCGATTGTTTTTAACCATGCGTTATGGATTTTCGCTGCCACATCCACCTGATGCATATGAACAAGCATCATAATCGCGCCATGCAGCAATCCGGATGGGTTGGCAATGTTTTGACCTGCGATATCGGGTGCGGACCCATGAATAGCTTCAAACATGGCAAGATGTTCACCAATATTTGAAGAACCGGCAAGACCAATAGATCCGGCGATCTGCGCAGCGACATCAGAAAGTATATCACCGTATAAATTGGGCATTACAACAACATCGAATTTTTCGGGTGTATCAGCAAGTCGGGCAGCACCAATATCAACTATCCATGTATCTGTTTCGATATCAGGATACTCCACGGAGATTTCGTTGAATACTTTATGAAACAATCCGTCGGTAAGTTTCATGATATTATCTTTTACGAAACAGCTTACTTTTTTACGGTTATGTTCAACCGCGTATTCAAACGCATAGCGGATTATTTTTTCGGAGCCGGGACGACTAACAAGTTTCAGACACTGATAAACCTGATTTGTTTGTCTGTGTTCGATACCTGAGTATAAATCTTCTTCATTTTCCCTGATAACTACCACATCCATATCGGGGTGTTTAGTTCTTACGAAGGGTCGGTAGGATATGCAGGGGCGCACATTTGCGTATAGACCGAACGCCTTCCTGATTGAAACGTTGAGACTTTTATACCCTCCACCACGCGGTGTTGTTATTGGAGCCTTGAGAAATATTTTTGAATTTTTTAATACTTCCCACGAGTCGGGAGCAATACCTGTTTCGATACCTTTAAGGTATAGTTTTTCACCAATGTCAATTTCGGTAATATCAAGTTGAGCGCCGGCTGCTTTTAGTATTTTTAAGGTTGCCCGCATTATTTCGGGTCCGATACCGTCACCGTAGGCTACAGCTATGGGAAATTTTTCCATTATTATCTCTCAGATTACATTTTATTTTGAAGAATATTGTTGTTGCAAGGATATCGTTCTTTAAGGCGGACAAATCCTTTTATCTATCCGGCTGAAAGTTATATTGACCATATCAGTACCAGAAACTTTTCAGCCACAGTTCTAAAATTAAAGTTGAATGAATAACTAATCCTCGGGTAGAGACTCAAATTCCTTCTTTTTAGCTTCAAACCAGTTACTCATTTTATCAGGATTTTTCATCAATTGTTGCATATTTTGCATGGCTTCGAGATGTGCTGCGTCATTTTGCTGAAACATTTCCATCCCGTGAATTTTACTTAACTCTGCCATTTCCTCAAACGTATCAGCGCGAAACTTTTTCTCGCACGCGCCACCTAACTGTTTGCAATTCATGGTTTTCATTATTTTACCTCTGCCATATTATTTTGCAACAACTTAACAAATATATTGAGAATAAAATTCACAAAAAAGACTTAAGGTGGAATTATCTAAAGTCGAATTAAACATGACGCCAGATAAATTCGTCGTCCTCAATATTCTCCAGTTCTTTTTTGCCAAGTAGAAGTATATTTTTTAATTCATTTTTCGTGAATTTTTTATTGTCATCGAGGTTTTCAAAAAGCTCGTTAAAATATCCTTCCGTAATGTGAAAGTTTCCCAAATCGAAATAGTTGTTAAAAACGGACATTACCTGGGTTGCGTGAGCAGTTTCAAATTTACCCGAAATAGCGTCTCGCCAGTCAACAAAGCTCCAGAATATCTTCTTGGTAAGATATACCGCGTAGTGAACTTCTGTGAGTGGAAAACCTTCTTCCAGGCGTGATTTACCTACTTCCTCAAAATAATGCTCTACCTCTTCGCTATGCGCTCCGGCTTCGAGCCATTTTATCAGGTTTTCAAAAACCGCTGAACCTCTTTTCTGCAGTTCCGCATCGTCAAACTTGTGGTAAGTTTTCATTACTTCCGACTTACGCGCTTCGTCAGCCCAAAGTTTTGTCATTTCCTCAAGGTTGCTTTTAACAATTTTTACAAGTCCGGTAGTGATCATAATACCTCCTAAAGGGTTGCTGTACCAACAAGATAAATCATTATTTCTATTATTTCAATTATTTACACATATTGTAAAACGATTATTTTTAATTATTGTGTTTAGATTATTAAAGCGCGTCCGGAAAAAGAATGAACCGACTATCCAAAAACGAATTAAAGTACTTCGCATCGCTGTTAACTAAAAAGCACAGAGTGGCGGAAGGGCTGTTTATTTCTGAAGGAAAACGACTTGTTTCTGAAGTTATCGCAAGTGATCTGAAAGTTGAAAAAATTATAGTCACAGATAAGTTTTATCAATCTAACGAGAAGTTTTTGGAAGAGATAAAGCTAAAATGTGCGGATATTATACTTTGCGGAGAAAATGATTTCGGAAGGATATCGGATACCAGGTCACCACAGGGAATAGCCGCAGTGACTGCAATTCCTGAGCTTCCCAAACCGGGGGCATTCAATCAACCGGTGATAGTGGCATTGACGGGAGTTTCTGATCCGGGGAATATCGGGACCATTTTAAGAACAGGGGAATGGTTCGGGATAGCAGAGTTCATTCTGGATGAAGGGTGCGTGGAGGTTTATAATCCCAAGGTAGTTCGCTCTTCAATGGGGGCTGTATTCCATACTAATATTGCCTTGGTTAAAAAGCTCGAGGAAATTTTGTTGCAAAAAAAGGATGAAGGCTACAAGGTTCTTACCGCTGATATTAATGGGAAAAGTATTAACGAATTTAAAATATCAGGTAAAAATATTATGGTTTTTGCAAGTGAGGCACATGGTCCATCCGAAGAGATAATAAATATAAGTGATGAGATAATATCGATTCCGGGAAAAGGAAAAGTTGAATCGTTAAATGTCGCATCGGCAGCAGCGATTTTTTTGTCACGAATAAATTAGAAAATTTTTATCGTGATTTGATTGCCTCTTCACGGTTTGTGTAAATATTGAATATTTTATCGAGATGTGTTATGGCAAATAAAGAAACAACCTGCTGATTCATGCCGCAAAGGATTATATCTTTCCTCCGGTCGAGATTTTTATAACAATTTATGAGCGCACCCAGTCCACTACTGTCAATAAAGCCAATTTCGCACAGATCGAGAATCACTTCAGTGTTTTCCTTCAAAATCCCGGAGAGTTTATCTCTGAATTCCAGAGAATTATCTGAAGTGATTTCTTTTATTCGGGGTGTTACAACAACAATATCATCAAAACTTTCGTTGGTGAAATTCATACAGCATCCATAAGTTATTTGAAAAAATATAACAAAGGGAAATGAAATATGCTATTGAAATGACAGGTTTCCTGTTGAATCCTGTCGATCGTGCTAAAACTTGTTCACAAATTCAAGAAATTTGTCAAGATCGTAAGCTTTGTTCTTTTCAAGCTCGGCGGTGTTCTGGGAGTGGAGGAAATCGCCATTACTATCGAGCACGAACAAGTGAGGATATCCTGTAACTTCCGGGTACCTCGATAGTACTTCCTCATTTTTATTTTCTTTGCTATAGTTAACTTTAACTACGACAAATTTATCATTTATAGCCTTATCAAGTGCTTCATGCCGTTTAATAAAAAGATCCATTTTATGACACCAGATACACCATTCGCCACCAACATCGAGAAGGATTTTTTTACCGGTCTTGCTCGCTTCAGCAATTGCATCGGCGATATTCTGCTCCGCATCTCGCGACGGATCAAATTTAACTCTATCGGCTGCAAGCTGTTTGTCTGTTGCCGGATTTGAGTTCCCGGTATCTAGTACCCACTTCCATGTTCCATCTTTCTGTTTTTTCCATATGGATGTGTATTTACCATAAGTTCTTTTGTATTCCCCGTCTTCTGCTCTGCTCATAGTGACATATCTTCCCCATGTATAGCCCAAATCTCCGGAAGCCGAGACATCAGCAAATTCAGGTTCCCACTGCAACAAGCTTTTGTACTCTTTGAAGGCTTCCTCAACTGAAGAGATACCTTTGATTGGTTGTCCACCGTTTGGTAGCATAATTGCGTTGGAGTCGGCATACAAAACAAACGCGTTTCCTACGCCGTTTTCCTGTGCGTAGTCACTAAACTCTTTGTCGGTATTAATAAGGTTTTGTTTTTCTTTTTCAAGGTCGGGCTTTTGTGTGCAAGAGATCGTTAATAATATCAATGTAAAAATTATAGCGATTTTCATGATGGGCTCCAGTTGAAGTAATATTGGGATGAGGATGGCGGGCAAAGCCCGCCTCAGGTTGTTGACAAAGCCGTTTCTCTTTAACGTCTCCTCCCGAATGCTTTCGGGACAGGTTCCCGGAGGTGGATTCCGACGAATGTCGGAAGACGGAGGATGATTTCTTGCATTTTTTGTGACTTTTGGTCATCCCCCATCACAAAATCCGCCGATGGCGGAGTGATTTCCCCCTTCAAAAGGGGGACTTGAAAATAAACAACCACGTTTTCAACAATCTCTGGCGGGCAAAGCCCGCCTGTATAGTTATTGAAAAGTTTTTGGACAAATTACCCGGGGTTCGACAAGCTCACCCAACATAATTTTCCCGGTGCCTGAGGTACTCGAAGGCTCGGGATAACGTAGAAAATAATTCTATTTCAAAACTGAAGTTACTTTTTCGGCAGCTTCTTTAAGTGAATTGGCAACTTCAAAGTTAAGACCCGATTCGTTCAAAAGAACACCGGCTTCTTCGGCGTTTGTGCCTTCAAGTCTGACAACGATAGGCACAGTTACATCAATTTCTTTCACAGCGTCGATAACACCCTGAGCAACACGATCACATCTTACAATTCCGCCAAAGATGTTGATAAGGATAGCTTTAACGTTAGGGTCAGAAAGAATGATCTTAAATCCGTTCGCAACTGTTTCTTTGTTAGCGCCACCGCCAACATCAAGGAAGTTAGCAGGTTCGCCGCCCGCAAGTTTGATAATATCCATTGTTGCCATTGCAAGTCCGGCACCATTTACCATACATCCAACATTACCATCAAGTTTGATGTAGTTAAGATTAAATTTGGAAGCTTCAATTTCCAAAGGTTCTTCTTCGTCTAGGTCGCGATATTCAACAATATCTTTGTGACGATATAGCGCGTTATCATCGAAGTTGATCTTCGCGTCGAGTGCCATAACGTCACCTTCTTTGGTAACTACAAGGGGATTTATCTCGGCAAGAGAAGAATCTGTCGCGTCATATGCTCTGTAAAGAGTAAGGAGGAATTTAACGGCATTTTTAAATTGAGTTCCTTCGAGTCCCAGACCAAAAGCCAATTTTCTCGCCTGATATGCCTGCAGCCCAACAGATGGATCAACAGGTTCTTTAATAATCTTCTCAGGTGTTTCTTCGGCAACTTTTTCGATTTCCATTCCACCTTCGGTAGAGACCATAATCACATTTTTAGATGAAGCACGATCAAGTGTAATACCAAGATAAAGTTCGTGTTCAATATTGATGCCCTGTTCAATCAGCAATCTTTGTACTTTTTTGCCTTCGGGACCGGTTTGATGTGTTACAAGCTGCATTCCGAGGATTTCACTGGCGAGTTGTTTAACTTCATCGAGTGATTTGGCGATTTTTACACCACCGCCTTTACCGCGTCCACCCGCATGAATCTGAGCTTTAACAACCCAAATATTTCCACCTATTTCCTTAGCGGCTTCAACAGCTTCGTCAACAGTAAACGCAACTTTACCTTCCGGGACAGGGACATTATATTTTCTTAAAATTTCTTTAGCCTGATATTCGTGAATTTTCATGCTTATTCCATGATTAGTTGAATAATTATTTGCTGACAAATTAAATTATTTGAGTTAAATAATCAATTTATTGAATGTCTCATTTTAGCCGGCATCAGTGTTAATTGCAAAAAAATGATCAAAAGTCGTTATTTCTTCTTTCAGAGTGCCGATGTGCGCCTCATCACGCTTGTAACAAAAAATACCACAAGTAAATAACATAGCATGTTACTTAAATCACCCCGAAAGGTATTTATAATTGCATTGTCAACAATAATCCATAGGGAGATTTATGAAATTAGTTCACTTGTTTTTAGTTTTGATTTTAGTTTCGTCACTTGGCTTTGGTCAGGTTGACAAGCAGGCAGACAGAGTATGGGTTCAGGGAAGTTTCCTTTTACCCATGAATGATTTCGATCATGAAGGGGGAACGGAGTTTTCCTGGTTAGCCCGTGTGATGTACCGTCATGCTTACACAGATGACTGGTCACTCGAAATTGGCGCTGGATATGGTAAATATCAAGGTCTGGATGATACGCCTTGGCCCTCAAATTATTTTTACAGCACCAGCTTCATACCGGTTGATGCAAGAATGATGTTTACACCATTCAGAATGGAGAATACACGTCCGTATTTTTATGGTGGCCTTGGCTTAACCTATTATGATGTTTCGATAAGACCGAGACAATCACTTTTATCACCGGGGGAATTAAGTGAGTCCGGCCTTACTTTACATATTCCATTAGGTCTGGGTATGGAATATTATGTTTCTGAAGGATTCGCAATAGATTTAAGCATTGGCGGTGCTTTATCATTGACCGAAAACCTCAATTATTTTAATGAAGAAGACTTACCGGATGGATACCTTAAAGTAGGTTTGGGTTTTACATTTTCACTTGAGGGAGACCCCGATCCTGATAGAGACGGGTTAACTACAGATATGGAAGAAAAAATCGGCACTAATCCTTACAAAGCGGATAGCGACGGTGACGGACTTTCAGATAGTGAGGAAGTAAATACTTATAAAACAAATCCACTTAAAGGTGATACAGACGGTGATATTTTGTCCGATTACAGTGAAGTAAAAGATCACAAAACTTCACCTTCAAAGGCGGATACTGATGATGACGGGCTTTCTGACTATGAAGAAATAAATACACATCGTACTGACGCGCTGAAGAAAGACAGCGATGGTGATACACTTTCCGATTATGATGAGATTAAAACGCACAAAACTGACGCGAATAAAAAAGATTCCGATAAAGATGGTCTTGATGATAATGACGAGATAAACAAGTATAAAACATCTCCGGTGAAAGCCGATACTGATGGTGATACACTCTCCGACAAGGATGAGCTGATGAAACATAAAACAAATCCGCTGAAAACAGACAGTGACAATGGAACTGTCGCGGATAATGTGGAAATTAGCAGAGGTACTGACCCTAACAACGCAGAAGATGATGTTATTAAAAAGGATGTTGCGATTGTACTTGAAGGAATAACTTTCGCGACCGGTAAAGCGGATATCAAACCTGAATCGGAAGCTAAACTTAAAGAAGCCCTCAAGACACTCAAAACTTACAGCAGCATTGTTGTGGAAATAAGCGGGCACACAGATAATGTGGGAAGCGCAAACTCAAACGAGAAGCTTTCTCAACTTCGCGCTGAAAGTGTTAAAAACTGGCTTGTTTCAAAAGGTGTCGACTCGCGCAGACTTGAAGCAAAAGGTTACGGTGAAGCTACACCAATAGCAGATAACTCAACTAAAGAAGGTCGCGCTAAAAACCGTAGAATTGAATTCAAACGTATTAGATAAATTTTATCCCACGGCTATCCTCGCACTCAGGATGCCGACGTAAATCCCTTCGCGATGCTCCAATAACCTTGCCCGGTTGGAGCATCGTGTTTTTTTATTTCAACCTCATAAATTAAACTTCCACAAAATATTTACCTAAAAATTTGTGACCTGCATCCCGGTGACTATTAATAGCTTTGACTTTTATAACTCATTGTTTTATTATTCACAAATAGTGTAAATAATTATCCCCAAAATAATTTGTCTAAGTCCTATCTTAAAATTTCAGGAGATCCATAATGAAGTTAAACTTAAAAGTGTTTATTATAATAGCTCTTTTTCTCAGCACATACGTGATTGGTCAGGTATCGTATTCCGGACCAGCATCAGGTTCTGTCTCGAGTGGTGTTGTAATGAACACCAACCTGTTCACAGAAGACGCGGGTGCTGAATCACCACGTCTAAAGTTATTCAAACATATAAAAGCGGAATTGCTGCCCCCACCGGCAGATGCTATTGAAGCAACCGGACCTGAAGGTTCGAACGTGATCATCGATCCAGCTTCATACATTGAGGATGTGAGTGATGATGATGTTACTCTGTTCAGAGATTTTTACGGTATAAATCAAACTTCTTCTATCCCACCCGATCCATATGTAGCTGTGGGTCCTAATCATATTATTCAGGTGGTGAACAGTACTTTCAGAATTTCAACAAAAGATGGCCAAACATTAAGAACGATTACCGGAAATTCATGGTTCAGTTCAACGCACTCCGGTGCTAACGTCTTCGATCCCAAGGTGATATACGATCATTTTGATGAACGTTGGGTTATGGTTTGGCTGCATCTGAATGAGTTCAGTAATGAAGCTTATTTTTTAGTTTCAGTTTCTGATGATTCGGATCCTACCGGTGTCTGGTACAACTGGAAGTTGAATTCAACTACTAATGGTAACTCCTATGCTGGTAACTGGGCAGATTATCAGGGAGTGGGTTATGATGACAAAGCTATTTATATCACATCAAATCAGTTCTCATTCAGTTTTTCATACAATTATACCAAGATACGTATAGTCCCAAAAGCTGACTTATACGCAAATACCGCCGGTTCAGTAACATGGACTGACATCTGGAATATCAAGTATCCACAGTCGGGAGCGAGTTCATTTGGTATCAGACCTGCAAGAATGCAGAGCGCTTCAGATGATTATTATCTTGCAGTTGTAGGTCCATATACAACAAACTCAACTTTCGGAATTTATACATTATCAAATCCTTTATCTAATCCTTCACTTGATGGAAAGCAGGTTTCGGTAACATCATATTCTTCACCACCTAATACACAACAGTTGGGTGGCGGCTCTCCGGCGATTGACGATGGTGGAATGAATTTAAGAAATGAACCCGTTTTCCAGGATGGTATCCTTCATATGACCCATGCTGTAAAGAGCGGAACAAAATCGGGTGTCAGATATCTTTCAGTTAATCCGAATACATATACCGCTGTGAATGACTGGACACTCGCGGATAATTCGCATTATCATGTGTATCCCGCGCTTGCGGTTAACGGTTTTGGAGATGTTGTTTTCTCTTATAGCCGCTCGTCATCAACCGAGTATATGGGAGCGTATTACACGGTATTAAAAGCAGGTGAATCTTCACCTGTTGGTACACAGGAGTTAAAGCCCGGTAACGGAAATTATGTTAAAACTTACGGTGGTTCACGTAATCGCTGGGGTGATTACAACGGTGCGTGGATGGATCCCGCTAATCCGGATGATTTTTGGGTCATGACCGAATATGTTTACTCTACCAATACCTGGGGTATCTGGGTTGGTGGTATTAATGTTGCCAACGTTGGTAATACAGTTGTTTGGGATGCCGGCATTACAGTTACATCAGGTACTGATAGTGAAGACCTGACTTTCGGACAGTCAAAATGGGCTACCGATGGAATTGATGAAAACCTTGAAGAAAATGAATTGCCTCCTGTACCTCCCGCAGGTGTTTTTGACGCCAGGTTTAATCTTCCAACCAATCAAGCTTCATTAAGAGATATAAGGCATGAAGATGAAGTGGTTATTGAATGGGAACTCCAGTTTCAGCCCGGTAGTTCTTCCGATCCGATATTGCTTACCTGGGATAATACACAGCTAACGGCGGGTAAGTATATTCTTAAAGATAATCTTGGTGGAATACTATTCAGCTACAATATGGCGAATTTTAATGCCTTCCAGATTCCTAATTCGAGTATAACTTCAGTTATAATTGAATATTCCGAGCAGGTTAACTCAACAATCAGTGTTAATCCAAGCTGGAACATGGTTTCAATTCCGGTAACGCTTGATGATATGTCGGTTACTTCAGTATTTCCGAACGCAACTTCGAACGCGTTTACTTTTGAAGGCGGCTACAATCAGGTTTCTGAATTTGAAAATGGCAAGGCTTACTGGTTGAAGTTCGGAGCGGGTGATGATATTCCTGTTCAGGGCGGCAAGGTACCCGGTAATATAGCTCTGAATGCCGGTTGGAATATGATTGGGCCGTTTGATGAGACAATTTCTGTTGATGATATTACCACTGAACCTGCCGGAATAATAGGTAGCGCGTTTTTCGGATTTGAAGATTTTTACCAAAATATTGATGCTCTCGCTCCCGGTAAAGGATACTGGGTTAAGGCAACTCAGGCAGGCAGCATAATTGTTGATCAGGCAGTGAAAAAAGCAGCTCCTGCTTTTGCTTCAATAAACAGCGAATGGGCAAAAATAGTTGTGACTGATGCTGCGGGTCATACTTCAACTTTGTACGCTTCCGGAAGCAATAACCTGAATATGTATGATCTTCCTCCGGCACCACCTGCAGGCGCGTTTGATGTAAGATTTTCATCGGGTAAATTTGTTGAAAATATGTCAGCGGCACAGAAGATTGATATCAAAGATGCAGTATATCCTGTAACAATTGCGGTTCAGGGTGCTGATATTAAATTGAAAGATGTTGTTACCGGCAATTTGTTTAATGCGGTACTGGCTGATAATAATGAAATTGTGATCTCTGATAATAATATAACTTCACTTGAAGTATCATCAAATATTCTTCCTGAAACAATAACTTTGGGTCAGAATTATCCTAACCCGTTTAACCCTGTTACGAAAATTAACTTTACTCTTCCGGTTGAAAGCAAAGTAAAACTTTCTGTTTTCAACATATTGGGTGAATTGGTTGCTGTACCGGTTGACGCTGTTATGAACGCGGGTGAGCATTCAGTCGATTTCGCGGCGGGTAACCTGGCTTCAGGTACCTATATTTACAGACTTACAGCAGGTGACGCTTCATTAACCAGAAAAATGGTGATTCTTAAATAGTATCAAATGACCAGATGAAGAGTTAAGTTGTTTAATTTAAGTAGTTTAAGTAAAAGCATATAGTAATTAGGAGAGGCATAAAAAAAAGGATGCCTCTCCGATAAATTTAAAAAAATATCAAACATCGTTCATTGATAATCTGTTTTTAAGTTTAACCGGAAGAAGATCAATATATTGTTGGACAACTCTTTTAGAAAGTTCGGACAAATGAGAGGTTTGATCGAGGTCAGTAATATCATCTTTCCAGAGAATCTCGACTCCGTGGTAATCTTTAATGTAACGATCAACGGTTCCTTTTAGTGATTGGTTTTAAGTGCAATATCGGTAAAAGAATATCCTTTGAAGTAAAGATCAAGTATAATGGACTTATGAGAAAGCCCTGGTCCGTTATCAAGTTTAGCACCTCTGGTAACAATAAATTTACCTTGTTTACGCAGGGAAGAGATGTAGCGCTTGACAGTAGCCGGAGAGGTAGTCAAAAGTAAAGCAAGGTCTTCGTAGGATAGCAGAGCGCCCTGATCATAAGTCTGACGAGTAAGCCTTTCAATGCGATGTCTTCTTAAATCGGCAAGTCCAAAGTTGGCAAGAGCTTCGAAGTCAGAGTTAATATCCATCAGACGAAGTCTGACAGTAATCTTGCGAGCTAATTTAATATGCTTGCCAGCCGGTTCGGTTGAACAAACAGCTTCATATGAGACTTCACCACTAGAGAGAGTGATATTAGAATTTTCATCAAAATAGATAGCGACCTGCTTGTAAAAGGCTTCAGCGATAATAGATGTAAGATTAAAGTCGGTGGCAAGTTTTTGAATTATGGCATTTTTAGCATTTTTTGACTCAAAACGTTTGAGTCCACATGAATCAGAATCTTTAACTTTTTCCATTGGAGATACTCCAATATGTTAATTATAATATACTCTCCTATGGTCATTTGACCTAAACTTCAAATAGAATTTTAATTGATGTTTACAAAAGTTTATCACTAATATATCATATCTTCCAAGGGATGTAGTGCCTCATTGTGAAAAGAAAGTCAGCAAACGCACAATAAAGCACATTCGGTTTTTTATCGGCACACGATCTTAAGAAAAAACAAAAAAAGTTTTAATTTTTGCCTACGATAAAAGATTAAAAACGAATGACAGAAAGTTTAAAAATATTAGAAATATTAAACACTTCACCAAGCGTTGAATTGCTGCGTTTGAGAAACAGAGAAATGATTATTGAGTTTTTGATAGATACATTCTCAAGCGAACAAGGCTCAATTTCTACTGAAAATATTCATAATCAATTGGCTGATTTCTTGGAATACAAGCAAGTTGACAATGATGAAGAAACCGAAATCACTTCTTTGGATTCGTACGAAGAGAAAGCAAAAAAGTACATTTTAAATTGGACAAACAAAGGCTTTTTAACCAATTATCCTGATGAGCGAGGTGAAGTTTTTTATGAATTATCTGCCAATTCAAGTAAAACCATAGATTGGTTGGCAAGTTTGAAAAAAGAAGAGTTTATTGGCACTGAATCAAAGTTTAATAATATTTATAATCAGTTGAAAGAGTTGGTCGAATTTACCAATGAAGATGCTGAAACACGAATAGAGTTATTAGAAGAGAAGAAATTGGAGATTGAACAACAAATTCAACGAATAAAAATTGGAGAGGATGTAAAAGTATTTGAAGAATTTGAAATTGTTCCGCGCTTCAACCAGCTTAATCAATCGGCCAAAGAATTGTTGTCAGACTTCAAAGAAGTCGAAGATAATTTCAAAGAAATAACCAAAGGTATTTATCAAAAACACGCAGATGGAAGTTTAACTAAAGGCGATATACTGGAATTTACTTTCGATGCACTCGAAGCTTTAAAAGAAAGTCAACAAGGAAAAAGTTTTTATGCTTTTTGGTCTTTCATTTTAAATCCTGATTTACAAAACAGATGGGAAAATCTGACTAGAGAATTGTACAAAACATTAGAAGAAAAATCAATTTCTGTTAACGACCCATTCCTGAAAGGAATGAAAAAACATCTTCACGGCTCTGGACAAAAAGTATATAAAGCTAATGATAAAATGGCTGAAAAATTGAGCCGTATTATTCGTGAAAGTGAGAGTACAAAATCAGAAGCTACTAAAAATATTATCCAGGAAATAAAGAGACAACTTGTAGAGATCAACAAGATCAAGAGAAAACCAGACATTTCATTTGAGTTGGAAACAGAAATTGAAATCAATATTTTATACGAGAGAAAACTAACTTTAGAACAAAAAGAAGAAATTAGCTATACGGACAAACCACGAGTTGCAAACGAAGACATTACTTCTTCCAATCATCTAAACAAATTATTTTCTCAATCAAGTATTGACAAAGAATCGCTGAGGAAAAGGATAAAAAATATACTTAAAGAAAAATCTCAAACAACGCTTTTAGATGTAGTTGAGAATTATGGTGGACTTGAAAAAGGGTTACCTGAACTGTTTGGATACATTGGCATTCTAAAAGAATTTAAGCATTCAATCAATCTTGAAAAAACCCAGAATGTAGTATTTGATGTTGAAAACAAAAAACAGATTAAAATTCCGGAAATTATATTGACAAATGAATAGTATAGAACAAAATATAAAGCCATACAGCAAAGCGATAGTAAAATTGCTCAAAGGTGTTATTGAGCGTAATTCAAATGATTGGGAAGATTTGATCCTTTATCAAAATGAAATTCAGGAATATATTAGACTAATCGGGTTGGAACTTATTTTAAAAAAAGATGATGGTTTTGCTTTTGTAAAACAATTTGAAGACAACGAGGGTAAAACTCTCGGTTTAGTGACAAGACGACAAATCGGTTTCGAAACCTCAATCGTACTTGTTGTTTTAAGACAAAGTTTAGAGGAATTTGATAGTAACCCAACTCAGTTGGCAACAGAAAAATACATAACAGATTCAGAAATCAAAGATGAACTGGAACTGTTTCTACAGGAAGGTTACAATAAATTGAAATTTCAAAAAGATTTGGAAAGTTACATTAAGAAGACCGTAGAATTAGGCTATTTGAAGGAAATAAGCAAGAAGGATAACGAAACGAAATACCAAATTCATCGAATTATTAAAGAAAAAATAACACTGGATATATTGCAGGATTTTAAAATAAAACTTCATGAATATGTTTAGTCTGTTTAGCACATGTTCTGACA
>BQMY01000097.1 GCA_022181065.1 Melioribacteraceae bacterium | reverse complement strand
TGTAACTCTGCAGCAATACACCAAAGATCTAGATTATGAAATAATTCTGATTGATAATGCGTCCACAAAGGGAGATGTTGAAAAAGAAATAAAGGGTATTGAAAATCTCAAGTTAATCAAGAATAAATCAAATGACGGTTTTGCCAAAGCTAACAATACCGGAGCCAAGCACGCTACTGGAGAATATCTCCTGCTGCTGAACAACGATATGATATTCACCGAGGATGTAATTAAAACATCACTTAATTATCTCAAATCTTTGAAAGGAAAGTACTTTGTTGGTCCGAAACTTTTAAATAAAGATGGTTCACATCAAATTTCAATCAACAGTTTTGATTCGTTAAGATATGTAATGAGCACCAACTTGTTTCTGTACCTGCTTTTCCCAAAATCAGAATGGTTCAACAAATATTATCTACATTACAGGCATCTTTCTACCGCAACCGAGGTTGATATTGTCAAGGGCGCGTTTATGATGATGCGAAAAAAGGACTTCGAGGAACTTGGCGGGTTTGATGAGAATTTCTTCTTTTATGGTGAAGAGTCTGATCTATGCTACCGATTTAAAAAATCGGGTGGAAAAGTAATCTATTATCCCCAAACCGGGATAATTCATGTTGGAGGAGGCGTTTCTAAAAAAATGCCCTGGTTTATGTACAAATGGCAGGCATCCGCGAAAATCAGGTTTTACAGAAAACATTTTCCACTTCATCAATATATTCCGGCATTATTATTCCATTATTCAGGGCTTATTTTACGAATTCCGGTGTATCTTGCATTGAGTTTAATTAAATTTGACAAAGAGATATTGTTTAAGTCTTTTTTTTATTTAAGACAGATTTTTGTTTATCCCGAAAAAGATAAACAGAGAGTAAGAGATTTAAAAGATGAATAAAGTTTTAATGCTACTCCAGTCGGAATTTCCACCAGATATCCGCCTTGAGAAGGAGATAAAAAGTTTTAGCAATGGTGGTTTTGATGTAACTCTGCTATGCAATCAATACAACAAAGAGAAAAATTCTGAATATCCGGGAGTTACCTTATTCCGTATTCCTGCTGTTTCAGGTAATATTAAAATAAATAAGTTATTGAATTTTCCACTCTTTGCAAATCCGCGCTTCCTCTGGTATGCTATCAAGGCAATAAAAAAATTCAAACCCGATTTTCTTCATGTTCATGATTTACCAATGGCACCGTTGGGCTGGTTTTTGAATAAACTTTTCGGAATACCAACAATCCTCGATCTACATGAAGTATATCCCGAAGCACTTAAATCTTTCAATAAGAAGGGATTGATTAATTTTATTTTCAAAAATTACAGACTCGCCAGAATTCTTGAAAAGTGGATTGTACACAAATTTGACAAACTTGTAGTTGTGGTTGAAGAGAGTAAGAGCAGACTTGTAAAAATGGGTGTTCCCGCAGAAAAAGTACATGTAGTATCCAATACAGTTGACCTTGACACATTTGATATAAGTGAAAATTTCAGGGAAATAGACCTCGAAGGTAATCCGGTGTTGATTTATTCGGGATTGGTAGGGCCAGACAAAGGGCTTGATACCCCGGTAAGAGGAATGAAATATCTCAGGGAGTATTATCCTGAAGCAAAACTATATATACTCGGTGAAGGACCTGATAAACCGAGAATTGAAAAAATAATAGCGGATGAAAATATTTCCGGCACACAATTTTTACCCTGGCAAGGTCATGAAATTATCCCTTCATACCTGAATGCATCAGATATCTGCATTATGGTTTGGCCCTCAAATTCATTCACAGATACTACCATTCCGCATAAACTTTTTGAGTATATGTCACAGGGCAAGAAAGTAATAGTTTCTGATGCGAAACCTCTGAAACGGATTATTGATGAGACCGGAGCAGGTGAAGTATTCAAATCGAATAATCCGCAAAGTTTTGCCGATACAATAAAACTATTATATGAATCTGATAAAAACTATGGTCAAAACGGAATTAAAGCAGTACAAAATAAATATAACTGGAGAGTTGATTCTGAAGAATTGCTAAACCTTTACAACGAATTGAAAGAGAGAAGTAAAAAATAACAACTAAGTTTTCTTTTTTGGAGGAAGTTTATGAAAGTACCATTTTTAGATCTTAAAGCTCAATACAGACAAATAAAAGATGAAGTTCTGCCTGCTGTGGAGAATGTATTTGAAAATACAGCCTTTGTTATGGGAAAACCTGTTTTTGATTTTGAAGCGAAATTCGCCGAAATACATAACACAAATTATTGTACAGCGCTTTCCGCGGGTACAGATGGTAATCATGTGGCATTGTGGGGTTTGGATATTCAGCATGGCGACGAGGTAATTATTCCTGCAAACACTTTTATCGCAACAGCATGGGGAGCTACACTATGCGGCGCTACTCCGGTATTTGTTGATTGCCATCCGGAAAGCTACAACCTTGATCCCGCAAAACTGGAAGCAGCGATAACGCCAAAAACTAAAGCTATCGTTGCTGTTCATCTTTATGGTCAGCCGGCGGATATGGACGCGATTTTGGAAATTGGTAAAAAACATAATATCCCTGTAGTAGAGGATGCCGCACAAGCTCACCTTTCTGAATACAAAGGTAAAAAAATCGGTGGATTGGGTGTCGCGTCGTCATTCAGTTTTTATCCCGGTAAAAACCTCGGTGCTTATGGTGAAGGCGGCGCGGTTATGACCAACGATGAAGAACTAAGTACAAAATTCAAAATGATACGCGATCATGGCGCCAAACAAAAATATCATCACCTGATGTATGGTCACAACTACCGCATGGAAGGTATCCAGGGCGCGGTTCTTGGTATCAAAATGAAATATATTAACGACTGGACGGAAGGCAGAAGAAGAGCCGCAGCGAAATATCGTGAAATGCTATCTGATATCGATGGCATCATCGTTCCAAAAGAAATGGATTACGCGAAACATGTTTACCATCTCTTTGTTATACAGGTCAAAGGTCTTGACGGTCAGGAAAGAACAGAGCGAAGAGACGCGCTTCAGAAATTCCTTGGTGAGAATGATATAGCAAGCGGTCTGCATTACCCGATACCGCTGCATGAGCAGGAATGTTTTGCCCATCTCGGATACAAAAAAGGCGACTTCCCTGTAACTGAAGCATTGGCTGAACAAGGTTTATCTCTTCCTATGTTCCCTGAATTGACAAATGAACAAATTGAATATATCTCTGAAAAAATGCACGAATTCTTCAAATAGTGAGAAGGTGATTAAATGAAAGTTGGAATTATCGGACTCGGTTATTGGGGTCCCAATCTGGTAAGAAATTTTTTAGCGCATCCTGAAGTTGAAAAAGTTTACGGTTGCGACAAAAAAGAAGATAGAATAAAATTTATAGCGTCGCGCTTTCCTGCGGTAGAATTGATGACCGATTACGACGAAATGCTCGCAAAAGATATTGACGCCGTTATCATTGCTACCCCGGTTGATCTTCATTATCCATTGGCGAAAAAAGCACTCGAAGCCGGAAAACATATCTGGGTGGAAAAACCTTTTACAGCCAAATCAGCACACGCTCAGGAATTGATAGATATCGCGGCTGAAAAAAACCTTCGCATATTTGTAGATCATACATTTATTTATACCGGCGCGGTTAAAAAAATCAAGGAACTGGTTGATTCCGGTGAAATAGGTGATATCACTTATTTCGACTCTGTAAGAATCAATCTTGGTCTTTTCCAGCATGATGTAAACGTAATATGGGATCTCGCTCCTCACGATCTCTCGATAATGAACTATCTGCTTGAGGGTCACAAAGTTGTTGCTGTCGCGGCTCATGGTGTAGCGAGCTATTATGACCATGAAAATATCGCGCAGATATCAGTTTATTTCGATAATAACAGTTTCGCGCATTTTCATGTAAACTGGACTTCACCGGTGAAAATCCGTAAGATGCTACTTGGCGGCACCAAAAAAATGCTCGTATTTGACGACATGGAAAACTTTGAGAAGATCAAAGTTTATGATAGCGGTATTGAAATGAAAACAACCGAATCAATCCATGAAGCGTTGGTACAGTATCGTATTGGTGATATGCATTCACCAAAAGTTGTCGCGACTGAAGCTCTTGCGTTGGGCGCGAAAGAATTTATCGCGTCTATCAATGAAGGTCGCGAACCATTGACCAGCGGCAAAGATGGTCTTGATGTAGTAAAGATTCTTGAAGCGAGTGAAGAGTCTATCAAAAACCGTGGTAAATTGATTGAAATAGCTTAAGGTTATTTAATGGAAAAGAAAAATATAAATAACGTCAAGATGGGTAAAGATGTAAAGATTTTCGATTTTGTAAATCTTTACGGCTGCTCAATAGATGATGGTTCGAAAGTTGGTACCTTTGTTGAAATACAGAAAGGCGCGACAATCGGTAAAAACTGCAAGATATCATCACACACATTTATTTGTGAAGGTGTGCATATCGGTGACGGAGTTTTTGTCGGACATAACGTTACATTCATCAATGACAGGAATCCAAGGTCAGTCAATCCTGATGGTTCAATGCAGACTGAAGCCGACTGGACTTTGGAAGAAACATTCATTGAAGATAATGTTTCCGTCGGTTCATCATCCACCATTATGTGTGGAGTACGGGTTGGTAAGAATGCCCTTATCGGAGCAGGTGCCGTTGTAACGAAAGATGTGCCTCCAAATGCCGTTGTAGCAGGAGTACCCGCGAAGATCATACGTTACATTGACGAAAAATAAATTCGATATATAAATTATCATTAACCCCATTCAGTATTCTGTTTGGGGTTTTTTATTTTTAGTGTTATCACTATAACAAATTGATGTAATTTTAGAAAAGAATTATTAAATTAAACTAAATTTAATACTAGAGATGACAAAGGAAGAACACATAAATTATTGGCTTGGGAGTGCTGAGCATGATCTTGAAACTGTTGAAAGCCTTCTTTCCGCAGAGAAATATGATTGGAGTCTATTCATTGGACATCTAGTTTTGGAAAAGTCACTAAAAGCATTATTTGTTGCGTGTAATGATAATAAAATGCCTCCCAAAAGTCATAATCTTGTCAAACTGTCTGAGCTTTCCGGTTTGAAATTAGATGAAGAAAAAAAAGTTTTTCTTGATGAAGTAAATGATTTTAATCTGGAAATACGGTATCCGGAATATAAAAATGAGTTTTATAAATCCTGCACAAAGGAATACGCTGAAGAGTATATCGTTAAAATTAAAGAGATGTATGTATGGTTGAAATCCCGGATAAAATAAAGAGAGTTATTGAAAGTTATGTAAACTTGCTAAACTATAATGGAATTCCTGTACAGAGTCTATTTCTCTATGGAAGCTATGCCAAAGGTGAACAAAGTGAATATAGCGACATTGATATAGCCTTAATTTCCGAGATTTTCGAGGGGAAAAGAATTCCTGACAGGAGTAAGATTAGAAAACTAACGTTATCAGTAAGTTCGGATTTAGAAGTGATGCCATTCAATCCAAAAGATTTTAACATGGGTAATCCTTTTGCGAGAGAAATAATGGAATCAGGTATTCGAATAGTATAATCAGATTTGATTTTTTCTTTTTGCTAAAATTCCATAATGATACGGGGGGAGATCAATATTGAATTTTAAAATCTTAAATCCTGCTCCCTGAATAAGTTTTTCCAATTCCTCCGGTTTTGGGCGAATATCCATTCCTGGTCCTCGTGGCGTGGTCTGGTCATAACGCCAGTGAATAACACCAAGTTTCCCACCTCGTTTTAATATTCTATATGCTTCTTTTAATATTTCAGGAGATTCGGTTGCGTGAAGAATGTTAAATATCATTACATAATCAACCGAATTTTCTTCAAGTCCGCTACCGGACTCCACAAAATCTCTATTATGAATTGTTAGATTATCCAATCCGACTTTTTGGCTCTTTTTTAAAAGCTCATCCGCGAGTTCAGACTCAATTTCATATGCATGAACTTTTCCAGAAATAACTCTTGAGGCTGGCAGACTAAAAGTACCGTATCCCGCCCCGAAATCAACAAGGGAAAATACCTGATCATTGATCTCAAGTTCTTTGAAGATATGATCCACATCAAAAAAAGATACCCAATAGTTCTCATCAGGCATTCCACTTTCACGAGTTTTCATTCTTTACCATATTGTTAAAAGTGAGGAACATAATCTCATTGGGAATTTTATTACCCCCCATCTTAAAATGCGTACAACCTATATTCTCAAAACCATTCCTTTCGTAAAACTTGATAGCCTGAAAATTCTGATCATAGACCGTTAACCACGTTGATTTGTAACCAAGTAAAGCAAGTACATCTATACATTTGTTCAGCAATTTTTTTCCAATACCAATCCACTGGAATCGTTCGAGAACGTATAAAACTGAAATTTCCGGACTACCAAAATAATTCTCTTCCGGACATTGTGACGACAAATCAATCTCGGCGCAACCAACAATATGATCATCCTTTTCAGCAACAAGAACGATATTGTTTGGATTATCTATCGTACTTTTGATTTTATCGGGAGTGAAATTTTCCAGAACATATTGCGATAACTCATCCCTGATTCCGTTAAAAGCGTATGTTGAAATCCACACCTGCTGCTTAAGTACTGTAAGATTAAGCACATCGGAGAGGTCGGCTTTTCGGATAATATAGCTACTATTCATAATTCAGAATATTTTTACAGAATATTAAATGGTCATTTCTTTTTGGCAGTTTTTTTCTTTTTTGGTTTGGGCGCGGGTAATTCTTCATACGTTATTTTCACCAAATCTGCCAGCCACGCCCTGTCTTCAATTTTATCATCTATGTAGAAATTTGGTTTTGCCCCGGGATATGGTGGCGCCTCCTTAACATCACCGATAAACTCCCTACCGGCTGAGGTCGGTTTTATAAAGAGCTTATTATCGCAAACGGAACCAATAATTTTGCCGTTAAGATAAATACCATATTCACCGAACATTTTCCTTGCGGTCACATCACCCGCCGCTCCCATCTGTTCCAAAACAAAATCAACAAACTTTTGATCCGATGCCATTTCTCCAACTCCAAATTCAAAAATTATCGTTTAGAATAATACTAAAATATTTTCAATTGAGCTGGAAATTGATTTTCTGTTGATGAGAGATTAAATTGATTATAATAAAAGGGCAATTAACATGAAATATACTTTTCTTTTTTTTGTTTTCATAAACCTTATCTGCACCGCACAATGGATAGATATTTCCCCCGAATTAGCAGGCTACAAAATAAATGATATCGACGCACTTTGGGAAGAATCGAATGATTCTCATTCATTGGTAATGGCGTGTGATAATGGCGTTGTTATAAAGGCAAAAGAAAACAACTTCAATTATAATTTTAAAAAATATTCAACCGGAACCCTCAATGACCTCAATTCGTGTACGTTATGTAATTCTCGTATATTCTTTGCCGGAGATGGTGTATTGTTAGTTTCGGAGGACTCGTTGAATAGTTTCGAGCATATTGATATTCCCGAGACACATTTAATAAGGCAGTTGGAGTTTTCTGAATCTGACAAAGGTTATTTGATTGGTGATAATGGTCTCTTTGGTATTTCCACAAATGGTGGTTTTGACTGGGTTTATGATACATTGGCAAGTACACACCTGAATAAGATTTACATCGACGAAAACTCAAGGCTTTACATTGTTGGAAACGAAGGTTTGATTTTGAGATCGCAGAATGAGGGGGAAAATTGGAAGAATTTAATCAGTCCAACAAATAATGATATTATTGATGTAATCGTTAATTCGACGGGGTTTGGCTTTGTTGTATCAGACTGTGCATATAAAACGACCGATTATGGTGATTCGTGGATAGAAGATACACAAATTCCGGCTCCTGACTCATTCTATGTCGCGTTAACATATAATAATACCGGATATACTTTCTATGAGTCTAATCTTCATTTTGTAGAAATCACAGAAAGTAGTGTCGAGGAGGGCACTTTACCGGGATACGGTAAGTTGAACAGCGCACGATACATTGAAGACTTGCATCAGAGTACATTTTATTTTGGATCCCCTAACTTGATCGGCAAAAGAAAATACGATAATACTTTTTTTCAGATAGCGATGTTTAACAACAGACCATATGAAGATTTTCATTTTATCGATGATCAGACCGGTTTTGTTCTCGGTAAATACCTCCATTATACCGGTGATAGAGGTGAGGAATGGGAAAATATTGACCTGCCTCAATCTGCCGAATTTAAGACTGGAGATATATTCTTCATAAATGAAGATAAAGGATATCTGCTTTTCAATAACGTTATGTATCAAACAACAAATAGAGGTATAGCCTGGATAAATCAAGGTATATTTAATAATTCCTCAATAGTTCATTTTATTGATGATTTCACAGGTTTTATTATTTGTGACACAATAACATTCAAAACTACAAATTCAGGTCTTTTATGGGAAGAGAAAAAACTTTCAGATAATCCGGCTACAAATTTTCTTCCTGAAAAAATATTGTTTACCACAAAGCTGACAGGATACATATTCGGTTCGGGCGGTTATTATTACAAAACAACCAATGCAGGTGAATCATGGGAAAAAATCTGGACTGGTGTTTTTTCATTCGAAGATGCTTCTGCAGCGGATTCTAACAATATTGTTGCAGTGGGGTATGACTATAACAACCCTAATCCTTATGAATTATCCGGAGTAATATACACGACTAATAATGCCGGAAGTTTATGGACATTAACCAAAAATGTCACAGGTGAAATTTTTTATAGTGTAATTCAGGATAATAATGGTAAAAATTATGTTTCCGGTCGAAAAAATAGACTCTATTATTCAGATGATTTCGGCATTACCTGGACTGAGGAAAATTCTCCATTTTCAGGAATAGTTGATGAATTTCAATCTGACTATTCGGGTGGTGTTTTTGCTCTTCAAACGACAAATTTGAAAGTCTTACACAATCCCGATATGAATTTTATAATCAATGAAATTATAGCTGAAAATAATGATCTTAAAATGGGTTTTAATCTTGAACAAAACTATCCTAATCCGTTTAACAGTTCTACGGTTTTTAACTTTATCATTCCAGCCGCCGGAAGAGTAAAAATTACTATATATAACTTGATTGGTGAAAAAGTGTATGGGTCGTTTACGCCCGATCTTAAAGCCGGAAAGTATAGTTATAAATTCGATGGATCACATTTAGCAAGCGGAGTATATATTTTTAACATGGATTACAAAGATAATTCCCTCTCTAAAAAAATGGTGCTTTTAAAGTAAAAAAGTCCCGATAAAGCTATTACCGGGACTTTCGATTAAAGACTTATGACGATCGACTATTTCACGAGCATCATTTTTTTGATGTTTACAAAATCGCCAGATTCTATTTTATAAAGATAAATACCACTGTTCAAAGCGCTTGCGTCAAATTTAGCTTCGTAGCTTCCCGCTTCATGATAACCGTTAACCAAAGTAGCAACTTCTTCACCCAGCATATTGAATACAGAAAGTTTTATATTCCCGTTTTCTGGGACAGCAAATTTAATTGTAGTTGAAGGGTTGAACGGGTTAGGATAGTTCTGTGCCAAAGCAAATTCCATTGGTACGGCAACTTCTACAGAAATTTCATTTGAGATTGTTTCTGTACCATCAAGATCAACCTGGCGAAGTCTGTATAGATATGTACCTGACTGAAGGTTAGCATCAGCAAGATTATATACAGTTTCTTCGGTGCTGTTAATAGCGCCATCAATGAAAGCTATCTGAGAAAATTCCTGACCTTCCAAAGCTCTTTCAACCGCGAAGCCTTTGTTGTTCAATTCAGAAGCGGTTTTCCAGGTTAGATTAACTGTGGTACCTGAAACATCAGCGCTGAAAGAAGTTAGCTCAACAGGAAGAGGAGAATCTGTTGTCAGGTATGAACCCATACCATTATTTGTACACAATACGAATATTGTAAAAGTACCGTCGCCGTTATCTTTAACCGCAACATCACCGGTACCGTTTCCGTTACCATTATCACCAAGAGTATTGGTCATAGCGTAAAGGTTAGCGGTTCCGCCGAAAGGTTCAACTTCAACTACCATCGCGTTCTGGAAACCTGAGCCATATCTGAATATAGCAGTATAAAGTGTATTATCCGCAGCGTAAAAATGTCGGATAGCGTTAGTTCCTGTAGGAACAACCGCACCATCGATAGTACCTTCAAGCATACCGCCAAAGTCATAAAATTTTACATTTGTTCCATTACCGTTGTAAAAATAACCAAGGGTTGGAATCATGTCTACTGAAGGTGAAGAGCCACCCGCACCGTCACCCAAAGTTACCTGTGAGCCGGTGAAAGTTGCGCCATTATCAGCAGTTGAATAAACAACGAAATCGGCTGAGCCACCTGAAGCAGCGTAGATTTTTAGTGTGTTGTCAGATTTTGAGCCTTTCACGGTAAATTTGTCACCATAACGACCAGCGAAAGAAGTCTCTTCAATTACAACTTCCGGCACAGCTGATTCGCTTGACCATCTGTAAACTTTAAATGCTGATGTGGTAGCATCAATAGTCAGGTTACAAACATAGATATCGCCATCCGCGACGTCAGCATCGTTAACAGCAAATGTACCGCCGCCAACACCTGTCATATCAAGCTGACCAACATCCGAACCGTCAGTCGCGTCAACTACATATACAAAACTTCCGCCATTACGGCTTGGAACGACAATTCTTTCGTTTCCGTCAACAACCCCGTACCCGAAACCTCTTTCGGTACTTGATGCGTCTGAAAACCAGCTTGGTAGTGAACTTGAACCGGCTGATTTTTCCCACAATATATCAAATTGGGCGAATGTTGTGCCTGTTAGTGCCACAAAAATGGTGAGAAAGGCTATAAATTTTATACTTTTCAGCATAAAACCTCCGTTAGTGATTGGTTTATGATTAGATGTAACAGTCTGTGTTCAAAGCAAAATTGGTTACTTTGTCGATATTAAAAATTTATTTTATAAAACGCAACTACATGAAATGATAGTATGTACTTACCTTAATTTTGCCCCAAAACTAAATTTCATTATTACTATATTTCGAATCAGACTTTTAACCGTTATAAAATATAAAGGAGTTCCATGCTTTCAAGATCGACCTTTTTATTATTGCTATTTATCTCTTCAATTATTTTTGCGCAGAATCCTCCGCCCAAAGATGAGTTCAGAGCTGCGTGGATTGCAACGGTAGTTAACCTTGACTGGCCTACAAATCCACATCTTTCAACTGAAGAGCAAAAATCACAGATAATCTATCTTTTTGATGAACTTAAGAAACTCAATTTTAACGCGGTTGTTTTTCAGGTTCGCTCGGAATGCGACGCGTTTTACAACAGCAGCTATGAACCATGGTCATACTATATGACAGGCGTTCAGGGGCAGGGACCGGCACCGTTTTACGATCCGCTCGAATTCGCCGTTGAAGAAGCACACAAACGAGGAATTGAATTTCACGCATGGTTTAATCCGTACCGTGCCGACAGGGGAGCAGGATACCCCAAACACTCGTCACACGTTACTATTACTCATCCCGAATGGACTATCCAGTCAGGAAGTTTAAAAATACTTAATCCCGGAATGGCGGAAGTCCGTGAATATGTGGTTGATGTTATCATGGATGTTGTAAACCGTTATGATATTGACGGCGTTCATTTCGACGATTACTTCTATCCTTATGAAGGTATTTCTAATCAGGACTGGTCCACTTTTCAGGCAGAACCGCGTGGCTTTTCCGATATCAACTCCTGGAGAAGAGATAATGTAAATATCTTCGTCGATTCGGTTTACACCAACATTAAAGAAGTTAAACCGCATGTAAAATTTGGTGTGTCACCATTTGGAATCTGGAAGAGTGGTTACCCCGCCGGCGTTTCGGGGCTTTCATCATACTACTCACTCTATTGTGATCCGATGAACTGGATGCAGCGCGGCAAACTCGATTACCTTACTCCTCAGCTTTATTGGAGGCATGGTGGCAATCAGGATTATGGTTCACTAATGAACTGGTGGGCGGACTCTGTATCTGTTTATGACAAACATTTTTATCCGGGACATGCAGCCTATCGCATACCCGATTTCCCGGATATATCAGAAATTCAGCGACAAATGCGTGCCAATCGTGCTAACGCTACCGCAGGAGGCAGTGTGTTTTTCAGAGCGCGTGCCGGTGTTCTTGATAACGAAAAAGGATTTACAGATTCATTAAGAAACGACCTATACAGAAATCCGGCTGTTCCTCCAACAATGAACTGGCTCGATGGAATTGCTCCAAACGCTGTTCAAAATCTTGTCACAGGTCTATCTCCGGAAGTTGGACTTGGAGCGCTGGTTTGGGATATACCCCAACCTGCATCAGATGGCGATACCGCATTTTTCTATGGTGTATATCGTTTTGATACCCCGACAATAAATCCTTCCGATCTGGAAAATACCGACAATTTTGAGATGCTCACCGGACAAAAACACTTTAATCTTCTCGCGAACAATCAGGGAAGTACCCAGTACTTTGTTGTTACCGCTTTTGATAGAAACTTCAATGAATCTGTTATCAGCAATGTGATTGAAGTTGCCGCTCCTGAAGCACCCCCACTCGAATTTCCAGCAAATGGTGCTGATGATATCGCCAAAGATGTTGAACTGAAATGGAATTACAAACATATTACCTCGCAGTACACACTTGAAATATCGGATGAAGATTCTTTCCCCGCAGGGAACACACTTGTGTGGGAAAACATAACAGACACAACTTATCAGCCATTGGTGCTCGAAGGTGAGAGGACTTATTACTGGAGAGTAAAAGGATATAATCCCGCTGGTGAGAGTGAATATAGTGATGTTTTCAGTTTCACAACCGGATACCCGGCAGAACCGATATTATTGTATCCTGAACATGCAAGCACTGACTTGTCAGTAAATCCGGAACTTGTATGGGCGAAAAAAGAAAGCGCTACATCATACAGAATACAGGTTGGTATCAACAAATACTTCGATGAACCCTCAGTAGCATTTGATACCGTTGTAGTTGGAGATACATCTGTTATCGCTACAGGTCTGGATTATTTCAGGGTTTACTGGTGGAGAGTAAGTGGAATTAATGATCTCGGTTCCGGTCAGTGGTCAGAGGCATTCGGTTTCAAAACTGAACAATTAACCTCACTCGAAGAGGAAAACATTCCGAGTGATTACTCATTATCTCAAAACTACCCGAATCCGTTTAACCCGTTGACTAAAATCAGATTTTCATTGCCTGAACAGTCGATGGTTACGCTGAAAGTATATGATATCCTCGGAAGAGAAGTAGCAACATTACTGGATGGAGTTAAATCAGCCGGTACACATACCGTCAGCTTTAACGCGTCCGCGCTCTCATCAGGAATATATATTTATCGTATCTCAACACCTGAATTCAGCAGTCAGAAGAAACTCATTTTAATGAAATAGAGTGTTACCGGCAAATTGTCGGAGCAGGTAAAAGCTCACCACCATTATACTTAACCGGGTGCCTGAGCCCTTCGAAGGACCCGGTACAATATAATTATTTCGGGGGAGGATCATTGCGCCTCCTCTTTTTTTAATACTTCCCCGTTTTGAATTTATTTTGTAGTTTTTAGTCCAGCCAACTTTCGTAGATATTTTTGTTTGACTTATCTTAAAGCCATATATTCGGTGCTGGATTCTTGATTCTATAATTTATAGTAGTACTATAAAAAAGATAATTCTGATAACCGCGACTAATCTTTATAAATACTGGCAGCAATAATATGACAAACAAAAAAACAAAACTGATAGTTAGATTAGCATTGTTGACTGGAACGATTGTTTCAATGTTTTTTGTACCCTGGCTTTTGGTAAAGGCATGGATACTGCCACTTCCGGATACAGTTCAGGAACAGCTTGATGAAGCGATTAGTCATGGGTTTGACGGAATGATCGTCTATATAGAGCAAACGGGTAAACCGGCTCAATATTATGCTGCCGGATGGCACAATCGTGAATCCCGAATTCCTGCCAAACCTCAGGCTCTGTATAAAATTGCCAGTATAAGTAAGCTTTATGATGCTGTAGCCGTGACCAAACTGGTGAGTGCCGGAAAACTCTCCCTGGATAAAACTATTGCCGACTATTTACCTGATCTTGTTGGAAAAATCGAAAACGCTGAGAAGATCACGCTCAGACTGATGATTCAGCATAGGAGTGGTATTCCCAATTTTACAGACACTCCGAATTTTTGGGCTGCTCCAACAAGGTCATTTGAAGAGAGTCTGGCATTGATTCAGGATAAACCGGCAAACTTTAATCCGGGCGAAGACTATGAATATTGTAATACTAATTATCTCTTGATAAACAAGATAATGGATGACGTACTTGGTTATGGCAATTTTCAATTTATTCAGGATGAAATTTTAAGTCCCCTGAATCTTAATAACACTTTTAGTTCTTTGAGGGAAGTGGATTTGAACGATGTGATGAGTGGGTATCATGTGGGGTATCCGCACGATTTAAAGGAGGCGGAACATGGTATGTTAGCTTCGGCAGAAGATGTTGGTAGATTCCTGAGAGCTTTGAACGATGGAACTTTATTTGAACCAGGAGAAGAGGAAATATATTCTTCCATTTATAAATATGAACATTCTGGCTGGGTGCCCGGCTACCAGAGTTTCGCAATGTATGATAAGGATACTGACGCAGTCGTTGTTGCATTCTACAGTACCACCGACTCTGAATTGTACAACTGGAACTTGTCAGAAATCATAAATAGCAGAATTTTCAAAATAATTGGGAATAATAGTTAACAATAGCTTTGTTTTGACTCGGACAGTATGTTCTATTGTATTCTTAATATTTATATATAAAAAATGTATATATTTCTTCGATTCTTCTGCGCAGGTAACAATTGGCGAATGTGATTTTACGAGAAGGAGATTATTTTCAATAAAACAGCAAAAATTGGTAGGGAGTATAAATGGCAAAAAAGCATTTATTTAAAATGATCTTCCCAATCCTCGTGGCTACAATATGGATAAGTATTTCTGAATTCGTACGGAATGAATTTTTACTAAAATCATACTGGTCAAATCATTATGAAAGTATGGGATTAATTTTTCCATCCGAACCTGTTAACGGAGCAATCTGGGGGCTATGGTCGTTATGTTTTGCTACAGGGATTTATATAGTATCGCGGAAGTTTTCTCTGCTTCAAACTACTTTCATTGCATGGTTTATGGGCTTCGTTTTAATGTGGCTTGTAACGGGAAATATGAGTGTCCTCCCTTACGGGATTTTACCATTTGCCATTCCATTAAGTATTTTGGAGGCCTATCTTGCAACATTTATCATAAAAAAATTAGGTGAATAAAGAGGATTACATACTAAAAGTTTCTTTTGCTGATAGATCACTGGCTGACATAGAAAATCTTGATGAAGTGGTCAATATTATGAAAAAATGAATAAATTGCAGAATACAGCAATAAGAAGAAGGTGAATAATGTCGAAGTTAAAAAAGTTTGTAAAATCACCTCATGTGCAAATAGCTTTGGTAACAGGCATTTGTATTATAGTTCTGGCATACTTTTCAAAAAAGATTCTGCCTCAGCCGATAAAGTATCTACCCGCGGCAATTCCCCCATTTATGATGGTAATATTTGAATCAATAAAAGATAAGTATAAAGATAAAAAGTTTGCTGAGGTAAAGTATTGGAACATCGCGGTAATTGTGTCAACGGCATTAGTGATAATTCTTACCTGGTATGAAATTATTTAATTAGACGCATCAGAATAATAATTAAACAATTATCAGAACAATCCCGGTTTACTTAAGTTGTAAACTTTATAACCATATTAGTAGAGATTATTAACCCCCGGTGAGCGCAAACCCACAACGGTTTTTCCCGAAGGGACCCCGCAAAGCGGTGGCAAGACCGCCGCATTCAAACTTGTCTTTGATGAGAAGTGTTTAAACGAAAAAAGTCTTTCCGGAAATACCGAAAAGACTTTTTCAACTTGCGGAGGGGGAGAAAATGGATTTCCCATTATTGGGATCTCGCTGTGCGGTGACGAACCCCCGGTGAGCGCAAACCCACAACGGTTTTTCCCGAAGGGACCCCGCAAAGCGGTGGCAAGACCGCCGCATTCAACATCACGCTTGTAAATCAATTAATAGTTTAAAGCTCTCCCCACCTTTGTAACCTTTAATTTCCATTTCCCTTTTGTATGCGGATTGTTTGTCGGGATATTCCTCTTTATAAATTATTTTCCAAGTTCTGTATGCTTTTGTGGAGCGAACCTTACCGGAATTATGTGCCTTCAGTCTGGCATCAATATCTCCTGTGTGACCAACATAATGACGTCCGTTTAATTCACTTTTAAGAATATAGACAGTGTAATTCATATACTTTCGAACTTAAATGTGTAAGCCGAAATATACAAGATTTTGTTGTAATCAAAAGAATATCGCGGAGGAGTAGAACGGATATTCCGCAAACGGGGATGCAACTCAAACGGTTTTTCCCGAAAGAACCCCGCGAAGCGGTGGCAAGACCGCCGCATTCAAACTTGTCTTTGATGAGAAGTATTTAAACGAAAAAAGTCTTTCCGGAAATACCGAAAAGACTTTTTCAACTTGCGGAGGGGGAGAAAATGGATTTCCCATTATTGGGATCCCGCTGTGCGGTGACGAACCCCCGGTGAGCGCAAACCCACAACGGTTTTTCCCGAAGGGACCCCGCAAAGCGGTGGCAAGACCGCCGCATTCAAACTTGTCTTTGATGAGAAGTGTTTAAACGAAAAAAGTCTTTCCGGAAATACCGAAAAGACTTTTTCAACTTGCGGAGGGGGAGAAAATGGATTTCCCATTATTGGGATCCCGCTGTGCGGTGACGAACCCCCGGTGAGCGCAAACCCACAACGGTTTTTCCCGAAGGGACCCCGCAAAGCGGTGGCAAGACTGCCGCATTCAAACTTGTCTTTGATGAGAAGTGTTTAAACGAAAAAAGTCTTTCCGGAAATACCGAAAAGACTTTTTCAACTTGCGGAGGGGGAGGGATTCGAACCCCCGGTGAGCGCAAACCCACAACGGTTTTCAAGACCGCCGCATTCAACCAGCTCTGCCACCCCTCCGGGTGAATCTAAAATTTACAGATTGTAAATGTAGTTAATAATTTGTTAATCGTCAAAAAGAAAAATGAAATTTTCTAAAAATTTAAATAACTTGTTAAAGGTGTTAATTTTCATTGAGGTATAAGTGGCTCTTTCAAGTAATCAAAAAGAATTTGTAAATAAAAACCATAAAAAATTAAGCGCAAAAAAGATCGCGGAAAGACTAAGTGTTAAACTTTCGGATGTAGAAGAATATATCTCCGAAATCCCACGAAAAAAGACTCCTTTTATTTTTTACATTCTCGCACTCGCTATTCCTGTAATCTTTTTCCTCTTCCTTGAACTCGGTTTGAGAATTACTGATTATGGTGAAGATTATGAACAATGGGTTAATGTAACAGATACAAAACTTATGTTAAATCCCGATCTCGCCAAACGATACTTTTATAACACCGAAAATGTACCTTACTCCAGCAAAGATGTTTTTGACGTTGATAAGAAACAAAACGCCATACGAATTTTTGTTATTGGCGGTAGTAGCGCGGCCGGTTATCCATACGCGCCCAATGGTTCGTTCGCGAAATATATCAGAAAACGACTAGAAATAATGTACCCTTACAACACCATAGAGGTTGTGAATTGCGCGATGTCGGCAATCAACAGTTATACCCTGCTCGATATACTTCCGGGCATACTGGAGCATGATCCTGACGGTGTGTTAATCTATGCCGGACATAATGAATATTACGGTGCCCTTGGTGTAGGTTCGATGGAAAGTATCGGAAATACCCGGAGTCTCATTAAACTTAATCTTGCTCTCAACAAACTCCGTACATTTCAGTTAACACGTAATGTTATCAGAGCCTTTTACGGTTTGTTCTCGGAAAAAGCGAAGCGAGGCGGTACACTGATGGCGAGAATGGCACAGGAACAGAGTATCACATTAAACTCTGATACCTACCATGCGGGAGTTGAGCAATTCCGCGCTAACCTTGATGAAATTTTATCGATACTAAACGAAAACAATATCCCGGTTATCGTGGGAAATCTTACTTCAAATCTGAAAGATCAGCGACCTTTTATATCTCTTCCTGAGGAAGGATTACCGAAAGCAAAGTCTGTTTATGATCAGGCAAAAGAAGCGTATGAATCAGGTAATTATAGTATAGCGGATTCATTATTCCGTTACTCAAAAGATCTTGATGCTCTACGCTTTCGCGCACCTGAAAAATTCAATGAAGTCATTGAAAGTTTGGCGAAGGAATATTCCGCGCCACTGGTAAATATCGACTCACTGATAAACAATGCTAGTCCCAACGGAATTGTTGGTGATAATTTGATGGTAGATCACCTTCATCCCAACCTGAAGGCTTACCAGATGATGGGCGCTCAGTTTCTTGATGTTATGACAAAAACAAATATGCTTCCCGGGAGAGACCGGGTAACTTTACCAGAAGCAAAAGCTGACAGCATAGTTGTGAATAATTTTGATTTCACAAATTTCGATTCGACCCTTGCCCGTTACAGAATTATCATACTTAAAACCGATTGGCCTTATGTAGATAAAGCCTATACAGCAGCGGAGACGATGAAACTTTTTAACGCGAAAACATACCAGGATTCACTTGCGCTGCTCGTTATTGATGACAAGATGGCATGGGAAGAAGCCCACAGAAAAATTGCGGATCACCTGTTGGAAAAAGGAAATATTCCCGGATTTATTGCGCATTACAACACGGTAATTGACCAGTTTCCGATAATATACGAATACTATCAGTTTGCCGCGGAAAAACTCCTTGCGAAAAAATATTATGATGCAGCGTACGATTTTGTGAAGCGACGTTATGATATCGAACCCGATTTCTTCAGCTGCAAATGGCTTGGAATTATAGAACTTGACAGAGGTTTCAACTCCAAAGCTATAACATTCTTACGGAAAGCAATCGAATTCAAGAGCACCGACGCGCAAACCTGGTATAATTTGTCGGGGGCATACCTTAATTCCAGAAAATATGACGCGGCGTTAACATCAATAAATCAATGTCTTGCTATAAATCCGCAATTCAGGGGAGCGTCGAACTTGAAGAAAAGCATTGAGTATCTGATAACCAATCAGGTAACTATAGAATAAAAAAAGCGATACCCCGGGGGAAGAGTATCGCTATAGGTAAGGATATAATGTGGAGAGACATTATATTTGGAAACTTTTATAACAAATTACTGGCAAGCTCGGCTAATTCCGATCTCTCCCCCTTCTCCAAATTAACATGTGCATATAATTTCTGACCTTTGAAATGATCTATCAAGTATGATAAACCGTTTGATTGCGATTCAAGATAAGGGTGATCAATCTGGTAGATATCACCTGTAAGAACAATTTTGGAGCCTTCACCCGCCCGTGTAATGATTGTCTTAACTTCATGAGGAGTAAGGTTCTGAGCTTCATCAACAATAAAAAATATACGCTGTAAACTTCTGCCACGAATATAACTCAACGGCTCAACTACAAGTTTTTCATCCTTAATCATATTGCTGATGGTGATATAATTTTTATCGGTTTCCTTGTACTGATCCTGTATAACTTTAAGGTTATCCCACAACGGCTGCATGTATGGACCAAGTTTACTTTCAACATCGCCGGGCAAATATCCTATATCTTTATTCGAAAGAGGAACTATCGGGCGAGCGAGATATATTTGTCGGTAATATTTTCTTACGTGCAGAGCCGAAGCGATCGCGAGAAGTGTTTTACCTGTCCCTGCTTTCCCGGTAAGTGTAACCAGTGGAATTTCCTTGTTCAGCAAGGCATCCATCGCGAAAGTCTGCTCGGAATTCCTGGGTACAATACCAAAAATACCGGTTTTGTCAATTCTCGTAAACAAACTCTGATCGTTATTGAGCTGCGCCAGAACTGAACGATTGGTATTCCTGATCACAAAATATTTATTAGGTACAGCTTCCTGGTCTATTTTTTGAATAACATCGGAGGCGGGAACTTCGTAGGGCGGCTGATAAAATGCCTGAAGAAGTTCATCATCAAAATTTTCGATAGTATCTTTACCGCTATACAGTTCTTCAACATTTTTCACCTTGTCGGTGCTATAATCTTCAGCAAGGATACCCATAGCCTTCGCTTTCATACGAAGGTTCACATCTTTCGAAACCAGAATTATTTTCTTCTTTTGTGTTTTCGGAGCTTTTTCGAATATGGCGAATGCCGCGCTTAATATCCGATGATCCGCGCTATCTTCCCTGAAGGCTTCCTGAATATCTTTATGGAGACCTTTGGTTATTTCAACACGCACCTTTCCCTTGCCATCACCGAGAGAAACACCGCCATTAAAAATCGCGCTTCCTGTGATAGCATCCATTGTTCGCGCAAACTGACGCGCATTAATATTGATAACATTGCTGCCCCGTTTGAAGTAGTCAATCTCTTCAATTACCGCGAGAGGTAAAACAATATTATTCTCCTGGAATTGATGGATACAATTGGGGTCGTGCAGAATAACGTTGGTGTCAAGAATAAATGTTTTAGCTACTTTAGGCATCAGGTTCCGGCGATTTCAATTCTGCTGTTTGATCATCAATATAAATAAAAATACCTCCAACCGAAATAGAAAATTGTTAACATTTGATTAAAATCATAATGCATTAATCAAGCTATTGCTTTATAAAAACATCTCACAATTTCTCGACTCTTAAAGTTGACACAAAAAACCCTCACTCATCTATCTTTGAGTGAGGGTGTGGTTGTTGAAAAACCTGGTAGTTGATTTTCAAGTCCCCCTTTTGAAGGGGGAAATCACTCCGCCAACGGCGGATTTTGTGATGGGGGATGACCAAAAGTCACAAAAAATGCAATAAATCATCCTCCGTATTTCGACTATCGTCGAAATCCACCTCCTTCAAAGGAGGACCTTAAAACGAAATGACTTTGTCAACAGTCTGACCCTCACTCATGTATCTTTGAGTGAGGGTTATCGATGAACTAATTTTATTTGTTATTTCAAGTATTAGTTGTGTCAACCATCAATTTTTTCAGTAGGTATAACGAACAGTGTATTTAAGTGTAAATTCATCATCTGCATTGACATTTACATCAAATTTAACTGTATATGCGTCTTCTTTTTCTTCTTTAATATTACCGCGGATGATCTTGCCATTTGCTCCGATATTTCTCACCACTTCAATTGATACCGATTCTTCCTTATGATTTTTGAAAGTTATCTCAAAATCGGTTTCACGAACTTTCTGGGATATTTTTCTTGTGTCGGTTGTTTTTTCTTCTGCTGTAATATCAAAAGCGTTACCAATATATAATTCAATATCTTCATCTTTCGGTGTATGGTCAATAAAGTCTTCACCTATAAACTCTATTGACTCACCATCACTTTTATTAACCCGGACTGTTCCTTTCGGCATTGGTACGCCCAGATTATTCTCCTTAGAGTTATTGAATTCGAGCATTACGGCAATTTTCCCGTTAGCACCCGAACTTCGTCCATGTTTATAGCTGTTGCTGTAAAGATATTTTTTGTTTACAGAGATTTTATCTGCTTCAAAGAGCGTAATCTGTTTTTTTTCTCTGTTTGAAATAGTTGTGGGTCTTTGAAGGTTATATATGTGGTACTCAAAGAACTGCTGCTCTTCAAATCCGGCATCTTCAACCATTGCGAAAGTTCGGGCATCCTTGGGAATCGCGCCGTTTACATAAACAGGCTTCGCGCGATTTACATCACCGGCAACAAGTTTTAATTTAGCATCCTCATAGGTGGCACCCGACTGGTTGTCTATACTTACCCACGCGTTAAGGTCAAGTGACTTCTCGTCATCACTCAAAACCGCCACATATTCTGCGCTCCAACGCATTCCACCGGTATGATAAGATATTTCAACATCCTGCTTGCCTGATTTACCTGAAAGAATATCCCAAATAAGTGTTGGACGTGTTTTAAGTCCCTCGGGTAATTCTGTAACTGAAATTCTGTAATCTTCTGTAGAGGGAAGCATCATCAATCCGCCATCCTTTTTCTTCAGAACTATTTGTCCGCCAAAACTTGAAAGGAGTGTTCCTTCGAACATCTCACCCTTTTCATTGAAGAGTTGAATTTCCCGGTCAATATAACGCTGCAATATTTTATCAAAACTCACCAGATCATATCTGTAGTTTTGTTCCAGCACCTCGCCATCAATACCAATATGAACCGTCGCCGGATTTAACATCTGAGCTACATCGGTCATTTCAATTGTTGAACGACCTTCTGTAATATCAAAAGAACGCAAGTCTTTCACAACCGCAAGGTTATCATTATAAATTGTTACCGCCACAGATTTTCTTTCCGCTTCCTGAGCTAAAGTCAGGGTAAAACTGATCAGCAAAATCAATATCAAATAAATCTTTTTCATTTTCTTCTCCGTTGTGTTTGTTTTTTTTACAGCGCGGAAAGTAAAAAGTTCTATTTCAGTAAATCCTCAAGTGCTTTCTTTAATGTTGAATACTTAAAATTGAAGTCAGATTTATTCAATTTGTCAGGCAGAACATTTGCTCCTTCCAGTGCAATTTCGGAAGCTTCGCCCATAAGCATTTTTACCGCGAAACCGGGTACAGGCAGTATTGAGGGTCTTCCAAGTACTTTACCGAGAGTTCCCGCAAATTCTTTCATCCTTACCGGATTCGGCGCTGTTCCATTTACCGGACCCGAGAGGGTTTCATCAGTAATCGCGCGAAAATATATTTCAACCAGATCATCAACATGAATCCAGGGCATCCATTGTTTACCAGAACCAAGCGGACCCCCGGCAAATAATTTGAATGGAAGGAGCATCTTGGCAAGCGCGCCTTCATTTTTATCAAGCACAACTCCAGTTCGCACAGCTACATGCCTGACATATTTGGGTAGCTCACATGTAGCGGCATCCTCCCAGTCAGCGCAAACATCAGCCAGAAAACCATCTCCAGCAGGTGAGTCTTCAGTGAAGACTTCCGTATCAGAGTAACCGTAATAGCCTGTAGCCGATGACGTCACAAAAACTTCCGGCTTTACGTCAGATTTGTTTATTACATTTACGAGGTTTTCTGTACTGATAATTCTTGAATTATAAATTTTCTGTTTCTGCATTTTCGTCCATCTTCCCGATGCTACATTCTCTCCGGCAAGATGAACAACGCCGTAAACACCCTCTAATTCCTCTTCCCAGTCATCAGGAGTGGCATAATTGTATTTCACAATTTTACATTCCGGAAATACTTTTTTCGCGTTATCGATTGAGCGGCTAAATATCGTAATATCAAAATCTGGTAAAAGTCTTTTTACCAGTTTTTTACCTATAAGTCCGGTCGCACCGGTAATTACTATTCTTTTTTTCATAAATGTTCTGTTTTATTGCAAATAAGTATAACACAAAAATTCGTATTTAAAGTTTAACGGAAACTTTCTTCCCTGAATAATTTAAAATATAAATAATTAAGGAACGGAAATATTTTAATTTCGTCCAAACGAAAAAAGGAAAAATTGTGAAGAAGATTTTACTTTTATTACTCATTATCTCATCTATTATTTCGGCGCAGGAACTCGTTATAAGAGGAAATATTATTGATAAATCCACGGGTGAAGAGCTTTCATACGCAAACGTGCTTGATAAAATTTCCGGTAAAGGTACTTCCTCCAATATCAATGGTGAATTTATCCTTAAAATTCCGGAAGGTGAAAACCTGATCGTTGCCTCATTTATCGGATATGTAAGCGATACTATCACCGTCAATGATGATTCAAAACTGTATCAATTTGAGCTTCAACCGAGCGCGCTTAAACTGGAACAGGTGACGGTTTTTCCGGGCGAAAATCCTGCTCTGGCAATAATTCGTAAAGCAATTGAGACTAAAAAAAACAGAAAAGAGAAAATAAAAGACTATTCTTTCACCGCGTTTACGAAGGGCATCATCCGAACTGATGCAGATATGACCCCGGGCAATAACAGCGTTGCAATTGGTATGGGTGGTAATCGAACCGATTCTGTTAAAATTGACGGTATAGTTGAAAATGTGAGCAAAGGTTTCTTTAAGGCTCCAGATTCGTATAAGGAAGAGATATTGGCACAGAAACAGACTGAAAATTTCCCATCGAGTATAAATGTGCTCACGGGAAACAGAATTGTGCAGTCCTTCTACAATGATGATATAAAGTTTTTCGGCAGACCCATGATCGCACCTCTCGAAGATGCCGCTCTGGATTATTATTTCTTTGATCTCCGGGATACACTCGCCATCGATGACAAGAGCGTTTTTAAGATATATATTGAACCATACGATACTATTGATCCGGGATTCAAGGGGGATATTTACATTTCCGATAAAGATTTCGCACTCCTTAAAATTGATGTAATCCTGAACGAGGCAGCTAATTTCGAAGGAATATTTAATAAGGTGAGCATATTCCAGCAATTTGTCTCAACAAAAAGTGATATCTATATGCCAGTGGATTACAGGCTTTTTGTGGAAGGCGGATTTATGGGGTTGATTAATTTCGGGTTTGAAATCAACACTATCATGTACGATTACGATATCAACACTGATATCAGTTCCGACTTTTTCGACTGGACCATAATTAAAGTAAGACCAGGTGCAGCCGATGTTGATTCCCTCTATTGGAAGAATGTTCAGAGCCTCCCATACACCAATGAAGAGGTTTCAGCCTATAAACGAATTGATAGTGTAGAATCTGTCAAACCAACTTTCCGGGAAAGATTTTCCTTTTTCGCACCATATATTTCATTGAATGACAATTATACTATCACAGGTCCTCTTACACTATATTATTTCAACAAAGTTGAAGGTAACGGGCTCAATTTTGAATTTTGGGGAAATAATCTTGCCAATCAGCGTCTCGATTTATACGGAGGAACAAGTTACGGCTTTGCTGATGAAAAGTGGAAATTCGCGATTGATGGCGAATATTTGTTTGGTGACTACAGAACCTTCAGGTTATACGGCGGAATAAAAAACAATGTTAATACTCTTTTCGAAAATTCAATAAAGTATAACCGCTTGACATCTACAATCCTGAGCCTGTTCACCAAATACGATTTCAGGGATTATTACTACTCAAGAGGATTTTTTGCGGGTTTTGAGACAGGCATTTTTAACTTCCTCGATGGCGAACTTTCCTATAGTTATAATGACGATAATTCCGCTGTGGTTAATACAGATTTTTCCTTTTTCAGGCGTGACCAGGCTTACAGCCCCAATAAACCAATAAACAACGGCAAATCGGGTGTGGTTTCGCTCGACCTCAATTTTGATTTCAGAAAATTTATTGAAGACGGATATTTCCGCAGACGCGCCGGTGGCGGACCTAATCTCAGGTTTGGGGGTGGTTTGCTTTATGCCGAAAAAGATGTAACCGGAGGCGACTTCACCTATACCCGCTATAATTTCAACTTAAGAACCTGGACTGATTTATACAGAACTACCAGACTCACACTCGATTTGGAAGGATTTACTTCAACAGGTGCAACCCCGTTACAAAATATGTACGCGCTTCCCGGTAACATAAATGCCGCTTCAAAATCCAACTCATTTCGCACACTGGGAATTGGTGAAGCATTCGGGGATGAAGGTGTTATCACCTACCTCAATCTGGATCTGCGCGATGAGCTATTCAGAATGCTGGCAATTCCACTCCTTAAAGATTCAAAAGTTGGTTTGAGCTTACATATGAATAGCGCATTACTCAACATATCGGACAATTCGAAATCTTTAATTCCATTCGCGGGTCTGGAATTCCCGCATCCGTTTTATGAAGCCGGATTCGGTTTGAGATTACCATTATTGCCGATGGCTTTTGAATTTACATGGAAGCTGAACTATCGCGGAAAAGATAATTTTGTATTTGGTATCAACACTTTCGCGTTTTAGTTAAAATACAAATTTGATACTCTTGTTTTCTTCAAGGGTTTTATAAATTTCATTCCGCTTTTCTTCATTGGGGACGTGCACAGTTACATTCAGACTGTAGTACTTCCCCTTTTTACTTATGTTGGAAGGGGTAACTTCATGTTTAAGACCATCTGCGGCATACTTAACCGCGGCTAACATATTATCAACATTATCGCCGATTATTTTGTACTTCCAATCACAGGGATATTCTATTTTCGGTTTATCCGAATTGTTTAACTCAAGCATCTTTTCACTTTCATTTTTGTATTGCCGCAAATATACTAATATTCAGGAACCTATAAAACTTTAACTCTGCCATGTAGTTTGGTGTTAATCATTGAACAATAGTGAGGTAGAATTTCTTCCCTTTGATGAATTGGTGTATCAGTGGTTTTGACTAAAGGCAATAGACCGAAGACAGATGACTTTTAATCATTTCTCAATCTATTCGGCATTAAAATCTGGTAAAAGCGAGTTGGTTAGATAATATTGAGGCGGTTCATCAGTTCAGATTTATAGGAAGGACCAATAGGTACAACCTTGTTTTTGATAACAAGAGTATTATCCTCTATATCGAGTATTTTATCCAATCTGATAATATACGATCTGTGGACTCTGATAAATTCATCGGAAGGGAGATTTTTCTCGATTCCCTTCATAGTAGAAAAGACCGTATATTTTTTAGAATCGGTATGGACAATAACATAGTCGCGTAAAGCTTCGATGTACAATATATCCTGCTTCTGAAGTTTTACAAGTCGGCTGTCAACCTTGATAAATACAGAATCATCCTTTGGAGCAGTATTAACCGGAGCGGTGCTATTAATTTTCTCTTTTGCTTTTTCCACGGCTTTCAGAAAACGGGCGTAGGTAAGTGGTTTTAGAAGATAGTCGGTTACCTCGTACTCAAATGCTTCAACGGCATATTTCTGCTCAGAAGTGATAAGAATTATCTGAGGTTTATCCTTAAGTACCTTTATCAGGTCCATACCACTCATTTCAGGCATTTCAATATCTAGAAAGATAATATCTACACTCTCTTTGCGTAGTTGAGCAGACGCGTCTATAGCACTGTCGAAAGAACCCACTTTTTCAAGGTAGTCAGTCTGATCGACAAATTTCCCTATAATCTGGCGGGACATTTCCTCGTCGTCAACAATAATGCAGCGCATAAACCCCAAAACACACCCGATAATAATATTATTCTGTAAGCAGCAATATTGGAAATATTTCGTTAGGTTTCAAGCAATAATACTTTAGCCGTGATATATTTTTCTTCGATTAGGGGATGTTCTACACTCATCCGAGCAGCAATAATCATATTTTTCCTTGCACGAATGGCAGGTGATGAGGAGTTTATCGCAGTTCTGGTTGTGGCAATTTATATAATATGAAGCAGGTTCACCGCAATAAAAGCACTCCGCTGTGTGCCTTAACGATTCACGGCTATTTGGTGAAATTATTCTTCTTTCATCAAAAACGAATATACTTCCGAGCCAATTCTGATCAGGGAAGTTTTTCGTATATGATACTATTCCCCCTTCAAGCTGATAAACATTTTTGAAGCCCTGCTGCACCATATAGGCTGTCGCCTTTTCGCAGCGGATACCACCGGTACAATATGCTACAACCTTTTTTTCTTTATGCTCCTTTAGTTCTTCAACAAATTCTTTCCACTCGCGGAAATTTGTTACGTCAGGTTTTATAGCGTTTTTGAAATGACCAATCTTATACTCGTAATCATTACGGGCGTCAACAATTATAAAATCATCCTCATTTTCGTACATTGCCTGAAGGTCTTCAGCTTTAAGTCGGGTACCGCCATATTCAGGATTTACTTCAAGTCCCCCTGAATTGACAATTTCTTTTTTTACTTTTACGATCAGTTTAGAGAAAGCATGTTCGTTTGAAGGGTCTTCTTTAAACCATACATCATTAAAACGTGGATCAGATGTAAGATGCTGCTTGTATTTAATTATATCTTCTTCCGAACCGGAAACAGTAGCATTAATTCCTTCTTCGGCAACGTAAATTCTTCCAAGAATATTATTTTCAACGCAAAAATCGTAATGCTCATTTCTGAACTTTTCGGGATTTTCTATTTTTACATATTTATAAAAAAGTAAAACTTTGTAACTCATGACCTCATATCCTAATTTTTCGTGGATGTAAAGATAAGAAATCTTATTTTAGTTTAAAAGATATAAGAGGAGTAGAAAATGAAACATTTTATAGTAGAGTTGGTATATCGCGCCCCAATCGAAAAAGTAAATGAAATTGTTGGCGCGCACAGAGAGTTTCTTCAGAAAGGATATGATGAAGGTATATTTCTGGCTTCAGGTCCACAGGTTCCAAAAATTGGTGGAGTGATAATTGCCCGTTCGGAATCAATGGAAAAACTTGCGTTGTATCTGCAAAACGATCCTTATCAGCTTAACAACATTGCGCATTATCAATACATAGAGTTCAACCCTGTAAAATCGCAATCCTTCATAAGTGACTGGATTGAAGGCAAATAGATAATTCATAATATACTTTTCGCTCTTATTTTCTTATATTTACCGATTAAAATCGTTAACAAAGTGGACCGACAACCATGAGTGAACCAGTAGTAAGTGTTGCAATATTAAAGGAAAACAAAATTGATTTTGAGCTCTACGGAGAGTTCTCAATTGATGAATCAAATGTGGACTATAGCGGGAAATACACTGCCCGGTACGAGAATGGTAAAATCACTATTTCAAACGGTGATACCACAAAAACATTTGGCAAGGAAGTAGTTTTTACACCGGATGATTTTGAGAATGAATCGTTTCTTATAAGAGATGTAATAATTGGCATTCAGTTCCATTGGCAGCAAAAGGAAAAACAGAGATTCCTTGGCTCTTTGAAGTTTTTGATCGAAGATGATACGCTCTGCGCGGTAAATATCTTACCTGTTGAAGATTATCTTACATCGGTAATTTCATCTGAAATGAACGCAAACAGTTCTGTGGAATTCCTGAAAGCCCATGCGATTATATCCAGAAGCTGGCTGCTCGCCCAGATTGACAAGCATAAGAAAATTGAAGCTGATTCTGAAGAATACAGTTCAAAAATTGAAAATGAAGAAGAGCTAATCCGCTGGTATGACCGCGAAGATCATACACTTTACGATGTATGCGCGGACGACCATTGCCAGAGATATCAGGGTATTACAAAATTATACGCTCACAATGCTCAAACCGCTGTTCTGGAAACACGTGGTTTGATTTTAAGCTACGATAACCGGATATGTGACGCGCGCTTCTCAAAAGCTTGCGGTGGTATAGCTGAATCTTTTGAAAATGTTTGGGAACCGATTTCCCATCCTTATCTAACAAAAGTTGTAGATTACAAATTTGATCCCGATGGTTTTAACCTTAACCTGAAAGATGAAAAAGCCGCTGATACCTGGCTGAGAAATGATCCACCCGCTTTCTGTAATACACATGATGAAAAAATATTATCTCAGGTATTGCAGGATTATGATAAGGAAACAACCGACTTTTACCGCTGGAAGGTTGAATTAACTCAAAAAGAAATTTCTGAACTCATCGCCAGAAAATCAGGTATCGATTTTGGTGAAATTGTTGACCTTGTCCCAATCGAAAGAGGTGACTCGGGAAGACTAATAAAACTTAAAGTTATCGGCACCAAAAAAACCTTAACGATTGGAAAAGAGCTTGAAATTAGAAGGATTCTTTCCGAAAGCCATCTTTACAGTTCTGCATTTGTTGTTGATAAAGTTCAGGATGATGGCGATGTTCCGTCAAAATTTATCCTTACAGGCGGCGGCTGGGGTCATGGTGTTGGATTATGTCAGATTGGCGCTGCTGTAATGAGCGAAAAAGGTTATAATTTTGATGAAATTTTGCTCCACTATTTCCGTGGCGCTGAAATTAAAAAAATATACTGATGAAAATACTTTATTCATGTTTATCAAGAAGTTGGGGCGGTATGGAGATGTTCGCTATTCATGCCGTCGAAAAACTTCTTGAAAGAAATATTCATACCGAACTTTTATGTTATCCCGGTTCAAAAATTTACGAAACGGCAGAGAAAAAAGGGTTAAAAGTTCACGGGATTAAAGCAACCGGTTATCTGCATCCCTTTGAGGCGGCAAAGGTAGCCGGTATTATCAAATCAGGTGATTTCGATCTGGTTCACACACAGGCGTCGAAAGATTTATGGGTGTTGATTCCTGCTGTGAAGATGGTGAAGAAATATATCCCGGTTTGTATGACCAAACAGGTCGGGTCATTTATTGTTAAAAAGGATTTTCTTCACCGATGGATATACAACCGTCTAGATTATGCTTTTGCTATAAGTGAAGTTATCTCCAAAAACCTGCTCGATACTTGTCCGCTAACTCCCGATAAAGTAAAACTTCTCCATAATGCTGTTGATACCAAAAGGTTCGATCCCGAAAAAGCAGACAGACAAAAAATTCGTGAGGAGTTTAATCTCGCGGATGACAAAATTGTTATCGGAATGCTTGCCCGGTTCAGTTGGGGTAAAGGGCATGAGGAGTTTGTTACAGCAGCGGGCAACCTGATTAAAAAATATGATAATCTGAAGTTTATGATTGTCGGTGAGCCGAGCAGAGGTGAAGATGATTACGGACAAAAAATTGTCGATATGGTCAATTCGGGCGGCTTGGAAAATAATGTATTCTTTACCGGATTCAGGAGTGATATCCCTGATGTTTTATCAGCTATGGATATTTTCGCGTTCCCCTCACACAGTGAAGCGTTTGGGATTGCGCTTGCCGAAGCGATGGCTATGGGCAAACCTACGGTTGTATCAAATTCTGATGGTGTGCTTGATATTGTAATTGATGGTGAAACTTCACTTCTGTTTGAAGTTAAGAGTGCGGACGACTTAACCGCTAAACTCGACAAGCTGATTTCCTCACCCGAATTGATGCAAAAATTTTCACACAATGCTCGCAAAAGAATTGTAGAACACTTTGATATCGAACTTTTAACGGACAGAGTAATTGACTACTATCAAGTTGCCTTGAATAAATAATTATTATCGTAAGTCGTTGAAAAACTCCTTAGTTTAATTTTAAGTCCCCCTACGCCTGAGGCGCACAGGTTTTGAAGGGGGAAATCACTCCGCCTCAGGCGGATTTTGTGATGGGGGATGACCAAAAGTCACAGAATAGGAATAAATCATCCTCCGTCTTTCGACTCTCGTCGAAATCCACCTCCTTCCAAGGAGGACTTTTAAGACAATCTACATTGTCAATTGCCTTGAATAAATAATATTTATTGTCGAATATGATATACAGAAGATCAGATTTACCAGCTTTGGATTTATTGTTCCTACGGAGGATTATATGAAGGTAGTTGTTGCCGGTGGTGCCGGATTTATAGGGAGCCATATAGTGGAATATTGGTCACGTAATGATGCAGAAGTGCACGTTATAGATAACTTTCGGACGGGCAAACTGGAAAATATCTCCGGTCTGCATAGTGTCGTTCTGCATGAAGGCAGCATTACTGACATGGATCTCGTGCACTCAGTCCTCAAAAACGCGGATTATGTGTTTAACCTCGCGGCAATGGTTTCCATTCCCGAATCGATCGAAAAACCGAGGGAAACAATCAACATCAATACTTTTGGTCTGCTTAACCTCCTCGAAGCCTCAAGAGAACATGGTGTAAAGAAGCTCGTGCTTTCTAGTTCAGCCGCGGTTTATGGTAATAATCCTATTATTCCCAAAAGAACCGACATGAAACCGGAACCCCTCTCCCCATACAGTATTACAAAACTTTCAGGAGAGTATTATTGCGATATGTTCACACGCGAGTATGGAGTAAATACAATCGCATTGAGATATTTCAATGTTTATGGCCCCAGGCAAGATCCAAACTCTCAGTACGCGGCAGCTGTACCGATATTTATTCATAAGGCGCTTTCCAGGGAAAACCTTGTTATTCATGGCGACGGGAGTCAAACACGCGATTTTATTTTTGTTGAAGACGTTGTTCGCGCTAATATCCTTGCGGCAACTGGTCAAACCCTTACAGGAACGTTCAATGTTGCTTGTGGTGATTCGATCTCAATCAAGGAACTGGCGCAGAAAATAATTGAAATTACTGGCTCTTCATCAAAAATTGATTACACCTCTTTGCGTGCCGGAGATATTAAATATAGCAAGGCTGATATAGATAGTACCAGAAAAGCTCTCGGATTTCTGCCGGAGTATGATCTTCATAAAGGACTTGCAAAAACTGTGGATCATTATATTAAAGGGGAAAACGCCTGATGAAAAACCTGCTTATCGTCTTCACCGGTGGTACATTTTCCATGAAAATTGATGAAAAAACCGGTGGTGCTGTTCCATATTTTCACGGTGAAGAACTCCTTGAGATGATCCCGGAAGCAAGTGGAAGAGCAAATATTGACATCTACAATTTTGGTAATCTTCCCGGTCCTCATATGTATCCCGAAACTATGCTGGAATTATCCCGAAAGATCAGGGAATTTGTGGTACAAGATAATATTGACGGGGTAATTGTAACTCATGGTACAGACACACTCGAAGAGACAGCATACCTGCTCGATCTTACTGTGAAGACAGAAAAACCGGTCGTTGTGATAGGCGCCATGAAAACCAGCTCGGAACCTGATTGGGATGGCCCTAAAAACCTGATTGACGCAATAAAAATCTGCACGAACTCCAATAGTCGCGGCATGGGTGTGCTTGTATGCCTGAACGGGGAGATAAACGCCGCAAGCGAAGTAACCAAAACTCACACCGAGGATGTGGAAACATTCCACTCTCTTGATTTTGGAGCGATGGGATATGTTGACAGGGAACGTGTTATTTTTAATCGCGGACCAATCAAACTTGAATCTCTCGAAACAGATAAAATAAACTCAAATGTTGATCTACTTACATGTTATGCCGGAATGAATGATAAGCTCTTCAGGTTTTGTGCCGATAGCGGAGCGGATGGACTGGTAGTAGAGGCATTCGGAGTGGGTAACGTTACTCCAAAAGCATTTGAGGGGATAGAATATGTACTGAGTAAAAATATCCCGGTTGTACTTGTCTCTCGCTGCCCTGCCGGTGAAACATTGGATGTTTACGGTTATCCCGGCGCGGGTAAATGGCTGAGGAAAGCCGGAGTGATGTTTGCTGAGTACCTGAACGGACAAAAAGCCCGAATCAAACTCATGCTTGCTTTAGGTCTCACATCTGACAAAACTGAATTATTCAAACTGATGGATGACCTTCATTAACAATTCGCCGCAAGATTAATTTCCTGAAAACTGCTCACATTTTTCGAATTATTTCGTCATATAGGATATATTGTCCACAAATGAGGAATTTATGCGAATCAGAACAATGCTTTCCATCCTGTTGTTAATAATTGCAGGTTTGGTATCTTGTAAAAATAGCGACGATCTAAACTCATCCAATATTACCGCAAATGATATTTCCAGTTCAGAAAAAATTCCAACTCTGAATTTACGTGAAGTTGATGAAGAGGGTGATCTGCTCACGATTCAATTCAAAATTCTGGATGAAGAATCAGAAAAGCCGATATCGGATGTTGAAATTTTCCTTTACCACGCTGATGAAAACGGTGATTATCTCCCTGCAATCCCTGGTGATGAAACAACTGCCAAATATAGCGGGAAAATTAGGACAAATGCAGACGGTGAATGCCTGCTTGAAACTGTCGTCCCTCGTAAATATGAAACCAACGGAAACCAGCATATTCATCTGCATTCAATCACAGCGGAAGGATATAAAAACAAGGGTGGGGTTATACTTTTTGATCATGATGTAAATGATGAAGTACGGCAATGGGCAACTGATACCGGCTTCGGCTTTATAATAAAGCTGGAAGATAGAGGAGATGAGAAAGTGGGCGAGTTGGTGATAAAATTAAACAAAGAGAAAGAGTAACTCTGCAGATGAACATTTTTGTATAAAAAAATCTGGATGCCCGATCAAGCCGGGCATGACAATGCCAGAACAGGAATTTTGCAATTTTTATTTAATAATCACGGAACGAAATAGAACGCTTTCTACTCTTTATTTCCATTATTTACATACACTTTCACTGCGGACGGGTATTGTTTGCCATAATAGACTTTGTGTGTGGCTTTTATAAAATCGCTTTCATCCGCCTCATTGATGTTGGTGAATGTTTGCGGATTCCGGTCAAATAGCGGAAACCAGCTGCTCTGAATCTGAATCATTATTTTGTGTCCCGCTTTGAAAGTATGATTGATATCCTGCATTTTAAACGATACTTTCGTTACTTCTCCCGGTACAAACGGTTCAGGTTTTTCATAACGGTTCCTGAATTTTCCCCTGAAGATATCACCACGTATCAACTCCTCGTAGCCTCCCCACTCAATACCGTCTTTTTCGGCGGCAGTATCGGGGTGGACATCAATGATTTTTACAACCCAATCGGCATCAGTTCCGGTAGTTGAGACGTACAGCTCAGGGAAAAGGGGACCCGAAATAGTCACAGCCTCCTCGAGGATATCGCTTTCAAAAGTAAGCACATCGGGACGCGACGAGACAAATCTCTGGTCTTCTGTCATATATGGTTTGTGATAAAACTTCTTCGCGTCCTGAATCTTTGAAGTGTAAGGGACAGGGTTTGCCGGATCACTGACAAACTCGCTAAATCCGCTACTCTCAGATTGTTTGTTAAAATGTAAAGATTCTTTCGTGCTCAGATAAAGTCGTGTTTCCTTTACTTTTTTTGGTGGCCACGAATCATATTTTTGCCATGTGTTTGAGCCTGTTTCAAAAATTGTGGCTTCGGCCAGATCAGGCTTGGGATCATCTTTCAAATGGTGTCTGAAAAATGGCAATTCAATCTCTTCTGTGTAATAATCAAAAGTACCGTCACCAAAGTTGATATCGCCGAGCGATTCGCCGGTTGTACGCACCCAGCCGCCATGTATCCATGGGCCCATTACAAGATTGTTATCAATTCCGGGATTTTTATCCTCAACAGAAGAGTATGTATTTAACGCGCCATATAAATTCTCACCGTCATACCAGCCACCAACTGTAAGAACCGCGGGAGTTACATCAGCAAAATGTGGCAATGTGTTTTTTTCTTTCCAGAACGTGTTATATGTATCATTTTTCATTACTTCATTCCAGAAGGGTATCCTGCCTTGAAGATACTTTTCGTTCGCGTTTTTTATCGGTCCCATTTCGAGGAAAAAATTGTAAGCGTCTTGCGAAATATATTCCATCCGTGACGGCCATTCAGTAAACAACGTATCAGGATCCTGCCCGAAAACACTGAAAAAATTAAACGTGAGAAGTAATGATAGCGCACCATGATGGTGCATGTCATCACCAACAAACCAGTCGGAAATTGGAGCCTGTGGAGAGACGCACTTTAACGCCGGATGAGCGTTGACCAAACTTACGGCGGCGTAAAACCCCGGATATGAAATACCGAAAATACCCACTTTACCATTATTATTCGGGATATTATTTATTAACCAATCTATAGTATCATATGTGTCGGTTGCCTCATCAACAGCATCGGGATCAATATTACTTTTAATCGGACGCATATTTTCATATTCGCCTTCCGACATAAATTTCCCGCGAACATCCTGATAAACTATAATAAACTTCTCCTTTAGCAGATATTCATATATATCGCGGTATTCCTCACCGTACGGCTTACTGCTGTAAGGGGTTCTCGAGAGCAAAACCGGATAGCTCCGCGAAGTATCTTTTGGGGAGTAAACCGATGTAAAGAGCCTAACTCCATCACGCATTTCAATTTTGTATTCTTTTTTATCATAGTTTTTTTCTATGAATGTTTGGGTTTTTGCATTGCATGCAATTAACAAAAGAAGTAAAAAAATTGTGTTTCTCATCCGTACCCCCAAAGTTAGAATTTCAGAGCAAATATAATAACTTTATATCTGACATATTAGAGAGATACGCCAATTTAATTTTCCTCTTTCAAACTCGGTATAAGCGACTTGTGTTTTTTGGTATTTTGTATTATTATCGTGAAAATTATGTTTGAGAGATATTAAGTATGAGCTGGGAAATTATTTTACACGATAAGGAAAAGATAATTGAGATTATTTACGAAGGGAATGTAAATGAATTCCAACTTAAAGAGGCGCTTGAAGCCGGTAAAGCTTATATATTGCCGGATCAGTCGATTAAAATTTTGGCAGACTGTTCAGGACTTCAAAGTGGTGCTTCAATTTCCGAATTATCTCTATTCATTGGCGAGCTTGAAAAATTGAGACTACCCAATTTCAGGGAAGCTATAATTTTACCTCAACTTAATGAAACGAAAGAACGAGTTGAGTACTATGAAATGGCTTGTCTCAATCGAGGTATATTAGTTAAGATATTCAAAGATAGAGAGAACGCCATTCGGTGGTTAAAAACTTGATAATTAATAGAAAAAGGGGATACAACCCGTTGTTCCCCTTTCACATACCCTCAGCCCGGAAGACCGTCTTATTATAACCACCTGGGTTCCTATCCAGCGGTATCCGCAACTAAAATTTTATTTCAGTAAAATCATCTTGCCAATTAGATTAAAATATTCAAAATCAACAATGTAAAAATATACACCCGAAGGAGCGGAGATTCCGTTGTCAAACATTCCATCCCACTTAACTTCGTAATATCCGCTACCGTTAACTTCAACGGTTAGAGTTCTTACTACTTCACCAATCGAGTTGAAGATCCTTACTTTTATCTCCTGATTTAGCGGGTCTCCGACAGAAAAGCGAATTGTTGTGGATGGATTAAACGGATTTGGATAATTTCCATGCAGGACGTATCCTTCCGGTATAGCCATTATTTCCCGGTTTTCGTCGGTTTCATCTTCCAGACTCGTAACTGAGAAGCTTGTAAATTCGGTTATCACACCGTATTGGGTACTAATTGTAATTATCTCTTCCTTTAATAATTCCTGCTCGTTACTTCCTGATGGCGCGGCATAGTATAAAGCCATAAGATGCTCAATCTTCTGCTTTGCCCAAACTTTGGGTAAAAACTGAAACGCAGCTTCAACACTATCTGCTAAAGAGAGTTCATATTGATATGAAACCGGCTGCCCGAACGCGTTACCTGAAAAAGTTATTGTTGTTGGTGTAGATTCGGTGTATCTCCCTGATGCTATAAGCTGCTGACCCTTGAACAAATTAGGAAGACTAACAGGATAAACTTCCTGCACAGCGTTGCCACTGAATGATATTTTGGTATCAAGCAGAACGGGGTTACGGATCTGGTTATAAAATTGAGTGATAACCACTTCAAGCTCGTCGTTACCCAAATATCGGGCAAACCCGTTATTGTGTATCGCAATCTGAGAAAGCAGCTGTTCATTTACATAACTGCCAATTCCGAATGTAAAGAGGCTTATATTGGTTTCTGTTCCCGAGATCAGGTCGTCAATATGTTCAATAAGTGTAGGTGTATGAGTTATTCCTGCGGTAGCCTCGCCATCTGTAAGGAATATTATAATATTTGCTGTGGAATCATTTGCTGTTGAAAATTGAGGTACTGCCACATCAAATGAACCGGAAATATTTGTTCCTCCACCGGCGTTAATGCTGCTTATATAATTAATTGCCTGAGTCTGAGTTGTTGAATTAAACTCAACATGCGAATTCTGGAAATTATAAACCAATGACTGAAAATCGACAATGTTAAATTTGTCCCCCTCATTGAGGTTATTTATAATATAGGTGGCAGCGTTTTTTGCCTGAACAATCTTATCACCGCTCATACTGCCTGATCTGTCAATTATCAGGGTAAATACTTTTTCAATCACCTCGTTATTTTCAGAAGCATCCGGTTCAGCTACAAACGCGAAATAACCATTACCCAGATCATCAGGCACATCATCAGGATTCTGGTATGTACTAAAACTGAATAGACCCAACTCATCGAGAGAGAGTGAATAGAGTAGCTGGATATCTGTATCCGCGCTTTCCGATTCTATTAGGAAAGAGACGGATGCAAAATTACCGTTGTTGAAGAAGTTATTTGATGAATGCGACTGCAAGAGAAGATTATCAATCGTCCTCGATGAGGTCAATTCAAACTCAAATTCCTGCAATAAAATTGGCTCCGGCTGTATGAGCGAATAATCATTAGGATAATTAAAACTCACATTCCCGAAACTGTAAGGAAGCAGCTCAACATAGGTAATCTCGAATTTGAACGAAGAATCGGGCATTATCTTATCTTCAATCGCGAAATATAGCGGAGTGTCACCCAGGTATGTTTTAAGATTCTGATTCGGGTCTGAACCGCCCGGTGTTGTAGTATCCTGAGGAACCGGTGATATTGATGCTTCGTACCATTCCCCCCCGAGGTGCCAGCGCAATTGTGTCGCAGTCGCGTTTTCAGGCATAGGAAACGCGTACTTGAATTTTGTTTCGTAGGTTAGAGTATTCTTGAACGTTTGTGTAGATTTAACAACCGCAACCTGGTTTTCAACAGATGCCTCGATTTTCGTATCGACCAGGTCAAAATAAATTCCTGCTGTCGAATTAACTATTGCAACCCCGTTTGCGAAAAGTGATGTTGAAATAAAAAGTATTGATAGTAACTGTAAGAATTTGAACATTTTCCCCTCCATAAATAAATCGTTTACGATAGGCTATATGACAAATTGTGTGCCACATCACATTTGGGGAAAAATCAATGCATGTTTGTGTAAATAGTATGCATATTTTGCGTTTGGTTGAATAATATGCACAAAGAGGTGCTGATAATCTTATTTAGACGATATATCCTAATTGAAGTGATTTGAGGTTGTTACAAACTGATATTTCAGTTCATTATTTGAGAGAGAATCGGGAGAGATGTAACTGTAATTTTCGAGAACAGCGGGCTCAAATTCTTCGTAATCTACCATTAATACCCGGGTATCACGTGTATTAAACTCATCAATAATTTCTATATCAGAATTATTTGAGTAAGACACCCAACCCAAATAGTAGATGACTTGAAATGTTGCCAGTAATATTGAAATGTATAATCGCTTCATAAAAAAATATTCGGTTCAACAATAGAGAGTTGCAATATAACAAATTAAAACTTAATTGCTATCGGGAATATCACGTTTAACAATCAGATAACACCGTGATAGATTTTACGTTTTAAGAGGTATATAAAAACGGGGGCCCCGATAAGAGCCGTTACAGCACCTACCGGTATTTCAGCAGGCGAAATAATAGTTCTTCCAATTGTATCGGCAAGTATAAGATAAATACCTCCCACGAAGAAGGAAGCAGGAATCGTCTTGCGGTTATCAAGACCAAAAAGCATTCTGCAAACGTGAGGCACGAGTAAACCGACAAATCCAATTATACCACTCACTGAAACTACCGCACCAATAAGGAGGCTTCCTGAAATGTATGTGATGGCTTTCAATCTCCCTGTATCCAAACCCAGGTGCTTTGCCTCTTCACTTCCCAGAGTTATCAGATTATACTTATGGCTGTTTAACGCGAGTAGAAGCGATACAATTATCGATACCGGAAGTATATAGTAAACCGATCCCGGTGTGGCGAGGGAAATATTACCAATAAGCCAGAATACTGCGTTGCGAAGCGAGTGATCGAGCATTGTCATCATAAGCAGAATTGCCGCCGAGAAAAACGCCCCGATCATCACACCGGAAAGGAGTAATGTGTTAGGATCGAGTTCTCCAAAACGTTTTCCGAGCGAATAAACCAGAATAACAACTAGAAATGCGCCTGTAAAAGCGAAAATCTGCGTTCCAACGAGTGACAAACCTAGCAAAAACGAGAGTACCGCCCCAAAAGTACCTCCGCTTGATATTCCAAGTATATATGGTTCAGCCAGTGGATTTCGGAGTATCGCCTGGAATACGGCACCCACAACTGAAAGCCCCCCCCCGATTGCCAAAGCGAGCAGTACGCGGGGAAGACGTATATCAAGAATGATTCCCTGCGCGGTGCTGTTTTGCGAAGTTCCGCTTATTACCTTAAATATCTCGGAAGGAGTTATAGTTACAGATCCCGACAGAAGACCAAGAAATATGGTCGCAATTAACAGAAGAAATAACACCGGAAGAAAATAAGTGTCGTCTTTCCACATCACTTATGAATCATCTCCCAAAGCGCGTCAATAATTTTATTGAGGTTGAGATGCGCGACCGATGAAATTGTATATATCGGTTTATCATACCCTTTTATTTTAAGGTTTTTGATTTCTGCTTTTTTCTCTTCATCGGCTGTATCAAGTTTTGTTATCGCGACGAGATGATCCTTGCCACTGAGAATTTCACTATATTTTTGAAGTTCGTTCAGAAGTGTATCATATTCTGCCTGAATATCCTCCGAATTAACATCAATCATTATCAGAAGTGAACGTGTTCGCTCAATATGTCTTAGAAAACGTAAACCCAGACCTTTTCCTTCATGTGCTCCCTCAATTATACCAGGTATATCAGCAATGGTAAAACTGTTGTAGTTGTGATAATTTACAATTCCGAGGTTGGGTACCAGTGTTGTGAAAGGGTAGTCGGCTATTTTCGGTTTTGCCGCGGAAACCGCAGAAATAAATGTTGATTTCCCCGCGTTGGGAAAACCTACCAGACCTACATCCGCAATTAATTTCAGCTCGAGAATAACAGTTTTGATTTCTGCCGGTTTACCATCTTCCGAATAGCGGGGAGCCTGATTAGTTGAAGTAGCGAAATTGCTGTTTCCCTTTCCACCTCTGCCACCTTTTGCCGCGACAAAAGTCTTCCCATTTTCATCAAGATCACATAAGATAACATCAGTTTCTGCTTCCTTTATAACAGTACCAACCGGAACTTTAATCGTTACCGATTTCCCATTCTTGCCATCCTTTAACGATGTACCACCTTCCTGACCATCCTCTGCTTCATATTTTCTCGAATATCTAAAATCGAGAAGAGTAGCCAGATTTTCATTGGCTTCAAATATTACATTTCCGCCATTTCCGCCATTTCCGCCGGCGGGACCACCTTTGGGTACAAACTTTTCTCTTCTGAAAGCTATTCGTCCGTCACCACCTTTACCCGAGGCTATTTCAATTTTTGCAAAATCTACAAACATTCATCAATTCCAGTCGTTAGTCAAAATATTCTAAAATAATATCAATAAAATTTTGTGCCTCTTTAGAGGATTTTTCTACACCATTTCTTTCAAAAAGGGTGTCAAGGATATCGAGAGCCTTCTCTTTAGAACCTGAATGGGCGATCAATTCCATTGTATCGGCGAACTCTTCCATGTCGTAATCAAAAACCTCAATTATGATCTTTGACATATTGGGATGGTCCAAAATTTCAGCAGGATCAATCACTTCCTGTGAATTTAAAGGAAGGGGAGCCTGCTCTTCTTCATCATTGAATCCTATACCCATCGACGCGTTAAAAGAAGTTCCGTTTGAATCATCCAACACATTTTCAGGTTCATCCTGAGTGTTGGTTTCATCCTTTACCTCTTCGTATAAATTATCTGTCCCAGACTCATCAGTTTCGGTGTTCTCTTCGACAGAATCTTCATTTTCAAAATTAAAGTCGGGGAACGTTTCGGTTTTTTCTTCCGCTTCCACCGGGATTCCTGCTTCTTCTGTCGCGGATTCTTCTTCATCGACAGGTTCTTCGGTCTCTTCTGAAATACCCGCGAATATATCAGCGAAATCTTCAGCTTCAGGTTCACCTTCTTCGAAAGAGGGATCATCGTTGCCGGCATTTTCCTCTTCTTCCTCTAACGGTGAATCATCAGTTTCCTCATTTTCATCCACTTCGGTAAAATCGTCGAGATTAATTCCATCCGCGACAATAAATTCTTCATTATCCTCTTCTTCTGTTTCATTTGTTTCATCTTCATCAGGCATTGCGCCAAAAAAGGATGTAACAGAATGATCTTCCTCTTCGGCTTTCTCGTCAGTACCTTCTTCAAATGGGGCTATATCTTTAATCTCTTCGGCAGCCGACTTATCTTCAATACCCTGTTCGGGAATTTCATCAAGCTCTTCATTGATTTCTTCAACAGATGAAGTTAATTCTTCAGGTTTTTCCTCTGAGACTTCCCCTCCTTCAAAATCATCAAGCCCGGTATCCATGTCATTTACACCTGGTTCTTCAGCTACATACTCCACCTTCTCCTCAACAACGGAATTAAGTATTTTGATAAAGTATGTCGGGTCGTATTCTGATTGTGGAGTATCACCAATGCTGTTTTTTAGCGCTTCGTTGTATGTATGAAGACCCTTACCATCTATAAAGAGTGTGAAGGCTTCAAGTGGTATATCATTTTTACCGGCATTACCTATATTGAAAAATGAAGAAGCGGCTGTTACGAAATTTTCGAGAATTTCCTTCTGATTTGACTCGGTGCTTAATTTATCTACTCTGGTTAAAAGTTCATTAAATTCATCTTTGTTGAGGGCGATGATATTTTTTCTGCTGACAAAAGAAATAATAACCTTATTAAAATATTCGTAATAATAAAGATGTTTCAATCGCTGAATAATATCCTGTACCGGCATGTGCTGCTTATCCTGGAAAACTAGAGTGAGCAGTTCAGGCTTGGGAGTCTGGATAAAATTGATGTTGAAATCTATCGCTTCCTCTATTAGTCCTGCAAAAAACTTCAGCGAGAATTTCTTCCTTTTTTTCAGAATATCATCAACCGATGCAAGATATCCACCAATTTCGTCACCGGAATAATCGAAGATAGAATTCCCTGTAAGCTGCTGCCTGTCCTGAAAAATAAGATCATCAATAGCGGCATTTACGAATGTTTCAATAGCCGGATGAATATCAACTTCACCCAGTTTTTCTATCGTAAAATATGGTCCAAGCTTTTTAAGCTGATTGATATTAAAATCGTATATAAATTTTTTCTTTTTGTCAAACATAATAGCCACCGGTTTATTTCACAGCATCCCAAACTAAATTTAACCTATTTTGTTAAAATAGTCCAATTCAGAAATCACAAGGAATTTTACACCGCTTAACTTCAGGAAATAAACGGTTTTATAATTGTCCTGATTATTATTAGTTTTAATTATATAAAAACAGAGGTAAATATATGTTATGTCTTAAAAATTCAACAAATCCGGGCTGGATTGAAGCTGTTAAAGCGAATTTACTTGTTACAATTTCAGATCACGCCCATTGTGAGAAAAAAGCAGCCAACACCGGAATGGTACTTATAAATAAATACCCCGAAAAAAGTGATCTCGGATTTGCGATGTGTAATCTGATCGAAGAGGAGATTGATCACTACCGCTCTGTGCTTAAATTCCTCGATAAGATGGGAGAAAAGCTTTCTCGTGATACCGGCGATCCTTACGCGCGGGATCTTTTTACTCAGGTGCGAAAAAATGAACCGGGAAGATTTCTGGATCATTTACTCGTTGCCGGAATTATTGAAGCTCGTTCATGCGAACGTTTACAGATTCTTGCTGAACATATCGAAGAACCGGAATTGAAGGCATTCTACAAAGAACTCGCGGATATCGAAGCGGGGCATTATGTTACTTTCACAAAAATTGCTCGTACGTATTACAGTAATGAAGAAGTAAAACAGCGCCTGGATGAATTATCAGAATTTGAAGCCAAACTGGTAGAAAATCTCACAAACGAACCAACAATGCACGGTTAATTTTTGCTCAATGCTCTTATTCCGGTGAATACCCAGCCGATAAGGAAGGATAAACCTCCAACAGGAGTGATCATGGCGAGGAAACGTGTACCGGTAATTGAATATATGTAGAGCGAAAATGAGAAAAGCACAATTCCAACAGCGATAAAGATAAAACCGGGTACGAACTTGTCATTTCCGTGGAGTGATATCGCAAGAAGCGCCACCGCGTGCACCAAATGATATAAAACACCCGTACGAAACGTCTCCATTTTTTCGGGAGGTATAACATCTTTGAGTCCGTGAGCGCCAAAAGCACCAATAGCTACTGCCAGAAATCCGAAAATGGCGGCGGTAAGGATATAATATTTATTCATAGTTTAGCCAGTCCTTTGGTTGATAATATTGATTCATAATGTCGAACTGCGAACCATTTTCAAAAGTCGGGTCGTAATTGTAATGTACCACGGGTGGCAATGACATAAGAATAGATTCAATTCTTCCCCCGGTTTTTAATCCGAACACCGTTCCTCTGTCATAAACAAGATTGAATTCAACATATCTTCCCCTTCGGTGTAGCTGGAAATTTTTCTCGTCATCAGTGAAAAGTGCAGCTTTTCGTTTTTTGACGATCGGGAGATATGCTTTCAGAAAAGAATTACCCGTGCTCTTTACCAGTGCAAAGTGGTCAGGATTTTTACCATCGAGATAATCGAAAAATATTCCGCCTATCCCCCTCATCTCGTTTCTGTGTTTAATTGTAAAATATTCATCACATTGAGTTTTGTATGCCGGATAGCTCCCTGTAATAACACTTTCACAGGCATCAGACATAACCTTGTGGAAAAACACAAAATCTTCTTCATAGGGGAAATATGGAGTAAGATCTATCCCGCCGCCAAACCATGCTTTGCCCGATTCAGTTTCAAAATAGCGAACGTTCATGTGTATTGTCGGGATTTTAGGTGAATGGGGGTGTATAACAATAGAAATACCCGTAGCCCCGAATTTACCCGGTTTTACATTCAGTTGTGCAGCTGCTTCAGGAGGGAGTTCACCATGAACATCCGAAATATTCACGCCACCTTTTTCAAATATTGATCCGTTCTCGATTACGCGGGTTCTTCCGCCACCGCCACCGGGACGCTCCCAGGAATCCTCGCTAAATGACTTTCCGTCAATTTCGCCAAGTGTTCCGGTGATTTCATCCTGCAATGAGGAAATGAAATCTTTCATCGTTTTGTATTGTTCTGATAAAATCATATCAAAGGATATGTGGTTTGGTTATTTTGTTTTCCAAAATTTAGTTAATTTGATTGTTAAATAATAATTATTACTTGATATTCTTCAGTTATGAAAAAATTTGATATCCCCGTTTACTATAAAAGTAATCTGATAAATAAGATAAAAGAACTTCGAAAAGTCAACGATCCAAGGAAGAAAGACTATTCCCCCGCGTTATTGGAATTTGGAAATTTTTCGGTATATCTGGCAAGACATTTCGGATTTTGTTATGGTGTTGAAAACGCCATTGAAATAGCATACAAGGCAGTTGATGAAAATCCCGGGAAACGTGTTTTTCTCATAAGCGAGATGATCCACAACCCCGGTGTAAATGAAGATTTAACAAGATATGGTGTGCAGTTTCTCACCGATACACTTGGGAATGAAATTACACCATTCAGCGAATTAACCTCTGACGATGTGGTTATAATTCCGGCGTTCGGTACGACCATAGAAATAGAACAAAAGCTTAATGCGTTGGGTGTTCAGAAATATCTTTACAATACTACTTGTCCGTTTGTGGAAAAGGTTTGGAAAAAATCGGCTCAGTTAGGTGAGGGTGATCATACCGTTGTTATTCACGGAAAATATAATCACGAGGAAACACGCGCTACATTCTCTCATACGGTAAAAAACGCACCCGCGGTGATCGTGAAAGATATGGAAGAAACAAAATTACTCGCGCGATTTATTACAGGTGAAATTCCGGGGAACGAGTTCTATGATATGTTTGCCGGGCGGTTTTCGGAGGGGTTCGATGCAGATAAACATCTGGTGAAAGTCGGTGTTGTCAACCAGACAACTATGCTCGCCACCGAAACACAGGAAATATCTGATTATCTCAAAGAGGTAATGATAACAAAATATGGCGCGGAAAACATCGCTCATCATTATGCTGATACGCGAGATACCTTGTGCTACGCGACGAATGATAATCAGCGTGCTACCATTGAACTGTTAAACACTGATGCTGATTTTGCGGTGGTTGTAGGTGGTTATAACAGTTCCAACACAACCCACATCGTGGAGATACTTGAGGAAAAATTCCCCGTTTATTACATTTCGGATGAATCAAAAATTGATGATACAGGGTCTATCTCATTTTATGATATTCACAAAAAAGAAGAGGTTCATTCTTCTTTACCCGGGGGGATAAAATCTCCAAAAGTAGTGATAACAAGCGGTGCTTCCTGTCCTGATTCTGTTGTTGAGAGGGTGATGGGCAAATTGGCGGAACATTACGATGCGGAATTCTCTATTGATGCAGCAATAAATAGTTATATTGAATCTTTAACTACTTAAAAATACGATTCTCCTTGCTTATTTATCCGATTTCGTTACTATAAATAACTTCTTTTTGTTAAATTAATTACTTTGTAAACAGAGATTGGGTCTTAATTAAATTTAAAAGTGCGGGTATAATTTGCTCCTCCCATTATTAATTCTTGTTGTCTGCTTGATAGGTCTTTGGAAAGGCGCGGATATTATAGTGCTCAGTGCTTCGCGTATCGCGAAAAAACTTGGAATGTCCGATCTTGTTATAGGCTTGACAGTTATTGCGTTTGCTACCTCGGCTCCCGAGTTTGCGGTGACTGTCTCGGCAGCATTGGCAGACAAATCTGACATTTCTGTTGGTAATGTAGTTGGATCAAATATCTTCAATCTCTTTTTTATCCTCGGACTTGTAGCTGTAGTTGGCACAGTGAAATCAACAAAAAAGATGGTGTACAGGGATGGAACTGTATTAATTGGAACTAGTATTCTTCTTTTCATTTTTTTGTACGACCTGACTCTTTCGCAGTTTGAAGGTGCGATATTTCTGTTTTTACTCGTAGCTTACCTTGCCTATCTTTTTGTCCACAAAGATCCCGAAGCGGAATTCCACGATGATGGCGATTTCAAGTGGTACCATTCCTTTCAATTTATCGCGGGAACTGCAATTATTGTGGTAAGCGGTCATTATTTTGTTGATTCGGCCTCTGAAATTGCGCGAATTCTTGGTGTTAGCGAATGGGCTATCGGAGTTACAATTGTAGCCGCGGGAACATCAGCGCCGGAAATGGCTACTTCACTCGTTGCGGTTATCAAAGGTCGTCACGGAATGTCGGCCGGAAATTTAATTGGTAGCGACATTTTTAATCTCCTCGGTGTTCTTGGAGTTGCATCATTGATTAAACCTCTCACAATCATTCCATCAGCATTTGGAAGCATCACTCTGCTTACCGGGGCGTTATTCGTAGTTGTATTCTTTATGCGAACCGGCTGGAAGGTCTCACGGGTTGAAGGAGTGATTCTGCTCCTGATAGTTGTGGTTCGATGGTATTTCGATTTTTCAGGTTAATCCCGACAGTGCTTTTACTACAATGTCAATCTCTTCTTTTGTATTGTAAAAATGTGGTGAAAATCTGAGATAACCTTCACGCAACTCACCATAAATATTGCTGCTTTTTAACTTTTCGAGGTTCTCTTCAGGATTAGGAAATGGAAACGTTACAATTCCCGAAAGGTTTTCCACATTGCAATCCGAAAGAAGCGGATTAACTCCAATCCTATTCAGTTTTGAAATGAAGTATAAAGTGTTTTCAAGAATATTTCTTTCTATGTTATGAATGCCAAACTCATTGAAGGTTTTCAGAGAAGCGTTAAGCGCGAATATCCCGAGCGCGTTTTGTGTACCTGTCTGAAATCTTGACGCGTCCGGTTTTAACTCCATATCGTAATTCAGCAGTTCCCACGCTGTTTTCACCGAAAGCCAGCCTAATGAAGTTTGTTTAAGTCTTTCCAGCAACCTGTCTGAAATATAGAAGTAAGAAAGCCCCTGCAGCGCCATCAGCCATTTTTGCGAACCACCGGTAAAAAAATCGACATACGTATTATCAAGGTCGGGAAATAAAGTGCCCGCTCCCTGAATACCATCCACACTGAAAATTATATCGTTCTTTTTGCAAAATTCACCCAGCTTTTTAATATCTGTACGCCAGCCACTGACAAATTGCACATAGCTTATAGAAAGGAGTTTTGTTTTTTTAGTTACACATTTTATAATCGACTCAAATGGTAACTTGCCCTGTTCCGATTTAACAAAGTTTACTTTAACACCATTTTGCTGAAGGTTTAAGAAAGGATAAACGTTGGATGGGAATTCAATATCTGAAAGGAGAATCTCGTCGCCCGGTTTGAACTCAATTCCGCGCGCGAGTAAATTCATGGCATTGGACACATTATCAATCCAGGCAATATTTTGCGGTTTACAACCCAATATTCCGGGGAGCAATTTTTTAGTCTCTTCTTCAATAACAAGGAAATCATCATAATTTTTAATTTTGCCCGAACTTCTTTCATCTGCATACGCTTTTACCGCATTTGATACATTCACACTCAAAGGACCAATAGAAGCATGATTAAAATAAATTTTCCCCGAAGCTATATGGGGGAATAACTCCCGTACTTCCTTGACCGTCATAATTTTCCCTCCTTGTACAAAAGTCGGGTTTTTGCCCTCTGTAACTGTCTTTCAATGATCAAATCGGCAATTTTCCCTGATAAATCGGGGTTACTTTTATCATTAAATACTTTGCGGATTTTATTTTCGGGAATATCTATCCGGTAGAGCGAGTTTACAAATCTGTCGAAATCCTCGCTCATCAATATCGCCACCCGCTCCGAAAGAAATTTCCGCAACTCCTCAAGCTCCCGATTGTAATCCCGTTTTTCGGGTAAATCTCTTCTTGCGACAGCGAAATCCTTGTTAAGCAGCTCGAAAAGCGCGGGAAGAAGTTTGTCATTTTCCAATTTGGCATCCGTAGATATTGAGAAATCGTTAAATAAAGATAAAATAATGATTGAAACAGACGAACAGAAATCTCAAAAGCGGTTAAAAATTCGGTGAATTTAAAAAATACTCATATTTATTCAGTCGAATAAATGATAAAAGTTAATTTACGATGTTAAAGTAACAAATATTAATTATATTTAAAGATGTATGTGACTTTTTAACACTTATATAAGACAGTTACGTCTGAATGTTTTATTAATTCTAGGAGTTCTCATGAAAAAACAGTTTCTGCTTACACTATTTGCGGCATTGGTGTTGATCCCCAGTTTGTTCCTCTCCGCTGCCGAACTAAATGGTGTAAAATTAACCCCGGTAACCGATGGTTACAAAGTGCAATTCAATCTCCCCGACTACGACTTTAAAAATGTAAATGTTGATGGAGAAAACTTTGTCAAAATAGAAGTACCAGGATATGGTGTTACATATAACGAAGGTATTCCGGCGCTTCCACTTATTTCATTTAATCTTGCTTTAGATAAAAATGATAATATTCCCTCATTTGAAGTAAAAACTAAAAATTTGGCTAAAACAGGACTTTCGGCTAAAGTTTATCCATTTCAGGCTCCATGGGAAAAAAATAAACCGATTGCCGACAGACCGTTTACCATTAATAGAAGTTACTACAATACAGATGGCGTTGCCAATCATAACTTTGTAGAAATTTCCGAACCGTTCGTTATGGGTGGTGTGAAGGGTGTTACTGTAACTATCTATCCTTTTTCATACAATCCTTCGGCTAACGAACTTTCAGTAATTTCTTCCGCTGAAATCAACATTACCGCTGACGCTCCTTATTATGATGGTCAGTTTTCAGAAAACTATAACAGCTACTTCGAAAAAGTATTTGTTAACTACGAAGCAGGTTCTTCAAAAGCGGGCATCAATTATTTGATTATTACCGCTCCAGAATTTGAAGCCGGTCTTGAATCATTTGTAACTCACAAAGAAGGCAAAGGATATAATGTATCTGTTGTCACTACTACCGAATGTGGTACCTCAAATTCAGCAATAAAAACTTACATCGCTGATATGTACAATAACGCTCTGGAAAGACCAGAATTTGTACTCCTTGTTGGTGATGTGAATGTTGTTCCGGCGTGGACAGGTACAGGCGCGGGTTCTCCTACAACTGACCTTAACTATGCCCAGCTTGAAGGTGATGACTATTTCGCTGATTTATTTATTGGTCGTTTTTCAGTTACTAATGCCACTGAACTTGCGAACGCTATCAACAAAAACGTTTATATGGAAAACTATATCGCTACTTTCACAAAGCAAAATTGCTTTATGGCATCAGTAGATAATTATAGTATTTCAGAAGGAACACATAATTATGTTATTGATAATTATTTTGTTCCAGCAGGATATGAAAACACAAAATTGTATCAGGTTACATACAACGCAACAACAGAAGATTTGATAAACACCCTTAATGAAGACCAGATTTTCGCGATTTATTCAGGACACGGCGCGGTTACTTACTGGGCGGATGGTCCTCAGCTTACCCAGGATCAGGTAGAAGCCTTGAATAACACCGTTTATTCTTTTGTATTCTCTTTTGCTTGTGTTACCGGTCAGTTCGAAACAGGTGAATGTTTCGGTGAAACCTGGTTGAGAACAGAAAATGGCGCATCAGGTTTTTATGGTTCTTCTGTAAACTCATATTGGGATGAAGACGATATCCTCGAAAAAGAAATTGTAAGAGGATGGTACGAAGATGATATGACCAGAATTACTCCTATGATGGATATCGGTAAAGTTGGTCTTGTCAACTATTATGGCGGTGTTGTTACTTCGGGACAAACACTTCTCAGATACCTTGAAATGTATAACCTGATGGGTGATCCTTCACTTCCGACAGTTCAGCAGATTCCTCCCGATAATACTCCTCCTGAACCTGTAACAGACCTTGCGGTTGGTGAAGCTACATCAAATTCTCTTGAATTATTCTGGACTGCTCCTTACGATTCAACAATCGGTGGTGTAACTTCTTACGATATCCGTTACTCAACTACTCAGATTGTTAATGAAGATGACTTTAACAACGCGCCTTCAATTATCTACGGCGGCAACAGTGATTCAGCCGGTGTCGCAAAAGACTTCCTCGTTGAAGAGCTTGAAATGGGTACCGAATACTGGTTTGCAATAAAAGCAATGGACGTTTGGAATAACGCTTCCGAAATGTCAAACGTGGTAAACGGTGTCACTTACGGCGCCCCATTGATTGATGTTAACCCAACGTCAGTTAGTGTGAATATGCCTCAAAACGATACTCAGGAAGAAACAGTAACTGTTTCAAATATTTCAACCGGAAACTCAACTCTCGATTACGAAATTGAACTTACCAACAATACTTTCCCTGAAAATGTAAGCGCAAGATTAGTTCTCGTGAATAAAAACCTCGCAACAGATGCAGGCACCAAAGACGCGCCTGTTGAAGTTAAAGGTGGTTCATTCAAAGGTTTTGGCGGACCTGACCTTTTTGGCTATGAATGGATAGACAGCGATGAGCCAAACGGTCCCGAGTATGTTTGGGAAGATATTTCCTCAACCGGTACAGCTGTTACTGACTGGGCGCCAACAGGTACTTTCGATCCATTGGATGAAGGTAAAGCCGGTCCATACGATTTGGGATTTGATTTCAAATTTTACGGTGAAGTTCAGACTTCAGTCTATTTCTCCAGTAACGGTTTTATTACATTCAACGACTTTAACGAAAACACATATTCAAATGATGATATACCAAACTCAGACGTTCCCAATAATATGATCGCGGGCTTCTGGGATGATATGGATGGTGACGAAGGGACAGTATATTACAAAGCTGAAGCTAACAGATTTATTGTTCAATTCACCAACTGGAAAAAATATTTTGGCACCGGTGCCATCACCTTCCAGTATGTCTTGAATAAAAATGGTAAAATCCAGGTTTATTACAACTCTGTTGATCTTGATGTTACATCCGCAACTATCGGTATTGAAAACAATGGTGGAGATGACGGACTTCAGGTATCGTACAATTCATCATATGTTACCGCTGAAAAAGCATTGCAAATTTCAGCCGAACCAGATTGGCTCGCAATCGGCAACCAGGGTGGTACACTGTATAATGGTCAGCAAGTTGCTGTTATCCTTGAATTGAATAGTGATGGTCTTGAAGAAGGTCAGTATTCAATGGATATGGAAATCACCAGTAATGATCCGAATAACCCGATGATCGTTGTTCCTGTAAGTATGCAAGTTGGACAAGGCGGACCGGAAGGTTATATCGTTGATGTAAACGTAATGGATGCTGGCGGAATGAAAAATGGTCTTGATATGTCATTTGGCTGCGACGCGAACGCGACAGATGGAATAGATAGTGACCTTGGTGAGTTTGAACTACCTCCTGTACCTCCTGCAGGTGTATTCGATTCACGTTTTGTACTACCAGGCAATATAGCATCACTTGCAGATATTCGTCCTCTCGGACAAGATGAAGTTACATGGACACTTCAGTTCCAGACAGGCACAGATGGATATCCTGTAACCATCAGCTGGGATAACACCGTACTTCCTGAAGGTAGTTTCTATCTGCAGGATCCGTTCGGCGGATCAATTGTCAACGTTGATATGAAATCAACCGATATGTACGAAGTAACAAACAGCTCTATTACATCACTTCTTATCGTTTACTCTGAAATGATGAACGTAGAGATGACTATATCTCAGGGCTGGAACATCCTTTCAGTTCCGGTACACGCTCCAGATATGGGTGTATCAGTGTTGTTCCCTGACGCTGTATCACCGGCATACGGATTTGATAACGGCTATACAACAATGGAAGAACTCGCGATGGGAGCCGGTTACTGGTTGAAGTTCGACGATGGTGGAACACACATGATGACAGGTATGCCTGATCATATAAACATAGCGCTTAACGAAGGATGGAACATAGTTGGTCCATTTGAAACAATGGTTAACGCGGATGAAATAGTAACAAATCCCGCGGGAATTATTGCTTCGGTATTCTACGGATATGACAATGGCTACTCAATAGCGGATGAACTATATCCTGGTGAAGGTTACTGGGTTAAAGCATCAGCCGATGGTGAAATGGTAATGATGCCTGTAGCTAAAAAAGGTAACGACACTGAAATGGAATCACCAAACGCAGACGCGCTATACACAATCAGTGTTGCTACTGCCGATGGTGCCGCAGGTTCATACGGACTTATGCTAGGTATCGATCCTGCTGCTACAGATGGTATCGATAGTGACCTTGGCGAAACAGAACTGCCCCCACTTCCACCTGCAGGTGTATATGACGCTCGTATGATACTTCCTGACGGTACAACAGGTTCTCCTGCTGACTACCGTACAGGTGATAACAACTATACAGGTCAGGTTACCTACACACTCAAGTATCAGCTTGGTGACGGTGGAACATCTATGACTCTTGATGTAGATATCCCTGAAATACCGGGTACAGTAACAATGACAGTACAGGATCCTTTTGGTGGAGTACTTGTAAATGAAGTAGTAAACGAAGGTGGTGGTCAGGTAGTGGTAACAAATACATCACTTACAGAACTAAAACTTATTGTTGACTACAACGCTCCAATCCCTGTAGAGCTATCCTCATTCGCTGCTAATGTGGTGGGTGAAACAATACAGTTGGCATGGGAAACAGCCACAGAGACCAACAACAAGGGATTTGAAGTAGAAAGAAGTGAAGACGGAGAGTCATTCACAAAAGTAGGCTACATGGATGGTAACGGAACCACAAGTGAAAAACAGAGCTATACCTTCACAGATCATCATGCGGTATCAGGTACATACTACTACAGATTACGTCAGGTTGACTTTGATGGAACATCAAGCTACAGTGACGCTGTAGAGGTAGATTTTGTACCAACAGAATACAGTCTGGGTCAGAACTATCCAAACCCGTTTAACCCGAGTACAAGGATCAAGTTTGCTGTACCTGTAGATAGTAAGGTAACAGTAACCTTGTACAATATGTTGGGACAGAAGGTAAAAGACGTAGTATCCCGAAGTTACAGTGTAGGTCTTCATAAAGTTGACTTCAACGCGGGTGAGCTGTCAAGTGGAATGTATATCTACTCAATCACAGCTTTGGGAGTAGACGGAAGTAATTTCGTTGACACCAAAAAAATGATGCTGATGAAATAAGTAGTGCTGAGTACGAAGTACTGAGTGCATAGTGGTAAAGACGGCATTAGGTTGGTGAGGCGGTCCCTGAGGCACTCGAAGGGCTCGAACCCCCGTCCGCTTCAGGAAAAACATAAATATTTTCACCGGGGATGGTCGCTGACCATCCCTTTTTATTTTAAAGGTTTTACTCTACTTCACCCTTATTCGCCGTGTCAAACCTCTCCCGTGCCAGAGACAGGCAGGCTGAGTCACATGAGAGCGAAACTATTTTGCATTGTCATTCCTGCGAAATTTTTCTGCCTTAGGTGGAGTGATGGATAGGACATACCATTTTGATGCATCTTATGCTATTCGAACAAATGATAAATAAGATACTTTTTTGTTTTCCCTCAAAAACAAAAAACCCGGAGAGAAAAAATCAAGCCGGGTTCTGATTGCTCCAAGAGTAGGACTCGAGGACCTACATTCCGACAGGTCGGAATAACAGCCGCATGGTCATAAGCTAATTTCGTTATCGATAAGTTTTTGAATCATCTTTTTGCTCTTCCATGATTTTACTTTTCGCTCTAGTTGCAGAGCAGTTGATTTGCTATCGCATTTCTTTACGAAAACTATCCTCCATGGTCTATATCTCGAAGTAAATCCTTTTTCTATCGTGTTATGAAATTCAAGACGGCGCTCTGGATTGCTGGATATACCAACATAAAACTTGTTGTGATTTAAGGATTGGAGTATATAAAGAGAGTATTCCATTTTTTGTTTTCCCTCAAAAACAAAAAACCCGGAGAGAAAAAATCAAGCCGGGTTCTGGTTGCTCCACGAGTAGGACTCGAGGACCTACATTCCGACAGGTCGGAATAACAGCCACATGGTCATAAACTAATTTCTTTATCGATAAGTTTTTGAATCATCTTTTTGCTCTTCCATGATTTTACTTTTCGCTCTAGTTGCAGAGCAGTTGATTTGCTATCGCATTTCTTTACGAAAACTATCCTCCATGGTCTATATCTCGAAGTAAATCCTTTTTCTATTGTGTTATGAAATTCAAGCCGGCGCTCTGGATTGCTGGATATACCAACATAAAACTTGTTGTGATTTAAGGATTGGAGTATATAAAGAGAGTATTCCATTTTTTGTTTTCCCTCAAAAACAAAAAACCCGGAGAGAAAAAATCAAGCCGGGTTCTGGTTGCTCCACGAGTAGGACTCGA
>BQMY01000096.1 GCA_022181065.1 Melioribacteraceae bacterium | reverse complement strand
ATAATTTTTAGTTAAAAACTAATCATTATTCCTTTGGGTATCATATGATACTAACTATAAATAATATAGTGCTGAGTACGAAGTACTGAGTGCATAGTGGTAAAGACGGCATTAGGTTGGTGAGGCACTCTGCCTGCCCCGCTCGCGGGGAACCATATGCCGTCTTTACAATCTTATATGAAATGATGTTGATGAAATAAAATAGTACTGAGTACTAAGTGGTTAGTACAAAGTTGAGACTATTAAGTCGACGGTTCCTGAGCATGGTCGAAGGGCGGTCGACAGTTAAACGTAGAGGCGTACCCCCGCTCACGGGGAACCATAGTGCGTCTTTACGAAGGAAAACATAAATATTTTCGTAGGGGATGGTCACCGACCATCCCTTTTTATTTTAAAGAACTGCATGCCCGATCGAGCCCACCTAAGTTGGGTAAACTCGGGCATGACAAATATAAGGTTCCTGAGCCGCGTCGAAGGGCCGGGCAATGTGGGTGAGGCTGGTATTGACGGGTCTTCCCCGCGTTGCGGGACAGGCGAGAGCCTCGGACACCTTTTATGGTCGTAGGTCGCCAGTCATCTGTCTAAAAAGAAAATCAAAAACTGGATGCCCGATCGGGGTCGAGCATGACAAACTTTAAGGATTGTCATTTCCAACTTGATTGGAAATCTACGATGTAAAACCGGATACCCTTTACCCAACGCGGATTCGAGGGTATGATAAATAAAAGGTCCCTGTGGTTCGATAAACTTTGTCCTGAGCTTTTGCATGCCCCGTAAAGCGGGGTTGAACGGTTCAATCACCAGGAACCAAAATCATGATTTTTTGAATGTTCCAAATAAAGAGGAGGATTATTGACCCTCCTTAAATAAATTTTGTTCGGTATAATATTTCTGTAAACACCTACCAATCGAAAATTTCGCCATTCCCCAGGAGTTCCTCCAGTCGTCTTTCTATAATTGTATCTTTCTTTTTCTTTCTTAATTCCAGGGAAGATTTCAGCTCTTCCAACTCCTTGGTCAGTTCATCGACCTCGTTCTGTTTCAATTTTTCTCGCTTGGCGAACAAGTCGTTCAGCAAGTCGTTCAGCTTCTCTTTTATTGCAGATTTTTCACTACTTTTCGCGTTTTTATATTCAAGGGCGAGTTTTTCAGATTGAAGTTCCATTTCCATTATTTCATCATTTATTTCGGAGAGATATATTTTGAATGGATCATTCCCTCGGAATCTTAATCTGTTGAAATAAGTTTTCCTAAGCAGAGCCTGATATTTTTTAGTATCGAGAGCTTTTATTTCATCCAGTTGTTTTTTGAATTTTCCATCCAATTCACCATTGTATATAGACCACACTTCCGGCTTTGTATCGGGAAAAGGAACTCTGGTGGTGAGGAGAGGATCAAGTTGAGTGGTTTCACCGGCTTTAATTACAATATTTTCCAGCAATACATCTTTGTATCCCAGACCTGTAACTTTTACTGTGTAAGTACCCGGTTTTATTTTTGTTATGATATACTTCCCGTTCGGATCGGATGCCGCGCCTTTGCTTAATGACTCAATAACGATATTGGCAGCAGGAACAGGCTCAAGTGATGTCGCGTTTTTTACAGTACCACGTATACTTCCCGTAGATTGAGCGAACGCAAAAACACTCAGCGTTACAATTAATACAAATACAATTTTTTTCATTTTTTACTCCGAAAGATTTCTTATAAAACTTTGATTTATTTCCAAAATTTGTTCCCCCGATGAATATTTAATTCTTTCATCGATGTTATTTATCTTCTCATTCCATGGTTTTTCGTAGGTCAGCCCCTTGTCAATTGCTTCAATCAATTCAATTTTATTGTCGAGCGACTCGATCTTCTCGGTAAATGAATTACCTTCCCAATCGAGTAACGCTTCAATTTCATCATTATTGTTGGTATCGCTGTTGTGTACAATCAGTAAGCCTGTAGCAAAGAATAGAATCACAATTGCAAACCTCAATGCGGGTTTAAACTCGAAGCGTGATACTATTTCCTTTAGTTTAACAAAAAGTTTACGTTCTTCCCGCTGTACGATTTTTTCCAATGTAGAATTGACAAGATCGTTATCAACTTTAACCACGGGCAGTTCATTTGAAATGTCAACCAGACTTTCATATTCCTCCATCAATTTTTTTAATTCAGGATGTGTTTGTACCAGGTCATCCCAATATTTTTTCTCGGTTAAGGAAAGTTCATCCGAGATATAGAGGAGTACAATTTCTTCAAATTCTTTTTTTAATGATTCAGGCAGCATTGATTTCCTCCAATTCCTTCCTGATTTTTTTCAATGCGTAGTTAATATGTGACAATACCGAATTGAGCGGCTCCTGCATCACTTCCGCGATTTCTCTGTATTTCAGGCCTCCATTCACGCGCAGTATCAAGGCACGTTTTTGTTTCGGTGGCAGCTTTTTAACTATTTTCTCAATATTCTCACTTGTTTCAAGTCCTATTAGCACCTCTGCCGGATTGCCGGAATTAGTGTTCCGTTGCGCGAAAGTTTCATCATATTCCGTAGTAGCTTTTTTGCTTTTCAGATGGTCAACGATTGTGTTATGCGCGATTGTAAAACACCAGCTTCTTAATTTGGCAGTTTCAGGTTTAGCCGGAAAATTGTTCCATATTTTGAACAAAGTTTCCTGAAACAGATCGTCCGCAGATTCTCGATTTCCGCACATTCTGAAAATATAACCATAGATCTTGTCTTTGTGCGAGTAAACAAATTTTTCAAATAATTCTTTTTTTACAGTTTGCAATCGTTTAACCGGAAAATTTTATCAATCAACTATGTATACGAATGAAGATAAATTTTATTTTAAAGAGCTATAAAATTTGATAATTGAGCGAAATATATTAAAATTAAATTATTTTAATAATGAAGTATATTTTTGTCGCCAAGGAATTAGACCCGGAAATCGTGGATGCGTGAAAATTACGATGAGAACAATTTGAATTCAGTTGAGCAAGCACAACTCAAAACTGAACTGACCAAACTAAAAGCAGAGAAGGATAATCTACTCTCCTCAAACAGGTTATACAAAAGCATCTTTAATCTTACCCCCGAGGCTATTGTAATTCTCGACAAAAAGGGTAAAATAATTGAAATAAATAACAGATTGAATGAATGGCTTGGCTACGATCGTGAGGATGTAATAGGAAGGTATATGCTTTCGATGGAATTTATCCCGCCCCAAAGTAAAGCAAAAATCGTAAAGAATTTTACTCAGCGACTTTTAGGTAAATCAATCCCGGCATATTTGCTCGATTTCGAAACGATAGATGGTGAAATCATAACCGGGAAGATCAGAGCCGAAACTATCGTAGACAAAAATAATAAAACTGAAGGTGTTATTGTTCTGATTGAGAACATCACACAGCTTCTGAAAGGTGAACACGCCCGACATCAAAGTGAGGTTAAGTTTAAGAAACTGACCGAACTGGCAGCCTCGGCGATTTTCATTGTGCAGAATAAAAAGTTTGTTTACATCAACCCCGCGGGCGAGAAGATTTTAGGTTACAATTCAAATGTATTGAAGAACAAATCTCTATTAAAGCTGATCGCCCCAGAATATAAGAGTGTTGCTAACCAGATTGCAATCGAATTATTCCGACAAAAAAAGTCGCTCCACAATCTTGAAATGTGCCTTGTTACAAACACCGATGACCGTAAGTTTGTTATTTTCTCGGCATCCCCAATTGATTATAATGATAAACCGGCCATATTGGGAACTGCCTTCGATGTAACTCAGCAGAAGCAGAATGATGAAAAAGTAAAAAGCTATACTGAAGAACTTAAAAACCTGAACGCCAATAAAGATAAATTCTTTTCTATTATCGCGCACGATCTTAAATCACCATTCTCCGCGTTGTTGGGATATTCCGATTTTCTCGTGGAGGATTTTGATGAACTATCCGAAGAAGAAATAAGAGAGTATTCACAGAATATCAATACGGTTGCCAAAAATGTTTATGAGCTTCTTGAAAATCTGCTTGAGTGGTCACGAATTCAGACGGGAAGACGAAAATTCCATCCCGAAAAAGTTCTACTTCATGATTCTGCCGCCAAGGTAATAGAATTGTTCAGAGATACCGCGTTAAATAAATCGATAACACTTTCAGCTGAAATAGATGAGGAGACGGAAGTTTACGCCGACATGAATATGTTGTTCACTGTACTACGCAATCTGGTTTCAAACGCGATAAAATTTACCCCTGATGGTGGCAAGGTGACTATAAAATCAAAAACTATTGGTAATCACGTTAATATCAGTGTTGCTGATACCGGCGTTGGTATTAGAAAAGCTGATATAGAGAAGTTATTCAAAATTACCACTTCCTATTCTACTGTGGGAACAGCTCAGGAGACCGGTACCGGCTTGGGACTAATTCTGTGCAAGGAACTGGTGGAGAAGAACGAAGGGACCATCTCTGTATCCAGTGAAGAAGGGAAAGGCTCTCAGTTTACTTTTACATTACCGCTTCCCTGATAAACTATTGATATGCATTTAAGAATTTTCAGTGTAATAAATTTTATTAAAATCCTGAAAGTTAAGTCAATTTGATGAGTGATAAAAAATTATTCGGCGGGAGGTGATACTCCCGCGAAATTTCTATTGAACTGAATTTAAAGCATCATCATATTCTTTGATCATACGTTCAAACAGGTCTTTCACAGTTGGAATATCTTTTATCAATCCAGATACTTGTCCGGCTTCCATCATACCCTGTTCAGCATCACCTTCAAAAATACCGAGTCTTTCTCGTTTTGATCCAAGCAACTCTCTCAGTTCTTCCTTATCCATTCCTGAGTACTCCGCGAGTATTGCGTCATTACTAAACTCATTCTTGAATAAACGAGCCATTCCAAGTTGTTTCATTACAAGCACCGTTTCATTATCAGCGGCATCAACAATTTTCTGTTTGTATATTTCATGCGCTGAAGATTCAACCGTAGCGGCAAAACGTGTACCAATCTGTACTCCCTCAGCCCCGAGTGCCATCGCGGCAAGAATCGCTCTTCCATCGCCAATTCCACCTGCGGCAATTACCGGAATATCAAGCGCGTCTTTCAGTTGTGGAGTAAGGCAGAGGGTTGTAATTTCATCCGGACCATTATGCCCTCCGGCTTCAAATCCTTCACCCACAACAGCGTCACACCCGACCGTTTGCGATTTTAAGCCCTGTTTTACATTCGAAACAACATGAACAACACTACATCCCGCTTTTTTCAATGGTTCGATGTGCCTGCCCGGATGACCTGCCGAAGTGAAAACTATTTTCACGCCTTCATCTATTGTAACGGCAAGCAAGTCGGCGATATCACCTCTTAAAAGTGGAAGATTAACACCAAATGGTTTATCTGTCGCGGCTTTACATTTGGTGATATGTTCCTTTAGAAGCTCCGGTTTCATACTTCCGGCGCCAATAAGTCCCAGTCCGCCTGCGTTTGATACAGCAGAAGCGAGTTTCCAGCCGGAAACCCAAACCATTCCCCCCTGAATAACGGGGTACTTAATATCAAAAAGTGAAGTTATACGGTTTTCGATTTTCACAATTACTCCCATAAATTAATAAACCCCGAAAGAAAAAATCTTTCAGGGTATTAAAGAAAGTAATCTTGACTAAATATCCAACCAGTAGGAGAATTTTGCGAGGAAAATGTTATCGGGTCGCGCCGACATAAGATTATTGAAATCTCTGCCAGGTTTGAAATCGCCCGGATCCTGAAAGTTTGTTTTATCATGAGTCCAGACGAGATAGAAGATTGATCCCGGGAGCACTTCCCATCTCAATACCATATTGCTACGTATTGATTTGAAGTTAAAATCAGGTTCGGAAATTGTGAATCCGGCAGAAGGCCCTGCACCATCGGGATCAATGAAATATTCTTCATTCGCTTCATCATAAACTACTTTATCGCCATAAACGGTATATTTATCATCTGAAGGACGAGCGAACTGTTTGAAATTATTATAATCACCCGCTGTGAAGAAAGGCTGAACAAACCATTGAAGTGATATATCGGGTGTAAAACTCCAGTTGATTCTGATATTTGCGCTGATCGTTTTTTGTGTCAGTTCGGCAAATACATATCTTTTGCCGTATGTGTAAATTTCTGTAACATCATCGAAAGCACCAACCCATTGCATCTTTGCCAGGTTGAAACTGTAGCCCGGACCAAAAGAAATGGATAGATTGGATTTGGGTTTCCATGTAAAATCAATCTCAAATTCGTAATCCATCGAACCATATTTATTTGTTCCATAGGATATTTGCGGTTCTATTCGCCAATCCTTGCGGCTATCTGTAGATACAAAGGCATAAATATAGCTGCTTGAACCAAATTTGGCGAGTGGACCACCACGGGTAAAGGAGGTTGAATAATTACCAAAACTGTGGTCAAACATTATAAATGCTTCCCAATAGTTCTCAAACTGTCCCCAGTATCTTCCGTACATACCATTAGACAGGTTTTTACCTTCAAAATTGAGAGTATTGAATTTTGCGATGAAAAAGTTTTTTCTGCGAAACAAACCATCAGATTCATACCACTTATAACCGGTTACCACAGAACCATTGATCCTGTCAGCCATCCACTGAAACCCGAGATCATTATTTTCGAAGCCCGGCGTTATAAATCCCAGAGCGGAGTTAAAATAAAAATTCCCTTTTTGTTTATTTAATGCAACACGACCATACATACCTTGTAATGAAGTTCTGTTAGGGTCCAGTTTCATATATGTTGCGTCCGGTCTTTGCAGATATCGGTATGGACGTTCCTGCAATGAAGTCATAAAGTTTTGCGAACCGCTAACAGAAGAACCAATCAGGCTACCCGTAATAACATAAGTATCATCATCATCAAGTGTTGTCCAGCCGTCAAAACCAAGAGTATATGCCTGTTCCGCAAGGTTATCCTCAAACTCGGGCGTATCGAGGTTTCTGTTAACTGCTGTGAAAATTACACCAACAGCGTGTCTCCCTTCATCAAATTCCCGACGGGATCTCACAACACCATAATGAGTAAATGGCTCTATTGCTTCTTCGCGAGAGGATGATGGTCCCTGTATTGTGTTGTGCATTTTTTGTGTAGCGGCAGAAAGTACTCCGAGAGAAGTTCTGCTATCGAGTTTACCTGTGAGTTTTAGCGCGCCAAGAATTCTTGTTTCTGTGGGGCGATCAACAAATTCGTCATCATTGGTGTCGCTCCAGATCTGCGGCTGTCTTCCAATACGGCGTGAGTAAAATAACTCGGGTGTTCCAAAGTTAAAATTCCAGTTACTGTTAGCGCCGCCATACCCAAATCCAAATATGTTTGAGCCTTCAATAAAGAAAGGTCTTTTTTCACTAAAAAATGTTTCAAACGCGGAAAGATTTAACACTGCCGGGTCAACTTCAACTTGTCCGAAATCGGGATTGATAGTAGCGTCAAGATTAAGGTTACTCCCTATACCCACCTTGAAGTCAGCACCAAAGGAGGTATTATACATATTCGATTTGTAAAACGGATCATTATTATCATGTTTAAGAAACTGCGCTTTTTGAACCACGTATGGAAGCATCTCAAAACGCTGTTTTGGTTTTATACCTTTCAGTCCTTTCAATTCCGCGAAATGTGAAACGAAACCACTTTCGGTTTTTGGTACCATCACATAGTAGTTCATCTCATTCTTACGTTTGATATCCCTGTTAAAGTTGATACCCCAGACCATATCTTCACGGTCTTTAAAACGAAGCTGCGAAAACGGGATTCTCATCTCAAACGCCCAGCCTTCATCAGAAACCGAGACCTCCGCATCCCATATACCATCCCATGAATCGTCATTCCAGCTATCATTATAGAGAACTCCATCCATCTTTGAACCACCGGCGTTAACCGCAAAAAAGTTACCAGTACGTTTATCCCTGTGCGGATCCAGGTAAACATAAAACCAGTCGGAATTTACATAGTTGTCGCGTCGCGCAACAGTTTGATCAATTGAATCGGGGTTATTATCGAAAAGTTTTGCCGCTATGTAAAGATGTTCATTGTCGTATGCAACCCATACTGCCGTTTTTTCACTTGCGGGCTGCCCTTCAACGGGATCTCTCTGAACAAAGTTGGTTATCGCGTTACCGTTCCACTGTTTTTCAGTTAACAATCCATCAACTTTGATCGGTTCTTTTAATTTGACTGCCTCAACATGCTGAGGTTTTACCGCGCCTGCCACGAGCGCACTGATGAAGAAAAAAACGAGTATATACTGTTTCATACTCCCCCTGTATGATTAGTGCTAAATTATTTCCGGAGAACTTACACAAAGGTAAAATAAGAGACGTATCTGCTTTAAAAAAGTTTCGTTTTACCATGGGGGAAATTGAATTTCATCTTCCACCCAATCCGGAGTAATTGATTTATTTATTTAGACTATGGATTGGGTGAAAGGTTGTAGTGGTTAATCAATTTTTGCTACAGATTCCGTAAAATCAATTCTGTGGTTTGCTTCCTGGAGGGCAATTGCAATAATATCATCGAGGTCACCTTTGATCTCAACAATTACAAGTTCGCGCTGATCAAAATGCACAACATACATATCCCGTATTTCATCAGTATCATTATCGTGAAGGAAAACACCGGTAAGTTCATCATTATCAATAGAACGCACGATGTAGTACATTCCTCGGTCTTCCATAATTTCACAAAGGGAAACTAAACCTGCTCGTGAAAAATCAATTCTTTCACTATTGCGGTTTTTGTAAATTCCAACCTGCACACGATCAAGGTTACGAAGAATTCCTTTTACATCAACCTCGGTTTCATTTTCGGCGAATGAAACGAACATTCCGGCAAGAGTTATAAGTCCTTTACCCACTCTGAATTCGGCTTCTTTCTTAAAACTGCCTTCAACATTTGAAAGAACATGACTTCTAACCTGCTTAAAATTTCGGTTTACACCAATACAACCGCTGAGAGTAACAAGCATTACTCCCAGCAGGATCACGGTTAAATATTTTTTATTTTTCATCTTTATACTCATGGTTGTCATGTCGTCTGTCAACTTTATCAAGATTCGGGATATCAAATCTGGATGATAGTTTACCAATTTTACTTAGATCGATATCACCAACAATATTTACATAGACGATTTCACCTTCATTTGAACCGGAAGCATCGTCCATTGCTACAACTACGAGTCCGACAATAAGATCATCTTTTGTTTTTACATAAACGTTTGCGTAATCGCCGTCATCTCTTGTCATAACAATACGATCCCAGTCATTACTTTTGAGGTCTTTATCCATCGACTCAATTTTACCGTAATAACCCTTTGTATCATCTGCCTTTACCGAATAGATTCGAACCGAAATAAGTTCAAGACCTGCAATCACATCAGAAAGGTCCTGCTCTTTCTCACCGGTAACTTTGGCAGCCATTTTCAATAATTTTGATTCGAGAAAAACTTCTGTCATCAGGTCATCTTCGCTATGACTGGCGAATTTTTCAAAATTGAAATAACCTGGCTTCGATTTGTAGTCCTTTTGCGCAGAAAGTGTAACAGCAGACGCAAAGAAGATCACTAGCATTATGTTAAAGATTACTTTTTTCATTTTTATCTCCATTGGTTAAAATTGTATTTACTATTCCTATTCCTTTTTGCAGGGGGCGCGCAACCCTTGATTTAAGAACACCTTCAGCGAACTCTTCTCTTGTTTCGTTAAAAACTTTGCTCACCAGAAGTAAAACTTCGGACGCTTCCTTGTTCGCGGCTAAAATCTCGGAATCGGTATATTCTCTTTCCTGAAGCCTCAGATCTGTAAATATAGAGGTGAGAACTATAACAAGTATTACCGAAAAAGCCGCCGAAAATTTAATTGGTTTATTAACGAGCACAAATAGGAAATCCTCAAAAAGTGTTGATCCTGTTTTATTCTCTATTCCTGTTTTGCGATAGAGTTTATTTTCAAAATCATTAGATAGTGATTCTGAGTTATCGTGTTTAATAGTATCAGCACTTTTTTTGTACTCATTGTAAACCTCAACAAGTTCAGGAGCATCGTGTAACATTTTTTTCAGCTTCCTTTTTTCGAAGAAATTCAATTCGCCATATGCCCCGCGAATTATCAGTTCCTCGTTATATTTTTTAAATTGCCTGTCGCCCTTCATAATAATCCTTCAGTAAAAGTTGTAATTTTTTTCTTGCCCGTAATAAATTCACTTTAACACTGTTAAGGGGAATACCGGTAATTTTTGAGATCTCCCGATACTTGAACCCTTCAATCTGGTAAAGAACAAAAACTGAACGCTGCTGTTCAGGAAGAAGTGAAATCTTATGAGAAATAATTGTCCCGAGCTCATTATTTTCTCCCGTTGCGGCAGGGGAATTATCCTCTTCATCAGTAAAATTTTCTAAATCTCCTTCCGTTGTGTGATCAGTCAATATTTCAATTTTCTTTTTTCGTCTGAAGTCAACGCACATGTTATATGTTGTTTTCATAAGCCAGGATTTGTAAGCCAATGGATTTATCGTACCGATATTACTCCAGAGCTTCAACATAACTTCCAGGGTCGCGTCTTCAGCATCCAGTGTATCTGAAAGCAAATATCTCGCGAACTTGAATACACTCACTTTATGCTTTCTGACTAATGTTTTGAATAAATTTTCTTTTAACATGTCCATCAATTTTAACGTTCTATCCATAAAGACGAAGGTGGGAATAAAAATGTTACATGTAGCACAATTTTTATGCAAAATTTAGCGTACATGGAAGTTTGCAAGTTCAATATTAAAAAGATATATTACTTTAATTATCGCTGATTTGTTTGGGTTTTATGTTTTAGATGATACTTGATCTGATTTACAATTTATCGGTTTTGATATCCCTGAGTATTTTCTCCGGATACGCGGACGAAAGGTTTTCTCGTAACTCTTTACCAGGTAAAGTAGTGCAGGGATTTTTGTTTGGTACATTCGCTATTATTGGAATGATGTATCCTTTCGTATTGCGGGAGGGACTGATTTTTGACGGAAGATCAGTAGTTATAAGTCTGGTAACTCTTTTTTTTGGGCCGGTCTCCGGTTTTATCTCCGCGATAATGGCAGTAATATACAGGGTCTGGTTAGGGGGGGCAGGAGCACTTACCGGAGTTTTGATTATATCCTTTTCGGCAATCACCGGATTTTTGTTTTACCGATACCTTGAAAAAAAACAAAAGGATTATCTCTCATTAGGCGGATTATATCTGCTTGGAATAATAGTACACCTTCAGATGCTTCTCCTTATGCTCAGTCTGCCTTGGGATGATATTGCGCAAACCTTGAAAATTATTACTCCAACCGTACTTGGCGCGTTTCCGATCGCAACATTAATTATCGGTACAATTTTACTTGAGCACCGCAAGAATAAAGTTTCTCTAGCCAAGCTTAAAGAGAGTGAAGAACGTTTCCGCAGACTAAGCGAAAACGCGATGGATACCATTTTCCGTTTTGATTATGTGCCCGTAAGGAAATTCACTTATGTTAGTCCATCTGTATTTGATCTCACCGGCCATCAACCTGAAGAGTTCTACAAAAATCCACAGATTATTGAGAAAATTTTTATGCCGGGTGAATATGAAAAATATGCCAGAACACTAACAGGAGATTCTGAATTCCAGAATGTCCGGGAATTCAGATGGCAAAAGAAAAATGGAATTCCTATTTATGTAGAAGAGCATAAAATACCAATCCGAAATGATGAAGGTGAAATTGTTGCGGTTGAGGGCATCATTAGAGATATCACGCAGAGGAAAGAAACATTAAAAATTTGGCTGGAAAATGAGCGATTAAGCGCGATTGGTCAAACATCTTCAGCAATTGCTCATGATTTTAACAATTCTCTTCAGGCGATATTCAGTAATGTGGAATTGATATTGTTTGATGATACTGTGGATGAAAAGATAAAGTCAAAATTAAGGCTTGTGCAGGATATCTCAGAGGACGCCGCAGGGAGAGTACAAACCTTGCAGCGTTTTGGCGCGGACAATGATATAACAAAAGGATTTTCACCTGTAAAACTGGTAAAAATTGTAAATGATGTAATTTTACAAACCAGACCTTTATGGAAATATGAAGCTGAAAAAAAAGGTCTGTTTATTGAAGTTGAGTGTGATATTGATGAAACAATCATGGTGAATGTTAATCAGGCGGCGTTCAGGTCTGCGCTATACAATTTAATGAAAAACGCTGTTGAGGCAATGCCTGATGGAGGTAATATAAGTTGTAGTGCATCCAGAGATGAGCAATGGGTTACAATACTCCTCAAGGATAATGGAAAAGGTATGTCACCAGAAATTGCCGAAAGATCGTTTATTCCGTTTTTTACAACAAAAGGGTTTGAGGTTGGCAGAGGTATAGGATTAAGCGGTGTATATAAGGTAATGAAAGATCATGGCGGTGATATAAAAATTAAATCGACTATGCCCGGTGAGGGAACTACCTTTGAAATAAAACTGCCGGTAATTTTTGGGGAGGAGGGAGAAATCAATTTGAATGAGGCGAACAAACCGGAGGGCAAGCTAAAAATTTTATGGGTTGATGATGACCAGAATATTCGTGATATCGCAAGCGAAATGATCACCACAATTGGAATGACAGGACAAGTAGTTGAATCAGGTAGTGAGGCATTGGCTCTGCTTTCCGGTAGCGACTACGATTTTGTCATTACAGATGTTGGTATGCCAAATATGAATGGATGGCAGCTTTCTGAAAAGATTCATGAGAAATTTAATGGTAATATACCGGTTGCGGTAGTAACAGGTTGGGGATCAGAAATAACTGATGACAAACTGAAGGAACACCATGCTTCATACGTGCTGCCAAAACCTTTCAGGGTTAAACAGTTACTGGAATTGGTTGGAAAGGTAAGTCTGGAAATAATTCAAAAATAAATAAAGGGGGAAGTTCTCCTCCGAGATGGTTGAAAAACCTGGTTGTTTATTTTTACGCCCCCTACGCCAGAGGCGCACAGGTTTTGAAGGGGGAAATCATTACGCCATCGACGGATTTTGTGATGGTGGATGACTAAAAGTCACAAATAATGCAATAAATCATCCTCCGTCTTCCGACATTCGTCGGAATCCACCTCCTTCTAAGGAGGACTTTATAAAACTATCAGATTTGCAAAAGGTTAAAAGTCCTTCCCTTTGCTAAAGGGAAGTCCGCCACAGGCGGATAGGATGGGTTCGTTTAATATCATGCTTTTTCCGGGGGTTCGAGCGCCTCACCCACCTATTATTGTCGTTAATCTATGATTGTAAATTTTAAGTAAAAAACGAAAAACAAAAACTGAATGCCTCCCGATTTTACCGGGGGACAATGACATAGATGTTTTTGCAAGGGGCTGACTCCCTTTTTAGTCAGCCCCTTACAGTAATAAATTAATCTCTTATTGAAAGAGAATAGGTATCGCTTTCAACTTCTTTAAGATTAAAATTGATAAAAGTTTTTTTCAGGTTTTCAGTAAGCATTCTGAGGTTTTCTGATTCTGAAGCTATTTGATGCGTATTTTCCGCAGATTGCTGTGTAACAGTGTTAATACCATCAATACTTCTGCTAATCTCCTCAGCGGCTGTGGATTGCTCTTCACTAGCTGTTGCGACTTGAGTGATCTCATCGACAACAGTTTCAGATGATTTTATAATATTCTTTAGAGACTTCCCGGCTTCTAGAGCAAGAGTTTTTCCTTTCTCTACTTCCTGTGTTCCCAGCTCAATGGAAGTTACAGCTTCTCCGGTATCAAGCTGAATCTGTTTTATCATTGAGGAAATTTCTTTTGTTGCTTTGGTAGTTCTTTCGGCAAGTTTCCTTACTTCATCTGCAACTACGGCAAAACCACGTCCCATTTCACCGGCGCGCGCTGCTTCAATAGCGGCATTCAGCGCAAGCAAATTGGTCTGGTCGGCGATCTCTTCAATTACCTGGATTATTTCACCTATCTGGTCGCTACCTTTGCCAAGTTTTCTAATAGTACGAGCCGCAGCTTCGACAACCTCATTTATTCTTATCATACCCTGCACGGTTGCATCAACAACTTCTCCCCCTTCCAAAGCACTCTTACCAGAATTCTTTGCGTTTTCAGCAGCGATACTGGCGTTTTTGGTGGTTTGGATAATAGTTGTTGCCATCTGCTCCACCGCGCTCGCCACTTCGCTGGTCTGTGTGCTTTGCTCTTGAGCACCCGCAGCCAATTCTTCAGCACTTGCTGTAATTTCCAGGCTCGAATTATTTGTTGCCTCAACAGCGGCTTTAACTTGAGTCATCATCAAGTTTATGTTGTTTACTGCCAGGTTAAATCCGAGAAGCAGTTTACCAATTTCATCATCATCTCGTTCAGGGATTACTTCAATCGTGAGATCACCTTTAGCGAATTTTTCCATTTGGGTAAGGAGTTTTTGAGTATTTCGATGCAGATACTCTTTTTGCTCTTCTGATTTTTGCTGGAGCATTTTCGCTTTTTCTGCTGCTTCCTCAGCTTCTTTCCCTTTTTCCTTTACTTCGTGGATATACTTTTTGAGATTTAATACCATCATATTGAATGAGGTGGCGAGGTTTCCAAGTTCATCTTTGGCGGATACTTTTACCGTAACATCAATATTACCATCCGCTACTTGTGAAGCTGCGGAATTTAACTCTTTAACAGGAACAGATATCTGTCTCGAAAAGTAGTAGCCAATTATAAATGCAACGAAAATTGCGATTAGCAGCGGGAAAATAAGACTATTTTTTAATTCGCTAAAACTTGCTTCTACATCATCAATGTAAACCCCACTTCCGATAAACCAATTCCATTCCTTAAACAGCTTTACGAAACTTAATTTTGGGGAGGGCTCGGTTTCACCCAGTTTCGGATACCAGTAGGTAACGAAGCCTTCGCCATTACTTTTTGTTGTATTGATCATATCCTGGATAAACTTGTTACCTTTTTTATCTTCAATGTTAAATCTGTTCTCACCCATTTTGGAGGGATCAGAACCCAAACCGCGGGTGATGCCCTGCAAGTCGTACATGAAGTAGTATTCTTTACCACTGTAGCGAAGTTTATTTATTTCGTCTGCTGCCTGAGATTGTGCTTCGGAGAGATTTAATTTACCTGCTTTAACAAGATCGTTGTAATGCCCTAAAATTCCGTATGCGGTTTCTACACCATTTTGTAAACCGCGTTTTTTATCAGACATATATTTTTCTTCAACGTTCGGCAGGAGGTTAATCCAAAAAATCAGGATGAAAGGAATAAAGGAAAAGAAGATCATTAGAAGTAATTTGTGAGAAATCTTTCTGTCTTTAATAATATCGAACATAGTTTTACACCTTTATCTTTATGATGTATAACTATCGGATAAAATTAACAGAATTTTAACAATATATCGTTTAAAACCGCGGTGTAATTGAGGAATTACTCGTCTTCCACAATTACAGCAGTACCGTATACAAGTATTTCAGAGGCATTATTCATTATGTAACTAGTAGAAAACTTTACATCCGTTACCGCATTGGCTCCTAATCCGCGTGCTTGTTCTATCATCCTGTCGAGAGCCTGTTCACGTGATTCTGCAAAAAGTTTTGTGTACTCTTCAATTTCACCCCCGAGCATATTTTTAAATACCGCAATAATATCTCTCCCGATATTACTAGCTCGTATAGTATTTCCGCGAACAACAGAAATTGTTTTAACAACTTTTTTCCCGGCTATATATGACGAGGATGATAGCATCATCGTTGAATCTCCTTATATTTATCATTTTTGGAGGTGAATAAACGTTCCCGAAAAACGGTAAAAAGTAAAAATAACCCACCACCAATAGAAAATGCAATACCTATCTTTAAAAAGAGCGGTATTGAAGTATCATTCATAAGATTGTCGGCAATTTCAACGATGGCGTAACCCGCAACGATTATAATACCAAGAATGAATACGAACCAGGCAATACCTCGTTCGGTTTTATTATAACTTCTTTGCCAGTAGCCGTCCCAAACTTCTTTATTGGGATTTTTCATCATCATTTTTCTCATAGCCTCTTTTACTTTTATCTGTTCTTCCAGTTCAGATTTAAAAGAGGGATTTGCATCGAGAATTTTGTTTAACTCGGTCTCTTCGGAGGGAGAAAGTTCGTTATCGAGAAATTTCTCAACCAGCTCTACAAATCTTTCATCGCTCATAGTTTACCCTCCATATTAGAGTACAATTTTTTTCGCGCATTATAAATTTTAGACATAACAGTCCCGATCGGTATTTCCATAATTTCGGAAATTTCCTTGTATGAAAAGTCTTCAAACTCTCTCAAAATCAGTATCCCGCGATCTATGGCGTTCAGTTTGAATAACGCCATCTGCATCAGGTGCTTCATCTCCTTGTCTTCCATCGACAAGGGTATTGATTGCGAGTCGGACATTCTTTCCTCCAGCATATCAATAGTTTCAAACTTTTTATTGTCTCTCAACATATTGAGACAAAGATTTTTCAGGATTTTGAAATACCAGGTAAAAAACTTTTTACTCTGATCAAATTTCGCAAAGTTCTGATATGCTTTTACAAATGCTTCCTGGGAAGCGTCCATTGCGAGATCATGGTTTCCCAGAAAAGCCAGGGCTGAAAAGTATGCCCTTTTCATATTCAGCTTTACTAATAATGAAAACTCTTCATCAAGTTTGGTTTTGTTTTTCAATTTTTTGCTAAATCCTTTGTTCAACTATATTACACACAAACCGAAAAAATATTCAGAATAATTTTTTGATTTGAACAAATTTTTGCAATAAAACGTCTTAATTGCAAAAAAAGAAGATATTCGGGCGGAAAAATTGTTCAGCTACAGGAAAAATAAAGACAACAGCATTCAAATATACAGGGAAAACCAACCTGTTACAATTTTGAGAAAACAAAAGGCAAAAGCGTTTCTTGATGAAGCAGAATTAATGTCAGAAAGCGAACTTCAGGAGGTTTTGGCAAGGATAACCGGAAACTATAAAAGAGGAAATGAAAGGGATGCCAGGTTACATCCGAGGAACAGGTGAAACATGAAACAGACGAAAACGATAACATATAAACTCGACCGATACGGAGAAAACTCGGATTTGTTTTATTCTGAACTTTCTTTATTCACAGAGAATTTTTACAACTCAGGCGTTGAACATTTCAACGAGCTTATCAAACAATATAAAACATATTTTGACGGCACTCCGAATAAATTAAGATTTGACGAAGAATATTTTTTCGAACTTCTCTCCATAGGGGTTCTATGGAATAATTATAATTTTTACGCAAACACTTCAAATTTTCTCGCTACCGGAACAATGAAATTGCTTTATAATTTCAGGAGAAAATACAGAGAGGTAAAAGCGGAAATCGATCGACTGAGGGGGAAATTAACACCCTCTTTACTGTTACGCAATAGAGGCAACCATAACTACCTCAGTCTGAAAACTTTTAATAAACTGATTGCCTGGATGGAGGCAACAGGTGAATTCAGGGAGGAAGTTATAAGGTTCAAATTTTGGCATGAACTGTTTCGCCAAAACGCTGAAACCTCATCACTATGGTTCAACATTATTCTTTCGGTAACAAGCGACTTTGTAATAAAATCCGATAAAGTCCTTGGTAAATATACTCCTGAAGTTGACAATTACATTAAATACGCGAACAAAATAAAACCGGGTAGTGAAGATTATATATTTTGTAAACGTCCTAAAACCGATTATTACCTCAATATGGTTGGCGCTGAGTTAATGAATATCGCTTTCAGAGAGGAATTTATCGCTACCGAAGAAAAGGCTTTACTTCTCCCGGCCTGTATGAGGAGCAATCCAGATTTTTGTAAAGCTCATGGCGGCGGACTTGATATGCTTTGCTCCGGATGTAATGAAAAATGCAATATTAATAAGTACAGAATTGTGGGTCAGGAGCTCGGTTTTCAGGTTAGAATTATACCACATTCTTCCGATTTTTCAAACTGGCTAGAGAAATTTGCCGCAGAGAGAAATATTGGTGTAATTGGTGTAGCCTGTATTCTGAATCTTATAACAGGCGGACTTGAAATGCGCAAACTGAATATCCCTGCACAGTGTGTTTTCCTTGATTATTGCGGATGTACCGCCCACTGGGATGCTGACGGGATTCCAACCGATATCAACAAAGATCAGTTAAAACGTGTTCTGGGTAAAGAGAATAAAGTTAAGAATAGAAAAGCAATATAAAAAAAAACGGCAGATTTCTCTGCCGTTTTTTAATATGTACAATCTTTGAATAAATTCCCGTTTTCACGGGAATGACGAATAAATATATTGTTGCCCGTATGAAATTAGTGAATTCGAGCATCTTTTTTACTGGAAGAAATATCTTAAACCAAGCTGCATCTGCCAGCGTGAGAAGATACTCGGATCATCAATAAATGTCTCTTTAACACTAGTATCAAATGTAAATTGAGGTTCACCTGAAGCGTCAAATCCCTGAAGCTGCAATGGAGATGTCGCTCGTGAATCAGCAACCTGTCTTACACCCCAACTTGATGAAATAAGATTTGCCACATTTAGCACATCCAGACTTAACTGGAATGTATGACGTTTCCCACCAAACGCAAGACTGAAATCCTGTAAAATTCTCAAATCAATATTGAAATACCATGGATTTATTAGTCCGTTTCTTTCAGCGATTGATCCTCTGTTTTCACTCAGGTAATCATCCTGTTCAATAAAAGCGTTAAGTGCAGTCCACTGTTCCGCGGCAGTAACAGTAGCTCCTGACGCGTTGGTATAGTCAACAAGAGTAATCTGCCCCTGGTTTGAAGGAACATAGATCAGGTCGTTACCTGCTTGACCGTCACCGTTCACATCGCCGGCATATACGAAGGAGTAGCGGTTACCGCCTGCTGTGCTGAATACGTTACCTTCAGCGGCTTCAAAAAATACACCGAAAGTTGTTGCAAGATTTTCGCTCCATTTGTGCTGATATGTCGCGCCGCCAATTATTCTGTGACACTGACCAAACTGCGAATAGCTTGATTGAGGAGCATTCGGGTCACCTTGTACAGGATTACTTCCAAATAATGCCGAAGCGATTTCAGTAGTAGTTAACGCGTTTTTAGATTCATTGAAGTTGTATGATAGAGTAGTTGATAATCCACTTTCAAACTGCTTGCGCAATTGAGCTGTAATAGTAAGTGATGAACCTTCATCATTATTATCAATAACGTATGCGCCGCCGGTAAAATTAGGATCTGCTTTGCCATTATTGTAATAAGGTCTTCCGTCATCAAGATATCTTACAGGAGCGCCAAGGTTAGCGTTCCTTACATAAATTGCGTTAATATCCTTGCCGTATATTACTTCGAATGTTCCAAGAATATTGTAAGGCAATTTCTGGTCAATAGCGAAGTTGGTCGTCCATACCTGTGGCCATTTGAAATCGTTTGCCATTGCGTTCAAGTCATCTGTCTGCATCAGCACAGAATTATCCTGAGTAGGATAACGTGTTCCTGCAGGATTGTAAGCAGGGTGATACAGATTTGGATTAAGACCCGGATTTGAAATATTATTACCAAGCCATACAAAAGGAATCCTGCCTGTGAAAATACCGGTACCACCGCGCAATTGCGTAGATCTGTCACCCGTAACATCCCAGTTGAATCCAACACGTGGAGAAAGCAAAGGAGTTGCGTCAGGTAATTTACTCTGGTCAACACTCTCTGCCTGATCATTTTCATCAAGCAGCTGCAAACTTCTTGACCATGGGTTATCGATTGGATCAGTAAGGTACATTGGTATGTCAACTCTCAAACCAAATGTGAAAGTAACATTTTCATTCATTAAATATTCATCCTGAGCGTAGAATGCCAACTGACCAACTTCGATAAACTCACCTTTAAAAGGTTCGGTCGCGGAAGTTACGTTAGCGTAAAAATCTTGTGGATTAGCGGGGTCTGTCGCAGCAAGGAAATCAGCAATAGATGTAAATGCTGTACCGCCCGGTCAGGTATTGAATCCCATAAAACCATGTCTGAAAAGGTTAAATGAGTTAAAGAAATCGAAATACTCAAAAGAAGTTCCAACAGTAAATACGTGTTTATTGTAATAATAGCTAAAGTTATCTGTTATCTGCAAAACGTTCTGATCAAGTATGTTGTGTATTGAAAATGGTTCGTGACCAATAGTTGTGTAAGCCACCCCGCCTTCAGCAATTTCGATGGTCGGGAATGGTAAACTGAAAGGTTCACGGAAATCGCGGAATACGTTATAACTTACGAAAAATCGGTTGGAAAAATTATCGTAACGGCTATTTAATTCTAATGCAAAAGAGTTAAGTTCGTTGTTCATCTGATAACCGGACTGCTTAAATGGTAGTGTAGTCTGGTTAGGACCACGTCCGGTATTAAATATACTTATCGCAAACGGGTGAGGGGGTTTTTGTTGAAGAGCGTCAAGATAATTATACCTGAATGAAAGGTTATTTCTTTCGTTAATATTCCAGTCGAGTTTCAACAATAATTTTTCGTTATCGGTGTTGAAATTGTATCCCTGATAGGAACCCGGGTCATAACCGTAAACATCGATCATTCTTTGTCTGATTTGATCCATCACTGAAGCCTGAACACGACTTACGCCCGAACCGTTATTAGTAGGGTCACCATCGGTATCGGCAACAAAAGCGCCTGCGCCGGGATCTTCCCTTCTTTCAATTTCGCCATTGATGAAGAAGAAAAGTTTGTTTGGAATAATCGGACCACTTACAGTGAAACCTGACTGATTATAGCTTAAAGCGGGTACAAGTAATTCTGTATCACCAATTTTATCGCCGAGCATACTTTCGTTTCTGATAAAACTGTAAACAGAACCTTCATAGTTGTTTGTACCAGATTTGGTCACTGTGTTAATACCGGCGCCTGTAAATCCACCTTCACGTACATCAAACGGGGCAACAGATACCTGCACCTGTTCAATAGCGTCGTATGGCAGAGGTTCGGCGTTAGTCTGACCACCTGGAGCCGGATCATCAAGACCAAACGGATTGTTAAAATATGAGCCGTCAACAGAAATATTGTTGTAAAGCCAGTTTCTACCTCCAAAGCTGAAATTACCGTCACTTCGGGGGTCGAGACGGGTAAGGTCACGGGTTGATCTCTTGATTGTAGGTAGAGCTTTAACCTGGCCCGGATCAATAAATGTGGCTGCACCGGTACGGTTACCACTTAAAACTTTATCCTGTTTCCCGGATATAATTACCTCTCCAAGATTATAAAATTCAGTTTCAAGAGAGAACTCAAGTCTGAGCTTCTGCCCGATTTTGAGATAAATGTTTTCCAGTTTTTGGTCAGAGTAACCTACAAACGAGACAGTCACCAGGTATGGACCGCCAATTTTCAGATTTGGGAGATTAAAAAGACCATTGGCTCTTGTAGAAGCGCCATAAGAGGTACCTGTTGGGATATGCAGCGCTACAACGTTTGCACCCGGGAGAAATTCACCATCGGCATCTTTAACAAGACCGTTGATGGATGCAGTTGTAACACCCTGTCCGAGCAGGCTACCCGCAAGAAAAAGCAGAACAAGGATCATAAAAACGGGGGATGATTTTTGTGTCATGGTTCGTCCTTTTGTATGTTGGTTGCGGTTGTGATTTGGTTTATTAGTAACGTAAATTTAACATTAAATTTACAAATCTTTAACATTAGTAGTTTGTTAAATTTTATTTAAATAACGGATGAATCTTGCTTTTTGCAAAATCAGGCTGTACATTTGTAAGTGATTACTCACATTATTGAAATAATGACAGAAAAACAGGAAAATATCATTCAGGCGGCTATCAAACTTTTTTCGGAAAGAGGATACGCAGCCACATCCACCAACGCGATAGCAAAGGAAGCGGCAGTTTCGGAAGGACTGATCTTTCGTCATTTTGGAAACAAGGAAGGTTTGCTTCACGCTATAATTAAAACGGGTGAAGAAGTTCTCAAACAAATGCTGTTTCCCATTGTGATGGAAAATGATCCCAAATTGGTAATAAAGAGAACTATTGAACTTCCTTTTGATGTTAAGAAAGAAGATTACGAGTTCTGGAAACTTCAATTCAAACTCAAATGGGAGTTAAAAGAATATTCGCATGAAAAGATGTTCCCTTTGATAAACGCCTTGACCGTTGCTTTTAAAAAATTGGGATATGATAACCCACAGTTGGAAGCCCAATACCTTACCATTTATATCGAAGCTATAGGGGAGGCAATATTAAAAGGTTATCTGAACAATGGAGCTGAAATCAAACAATTTATTTTGAATAAATACGACTTATAAAAAATTTAATTGAATAGAAAGTGATTACTCACTTATCAAGGAGTAGAAGATGAAAAAAATCGACAAAACAAAACCGGTTCTGGTGACAGGAGCTACCGGGTATGTTGCAGGCGCACTCGTAAAAAAACTACTGGAAAATGGTATTACTGTTCATGCGGCGGTGCGCGATCCCGAGAATAAGGAGAAAATTAAATATCTCGAAAAAGTTGCTAATGAAACCGGTGGCACAATTAAATATTTCAAAAGTGACCTGCTGGAAGAAAATTCGTACGCTGAGGCTATGAAGGATTGCGAACTGGTATTTCATACGGCATCTCCATTTACTCTTTCGATAAAAGATCCACAGAAAGATTTGGTCGATCCGGCGGTAAAGGGTACAAGGAATGTACTGGAAACTGTAAATAAAGCAGATTCCGTTAAAAGAGTGGTATTGACAAGCAGCTGTGCCGCAATTGTGGGTGATAACAAGGATTTTCAGAGTTACCCCGGTGGAGTCGCGACAGAAGAAAACTGGAATGAAACCTCATGGCTCAATCACCAGCCATACAGTTTTTCAAAAGTTATGGCAGAAAAAGAAGCATGGAAAATAAATGAAGCACAGGATAAGTGGGATCTTGTAGTTATTAATCCTTCTCTGGTGATTGGAGCCGGAATAAATCCGAATGGTACATCGGAAAGTTTCAATATTATCAAGCAACTGGGCGACGGCACTATGAAAATGGGAGTACCTGATTTTAAAATTGGCGCCGTGGATGTTATGGATGTTGCTGAAGCCCATTTTAGAGCTGGTTTCATGCCGGAAGCAAAAGGACGATATATAACCTCCGCCGAAAATACTTCAATACTAAATCTGGCTATGGCACTCAAAAATAAGTATGGCAATAAATATCCGTTCCCGAATAAAACTTTGCCAAAGTTTTTAGTCTGGCTTGTTGCTCCAATGTCAGGACTTTCAAGAAAGTTCGTAAGTAATAATATCGGATATCCCTGGAATACCGATAACAGTAAAATCAAAAAAGAACTTGGGATTAAATTTCGTAAGCTGGATGAATCTGTGGTTGAGTTTTTTGACCAGCTTGTTGCTGCCGGAGCCATAAAAACAAAATAGTGTTTCGCCTCATTTTGAATAAAATCCTTAATTTGATAGATTCGGTTACTGATTAAAACAATTATCGGGTAATATGGCAAATTTTGAAAGAGTATGCGCCCTGAATGAGCTGAAGGAAAAGCAGGGGCGCAGAGTTTATGTAAACGATGTTGATGTCGCTATTTTTCTCGTTGACGGCGAAGTTTACGCGGTTAATAATGTTTGTCCGCATCAGCACGCAGCCATGATCTATGACGGTTTTGTTGAAGATAAAAAAGTAGCGTGTCCCATTCACGGATGGGAGTTCGATCTTAAAACGGGTAAACTCGGCGGAGAAAGAAGAGGACTCGATTGTTACGAAGTAAAAATCGAAAATGGCGATGTTTTTGTAAAAGCCAACCAGAAAACTTTAAACTGGTAAAATGTCTCTGACCAACGATACCGTAATGAAAGAGGCAAAGAGCCTCGGGTTTGACCTGGTGGGGTTCGCGCCTGCTGAACCATTATACGAAGAGACCAAAAAGTTGCGCGAATGGCTCGATAATGATTTTCATGCAGGTATGGACTACATGACCAGAAATGTTGATAAGCGTACTGATGTTTCCAGACTTCTTAAAAACGCAAAAAGTGTTATCTCTCTCGGACTTATTTACTATACTCCCGAAACACATTCCGGCGATGGTGGAAAAATATCCCGATATGCCTGGGGAACCGATTATCATTACATTATGTGGGACAAGCTCAAAATTCTACAGGAGAATCTCGCCTCACATCATCCCGGTTTTGAATCTGTGGGTTATGTTGATACAGGTCCGGTAATGGATAAAGTTTGGGCTGTGAAAGCTGGACTTGGATGGATGGGTAAAAACACCAATGTTATTAACCGGGAAAAGGGAAGCTGGTTTTTTATCGCGAACATTATCTGCAACGTAAGTTTCGAATACCTTGAACCGGTCGCAGATTATTGCGGCTCTTGTACAGCGTGTATTGATGCTTGTCCGACCGATGCCTTAAAACCGTATCAGCTCGATTCGAATAAATGCATTTCATATCTGACAATTGAAAACAAAGCCGAAATACCCGAGGAGTTTTCGGAGAAATTTGATAATTGGGCTTTCGGGTGCGATGTTTGTCAGGATGTCTGCCCCTGGAATAACAAGTTTTCCGAGGTAACAAGTGAAGCAAGATTTTATCCGGCACATGGCACAACAATCACAATTGATGATATCGCAGGATTATCGGGTAAACAATTCGAAAAAAAATATTCCGAAAGCCCCCTCAAGAGAGCACGACTTAAAGGAATAAAACGGAATCTCAAATTTTTAGAGAGATGATCTGAAGATATTAGTGTGCTTTGCTGCATGGTCATGAAGTGCTTCTATTTTCAAAGTCCTCCTTTTGAAGGAGGTGGATTTCGACGCTAGTCGAAAGACGGAGGATGATTTAAGCTGATTGTACAACTTCTGGAATTTTCCAACAAACAATCCGCAAGAGCAATGTAATTTCTCTCTCAATCAAATTTTAACAGCTTAGAAATTCAATTAAGAATATTAAAATTTTTAGAGAGATGATCTGAACCGATTGTTAAATTCTATTACAGCGTCACCAAGTTCTTCCGGACCGTGCCGCACTACATCACAAACAGGCAAACCGTAACGTTCTCTCATTTTTTTTCGTTCGATATCAGCTTCCTTTACAGTTTTTTTTCTCGAATTTATGGCAAACCCGATCAGCTCACAAGGAAACATAATGTTTGCCATTTTAAGGTAAATATCGATGACAACATCCATATCAGGTATTCGGAATCCCTCAACACCATGTATAAATTCTCTGCCAAGTTCATAGCACATTATCAGGGCGTGGGGCTGGGCACCATGCAGCAATCCGAGTGTAACCGATGAATACCTCGGATGGACAAGGCTCCCCTGACCTTCTATCATCAACAGATCGTGATGCTGGTTCTCAAGTACAAGATGCTCGGCGGCTCCGTTTATATAATCTCCCTTGATATTATCAACAGGCAGCCCGCCATCAGAAATTAACATTCCTGTTTGTCCCGTAGCAACAAACTTCGCGTCGAGTCCTTTTTCAAGAAGATAATTTGTTACATTGAGCGATACCACCATTTTACCAAGGCTGCAATCGTTTCCCACAGTTTGTATGCGTAGCGAAGCGGGGTTTATTCCCTTTCGGTTCACTACCTTGTTAAAATTGTTTTTCCTGAGATCCTTGAGTGCTACGCCATACTCTTTTGCGAGCGCGACAAATTCCGGGTCTTCAGAAAGGTAGTGGTGCAACCCGGAGATAATATTCATTCCTTTTTTGATTGCGTCTATAACGTGTTTACGCAGATTATCGGGGAGTACGCCCCCCGGAGTGGCAATCCCGATCAGGAGGTGGTCAGCCGATGGAGCATCCTGAACCGATGAGAAAACAGGTGAAAACCCTTCTGTTTCAAGAAGTGAACATCCATTTTCACCGGTATAGGTAGAGTCTATAAGTCCCACCACTTCTTCCGGTTTGTAAATGAGCAGATTTCGGGCAGTTTTAGCCATATGAGGATTAGTAAATCCTTCCGTGAGTATCAGAATTTTTCGCATTTGTCGGTCAATTAAATAAAACTTCTACCTCCAAATTAAAAAGAGGAGGTAACAATTCAAATAGAAAATTTGCTTTAACTATTTTTATATGAACTATTTCGCAAAAGCTGCCTTAATCTTTTTTTCTTTAGCTAACAGTCTGCTCAGGAGTAAAAATCCGGCAATTTCGTATACACCAAACAGTCCGATTATATACCATAAATACTCGTAGCCCAAATATTTGATAACAGAAGTTCCGAAGAGGGGTCCAAGCATAAACGCCATTGAAAAGGTAATGGCGTAATAACCGAAATATTTTCCGCGCGACCTGTCGTCAGCCCGGTTGGATATGAAATTAGAAGATAACGGGAAGACCAGTATCTCCCCTATCGTCCAGATAAATACAGTGAAAAGCACAAAATAAAATCCCGAACCGAGAGGAAGTATCACAAACCCGAACGTAAGCATAAGTGAGCCGAAAAGCATCACGCGTAATTGTTTTCTGTTACCAAATCGATGAATTACAGGCATTTCTATCAGTACACACATCAGAGCGTTCGCCGCAAGGAGAAATCCGATTTTATCTTCAGATAGCAGATACACATCCTTCAGGTAAAGCGGCCATGTGTTGAATACCTGATTAAACATCACTCCGAGCAAAAAGAGGAGTGAGAGAAACAGGAGGAAAATTCCATCTTTCAGGGGCGATTTTATTTCTGATACTTCAACATTTTCGGTTTTGAATTTTTTAATGTCTTTCCGTAAAAAGAGAAACCAGAACATTACCGATGCCGCAATACATGTTATACCATCTACAAGAAAGAGGTAGTAATAGCTGTATAAAGCAAGAACACCACCAACTGCCGGACCAATTGACACACCGAGATTGATGGCTAATCTGTTAAGCGAAAACCCGCGCGTACGAAGAGCAGGCGGACAAACTTCGGCAATCATGGAGATATTAGCCGGGCGGAATGATTCCGATATTATCGAAACAATAAAGAAAGAAGCGCCGAGCAGATATATATTTTCAATAGTGCCGAGGTAGATAAACCCGAATCCCGAGAATAACAAACTGAAAAACTGAACCTTTTCCGGTCCTATCTTATCACTCAGCCATCCTCCCAGGTATGAACCGACAAATGAACCCGCGCCAAAAATCATCAAGATTATTCCGGCGGTATCGGTATCATAACCAAGTACTTTTGTGAGATAGAGGGACATAAAAAAGAGAACCATCATCCCGCTTCTGTTGATCAGCACAACTAGTGACAGAAGCCAGACCGATTTTGGGAGTCCCTTGAATGAGTTGAGATATCCGTTTATAAGCTTTACTAACATAAATCCCTTATTTCGGCATTTAGACGTGTTTTAGAAATTAAAGTTTTCAAAATAGCTCACAAAAACATATAAAATTATATTATATTTTTGAGATTAAAAACTTCCAATCAAAGATGGTGCGTTATGTTCAAAAAAATTGGTTTGATACTACTTCTCACAACATTCAGTTTATCGGCAGGGACAGCATTTTTTGTAAAAGACCCGACTGTTTCTCCAGACGCGCAAAAAATTGTTTTTTCCTACGAGGGTGATCTGTGGATAGTCGCCTCGGAGGGTGGAACCGCTTTCAGACTTACCGCAATGCAGGGTGAAGAGGATAATCCTTCATTTTCACCGGATGGTAAATACATCGCGTTTTCAGGAAGACAGGAAGGTAACAGCAATGTGTATGTAATGCCCGTTAATGGTGGAGAAATCAAACAGCTAACATACAATTACGCTAACGATATTGTTGAATGCTGGTCCTGGGATTCAAAGCATGTTTACTTTGTTTCAAACCGTTATAACAGAATGTCCCCATACAAAGTTGCCGCGTCCGGTGGAACCCCTGAACGATTGTTCGATCACTATTTTATACTGATGCACAATCTCGCGTTCGCGCCCGATGATCAAACGGTTTATTTTAACGAAACATGGGAAAGTTCCCTTTTCGCCAACCGCAAACGCTACAAAGGGGATTTCAATCCCGATATAAAATCGCTCAATCTTAAAACTCTTGAGTACAACCAGCTCACTGATTACCGGGGGAAAGATTTTTTCCCGATTACAGATAAAAACGGAAATTTGTATTTCCTTTCAGATGAAGCTAACGAGGAGTTCAACTTATACAAATGGGAAAACGGAAGTAAAAAAGGACTCACGGAATTTACATCATCTATTTATTCCCCATCTATTTCAGCGGATGGCTCCCTGATTGCGTTCATAAAAGATTATGAGCTTTTCACCTATAATACGTCCACCGGTAAATCGAACAAGGTGAATGTAAATATCTATGATAACTACACTCTCAATATCGAAAATTCATACAGTGTTTCAGGCAAGATTACCTCATTTGATGTCTCACCGGATAACAAAAAGATTGTTTATGTATCGCGGGGTGAAATGTTCGTATCCGATATCGAGGGAAAGTTTTCGAGAAAAATTGAAACCAATCCGGTGGAAAGAGTTCTTGAAGTTTTATGGCTGGAAGATAATAAAACAGTAATTTATAACAGAACTGATATGGGTTACCTCAATCTCTTCACAATCAGTGTAGATAAAATCTCAGAGGAGAAGCGTATAACTTCGGGTGAAAAAAACTCGCAAGATATTATCATGAATAACAAACGTACGAAGGCGGTCTTTTTCTCGGGAAGGAATGAACTTAATGTAATCGATCTGACAAACTTCGACGTTGAGACTGTTGTGGAGGATGAATTCTGGTCGCTATATACCACATCGGCTTATTTTTCACCGGATGACAAATACCTTCTATACACCGCTTACCGATATTTCGAGCAGGATATTCGTGTTTACAGTTTTGACGAGAAAAAATCGTTCAACATAACCAAAACAGGCGTGACTGAAACCAATCCGGTATGGTCTCCCGACGGGAAATATATCTACTTCCAGAGTGACAGGACTTCACCTAATTATCCGCGTGGAAACAGCGACACTGAAATATATCGTATCGCCTTGAGAAATTTCGGACCCGAATTCAAATCGGATAAACTTGCTGAAGTTTTTGTTGAAGAAAAAGATACTACCGAAAAGAAAATAGAAACAATAATCGATTTTGAAGGATTAAATGATCGTTGGGAAGGAATAGCCACGCAGCCCGGAAATCAGTATGCGCCGACAGTAATAACCGACAAAGAAAAAACTTATGTGTTGTTTACATCCAATCATGACAATGAGGGATATGCCGTTTGGAAAACCACACTAGAGCCTTTCGAAAAGAATAAGACAGAAAAAATATCAGGTTTGACCACCAGTTGGCTTTACCTTGTTAAATCGAAGGAAAAATATTATACACTTGCCTCGGGCAATATTTATGAAGTGAAATTATCTCAGAACAAGGCTGAAAAAATTGATGTGAGTTATGAATTTACCCGCAACATGAAAAATGAATTTTCCCAAATGTTTTATGAGACATGGGCTAATCTTGAGGAAAATTTCTATGCGGACGATTTCCATGGTGTAAACTGGAAACAGATGCGGGACAAATACGCCGGATTTTTACCCAAAGTTAAAACGCGCGCAAACCTCCGACAATTACTGAGTGATCTGCTCGGTGAACTTAATTCCTCCCACCAGGGATTTACTTCTAACGGAGATGAGGAAAAGACATTTTACAATTCGGAATCAGCTTCAACCGGATTGTTATTCGAAAATGAAAGACCTTACGTCATTAAACGGATTGTGAAAGACTCACCGGCTGATAATGTTGATGTTGACCTGAAACCGGGAGATATAATTATCAGCGTAAATGATGTAAAAGTTGATCCGGCATTAAACCGTGAAAGTTATTTTGTATTCCCCGACCGACCTGAGGAAATAAAACTTGTTGTTTCGAGAGACGGGAAAGAGAAAACCGCTAAAATTAAACCAGTCAGCCGTTCCTCTTTTGATGTAAATCTTTATGATGAATGGGTAGATTTTAATCAGGAGTATGTTGATAAACACTCCGATAGCAGAATCGCGTATGTCCATATGAAAAATATGGGTGGAGGTGAACTGGCGAACTTCAGGAATGAGATGATCAACGAAGCATTCTACAAAGACGCGCTCATACTGGATCTGCGTAACAATCGCGGTGGAAATGTTCACGATGATGTATTGCAGTTCCTTAGTCAGAAACCATATACAAAGTGGAAATATAGAGATGGTGAATTTGCACCTCAGCCAAACTTTGCCCCCGCAAGCAAACCGATCATTCTCCTCATAAATGAACAGTCGCTGAGTGACGCGGAGATGACCGCAGCCGGATTCAAGGAACTCGGACTCGGCACTATTGTCGGAACAGAAACCTACAGGTGGCTGATATTTACATCGGGTAAATCACTTGTGGATGGTTCATTCTACAGACTCCCATCATGGGGATGTTACACGCTCGACGGAAAAAACATTGAGGAACATGGTGTCGCACCCGATATCTATATTAAAAAGGTTATCACCGACAAAATAAACGGTACCGATCCGCAACTTGATAAAGCGATAGAGCTAATTAAAGCGGATAGCAGATTTTAAGCACATTGTCCTATCTATAGACTTTAGCTGCACCCCCTTCTCCCGTTCACGGAGAGGGGGAATTTGGTTTTGCCATATCTCTGATTTTTTCTTACCTCCGGTTCACCAGCAGTAATCTGATATACCACAAAATTACAAAAATACTTTAGCCGGTTACCACTCCTGAAATATTCTGGTATTGTAATTCACCATAAAAATTTCTTATCTTTAATATAGAGACACAGATATACTTTTTAACTTTTGAGGGCGATATGAAAAAGATAGCAATACTGTTTTTTATTCTGAGTTTTTCAATATTTGGGCAAAGTGTTTTAGAAGATATACCTCCCTTTTTTATTCATGACATGGATACAATCGGTACGGAAATTTATATCCTCAAATCAGAGATGTCGGGAGATGGAAAAGAGATACTTTCCTGGCAAACCAGTCAACCTGCTAATGAAGGTGTTTTCGAAGCTGTTGTTCTGGATAATGAAAATAATGAATTAGGTCGGATAAGTTATCCCTTAACCGAAGATTATTATAATTTTGAATTTACTTTCTCTGATGACATTATTTATGGTATTGGAGATAATCTGGGCGCGGATAACAATGCGCTGCAAATATATAAGTTTAATTACGCAGGTGAGTTGCTCGAAATAAACACTCTAAGTGAGAATGCGGGAAACGTACAAAATTTGAGTGCAAAAACGAGCGAGAGTAGGAGAAGTTATTTTATATATGAGATGTATAATAAAATATATGGTTCAGTATATAACTCTGAAGGAATTCAGATAAAAGCACCTGCGCAAATCCTCGATGACTTCTCTGATTTTTACGATTTCACAACACTTCCCAACGATAGAATAGCTCTGCTGAGTGAATCAATATTGTCCAATGGAATTGAATTGAAACTTCTTGGCGATACATTAAATAGTGTTATAAATACGGAGTTGCTCAACTACAATAATTTTCAATCTCAAAAGAGCAAAATTATCTCAGATGATAGTGGAAATATATATGTAGTAATTCAAAGTAAGGAGTTTAACGCAGATGAATATTTTACATTAGCAAAGTTTTCATCAAATTTGGATTTTATTGATAGCGTACAAATCCCATTTGAAGATATACTCAATATAGATAGAAGCGATTACGACATCAATTGTAGGAATGATAAAATTGTTTTCTCGATAATGAATGCTGATGGTGTGGATCGAATACTCACGGCTTCAATTTTTGATACCAATCTTAATTTATTGTCTCAGGACATTGAAATTACCACCAATTATTTACAGCAAATTTATGCTTCTCCACTAAATGAGAATGAAATAAGTTATAGTTATTTAAAAAGTAAAGATTTGCGCGGGTTTATGATAGAACGTACAATCACTGATTATTCAGGGAATATTGTAAAACCACAGACTCTTATCCTCAATAACAGAACTTGTGCAGATCAATTTTACGCGGGTTTTACGGTTCAGAACGACTCTGCTTTTGTGTTCTATCGCGAACAGGGAGTTGAAATATTCCAGCAACCTTATATTGCTGAAATAGATTTTTCGACTGGTTCTTACAGCAATCATGAATACTCTCAAAATAATCTTTATTCTGCCTTTACAGAGCCGTCAGTATTAAAATTTGACGATAGAATAATCTCTGCATTTTCCCGCTTTGATACGCTTACTATTACAATATTTGATTCAGATTTGAACATCCTGCAGAATCTTATGCCGGTAATTGAAAAGGATTTTTATTCAGATTTTTCACCCGAAATGGTAAAAATGGGTGATGATAAATTCGGTATGATTTATTATAAAACAGGGGAAAATGCCGGTTATTATATTCAGGTTTTCGATAAGGATGGAGCAAAACTCGGTGATGAAATACCATTTGAATATAACTGGCATGGAAAAGCAACTTATAATGATCGCATCCATGAACATTATTTGGAATCTACCGGAACGATATTCTCTTTTGTTTCTTATAACCATTTTGAATTTCTGTTACTGAATGAGGATGGAGTGCCTCAAAGCGATTCACTTATTAGAGTTTATCCTGAAATTGATGATTTTAATATAGGCGTGGGAATCGTTTTTCTAAATAGTCCATCAGAAATTATTACGATACTATACGGAAGGTTGGGAAGTGAAAACACAACTTTTATAGTAAAATGTGATATTGAAGGCAATATTACCAGTACACGGGAACTAGCTGAACTTGATATTCCTGATGTTTATTCTGGTCCGTTCAGAACAGATTATCTAAAGGAAAATGTAATTGTTTTCGCAATAGACGAACAATCAACTTTGAGTGACCCCTATTTAATTTGTTATAATCTGGATACGGAAAAATTCAGCAACCGAAAAGCATTCTTCGCCAGAAACGATTCAGTATATCTTCATGATTATAAACTCCAGACAGAGAGTGATAATATCTATCTTCTTCTAAATTATGCAAATAATTCTACTTACAGACAAGATTTTGATTTAGCGATAGGTAAATATTGTTACGACCCCGTTTTAGGAGTTATTGAGGAATCAAATCCAGAATCCTGGTCCCTCTCCCAAAACTACCCTAATCCCTTTAACCCGGAGACAACGATAAACTTCACACTTGCTAAACCGGGGACTGTCAAGCTTACAATATACAACACATTGGGGCAGCAGGTAGAAACTTTAATAAATGGTGAGCTCGCGGCTGGAAATCATGATGTTCAGTTTGATGGAACGAATCTGGCTTCAGGAATTTACTTATACAAGCTCGAGACCAGTGAGTTTAAATCCACAAAAAAAATGATTTTGATGAAATAGTACTGAGTACTAAGTGGTTAGTGCAAAGTAGTAAAGAATTAGTTTGATGAGCTTAGTCGCCTTTCCCGCATGCGAGACAGGCGACAAGGTTGGTGAGCCCTACGGCAAGCTCAGGACAAAGTTTTTCGAACCACAGGAACCTGGCTTTTTGTCATGCCCTTTGCCACATCAAATTAGAGGGTATCTTAGAGCACACAGGAATAGATTTCCGGTCAAGCCGGAAATGACAAGTTCAAGTGCATATTATGATGTTTTCACTCCCCTCCATTTGATAAAGGGAGGGGTCGGGGGTGGGTTCTGATTGTTTTATCGCGATAATTCTACATCTCTGGATTCCTGTCTACACAGGAATGACACAAGACTTATTGTCATACTCGCGCAAGCGGGTATCCAGTTTTTTACTGCCGCCGGTTCTCCACAACATTCGATCCTTCCCCGTGTTGAGGGACAGGCGATACGGTTGGTGAGCCCTACGGCAAGCTCAGGACAAAGTTTTTCGAACCACAGGAACCTGGCTTTTTGTCATGCCCTTTGCCACATCAAATTAAAGGGTATCTTAGAGCACACAGGAATAGATTTCCGGTCAAGCCGGAAATGACAACTCCCCAAGTTTTCATTTTAGACTTACGGCCATCGACTATCGATCTTTGAAAATCTTACCCGAATTTCCCCCTTATTTTTATCTTGACATTACGAAGGGCTTCGTATATATTAATCTACGAAGATATTCGTAATTAAAATTGTGGCAAAATGAAACCAAAACCAACAGATTCGGAACTGGAAATACTCAATATCCTTTGGGAGAACGGCTCCGCTACCGTTCGTAAAATAAATGAGCAGCTCTCGGTAGAAAAACCCACGGGGTACACCACAACCCTCAAGCTGATGCAGATAATGTATGAAAAAGGATTGCTTACACGTGAGGAAAAAGGTAGGAGTCATGTTTACTTTCCAGTGGTGAAAAAAGATGAAACACAAAAAGTATTTCTCGATAAGCTGCTAAACTCTGTGTTTAACGGGTCGGTTTCCCAAATGGCAATGCAACTTTTAGGCGGACATAAAACGTCAAAAGAGGAAATAGAAAAAATTAAAAAATTGCTCGATAAAATGGAAGATCAAGATGGAAGTGATAAATAGTCTGTCGCAAAATCCGATCGTCATTTCTCTTGCCTGGACCCTGTTTCACTCAATCTGGCAGGCAGCACTAATATTGCTGGGTGCATCCGTGATTGTCAGATTTATTATCAAGCCGGAAATCCGCTATCGTGTATTTAACGGAGTGTACGTGCTCATTTTAGCTGCTTCTGTTATTACGTTTATTCAACTTTCAGAGATTGAGAACTCATCAACAGCAACAGAAAATATTTTTGCCAAAACGATCCTGCCGGGGGAAATTCAGAGTATAAACTCTCCTCACACAACAGTTTGGAGCGATATTTCAATGCTGATAAACAGTTACAGTCATATAGCTGTTATATTGTGGATATCGGGAATCATAATTATTTTGTTCAAAAGTTTTCTCGGGATATTTTCGCTGCAATTTGCGCGAAGAAAAGGAATCCGGGCGGATTTTTATGGGTACGATCATCTTGCAAGTCGGCTCCATATGCATGGATACAAGTTCTCCACTCCCGAATTAATTGAATCGGCTCTCTGTAAAGTTCCTATGCTGGTCGGATTTTTCAAACCGGCAATAATTCTTCCTCTCGGTATGATAAATAATCTGCCCTACCACTATGTTGAAGCGGTTATAACACACGAACTTGCTCATCTTATCAGAAAAGACAACATAATAATCTATATTCAGAATGTTGTCGATACTATATACTTTTTTAATCCGGCAGTTCATCTGCTTTCCGGAATGATCAACCGGGAACGCGAAATAATTTGCGATGAAATGGCGGTTAACCTACCACTTAATAAAGTGACATACGCTAAAGCTTTGGCATTTTTCACGGAGTTTACTTCGAACCCGGGTTACACAACTGCCGCACTGTACAACGGCAAAAACCAACTTTATAACAGAATAGAAAGAATTTTAGGTGTAACTATGAAAAATGACTTTTCGGGAATCAAATTGATGATTTCCATAATTATCGTTTCCGCGGGATTGCTATTCGCGTCCTCGCAAACCTTTACAACTTTGGGGCAGGATACACTCTCAAAACCGCTCGAACCAAAAGAAGTTAAAGAATTACCTCCTGTAGCCGGCATGAAAGTTAACGAACCGGATATGATCTTTGAAATACCTCCTGCTCCCGAAATTGTGGAGATATCACCTGTTGAAGAGATAACTGAACTCCCCCCCGCACCTCCACTCCCGGAAATCTCGGATTCAGCGAAAAGAGTAATATCATTTGAAGAAGTGGCGGGAATTCCCTACAAGAATGTTAGAATTGAAACTGATGCCAATTACAATGTGCTCTCCCTTTCCATTGGTGGAAAATCAATTCCTCAAAAAGATTTCGACAAATATGGCGACCTTTTCAAAAAAGCTTTTATACACTTTGAAGAAGAACAAAAGCGACTTCAGGAGAGTATGGAGAAACTTGGTGTCTCCATGAAAGTGTTAAAAGAAAGCATGTCGAAACTGGAATCTCTATCGGAACGCATGGAGATAGAGAGCGCGGAAAGAGAAGCTGAAAGCACCATATTGGAAAAAGAAGCGAGGGAACTTGAACGCGAATCTTTGGAACTTGAGGCTCAATCAGCATTAGTTGAAGAACAGGCGAGGGAAATGGAGCGCAGAAGTAAAGTTCTGGCAGAACAAGCAATTCGGCTGCAAAAAGATGCCGACGCTCATGAGCTTATCCATAAGGAAATGATTTCTGACGGAATTGTAGAACCGGATCAGCCTCTGAATATCCGTATCACAAAATCCGAGTTTTATATAAACGATGTGAAACAGCCTGATGCCGTAAAGGAAAAATACTTAAAACTTTACATCAAACACTTCGGCGAGGACGTAGTCAACGAAGCGATAAAGATGGAAATAAGGAAATAGTTTCCCTTTTCAAAATACCAAGTTGCTATCCGTATTAATTTTCACACATTTAATTTTGTACCAAACAAAAAAGCCTCTGCAACCGCAGAGGCTTTTTAAATACATATTTCGAAAATATTATGCTATATCAACATCTTTACAAAGGTAAACATCCTGGATAGTCTGGAGAAGTTTTGCGCCTTCTTCCATTGGTCTCTGGAATGCTTTACGACCTGAGATAAGACCCTGACCACCGGCTCTTTTGTTGATAACCGCTGTGCGAACCGCTTCAGCGAAATCGTTAGAACCTGATGCACCACCACTGTTTATTAGTCCGGCGCGACCCATATAGTTGTTGATTACCTGATAGCGAGTAAGATCAATCGGGTGATCAGAAGAAAGTTCGCTATATACTTTATCATGAGTTTTACCAAATTTAACAGCTTTATAACCACCATTGTTTTCAGGCATTTTCTGTTTGATAATATCTGCTTCAATAGTAACACCAAGATGGTTCGCCTGACCTGTAAGGTCTGCTGAAACATGATAATCTTTGTCAGCTTTAAAGGCGGGGTTACGTGTATAGCACCACAAAATTGTACCAAGACCAAGTTCATGAGCATACTGGAAAGCTTCGCTAACTTCAATGATCTGACGGTTGCTTTCATCACTACCGAAATAGATTGTCGCGCCAACTGCCGCAGCGCCCATATCATATGCCTGCTCTACGCTGGCGAACATGATCTGATCAAATTTATTCGGGTATGTAAGAAGTTCGTTATGGTTAATTTTTACTACGAAAGGAATTTTATGAGCATATTTTCTTGATACGATTCCAAGTACACCAAGAGTAGAAGCAACTGCGTTACATCCACCTTCAATCGCCAATTTTACGATATTTTCAGGATCAAAATATATTGGATTTGGTGCGAATGACGCTCCGGCTGAGTGCTCGATTCCCTGGTCAACAGGAAGAATTGACATATAACCTGTACCTGCAAGGCGGCCAGTCTGATAAATCCACTCAAGATTTTTAATTACGTTGATGCTGCGATCAGAATTAAGAAAAATTCTGTCAACGAAATCTCCACCCGGAAGGTGTAATTGTTCTTTAGGGAATTTTGCTTTGTAGCCAAGCAGATCTTCTGCTTCACTTCCGAGATGGCTCTGAATTTGCTCTAGCATGTATAACTCCATATTAATAGATAATTTTCAATAATTAATTTGCAAATTTACGGATTAAACCTTTAAAATTGAATAAAAAAGTTTTTATCATCCTAATATAAGGTTATTTTTTAACACTTATATTTTATATTCATTAAATTATAACAAAAAAAGCGGAAAGAGAAAAGAAAACCGGTATGGAAAAATTTGGTTAATTTTATTCATATTTTTGCTTACACTTAAAGACCGTTAAAATGTAAATATTTTCCTCCTACAGGACTTTGATATGCTCAATTATATCTGGCTTACTCTTATTGCTCTCGGATTACTTGCCGCTGTTTCAAGTGATGTTAGTGACAAATTTTCAAACAAATTCCACAATGGTGAATCGGTTGTCGCAACCTGGTCAACTGTTGAAGGAAGTACCAATCAGCTTAACGTAACCATTTCCAGCGATCAGTATTATCGTACTTACGGCGAATCACTTGACGAACCTTTACATTTTGTCGCGACCCTCAATAAAGGTGAATCAAAACAAACTTTATACTTCCGGATAGATGATACTTTTCCTGAAGTTTGGCGACAAATAGCAGGCGCGACCGGTGAAGAAAATGATATTTCCGCAACTGTGGTAAGTCAAACGGGAAACTCAATTACTTTTATCAACGAGGAAACAGGCTTTCTCAAACTCAAGGATGTAACTAACGCCGCACTCGATTACGCGGGTATCAGTGTTGAAATCGCCCTCGGACTCATAGGTATTATGGCAATGTGGCTTGGTATTATGAAAATTGCCGAGGAAGCCGGCATTATAAGCATTATAGCACGAGGAGCCAGACCAATCACACGTTTTCTCTTTCCTGAAATACCCCCTGATCACCCCGCAATAGGCGCTATTATTATGAATATATCGGCAACTTTTCTAGGACTTGGTAACGCGGCAACACCTTTTGGTATCAAAGCTATGGAGGAACTTGACAAACTCAATCCGGAAAAAGGAACAGCTACAAACGCGATGTGTACTTTTCTTGTAATCAACACGGCAAGTTTCGCGTTGATGCCAACAACAGCAATTGCTCTGAGAGCTGCCTCGGGAAGTTCAGACCCCGCTATTATTATCGGCACAACAATGTTCGGCTCCTTTGCAGCCACAGTTGTTGGTATAACCACCGCAAAGCTGCTGGAGAAATTCCCTTTTAGCATGATCGATGTAAAAAGTTGGGTAACCGGACATCTCAAATTTTTTATTTACAGTACTCTTGCCGCTGCTCTCGTAATTCTTGGAGTTTCCACAGGGGCATTTGGTTTTGTGGCTGGTTTTTTACCGAATATTAATGTTGATACCCTAAAAACTGTTATTGAAGTAATTTCTGTTGTTGCCATTCCAGCGCTGATACTACTTTTTGTAACGCTCGGGATGTTAAAACGCGTGAAAATTTATGAAACATTTGTTGAAGGCGCGAAGGAAGGATTTGAGATAGCAGTTACCATTATACCTTATCTTGTGGCAATTTTGGTTGCCATCGGAATTTTCCGAACAGGTGGAGCGATGGACTGGCTTGTATGGGTGCTGCATCCTGTCACAGATTTTGTTGGTATGCCCGCAGAAGCTCTCCCAATGGCACTTATGCGTCCCCTTTCAGGAAGCGGTTCTCTCGGTATAATGGCGGAAATAATATCTGTTCACGGTCCCGATTCTTTCATTGGTATATTAGTATCGACATTTTTCGGCTCAACTGAGACTACTTTTTATGTGCTGGCAGTCTATTTTGGGGCGGTAAAAATTAAAAATACAAGACATGCGCTTCCGGCTGGATTGATATCAGATATTGCCGGTATCCTCGCAGGTTTATTTATTGTAAGATTATTGTTTGGTTAGGAGTTTATGAGAAGACGCGGATATTGAGTCCGCGTCTTCCGGAGTTGTGTTTTGTGTTGTCGTTGGAATTCTTTCCCTGTGCGAAAAAATCTTTACCGTTGATTAAATAATTTCAACTTATGTGCCAACCACCGTTGATTAGGATAAAATACTGAATGATTTAATTTTTAATAATTTACAGTTCTAAAACATGGTCAATAATCTACACATAAACGAAAATCAACATCATAGAACAATTAATCTTGATACACAGAAATTTTCAAATTGTTTAATTTGTGCTGAATAAAAGTGCTAGATAGAGAAAAATCTGTTATTGGTGTATTACTTCTCCTCTCAAGCATGCTGACCATGATGTCGGGAGCTATAATAGCACCGTCACTTCCTGCCATAAGTAATTACTTTCACTCAACTCCAAACTCAGAGTTTCTTACAAAAATAGTTCTCACTACTCCCGCGTTTGTTATAACGTTCACCGCGCCTTTTGTGGGTGCGCTCTCCCGCAGGACTGGTAAAATCAGATTGCTTCTATCGGCTTATATTTTATACGCGATCTCGGGCTCAATCGGATTATATGTAGATACACTTTATGCAATTCTTGCCGGAAGAATGTTTTTCGGGTTATCTGTCGCGGTGATCCTTACTATTACCACAACCCTGATCGGTGATTATTTTTCGGGTGCGCAAAGAAGTAAATTTATCAGCATACAAGGAAGTTTTGTTTCGATTGGCGGAATTGTTTTCATCTCATTTGCCGGTTTTCTCGCTGATTTGTCATGGCGATATCCTTTTGCGATGTATCTCTTTCCCCTGCTATTTTTTGTTCCGGCTCTCAAATATTTATATGAGCCTGATATTTCATCAGAAGAATCCCCCAAAGATTCCGGTGGCAAGGTAAAAAAACTCTCAAATTACGTGGTTGGGTATATCTACATCCTCGGTTTTTTAGGGATGGTACTTTTTTATCTCATACCGGTCCACCTTCCATTTCTCATTGTAAATGAACTGGGGGAAAGCGCGTCAACCACTGGCATAGCAATAGCGATAATGAGTGTCTCGGGAGCGACAATTTCCTGGTTCTATAAAAATATTAAAGCGCGATTCGGATTTTTTCAAATATTTTTCTCTTCCTTTTTTCTAATGGGTATCGGTTTTATAGTGATAACCTTAGCCCCTACAATTGTGATTCTTATCTTCGGTTTGATAATATCAGGTTATGGTCTAGGATTGCTTATTCCAAATTCCAATCTGTTTTTCATTGATAATGCTTCACCTGCAAGAAGAACAAGTCTTCTTGGCGGACTAAGCAGCGCATTTTTTATCGGACAATTTTTGTCTACCGTACTTTCCGATCCGGTGTTTCGATCTACCGGTACACAAGCAGGATTTTTATATTTTGCCATTTCTTCCTTTATAATCTCAATTTTGGTCATGGTTATTTTACAAGTCAGAAAAAATAAGTAACTTGTAAATATCATTATCAGAATTGAAATATGAGCAAAGTATTATTATCTGTTACCGAATTATTTTTTCTGGGGACTCTTTTACGAAGAGGAGAAAGTTCACTCTCAACACTTTTGCGGGAATATTCCGCGACGGTTGAGCGGCTTTCGGGCAGAGGATATCCTTCCGTCTATATTACCGCAGAAGCCTTGAAGAAAGCGGGTTTGATCAATATCGTTAAATCGGGATCGACAAAACTGACACGTTACCAGATCAGTAAAGAAGGGACAGATATTCTTAAAGAAAATATCAGATTATTCATCACTGAAACTATTGAGTATTCGGATGAATTCAGGGTTGCGCTAGGTTTTTCGGAATATATTGATAAATCTGAAATGATTGAGTTGTTAACACTCAGGAAAAATAATCTGCTGGAACGATTTGAATCACTCAGGGAAGTTCCCGGAGAAATAAAAGAATTAAAAAATTACTATAAATCTTTCTTCAAATATCCCAAGCAGATCATTGAAAACGAAACCAAATTTATAAACGATATAATAAAGGAAATTAAAGCCGAAAACGAAGTTCAGCTTAATCTCCTTATTCATGATTAAGTTTTATTTCAACAAGTAAGAAAATCCTACACCGATAAAAGTAGCAACAGCATACCCGAGGGTACCGCATAAAATCGCCGGTATAACAAGTTCATTCCACCTTCTTGCCACAGCCATAGCAGCAGCAGTAGTAGGCCCACCCATATTAGCGTTGGAAGCGATAATTAATTCAGCCAAATCAATTTTCAAAATCTTGCCGGCAGTAAGCAAAAATAAGAGGTGAATAGTAAGAATGATCGCCGCGAACAAAAAGAGTACAGGTCCGTATTCAAGCACGATAGCAATATTCGCGCTTGCGCCTATTGCCGCAAAAAATACCTGCATCAGCATTGTACCAATTATCGACGCGCTTTTAAGTTTACCCATTAAATCAGGAAATAGAGTTGCCAGAGTCACAACTATGGCTGTAATAATCAATATTGCAGAACCTTTTAATCCAATCACACCTTCAAGAGAAAAGCCGATCGCACATATCGCAAATGATACTGCCAATGAATATGCCATTCCTTCAAGAGATATTTTATCTGCACTATCATTTGTTGATACTGCATCCTGTTTTGCTGCTTGTTCTTCATGCTCATTCTTAAAGAACTTTCTGAAAAACCCGATAGAAGGGAGTGAAAGCAAAACAAGAAAATATGCGGCCATAACCAGGTTATCAGCGGCAATACCGGCTGCTAATAAATCAGCGGACTTCATCTGTACGGCTTCAGCGGCGGCAACGTAATTCATTGACCCGCCTATATATGTAGAGGCGAATATTCCGGCAAGTTTCCATCCCTCTTCACCCAGTGGTACAAGATTGAATGAAACAAACGTACCAATTAGTGTTCCAATTCCGCCGAAAACAAAAGCGATAAGTGTTCTTCCCGCATCTCTCAAAATCTTTTTCAGGTTTGCGCTAAAAAGTAGAAGCGGTATCGCTAATGGAACTATGTAACTCCAAACCATATCATACACCGGTGCGGAAGATGGAATAATTGAAAGATTGGAGAGGACAAAGGTTGCCAGGAGCGCAACCACCATAGCTGATAACTTCGAACCCCATTTGGTTTTTTCAGCCCAAAACCCGAAAGCCGCCGAAAGAAAGAGTAATGCGAGAAGCATCCATGAATTATTTTCGCTGATTAAACTATGTTCAAACAAAACACCACCAATTTCGTTAAAAAGATAAATTGTAATATTTTTTTACTAATGCAAGATATTTGTTTCCATTTACCCGTGCTATTTTTATATTAAAAGATAAGTTATAAACTGACCAATTAAAAACGAAGCCATTAATTGAATCTGAAAATATCAAATAATCTGGAAGAACTGGATAATCTTGCACTTTTTTTGGAGAAGTTTGGTGAAAAATATGATATCAGTCCGGGTGTTATATTTGAGATTAATCTTTCTCTCGATGAACTGGTAACCAACACGATCAATTATGGCTTTAATGATGACAATGATCATGTTATCTCATTGGATATGATACTTGAAGCAAACAAAATTGTCATTGAACTCATAGATGATGGTGTTATGTTTGACCCCTTTAGTAAACCTGATCCCGATTTAACTCTAGCGGTTGAGGAAAAACCTATTGGGGGACTTGGAATATATTTCGTCAAACAAAAAATGGATGAGTGGTCATACGAACGGACGGAGAATTTAAATATTGTTAAATTAGGAAAGAATATTAATTAAGAGGTTTTATGGAAATTTTAACTGAAAACAAGGATGACTTCTTTGTAATTAAAATTGTAGGGCGACTTGATGCATCTACTTCAAACGATCTGGAAGAGAAGGTACTGGAAGCTATTGAGGATAATGGAGTAACCAACATGCTTATCAATTTTGACGAACTTGAATATATCAGTTCATCCGGATTGAGGGTACTACTTGTTGCCGCAAAAAAATTAAAAGTTAAATCGGGGATAATTAAAATTTGCGGAATGAAAAGTCATATCAGGGAAGTATTTGAAATTGCGGGTTTCACACCTTTATTTACTATTGAAGATCACTGCTGATATTTCAAATTATACTGCAATCGTAATTACAACAGATCACGATTTTTAGCCGCGTAAAAGCGGCTTATCTTGTTTAAAACCTAGTTGTTGATTTTCACGTCCCCCTTACGCCTGAGGCGCACAGGTTTGAAGGGGGAAATCACTCCGCCATCGGCGGATTTTGTGATGGGGGATGACCAAAAGTCACAAAAAATGCAATAAATCATCCTCCGTCTTCCGACATTCGTTGGAAACCACCTCCTTCGAAGGAGGACTTTAAAACGAAACGACTTTGTCAACGGTCTGAGCCACGTAAAAGCGGCTTTTTTTACGACATCGGCTTAACCCAATACTGGCTAACTCTTCCCTGATAAGGTTTTACGTCGGGAAATAATTAAAGAAAGACGGCATCCGGCTTAAGGATTAACCGTCTCCAATTGTCTAAACTATTAACCAAAAACTTGTATATAACAAAAATCTGTCAGTTGCTATTTCAGAAGCAGCATTTTGTTGATGAGAGTTTTACCACCGGCATCCAATTTGTAAAAATAGACCCCGGATGACAACCCTTCGCTGTTAAATTGAGCCGTGTGGTAGCCGGAGCTTACTTCACGATTTACCAGCTCCGCAATTAGTTCGCCGGTTACATTATAAACAGTCAGACTTACATGAGCTGTTTCCGGTAAGTAATATCTGATATTTGTTTCAGGATTGAATGGATTTGGATAGTTTTGTTCAAGAACCATAGTCTCGGGAAGTAGTTCTTCTTCATTTTCTACATTGGTAGTTCCATCGGGATATGATATATCAGCGGAGAGGGGTATTGTTGATCCGTCGTTGTAAGTTGTATCGACATCAAAAGAAACAAGAATTCCCTCTTTAGTCCAAAACTGAATTTCTTTATCCGTCTCCATCTCAGTAAGTACACCTCCTTCGTAATCCCTCTGTAATTCAGTTCGAATTACCCGAAGTGCCTGATAAGTATTGCCGCCATCCAGTTTTAATTCACCAAACCCATCGCATTCCCAGCTATGTTCTTCAATTGCGTAATCAACCCCATTTACCTGCATCATGGTATCAATATGAGTCCGAATTGTGCCTAAAGTAAGAGGTACCGGGTATGTCAAAAAATAAGGATTAATTTCCTGAATATATAAAGTGTCCATAACCCCGGGGACTATCTGATTGGTGACCATACCTTCAATGCACATACCGTCTTCAGTAATATTGTAGTAAACATAAACATGCATTTCGAACTGGATATAATCATAATCCTGCTGCGATAGCCTGGTCGCAAACGGAAAACTTGAAGAACCGGGTTGCCCGTTTACATTCTGGTGAAGTGCGTAAGTAGTATCCATAGGGGCTAAACTGAAAAGGTTTGTGAAATCGAAAACCTGCGGGGATGCAGATGCTGAACCCAAATTTACCGATGCTGTAATTAAATCTTGCGAGCTGTGTTCTGTTACAACTGTGTTAGTATAGTTCGATTCTAAATCTTGCTGAGTAACAGTAATTTGCGCAAAACTGTTAAAAGAGATAAACAGTACAATGATAACCAATTTTTTCATACGAACTCCGATATAGTTTTTAGTAATTCCGGAGAAAAGTTCGAGGACGGATTTATAGCTTAAAGTTAGATGAAGCATAACAGCCGTACAATAAGGCATTTGTCGTATATATTAATCTTAAAATATATAACATGCAATATATTCATATTCGTTTTATTGGGGGATTGATTCGATTAGACGTTAACTTTCCCGGACAGGAATTTCCCATTTAAATCATTTCATAAAAAACGTTATATTTAGTACCAATTATTAATATATGTGGAAGTATGATGAGAGAACCGAAAGTTGATCTTCAACTTGCTTTGGAACATGGACTGACAGAAGAAGAATATGGCTGGATTTGCGAAAAACTTGGAAGAGAGCCAAATTTTACAGAACTGGGTGTTTATTCCGTTATGTGGAGCGAACATTGCAGCTATAAAAACTCAATCGCGCTACTTAAAACACTCCCCCGTGATGGAAATCGTCTTCTCGTTGGTGCCGGTGAGGAGAATGCCGGACTTGTAGATATTGGCGGCGATTACGCGATTGCGTTCAAAATAGAGAGTCATAATCATCCGTCTGCGGTAGAGCCATACCAGGGTGCCGCCACAGGAGTTGGCGGAATTCTTCGTGATATTTTCACAATGGGTGCCCGCCCGATCGCAGCGTTAAACTCTTTACGCTTCGGGAGTCTTGAAGATGCCCGTACCCGTTTCCTTTTTGAAGGCGTGGTGAAAGGAATAGGAGATTACGGTAACTGCTTTGGTGTTCCAACCGTTGCGGGTGAAGTATTCTTTGACGAATCATACAAAGGTAATCCACTCGTAAACGCGATGGCTGTCGGTATTGTAAAAAAAGACAGAACGGCATCGGCAAAAGCCGCTGGAGTCGGTAATCCTGTTATGATAGTTGGTTCTTCAACCGGTCGTGATGGTATCCACGGAGCAACATTTGCGTCAGAAGAAATTTCTGAAAAATCGGAAGCAAAACGACCTTCTGTTCAGGTAGGTGACCCATTTACTGAAAAACTACTTTTAGAAGCTACCCTCGAAATTATCAAGGAAGACCTCATTGTTGGCATTCAGGATATGGGGGCAGCCGGTATTTCCTGCTCAACTTCCGAGATGAGTGAAAAAGGTGATGCCGGAATGAAAATCGACCTCACCAAGGTTCCATTGCGCGAAGATGGTATGACGGCGTATGAAATTCTCCTTAGTGAAAGTCAGGAACGTATGCTCGTCGTGGCGAAAAAAGGAAAAGAAAACCGCGTTAAAGAAATATTTGATAAATGGGATTTGCAGTGCGCTACTATCGGTGTGGTTACCGATGACGGCATCCTCGATATGAGCTACGAAGGTGAAGACAAGGTCAATATTCTCGCTTACGATCTTGTACTGGGTGGCGGAGCCCCTGTTTATATCAGGGATACCAAAGAACCTGCCTACCTTGAGCAAAAACATAAGTTTGATTTTACAAAAATATCCGAACCCGAAAATATTAGTGATGCTTTCAAAGCAGTTTTTGCGTCACCAAATATCGCTTCCAAACGCTGGGTTTATGAACAATACGATACTTCCGTGAGGACAAATACTATTGTCGGACCCGGAACAGATTCGGCAGTAGTTTATATCAAAGAGATGGATAAAGCTATTGCGATGAAAACCGATTGTAACGGCAGATATGTTTATCTAAATCCAAAAGAAGGTACAAAAATAGCAGTTGCCGAATCAGCGAGAAACGTGGTTTGTTCCGGCGCGAAACCGTTGGGTGTTACGAACTGCCTTAACTTTGGTAACCCGTATAAACCTGAAGTTTACTGGTTATTCAAGGAAGCAATCAAAGGTATGGGTGAAGCTTGCCGTTTCTTCGATACTCCGGTTACAGGCGGAAATGTGAGTTTTTACAATGAGAGTCCCGATGCCGCAGTTTATCCTACTCCCGTAATCGGTATGGTAGGATTGATAGATGATGTAGATACTATCATGACCTCCAATTTCAAGGATAAAGGGGATGTGATTTATATTCTAGGTGAAGATTACGAAGAAATGGGCGGAAGTGAATATATGAAAGTTACTCACAATCTCGTGGAAGGAAATTCACCTCACCTCGATCTGCAGACCGAAAAAGATTTGCAGGATACACTACTCGATCTGATTGGTAAAAAACTTGTTAAATCAGCCCATGATGTATCTGAAGGTGGTATTATCACTTCTCTTGCTGAAAGCTGTATTTCTGATGGTAAAAATCTTATTGGCGCTGAAGTAACAATTCCGGTAAAAACCAGAGAAGATTTTACATTTTTCTCTGAAACACAATCAAGAGTTGTTGTTTCGGTAGCTCCAGAGAAGATAGATGAGTTCGAGCTATTTGTGTCACAAACATTTACCCCTTTTACTAAAATTGGAGTTGTAACAGGAACAGAACTAAAGATAAATGACAAATTTGTTTTTAACCTCGAAGAACTTACCGGATTGTATTTCAATTCGATTCCGGATAAAATGAATGTCACGCTTTAGTTTATTAAGGAAACTGATGGGGTATATCTCCGTCAGTCAAATAAAAAAAGTTCAGGTATTCTTCTCTCATTATTTCGGGGGGCTGTACCACCGAATAGATAATCATCATATGTTTCTTTTCGGTGGCGGACTGGCATTCTCGCTATTTGTCTGTATTATTCCCTTTATCCTGATTGTATTTTCTATTCTCGGTAATCTGCTTGATACGACACAAGTGGAAGAACAAATTCAATTTCTTATCGAAACTACAATTCCATATGCCAACTATGCTGACTACGCCAAAAAGATTATCCTTTCCCGCATTCCTGAAGTTATAGAATATAAAAATACCGCGGCCTGGCTTGGTGGCGTGGGACTTTTATTCGCGGCGAGCGGTTTGTTCAGTAGTATGCGAACTGTGCTGAATACCATTTTTGGCGTTACAGAAGATAAACACCTGATAATTGGAAAATTGCGCGATTTCGCGATGATCCTGCTACTTATAGTCTTCTTGTTTATGTCAATTCTGGTTCTTCCTGTTGTGAATGTGCTAAATGATATCGCGCGTAATGTAGAATTTCTAAGGTTCCTGCAGGTCTCCACGCTGCTAGATACGCTCTTTTCAGTCGCCTCGCTTTTCATAATGTTTTTTCTTTTCTTCTTGTTCTATTATCTAATTCCATACGAAAAACTTGGTAAGAGAGTCCCTCTTGTCGCGGCGTTCTGGGCAACATTCTTCTGGGAGCTTGCCCGTCAGTTATTCGGATATTATATTTTCAATATTGCTTCGTGGAACAGGATTTACGGCACTTACGCATTGATTGTAGTGGTTGCCTTCTGGATCTATTATGCCTCGATACTATTTATACTTGGTGCCGAAATTGGACAACTTTACAGGGAGAGGAAAGAAGCGAGAGAGGAGGCAAAACGTTTAAAAAATGAAAATCCGCTTCCCGATTAAGGAAACGGATTTCGATGATAATCAAAAGAGTAAGGATGATTATAATTTTTACACGTCTGGAAGTCATCCCCCGCTGACTTAAGTCAGCATCCCCCTTCGAACCTGTGCGCCTTGGGCGTAGGGGGACATAAAATCTTAACATAATTGATAGTTATACCAATACTGCATCTTCTTCGGATCTCACCGTTTTATTACCTTCCTGCTTCCATCCGGTAAAACCACCTGTAAGGTTTATAACGTTTGAATATCCTTTACAAAGCAGCACACTTGCAGCGATACTGGAGCGATCTCCGCTCGCGCAATGAACTACCAATGGTTTTTCCTTGCTGATTTTATCAAGATTATCTTTAATATATCCTGCATGAATATTCTTCGCGCCCGGGATGTGGGCTGCATCGTATTCACTATAGCCGCGAACATCAAGTACATCAACTTCACCGGAAGCGAGTTTATCTTTCAGGTCGGCGACAGTGATCTGATTCATGGTTTCAAGTTCATGACCAAGGTTTGACCATTTATCGATATCATTCAGATATCCAACAACATTATCCAACCCGATGCGTATCAGTTCTTTTGTCAGTTCTTCAACTCTGTGATCAGGAGCGATAAGCACAAAAGGATTCTCGTAGCTGAGTATCCATCCAGCCCATGTACTGAAGGCGCTGTTATCCTGAATGTTGATGGAATTGGGGATATGACCGCCGGCAAATGAGATTTTATTTCTTGTATCAACAACAGTTTTACCCGATTTAATAGCGTCTTCAAACTGCGGGATAGTCAATCTTGCAGGCTGCGGAACACCACCCAAAATTTCGGGACCTACTTTATTCAGCTTTTTCATCATCGCGAAATATTTAGGCGGTTCAGGCTGACCATCAAGCAGGGCTTTTACAAATTCTTCTTCATCTTCGATACCCATTGCCCAGTTAACTATTTTTTCATAACCTACAGTACTGCTCGGAACCGCGCCAAGAGCTTTACCGCAAGCAGAACCCGCACCGTGAGCCGGCCAAACCTGAACATAATCAGGTAGTGCCTTGAACTTCTTGAGCGACTGGAACATATCTCTGGCGCCTTTCTCCTGAGTGCCTTTAATTCCGGCAGCTTTTTCAAGCAAGTCGGGGCGACCAATATCACCTACAAATACAAAGTCACCGGTAAAGAACATAATTGGTTTAGTGCTTGCCGCTGTATCGGTTAGCAGAAAACTTATGTGCTCCGGAGTATGACCAGGGGTATGGACTACTTCAATTTTCAGGTTACCGACTTTGAATACATCACCATCTTTCAATCCGGTATGTTTGAACTGGTATTCCCATTCTTCGCCACCTTCATCTGAAAGTAACATTTCTGCGCCTGTTGCCGCGGCAAGTTCGCGAGAACCGCTAAGGAAATCAGCGTGGATATGTGTTTCTGTTATATGTGTGATCTTTAAATTTTCCTGTTCGGCAACTTCAAGATAAACATCAATATCTCTGCGCGGATCGATTACAAGAGCGTCACCTGTAGCCTGGCAGCCAACGATATAACTTGCCTGAGCTAAACCGGGTTCATATATATTCTTAAAAAACATTTTTCCTCCAAAATTTTATTGTACTACTTCACCATACCAACCAATAATACCGCTTTCGAGGTTATATACTTTCTCGAAACCCATTTTTTTCATCGCAAGTCCGGCATGATAACTTCTGTTACCGCTGCGGCAATAGACGTAATAGCTCTTATTTCTATCCAGTTTATCAATTTCTTCCTGGAAAGAAGGGCTGTAGATATCGATTAATTTAGCGTCGGGTATATGACCGTCGTTAAATTCACCCAAAGTACGCGTGTCAATTAGCACTGCTTCTTTATCTTCTTTCATCTGTTTTTCGAAAGAATCAGAATCGAGGTTAACAACTCCGTTGCCACCGCCGAATAATGAACCGAATAAACCACTCATATTGTATCTCCTTTTATTTTATAAACTTGTGTAGAGTTCTTTACCAATTATATAAATACCCATTATCAGAACAAACCAGCCGAACGCGGGTTTCAGTTTTTTACCTTCGATAAATTTCGAAAGGTAGCTGCCGAGAAATATTCCGCCGACCGTAAATACAGAAAACTTGATCAGGAAAATCCACTCAATGTGCATTTCGCTAACATCACCTAAAAAGCCCAATAAAGATTTAGCCGCGATTATCAATAAAGAAGTACCAACCGCCAGTTTCATAGGCAGTTTCGCGAGAAGAACCAACGCGGGAATTATTAAAAAACCACCTCCTGCTCCAACCAAACCGGTTAAAACACCCACGATAATACCTTCCAGAAATATCATCGGGTAGTTAAATGATATTTCTGATTCTTCATTCTCTCCCTTTCTGCCTTTGATCATACTTATTGAGGCAACTACCATCAATAAAGCAAAAACCAGCATCAAAAAGAGACCTTTGGTCAGCTCAAAATCGCCCATTGTGAATATTAAATCAGGTATTGCTGGAATTATAAACTTGCGTGTCGCGAATACTGCGATAAATGCGGGAATCGCAAAAATTATCGCTGTTTTGTAGCTAACAAGTCCTTTTTTCATATAGCTTGCTGTACCAAATAAACTTGTCGTACCAACAATAAACAATGAATAAGCAGTAGCATGTACCGGTTCAATCTGAAGCAGATAAACCAGGACCGGCACTGTAAGGATGGACCCACCCCCGCCAATTAAACCGAGTGTCACTCCTATTATAATTGCTGCTATATAACCTAAAATTTCCATAAATACCAATTCTTGATAACGTTTAAGGGATATGATGTCTGTAAATATAAAAGGATTCAGAACTGCGATCCAAGCTGAAATCTGGAGAAAATCAAGTTAGAAAAGCAATCCCGGATAGAATTTATTATTACGGGAACTTTCTTAAAAAGTATTATGTTTTGTTTTTTGTTGCAACATTATATGTTATAACGTATATTCGAAATAAAAATAATATAATCTAATCATAAGGAGTATCACAATGAAACATTTAACAAAAATATTCGCGATTTTAATTGTATTGGCATCTGCTAATTTCGCCCAGAATGAATGGAGCTTCGACCCGACTCATACAACGATTGGCTTTAATGTAACACACCTTGTTATAACTGAAGTTGATGGCAAGTTCAAATCTTTCGACGGTAAGATAGTCGCGAAAGATGATACTTTCGAAGACGCAAAAATTTCCTTCACCGCTGATGTTAACAGTATTGATACAGAAAATGAAAAACGTGACGCACATTTACGTGGTGAAGACTTTTTTAACGCTGAAAAATTTCCCAAACTTTCCTTTGAAGGTAAATCATTTGAAAAAGTTGGTGAAAAGAAGTATGTTTTGACTGGTGACCTAACTATGAGAGGCGTTACCAAAGAAGTTAAACTTGACGTTAAAATGAACGGTATCGTTACTGATCCATGGGGAAATACCAAAGCAGGTTTTCATATTTCAGGTGCGTTGAACAGATTCGATTATGGGTTGAACTGGAACGCTCTTATGGAAGCAGGTGGCGCGGTTGTCTCTAAAGAAGTAGATCTTGACATGAACATACAACTCGTGAAAAAATAAAATGAAACTGGAAGAAGAAATTAACCAGACTAAAAATTTCAGTAATGAATTTCATAAGCTGGCCGTGAACATTATTTATACTCACGGCTGGCTTATGCAGATTCATAGCGAAGTTTTCAAAGGTTATGGAATAACTGTTCAGCAATATAATATATTACGTATCCTTCGAGGACAAAACCCTGAACCTGTAACTGTTAACGAGCTAAAAGAGAGAATGCTCGACAAGATGAGTGATGTTTCCAGACTCGTGGAAAGACTCAGGGTTAAAGAACTTGTTGAAAGAAAAATATGCCCTGATGACAGGCGTAGAGCTGAAGTAACAATTACTAAAAAAGGACTCGATCTCCTTGGAGACCTTGATTCCAGAGAAGAAATTATTACAGCATCATTATCAAGTATTTCAGAAAATGAAGCAAAAAAAGTTAATGATCTCCTTGATAAGATGCGTGGATGATATTTTAATTTGCCCTTTAAATGGTTAACTTTATCCTAAAACGAGCAAATTATGGATTCCGAAAATTTTTACTGCGACAAATGTAGCGGTAATGTTGATAAAAAAGATGATTACTGCCCTCACTGCGGTGCGCTCTTCATCGACGGAATTGGTTGCTCCAGACATAAAAATATGCAGGCTGACGGAATTTGTGTTATTTGCGGAGAACCTTGCTGCGCCGATTGCCTCTCCGAAGTGAACGGAAGATATTTATGTTCAAATCATCTCGATTATGAAATCTATGAAGACCTCGCAAGAGTTTACGGAACATCTGATGTAAACCATGCCGAGTATCTCAAAAATTTTTTAGAATGTGAAGGTCTTCACCCTTTTCTTTACTCACGCAAAACAAACCCCTATTCACTCGGTGGAATTGATTACACTCTGTTCCGTGCCGCAGGCGACTATGATGGTCACATAATAAATGAAATGAAGATTATGGTTCCATTGCAGGAGGTTACCCGCGCAGAGGAATTATTGACCGAGTTCGAGAAAGAATAATCCCAATCCAACATTAATTGTTTTCTATATTACCCGAATAGAGTAAATTTGTGCTTTATCTGAAACCGGGTATTTTCATTTGAATAAAAAGATATTACGCTTAGCCGTACCAAATATTCTTTCAAATTTATCCATTCCAATTCTTAGTTCCGTAGATACTATTATTGTCGGTCACATGGAGAAGGTATCTTATCTCGGTGCCATAGCCCTTGGAACGATGATCTTTAACTTTATTTATCTCGGACTCGGGTTTCTAAGGATGGGGACTACCGGTCTTACAGCGCAAGCTTATGGCAGGAAAGATGATCAGGAAATCCCTGCTGTATTTCTCCGTGCATCAGTTGTAGCTGTTTCCTCAGGCTTGATTCTTATCATGTTTCAGGTACCGATCGCGGAACTTGGGTTTTATCTTGTTAATTCTTCTGATGAGGTTATACTTTCAGCGCGTGAATATTTTGACATCAGGATATACGCTGCTCCTGCTACATTGCTGCTCTATGCGGTGCATGGATGGTTTCTCGGAATGCAGAACGCAAAATATCCCATGATTCTCGCGGTAGGCGGGAACATTCTCAATCTGGGTTTTAACTTGCTTTTCGTTTACGGCTTCGGAATGGATACCGCAGGAGTCGCGCTGGGCACAGTTCTCGCTCAATATTTGAGTTTGGCTACCGGTATCTATTTGATGTTTCACCGATATGGTGATCAGATGCGGCAAATAACAACAAGAATGCTAAAGATTCCGGGCAAGTTCAAGGAGTTTTTTTCTCTCAATACAGATATTCTGATTCGTACGATCATCATTGTATTCGCGTTCAATTACTTCACGGTAAAATCAGCCGATTATGGTGAAGATATTCTTGCGGTAAACTCTATACTCATTCAGCTTTGGATGATCCTCTCATACGGAATAGATGGTTTTGCGTTTGCGGCGGAAAGCCTTACCGGGAAATATATCGGGGCAAAAAACAGAGAGAATCTGGGAAAAGTTATCAAGTATATATTTTTGTGGGGATTTGTTACCGGTGCATTATTCTCACTAATTTATTGGATTTTTGAAAAACCTTTACTCTCACTCTTCACAGATAAAACCGCGCTTGTTTTACTGGCGGGAAATTACTTTGCCTGGAGCATCGCAGCTCCTCTCGTTAACAGTTTTTGTTTTATCTGGGATGGTATTTTTATTGGCGCGACCGCGTCAAAGGCTATGCGAAATTCTATGATAATTAGTCTTTTATTTGTCTATTTTCCTTTATATTTTATTACACGTGATATCATTGGAAATCATTCACTCTGGTTGGCAATGATCGGATTTATGGCAGCACGGGGTGTTACATTAACATTTTACGCAAAGAATCACATTTTAAAACGAGCTGAATAATACAGGATATTCTCTGATGCAGGAAAAAGTTGTTCTCGTGACGGGAGCTAACCGTGGAATTGGATTTGAAGTTTGCCGTCAACTTTTAAAACTCGACCATAAAGTAATTCTTACCTCACGCAATGCTGACAAAGGAATGGATGCTGTCAGTAAATTGGAAAATGAAGGTCTCAAACCCGATTTTGTTAAACTCGATATGACTGAGGACTCCGATGTAAGCGGTGCCCTTCGTTATGTCCATGAACGTTACGACAGGCTTGACGTACTTGTAAATAACGCCGGTATTTTTATTGATCGCGACAGGGAAGCAATCAATATTGACCCGGAGGTGATTAAGCGAACCCTGGATGTAAATTTTTTCGGTGTTTTGAAAGTGACCCAAAAATTTATTCCCCTGATGAAGAAAAACAAGTTTGGTCATATCATTAACATCTCTTCCAACTTAGGCGCTCTTTCCAAAATGGCGGGTAATCAACCTGCGTACAGGATATCAAAGACAGCACTGAACGCGTTAACTCTTATTCTTGCGGCAGAGTTGAAAGGCTCCAACATAATGGTAAACGCTATGTCACCCGGCTGGGTACGAACTGACATGGGAGGCTATAACGCCAACAGAAGTGTAGAAAAGGGAGCGGAAACCATTGTCTGGCTTGCTTCTCAGGAACGTGGTTTTGCTTCAGGAAGGTTTTTTATGGATAAAAAACCGATTGAGTGGTAGTGTGTTATATCACTTAAAAACAAAAAAGGCTAACATTGTTGAAAAACCTAGTGGTTGATTTTCTCGTCCCCCTTCCAGAAATTGTTCTGGACAGGTTTGAAGGGGGAAATCACTCTGCCTTTGGCGGATTTTGTGATGGAGGATGACCAAAAATCACAATAAATCATCCTCCGTCTTCCGACATTCGTCGGAATCCACCTCCTTCAAAGGCAATGCTGTCAACTTAAGGGAGAAAATGAATTTAAAATTCAATAGGATTGTTATAATTG
>BQMY01000095.1 GCA_022181065.1 Melioribacteraceae bacterium | reverse complement strand
ATATTTTTCTGGCTGTCCCATAATTTACTCCTTTGATGGTGCAACTTATTTCAGGACTTCACATTCTGTTTGTTATTTTTCGACAATACAACATCTCTGGATTCCTGCCTGCGCAGGAATGACAATGTGTTATCCAGTTTTGAACGAATAGATTTCCGGTCAAGCCGGAAATGACACTTCCCCAAGTTTATCATACCCGTAAGTGTGGATATCCAAATTCTCTGACCTCATCCCCCAACCCCTTCTCCTACAAATAAGAGAAGGGGGGCGACAGAGAGAATTGTCATACTCTTCGCCCCGGCGAATTGACTGGGTATCCGGGCTTTTATCTTTTGACTTAAGAATTGCGACTTACACCCATCATAGGTTGCTGATCGATTGTCCCGCTCTACGGGGTAGCGCCCGCAAAGTTTTTGATTTACTCCCAAACCGTACCTGAACCGGCGTTGTTCAGGCGGATTTTGTGTGAGGCTATTATTAATATGCTTTTACCGATAAATGTTACTCGCTGATTCAGTGTTACATCTCTCTAACCAGCAGCGCTACATTTTCGACATGATAAGTATGAGGAAACATATCAACCGGCTGGTATTTAACCAGTTTATAGCCGCCTTCAACAAGCAATTTAATATCTCGTGCCTGTGTTGACGGATTGCAGCTAACATAAACAATCTTTTCCGGTAACAGTTTCAGAATATCATTCACTGTTTTAGGGTTCATACCACCACGTGGCGGATCAGCGATAATCACATCCGGATTTGGGTATCCCCTTTCTTCCAAATGACGCAAGAATGATTTATCCAGATTTGCTGTAACAAAATCGACATTATCTATTTCATTCAATTTCGCGTTATAAAACGCATCCTCTACCGCCGGATGAACTGTTTCAAATCCGATTACCATTTTTGCGGATCGGGAAACATAGATAGAAATAGTACCCGCTCCAGAGTATAGGTCATAAACTACTTCATCTCCCTTCAAATCAGCAAATTCGAGTGCGGTACGGTATAATTCCGCCGCCTGGATAGTATTTGTCTGAAAGAAAGAATTTGCGCTTATCCTGAATTTGTAATCACCAATCTCATCAAAGATATAACCGTCACCGTGATAGATTATTTCGTAATCGCCGTATGCTACCTGAGCCTTCTTCTCATTAATATTATTGATTACAGTAGTTATTTCAGGCAATATTTTCAGTAGTTCGTCAGTATATTCTTCCATCCACTCGGGATTTTCAGCGGAGGTTACCAGATTGACCATAATGTCATTTGTAAAATGAGAATGTTTGATCACAAGATGGCGAAGGTAGCCTTCATGGGTTTTTGTAGAATATATTGAAGCGCCCCGTTCCCTGAAAAAATCACGAGTGAAATTGAGTATTTTGTTACTCTCTTCCGATTGCAGGAAACATTCATCGATATCCAGAACCTTGTCGAACATCCGAGGTATATGGAGACCAAGCGCGAAGTTACGGTTTTGAATCTCCTCATCGCTCTTTATTTCATGTGGATAAAGCCAGCGTTTATCAGCAAACGAATATTCCATTTTATTACGGTAGAAAAAGACCTTTTCGGAAGCTAACGGAGGGATGATCTCAAAATCAGTTAACCCCCCGATTCTTTCAAAAATATCCTTTACTTGCGCGGCTTTATATTCAACCTGTTTATAATAATCGAGATCCTGTGCTTTACAGCCGCCACAAACCCCAAAATATTTACATTTGGCTTCAACTCGCTCCGGAGCCTTGTTAATAAACTCCTTGACAATAGCTTCGGCGTATCTGCTTTTTTTTCTACGTATTTCCGCTTTAACCACATCACCGGGGTAGGTCCCGTTGACAAAAACCACAAACTTTTTATTTCCGCTTTCATCAGGAATGTCTATTTTAGCAACGCCCTTCCCTTCAAACGCGTAATCTTCTATCTTTAATTCTAATACTTCGCCTTTTTTCACTAATTCTTTTTCCTCATGATCAAAGAGTAAAAACCAAGATATTTATCCCCACCATATTTCAGGAATACATTACTCTCGTGTTTAATCATCTTGATCAATTTTTTATAATATGAAAGTTCCTGTTCGGTAAGATCACCGAGTGATTCGTTTAATTTGAGTCGTGCAAGATTATAAAACTCCGCGAGCGAATCCGATGCGTTTTTGTTTTGTTCGATAAGCAGATTTTTGGATTCGTAATATGAAATGATATCTTTTGAGAGCAATGGATCAATGCCGGCGCGTTCAATTATATCTCCAATCACTTCAGGATATTCCTCTTCCAGAAGCGCCATCTCACCGATACAGAGCTTGCCATCATCCTTCAGAATTCGTTTTAATTCTTTTATAATAAATTTTCTTCTTTCATCCGAAATAGATGCCTGGGCGTAAACATAATCAAAAGTTTTATCATCATAATCAGTGACAGTGAAATCCATCAGTTTTATTTTAATTCTCTCTTCTTGTCCAAGTAGCAGGCGATAGTTCATGAGGGAATCGTAATCTTCAACAATTACTGAAACATCCGCGCCCGATTCAAAGAGGTCAACCGCGATTTGTTCCGCGCCTGCTCCAACAATGAGAATAATTTTCCCATCTGGATTTTCATTTTTTTTAAAAAAGGTTAATTGTTGATCTGTTCCCGGTAAAACAATCACTTGTAACTCCTGATAATTGAATAAACAAAAATAGGTTAATAAAAAGCGTCAGGCAAATGTGCGGGTTAAATGTTACTCTTTCATTAGTCGGTCGGCAACATCGTTTTTATACAATCTCCCTATTGGAAGTTCGTGCTTGCCCAGTTCGATGTGTGAAGCGTTGAAGGCGCTGATTTTATCAAGGGCGACAATAAACGAGCGGTGAATACGGAGGAATTTCAACGCGGGAAGTTTTTCCTCAAGTTCCGAGATTGAAGCGGATGAAATTATTTCACGAATTGTAGTAACGATTCTGGAATTATTCCTGAGGCTCTCAACGTAAATAATATCTTTCAGAAAGACCTTCACCATTTTTTTATCAGATTTAAGATAAACAAATGCTTCACTATAGTCGGAAAGATCATCATTGGGTGATGGTTCGTTATCAGTAACGTTGGAAATTTTATTAAATCTGTGAATTGCCTTGAGAAATCGTTCGAATGAAATGGGTTTGAGCAGATAATCAACTACCTCGAGTTCGTAACCTTCAAGAGCATAATCTGAATAGGCCGTTGTAAAAATCACTCCGGGTGGATTTGCGAGATTTTTAATAAGATCAATTCCCGAGAGTTTGGGCATACGGATATCAAGAAATATCAGGTCAATGTGACCTTCTTCCAGCTTGTTAAAAGCTTCTATCGCGTTTCCGCATGAGCAAACAAGATTTAGTGATTCAATCTTTGACACAAACTCACTAAGTACATCCCTCGCAAGGGGTTCATCGTCAACAATCAGACAATTAATTTTTTTCATTTTCAGTCAGATTTAATTTTAACAGTGCTGAATAAGATAATTCATCTTTACTAATTTTCAACTCATATTTATCACGATATAACAGTTCGAGGCGACGTTTAACGTTTCTCAACCCGATACCCTTAGCCATATCATTTTCGGTGATATCTTCATCCTCTTCCGGGAGGCTGTTTTCAACTTTAAGTGTCATCTTATCTTCGAGCATCGTTAGTTCAATAGTGATCCACGTCTGATCAATCTCCTTGTTAACAGCGTGTTTGAACGCATTCTCGACAAAAGGAAGGATCAGCATCGGGGCAATCATTGAACCGTTTATATTACCGTAAACATTAAAACTTATCTCAACCCTGTTCTGATAACGTAGTTTTTCAAGGTCGATATAATTTCTGATGTAATCAATCTCTTTTTTGAGTGGCACAAACTTTTCATTGGTCTCGTGCAATAAATAGCGCATCAAAGCGGAAAGTTTCAAGACAACTTCCGGAGCAGTATCCGATTTTTTAATTGTTAGTGAGTACAGACTATTCAAGGTGTTGAAAAGAAAATGGGGGTGAATCTGACTTTTGAGAAATTTCAGTTCTGCTTCAAGTTTTTCCTTGGCGAGTGTTTCTGCAGCTTGTTTGTTTTTGTAGTAATATTTAAAAATTTTCGCCATAACAGGCAAAACCATCAATGTATTGATATCAACCGCGTCCTGCATCAGGTTATAAGGGTTGAAATCCCATTTCCAAATTGTATCGGGAGGATAAAAGGGGAATACAAGATATAGTTTGATGATAAAAAGTATCACACTTCCGGCTATGAGGGGTAAAATGATAAAAAGCGCGAATAGCAGATACTGGTTACGGAATAAAAATCTCGGAATCGAAAAATATAATACAAAGTAAGTAACAGCAATTTTGGGAGCAAGAGTTATAATTTCGGTATAATAGGTTTTTACAAAATCACCGGTATCGGTACCCCAGAACGCGCCAAAAAATGTGACTGTACCCACCCAATAGAGCAGATGCAGATAGACCCGGTTTTTACCTATTTTTTCGATTAATAACATATACGCAAATTAATCGAAAATATACTCAGTTTACAACTATTGATACCAAAAGCAAATTCAGGTTGACAGACAGCAGAATTTAATGTGTCGAAAATTGGGGGAATCAGGTAGATGCTAATAGCTGACTAATTACGTTATTGAACTTTTTCTAAAAATAATGTATAATTATTTATACTTTACCTAAGCAAATATGAAAGGATTACAATGAAAAAACCAAAATTTTCACTATTAAAAGCAAAAAAAGCTGTAGCCATTTCATCAAAAATCGAGGGTCATAAAGATACCTCTGATAAAGATAAAATTATTAAATCATCAGGGAATAAATGATGTCTAAATATTCGGGAGACAAAAACTATATATATTATCCCGGAACAGATATCCCAATAAATAGACTTGGAATACAAACCAGGACAACTTTGGAGAAAGAGGAGCAGAATTTACTACTCCAGAGTTATGAATATTTTCATTCCTCCCTTTCTGAAGATACATTATTCGATGAAGATTATCTGAAATTACTGCAAAAGAAATTTTTTTCTAAACTGTATGACTTTGCGGGTGAGTATCGGAATGTAAACGTTTCAAAAGGTTACTCTGTTTTTTGTCAGGTTCGGTACCTTGAGCAAACCTCCAAAAGAATATTTAACGAGTTAAAAAGAGATAATTACTTAAAGGATTATTATAAAAAAACTAAAGAGGATTTTGCAAAGAAGATAACTTTTTATTTGTGTGAATTAACTGCTTTACATCCTTTTTATGAATTAAACGGAAGAACGATCAGGCTATTCTTCGATATGATTGCTACTTATAATGGTTATGATTATATCGACTATTCAGATGCTGCTGTAACAAAGAATGGAATGAATAACTTCATTCTTGCTTCAATAGAGTGTATGTCAGGCAATGAGATGCTAATGTATGATATAATTATATCCGGTCTAAGACCTTCCAATCAGTAAAATGCTACTGCTTTACATGCTCGTTATCTTCCACATTTTTGTTAAGTTCATCAACAATTGAATTTTCCCACAACGGAACTTTGTTGATATAAGCTGCTCTGCCAATCATATGAGCCGCAACCGGCGCGGTCAGGAATAAAAATGAGATAATAATCAAACCTCGACTCATAATTCCGATATCCCAAAAGACTATTGCGGTTCCGAGTAATATAGAGCCAACCCCCAGCGTTGCTGATTTTGTTGTTGCCGACATACGCATGTAAATATCGGGCAGTTTAAGTAAACCTATTGCCGAAAGGAGAACAAGTATTGCTCCAATCGCAATTAGTGCTGCACTGATTATATCCGCAATCATCGTCCTCTCCTTTCAAGATAATAGGAAAAAGCAACCGTTCCGAGAAATGATACGAGTCCGAGAATAATACCCACGTCGAGGAAAGTTGAATTCTTCGTAAAGACCGAATAAACGGCAAAAAACGCTATACCAACAGATGTAAGTACATCAAGTCCTACTACCCTGTCTTCCAGACCTGGTCCGCGCGCGATTCTGATAAATATCAGCGCGAACGAAATTGCCAGGACCGGCATTGCAAAATATGTTATCACCATATCCGTGATCATCTCATCACCTCGAGCAGTTTACGTTCCAAACCGGTTTTTATTTCTTTCCTGAATTCTTCAACGTTTTCTATATACATAGAGTGCACATATATCACTTTTTTATCAGGTGATACATCCATACTTAATGTACCGGGGGTAAGGGTTATAAGGTTTGCCAACAGAGTAATTTCAAGATCAGTTTTCGCGTCGAGCGGTATAGCTACAACACCGGGACGCATCAGATTTGTTGGTGTAATTATATCATAAGCCACCTTGAAGTTCGCCAATATCAGCTCATACAAAAAGAAAAAAACAAACCCAATCAACTTTGGTATTTTGGTGAAATATCTGTTGCTCGAAAATGTACCTTTGGCAACCCATAGAATAAGATATCCTACAAAAAAACCTTCGAGGAAATTCTGGTAACTTAAATCGCTGTTCAGGAGCATCCATGTAAAACCGAGAACAATATTCGCGAGTAAGGTTTTCATGATCCTCCTCCCAATACTGTGTTAATGTATTCCCCTGAATTTAATAATTGATCAGCTGCCCTTACAGAAAAATTGAAAAACGGTTCAGCATATAAGCCAATGGTGATAGTTATCACTACCAGAATAATAACCGGGGTCAGCATCGATATTTTTGTGAATACTCCCGGTTTAACATCTTCGGGAGCGTCTTTCGGGGAATCTGTCCAGAATGCTTCATTCCATATTTTGGTCATGGAAAAAAGTGTAAGTAATCCCACAAGAAGTGAAACTCCCACTATCATAAAAGACTCAAGTTCCAGACCTGCTTTTGCGACTGTAAATTTTGCCCAGAAACCTGAAAGAGGTGGAATACCTGCGAGCGACATTGCCGGAATGAGGAATAGAAATCCCAACCAGGGATAGACCTTGTATAATCCTCCCACTTTTTTCAACTCGTATGAACCTTTAATTTTATTTACGTAACCGCTGATAAAGAAAAGATTGGTTTTAACGATGATATGATGGATTATATAAAATATCCCTCCTGCAATAGCAAGTGGGGAATATAACGCCAATCCCATGATCATGTAACCTATCTGACTAATGATATGGAATGATAAAATCCTTCTGAAATCATTTTGAGCCGCTGCGCCCAACACACCGGAAAGCATTGTAAATCCAGCAACAAAGAGGAGTATTGTGTGAGTATATTCTGTATTGCTCGTGAACAAGAGTGTGAAAACCCGAAATAGCGCGTAAACACCCACCTTCGTAAGTAATCCGGCAAATATGGCAGAAACCGCCGCGGGAGGTGTATGATACGATGCAGGAAGCCAGAAGAACAATGGAAAGACAGCCGACTTGATACCAAACGCTATAAAAAGGAGCATCGCGACCACGGTAACCATACCTTCATTCTCGATGGCGGAAAATTTAACCGCAAGGTCAGCCATGTTAAGAGTTCCCGCAAGACCGTATATTATACCGATAGCCGCAAGGAAAAACGCTGAAGAAAGCAAATTAAGTGTTACATATTTAATCGCACCCTCGAGTTGCTCACGTGTACCACCCAGGGAAAGCAGCACAAATGAGGATATCAGCATAACTTCAAACCAGACGTAAAGATTAAATATATCGCCGGTGAGAAACGCGCCGTTTATCCCCATCAGTAAAAATTGAATAAGAGGATAATACCCGTATTTAACTCTTTCATCGTCAACGGATGCAAGTGAGTAGATTGATGTGGTAAAACCGATAATTGCCGTGATCAGCACCATAACCGAGCCAAGCAGATCAGCAACGAAAGTTATCCCGAATGGCGCTTCCCATCCACCCAACTGAACAGAATAAATACCTTTATCATAAATAGCCGAAAACAATCCCACCGCTACTATCAGAGAAAAAAGTGAAACAACAGCATTACCGTATAGCTGAGACTTTTGGTGATTTTTCAAAATCAGCAACACAATTCCACCGGCAAAGGGGAGTAATACGGGAAGTAATAGCAGTAAATCCATAATTAACCTCTCTCCAGTGAATCTGTTGAATTTAGTTTATCGATATCATCACTGTTTACCGTCTGGTAAGCTCGTTTGAACAATACAATAGCGAAGGCTTGTACACCAAATCCAATGACGATTGCTGTAAGTATCAAAGCCTGTGGCAGCGGATCGGCAAATGGTTCGACCAGTTCACCACCTTCAGGCACAAACGCGGGTTTCCCTTTGGTGAGTTTACCCACTGTGAAAATCAGCAAGTTCGCCGCGTGACCCAGAAATAGTAATCCGAGTAATATCTTTACGATTGAGCGTCGCAATAGCATATATATGCCTGCCGCGTATAAAACGCCAACAAGGATAGCCAGCATGATTATCATTCCTGATCCTCCTCGGCGAGAGTGAATATAATTTTTGTAGTAATACCAATCACGAGAAAGAAAACACCTATATCAAATATCAGGGGGGTACCAAGTTTACCGATAACGGGGAACTTCATTTCTGTCCAGAGACCTGTAAAATATGTTTCAGAGACTAATAAAGCCGGTATTCCGCTAATTAAAGCAATTGAAAGTCCCAATATTATAAAGGATAGCGGAGCGTATTTTAATTCTTTCCGGGCGGTTTTCACTCCGTACGAAATTACCATTAATGCATAGGCTGCCGCAGCTACAAGTCCGCCCACAAATCCGCCTCCCGGCTCATTATGACCACGTAAAAGGAGGAAAAACGCAAATAGCAGCATAAGTGGAGTAAGATATTTTGTCGCTGTTTTTAGAATTACCGAATACATTATTTTCTACCCTCCATACGTAACTTGATAAGGGCATACACACCAATCGCGGCAATAGCGAGCACAGTAATTTCACCCATTGTATCGAGCGCGCGAAAATCAACGAGTATTACATTTACAACATTTTTACCTTTCGCGAGGGGTAAACTGTTTTCGGCAAAAAATGATTTCAACTGAGAAACCATTTCTTCCGAAGTTACCAGTAAAACTATCATTGTCATCATCACACCGGAGGCCGCGGCGATTATAAAATCCCGGAACCTTAGTGTAGTATTAGAAAATGGCAGATATTTCGGCAAACGATAAATAGCAAGTACAAACAGGATAACAGTTAGAGTTTCAATCGAAAATTGTGTAAGAGCCAGATCAGGTGCGCCATACATGATAAATATAATAGCCACACCGTATCCTACCACTCCGAGAGAAGCGATTGCGCTCAAGCGGCGTTTAGCTTTTATCGCCGTGATCGATGCTGCAATCATTACCAGCAGTATAACCACTTCTGAAAAAGTGATGTCAAAACTTATATCTATTACAGACATGTCAACAGAAGTAAATAGAACATATCCTGTTAACCCCAGTGCAGTGGATACAATAAGAACGATGTAATACCTCATGTAACCATTTTGCAAAAGGCGTGTCTGACCTCGAGCAAGCGAGATCATCATACTCAAACTTTTATCATAAAGCATGGAAGGTTTAATGAAATCCCCCACACCTGAAGCGATAGAAATATTTGTGAATTTAGTTCTGAAACGGTAAAGCAGATATGCGACAACAAGCGTGACAACACTAAGCAGAAAGACAAGATTAAATCCGTGCCACAGTTTAATTGTGTATTCTATATTTGTTCCCGCGATTGCAGACGCGGTTTTTTCAACAATATTTCCCGTGAAGCTTTCCGGAAGCAATCCAAATATAAATCCTGCGGAAGCAAGCACGATTGGTCCTGCGTACATTAATAGAGGCGCTTCGTGCGGTGATTTTGGTGTTTCAATTGTTCTGCCTATAAAGGGTTTGATTCCGGCTGTAATTGCTACAAATCCGCTAACCGCGCCACCAATAAATACCGCGCTGAAAAGTAAAATTTCATTTGAGCCCGATTTCAAAACCGCGTCGTAAAGTGTTTCTTTACCGATAAACCCGTAAAATGGAAAAAATCCCATTTTCGAAAGCGCGGCGAATATCGCTACAAATGCTGTAAAGGGCATAAAAGATTTGAGTCCGCTTAACTGACTAACATTTCTGGTCCCGGTTTCATGGTCAATGCTCCCGGCAATAAGGAAAAGTGAAGCCTTAAACAGAGAGTGTGCCAGAAGGTAAATCACCATTCCCTTTAATGCTGTTTCTGTTCCAAGACCTATCATAAATGTGAGTGTACCCAATACACTTACAGTTGAATAGGCGAGTAATTTTTTAAGATCCGTCTGTTTCAGCGCTAAAAATGCAGCGATAACCATTGTTGTACCGCCAAATATAAGAAGAGTATTCTGCCAAAATTCAGTGCCGCCGAGAACAGGATTAAGGCGAGCCAGGAGGAAAACTCCCGCTTTTACCATAGTTGCCGAATGAAGATATGCGCTGACAGGTGAAGGTGCCGCCATTGCGTTAGGTAGCCAGAAATGAAAAGGAAACTGAGCAGATTTAGTGAACGCGCCAATCAATACAAGTATAACCGCGCCTGTATATAGTTCATGCGAAGATATGCCTGTAACGGCAAGCATTTCTGATATTTCTGTAGTACCTGTGATAATATAAAGCAGTATTAGTCCTGCAAGAAGCGCAAGTCCCCCCGTCCCGGTAACAAGCAAAGCCTGCAATGCCGATTTTCTGCTGCTCTCTTTATCGAAATAATATCCAATCAGCAAATAGGAACTCAAACTTGTAAGCTCCCAGAAAACAAACAACCCGAAAATATTGTCGGATGTCACCACACCCAGCATTGATGCCATAAAGAATAATATATAAACGTAAAACCGGGTGATATATTTATCATGTTTCAGGTACGCTGCCGCATAGAAAAAAACAACACTCCCAATACCTGTTATGATAAGGGCGAACAAGAGTGACAACCCGTCCATGCTGAAAGTAAGGTTGATACCCATAGCCGGAATCCATTCGGAAACTTCCTTTATGATTTCGCCATTTGCAACACGATTATAATATGACAAATACCACGCAAACAAGAAAACGGGAACCAGAGAAAGGAGTAAGGAGGCTTTCTCTTTCATTACCCTGAATATCAGTGGGGTCAATGCTGCTATTATAATTCCAGACAATACCGCTATTAGCATATTTAAATAATTAGTGAATAAAAATTGGATTGTTTTGAAAAATAGTAACGAAAACAGAGCTTCTGAAATTCCCAAATATCGAGAAAATCGTATCGATTAATTCTTTTATTAATAAAACATCGCTTTGGGAACCTTTTATTTGCTTTAGGCATTATCGGCAGAAAAAAGATGAAAAGAAAAATAATAGGTCAATGGATAGAAAGCCCCTCTGTCCAGAATTTTATTGTAGCGTTGATATTGGTTAACTCTGTTACCATCGGTTTGGAGACTTCTCCCGACATCATGAAACGGTATGGCAGCTTGCTAATGATGCTCGATAAAATCATTTTAGGTGTTTTTGTTGTTGAAATTATGTTGAAAGTTTATGCATTCGACTTGAAGTTCTTCAAAAACGGCTGGAATATATTCGATTTTATAATTGTGAGTATTGCGCTTTTTCCAAGTGGCAGCGGACTATCGGTACTTAGAACGCTAAGAATATTCCGTTCATTCCGTTTATTAAAAGCGGTTCCCAAACTTCGCTTTATCGTTGAGGCTTTGCTCCATTCCATTCCGTCCATAATGTGGATATTCGTTCTGCTTCTAATAATATTTTACGTATTCGCGGTAATTGGCACTTTCCTGTTCGGCGCGGAATTCCCCCACTTTTTCGGTTCACTCGGAAAATCGATGTACTCACTATTTCAGGTGATGACACTCGAAAGCTGGTCAATGGGTATCTCACGTCCTGTTATGGAAGTTTTCCCATATGCGTTTTTGTATTTTATTCCATTTATACTTATCGCGACATATACAACACTTAATATATTTATCGCGATTGTTGTGAACACCATGAGCGAAATCCAGCAAAAGGAAGCGGAATTGGGTCTTGAGAAAATAGAACAAATAGTAAATTCAGAAAGAGATGATGTTCTGCTAGACCTTCGAAAGCTCAAGGAACAGATCAATCGACTGGAACAGAAATTGAGTTAATCACATCGGCGCATCGGTTGTTCGAGTGACCTCACCCACCCTGAAATAAGGTTCCTGAGGTGTTTCGCCTGCCCCGTGTGCGGGGAAGGGCCTGGCATTGTGCAGAATAAAGTGACGGGTCTTCGACGAGCTCAGACACTTTTTATAGTCAAAACTGAAAGAGAAAAACTGGATGCACGTGCAATTCACGGGGGCTACGGGTGCTTCGAGGGCCTCAGCAACCCTGGAATAAGGTTCCTGAGCTCGCCGAAGGGCTCACCCGCCTATAATAGTCGAAAGTCGTCAGTCGTTGGTCTTTAGTCGAAGGTAAAAATCGGTTCGGATTCAATTGAATTTTTATTCCGGTTAAAGTTTAAACTACATATTTATGCGGGGTTTATGAAAATCTCCCTTTAAAACCACACACATATGCTGTTGTTATACTGATTTTGAAATGCAATATTGTACTCAGAAGTTGAACATTCATTAATCAGAGAATAATTCGGGGGAGTTATGAAAGACCTTGAATTGAAGGATCAAATAGAAAATCCTTTAGCGGAATTGATACCGGACGACATCTATGAATCGCTCAGCAGCAGGGGATTGATAAATGAAAAGTCGGTACGCGACTACAAAATCAGAACAAAATTTCGTGCGCTTCGACAGGAGAAAGTAAGCGCAGGTGAAGCTATAGATCTTCTTCGTGAAGAGTATCCTTATCTTCAGTTCGATACTATCAGAAAGATAGTATATCAACCCAAATACAAGTAACAGGGGAGCTGTGTTTTTTTTAGGGGAGAAAACACATGTCTTTTCTGTCCCGCCTCCAAATAGTCGTTTTTACGGCTCGAAAGTTCATTTTATGTTGGTGCATAGGTTGACCCTCTCGAATTCCGGGAGGGTTTTTTTTCATCCATATATAAAAACTCCGGGGGTGTAAGCGAAACACCTACGGTCAAATTAAAATTTCCCGGATTTGTGATAAGAAACTTCTATCGGGTTTAAAAGGCAATAAACAACTATCAGAGTTTGCCCATAAAGTTTTTAACCATTGTTTTCTTCTTATATCTAAATTCAGTTTAAGAACCATCGAATTTCCTTTTTTTACCATGAAAGCTATCATAGCAAAAGTAGTATATCTTACTGTTTTCAAAAACGGCTGTCACCTTTCATTCAAGACCACCTGTCTAAATAAACTTAATTTATTACAGGCTATCATTATAATGTTAATAGCTGATCCTGTAGCACGGAATTTATTAACATTAAAGTTTTCTGCAAAGAAAGCATGCTTGTTTTCCAGTAAACTGGTTACTTTCAACTTGTTCTAAATTTGATACATCAACGTTGTGCCACCTCAGGGTGTTATCTGTTTCGATGTAAAGACTATTTTCAGTCTCATACTTTTTTGTCTTTTTCTTACTTTGTTTTTTTAATAAAAATAATTATTCACTATTTTCATTAATTATGTTATATGGAAATACGGCTGTTTTCCCCAATGAAGGTTATTAGGATGCTTTTCTCATGATATAATTTGGCTAATTTGTAACCACTGACAGCCTTTTCCATTCACCCGCAAACTTTAACAAAATTATGGAGAAAAAATGATTTTCACATTAAGAGGGATACTAGCATCTTTAGTTCTTTTTATGACTTTATCAATTCATGCACAAAATCCCCGAATAACCTGGAAAACCACAGATTGGCAAAAAAACATCAAAGAAATTGCTTCATACGAGGCTGATGGTAAAAACTTTGTATTAATGATAAGCACAAAAGGCACAGCTTGGATATATGAATTAAATGAGAACGGGGAAATAGGTGATCAGACCTGGAAAACGACAAACTGGGAAAAGGGTATTGAGTGCGCTTCAACATTTAAGATTGGCAGTCAGAATTATGTATTTCTTTTAAATGGAAGAAACGGGCATGCATGGCTGCTTCAATTAAATGCAAATGGAAAAGTAGGGAAATTTACGTGGGACAGAAAGAAAAAAGGCTGGGTAAAAAATTTAGATGAGGCAGTTGTAGCAAAAGTAGGAAATAAGGATTTCGCAATTTTCTCCCAAAATGATAAAAAAGGTCATATCTGGGTAGCCCCGATTTCATCAGATGGCAAGCTTGGTAAATTTAGCGATAAACAAAAACGTTCCTATATCAGGAATATGTCTACTTTTAATCAGAATGGTAAAACATATTTATTTACACATTCTACAAAAGGTGAAGTACAGATTAATGAAATTACCTCCTCTGGTAAAATAGGTAAAAGGACCTGGGGCTCAAGAGGATGGGGCAAAAATACAAATGCTTCTACCGTTTTTAACTATGGCGGAACAAATCATCTCATGCTGGTAAAAGGAGAAACAGGTGAAGCGCATATATTTGATATAACTAAAAACGCCCAGATGGGAACTATTCGATGGAAAACATCTTCATGGGAGAAAGGAATTCAGGGATTAACAAGTTATACAAAAAATGGCATCCCGAGAGTTATGGCCACAAATCCCCGTAACGGACACGCATGGACATTTGTTAATGTTGGATATATTCCAAATAGCATATCCGATGGCAGCCTAAAAAAAACATATACCGATTTGATTAATGGACAAAAGAAAATCTCTAAAATTGCCGATGATTTGCAATGGGGCAGTGTTGCAACACTTAAATCAGCCGATAAGATTGATTACCAAATAGAGAGAATCAGCCGCCGTCTTGAAGATTACAGCAGCGCCCTGGAAGGATTTGGTAAGGTACCAATTATTGGAAGTGCCGCTGTCGCTGCCCGCGTAACGATAAATACATCGGCTGACCAGGTTAATAAAGTTAAAGGCAAATCTGAGAATATTAATAAGGTAGCGGTAAAGCCGACGCTTGGGAACGCTAACAAAACGCTTGGCGCGATAAATAAGGCGGAAACAAATGTACTTGCAATATTATCAAAATTGATATCAATCGATAATGGAACCGCGTCAAACAGCGGAGGGAAAACCGCAAAAATCAAAAGATTCGATTCTCAGATTAATGAAGCGCTAAATAAAATATCAAGTGAATCAAATAAGGTAACACAAATAAATTCTACCATTTCAAAAGTAAAAAAACCGATAGATACTTATAACAAGTCTATTGATAAATTAGTCAGTAAGCTTAAAAATGTAGACAAAGTAGTGAATGGAGTTAATAAAGCATTAAACAAGAGTTTTAAGAAAAAGGTTTTGGGCAAAACATTTAAAGTCAGCGCTCGTAAAATATTAACTGGTGGAAAAGTTGGCAAGGCAATTCAAAAAGTAGCCAACAAGTGGGCAAAAAAGCTAATGAAGCCATTGGTTAAAAAACTAAAATTTAATTTACCCTCTGTGCCAGGTATTGACAGTGTAAAAAAAGAGTTAGAAACAATAAAAAAGACTGGTGAAGATTTTGTAAATCTTCGAAAAGGAATCGAAGCGTCAGCAGATAAATTGGTGCAGATAAATAGTGGAATATAATTTAAAATATGAAGGTGGATGATTTTTTCTATGTTAGTGAAAAATAACTTGAGGGAGCTGTGTTTTTTTTAGGGGAGAAAACACATGTCTTTTCTGTCCCGCCTCCAAATAGTCGTTTAAACGGCTCGAAAGTTCATTTTATGTTGGTGCATAGGTTGACCCTCTCGAATTCCGGGAGGGTTTTTTTATTATTGACTTCACACTTGTACGTATTCACTATCATTTTATATTTTCTGTTACAGAACCAAAAAGAGCAATCATCTGTTACGGTATTAAAATCGTATAAAGATGAAAACCTTAATTTTATTCTATATCATAGTATTTGCTTACCCTGTTGCAGCACAGACTTCAGCCACCATTATCGGTTCGGTTGCAGATACTGAAACCGGAGAACCTCTCCCCTTTGTAAATATATACGTTGACGGTACTTCCATTGGAACTGCTTCTAACGATGAGGGGGAATTTCGGCTAAATCTGCCCGTGGGTGAGCATACAATCGTTTTTTCGATGATTGGATATAGTAATGTTGAACTAAAAACTGTTGCAACAAACGATGACACACTTCATATAAAACTTGCCAAACGGGATTATAAAATTTCGGAAGTACTCGTTACAGGAGAAGACCCGGGTGAACTGATCATGAGGAGCGCTATCGAGAAAAAGATAGAACAACGTAAAAAACTCAATTCCTACACTTATAAACTATACACAAAATTTGTTGTCTCAACAGATACCACTACTGCAGGACGAAGTTCGGGCAATGCCGATACTACAATCTTTTCAATCTTTGAAACTTACTCAAAAGGATACTTCAAAAAGCCTGACTACTATTTTAATGAGATTATCCAGAGACGGCAAAGTGTTAATGTACCTCCACAGGCTAATTATGTAGCGTTCGGTAATAACATAAATATATACGATGATTATGTGAGTCTGGTTGGTGAAAAAGTGGCTACCCCTTTTCATCCGGACGCAGTCGATTTTTACGATTTTGAGCTTTTAGGCTGGAGTGAAAACGCCGACGGAAATAAAACAGCCAGGATAAAAATCACACCTGATACGGGTATAAGAAAACTTTTTTCGGGAATAGTGGAGATAGATGGTGCCTCTCTGGTACCCGAGAATATTGAAGTTATCCCGAATGAGGCAGTAAAACTTCCTTTTGACGCCATTTTGAGTTATACCCAGTCATTTAAAGAACAGGATGGGTTTGTCGTTCCTGCCGGCTTGAAAATTTCAGCAAACGTTCCGGTCGAGGTATTCTGGCTATATGATGCCCGTGTTGATATAAAGATATATAATGTATCCTATGACTATGAGGTTAATCCCAGCCTCAGCGATAGAATTTTTGATAATCGTGAAGTTGAATTAGCTTCCAACGCGGATACTTTCGATAAACAGTTTTGGCTGGAGAATAACGTTCTTCCGTTGAGACAGGAAGAATCGAGGGCTTATGATGAGATTAGAACTTTGCGCGAGAATCCCGATTCAATTGAAACGACTAACATATTTCAGCGATATTTTGCCCCTGTAACGCGTAATATTGCCAAACTTGAGAGGAAACCATTTACAGGTTTTGATGATTTTCTACGCTATAACCGTGTTGAAGGTTTTTATCTTGGAGGCGGGTATGAATACAAGCCGGTACATAATGTAAAAACCGTCACAAAACTTGGTTACGGAACCTCAAATAACAGGCTCAATGCCATACTTAATTTGGATTATTATTTTGATGAGCAGCAGAAATATTTATTCTCCGGGTCGTTATACAGTAAAATAAGCAGACGGAATGAGAATTCTCCTTACACCGCCCGTTCAATTTCTCTGGTCTCTTTGTTTTTGGGCAGACATTACGCCGATTACCACTATAGCGATGGATACGATATTTCATTCAATTTTACTTCCGGGCAATATTATTATATAAAAAAGGATATCTTTGAACGCCCACTAAGATTTACTCTGGGTTTTACGGATGAAACTGTATCAAGTGCTTACATCAATAACAGAATAAAGGTTTTCGCTCTTGTAGAATTGAGAGATAATCCTCTTGCTGATGAAGGACGTCTAAGATCTTTCTATTCAACTTTTAGTTGGAATTATTCCAATCTGAAAAGAATTGCCAATTTCGGATTTTCACTGAATTTAGAGGTCTCCGAACCATCATTTATCAGTTCCGATTACAAATACCGCAATCTGACAGGGGTAACATATTTCAGGATTCCCACATTACCAATATGGAAAATGGATGTAATTATAAACGCCGGCTACGCCTGGGGAGAATTACCCGCCCAAAAGCTTCACAGTTTTGAAACTTCCGTTTCGGGATTTTCATCGTCGGGTGCTCTGAGAAGTGTGGAAATAAAAGAATTTTACGGTGATCGATACGCCGAGGTTAAAGTTGAACATAATTTTGGTGAGCTGATCCCGGGACTTTTCAGAATCCCGAATATTACTTCTTTCGGACTCGAATTCATTTTACATGGCGGTTTCGGATGGTCAAAGATCAGTAATCCGGAACGCGTAAAATCAAAAAATCCGCAATTTATCGGCACAACAGAAACAATAGATAAATATTATTACGAAGCTGGATTAGGACTGAACAGATTATTACTTTTTTTCAGGTTTGATCTCTCAGCCCGATTGTCGCAGGTAGATTCTCCTCAATTCCGACTTACACTTTCCACTGCAACAAACTAGAGAATTACTGCCATTCTGCTCAAATTGTAGTATTCTCTGTTACAAATCTTTCAAACTATCAGTTACATTTTACTTGATACAGGTACTTTATATTAGTATTGAGATTAAAATTATGTTTGATGGTTTGGAAGTGTCAGGTAATGAGTTTCCAATGTATTATGATTGCAATGTGTGATAAAGCCCCCGATTTCGGGGGCTTTTTTTGTATTGTCTCGTCCTGAAAGAAAGTTGACAAAAAATTAAAAAGAGTGGTTGGTGGGCCTTTCGAGTGGCTCAGGGCAATTTCGCTCGCTTGTCCCGAGCAAAGAGTAAACTTCGCGGGTATGACCTGTTTTCTTGTTGGCAGAATGAAAACGGTTAAAACCGTTAGGCTCTCACATCCACTCGCCTGAACCGCACGGTTAAAACCGTGGGATAATACTGAAAGAAGTTCTAAACTACTAGGGTTTTTCCCATTTTGCCATAAAAGTTATAAAGTTGGTAAGTTGCATCGAACCACAAGTGATAGCATACATTTCCCCACTGCCCGGCTCTTCGACTTGCCTCAGGAACCAGGCATATGTCATGCCCGGCTCGATCGGGCATACAGTTCTTTAAAAAAAAGGGATGGTCGGTGACCATCCCCTGCGAAAATATTTATGTTTTTTCTGTAAACACGGCATTAGGTTGGTGAGCCTGTCTGCCTGCCCCGCTCGCGGGGAACCATATGCCGTCTTTACTACTATGCACTCAGTACTCAGTACTCAGTACACAGCACTATTTTATTTAACCAAATTCATTTTTCTAACACTTATAAGTCCTGCTGATTCAAGTCTGTATAGATAAACACCGCTTGAAAGATTAGCGCCGCTGAAATCAACACGGTAGTAACCCGGAACCATGTTTTCATTGACCAAAGTCGCGACTTCTTTACCAAGTACATTGTAAACTTTCAAGGAAACTGGACCTTCGTGCGAAATACTGAAAGCGATTTTTGTAGTCGGATTAAATGGATTCGGATAGTTCTGAGCAAGTGTAAATTCGTTTGGCGCTCCTACATTAACTTCGACTATATTAGAATATTCAAACTGACCATTCAAATCGATTTGTTTCAATCTGTAATAAAAAGAACCCTGTGAATTAACTTTGTCGCTATAAGAGTAGTTGTTTCTCTCATTTGTTGTACCGTTACCCGCTACAAAAGCAATTTTAGCGAAATTCTTACCATCAACAGAGCGTTCAATCTCAAAACCTCTGTTATTGTTTTCGGAAGCGGTACTCCATTTTAGAAGAACACCATTTTCAGTTATTGATGTGGTGAATGACGAAAGTTCCGCCGGGATGACTCCCACATTAATTTCAAATATTTGTAATGATCCGGAAACTTCATAAGTAACTACAAGCAAGTTTTTACTTGATGGACTCTCGCTAGCCGGAATAAATATAAGTCCTTCAGGAGCAAGATTACCTGCTGTACCGGCAGCCGCGTCACCGCTAAAATCGCGTGTAGTTATATACTGTACAAATTCAGGTGCCGCAGGATCAGTAATATTATATACCGCAATTCCACCCATTCTTTCGAACCCAATGAAAGCGTAATATTCACCATCTATTTCTCCAACGGCGATACCTTCGGGTTCCGGACCTTTATCGTCACTCCTGTTATCGAAAGAATCATTTTCATCATTTGTTGAGTTGAAATCATCAGGATAGGCAGCGGCTGTGATCTGTTCAAAATCATCACCACTATCAAATACTAATTGTCCGGAAGTGTAATTCCAAATTGAGAAAGAACGTGCGCCATAGCTGAAAAGAGTATCGTAATCAGCATCTCCATCAAAATTACCCATGGTTGTAGTTATTTTTAATCTTCCAAGGTTTTCGTTCTCCTGAAGTGTAGCCGCATCAGGGAACATTGCAGGGTCAAGCGTAACATCCTTTACTCTTGCCTCTTCGCTGAATCCGTCATAATCTCTGGAATCACCTTCGTTGGCGGTAACTATATAGTCAATTCCACCAACATTATACATATCGATTGCGTCAGGCAGATAAAGACCTGATACGGGCCATGTAGTGATATTGATTGCGCCATCATCGTTACTGGCGTCGAGCGCGTTTTCGGTGAGAGAGTGGTCTTTGTATCCAAGTGGAGCTATAACAATAATTGATTTGGTGTTAAGGTCCACGGCAGCAAAGGCATTATTTTCCTGGCACATCACAACCGCATAATTACCATCGCTTGTAAAGCCTATATATTCCGGTTCCATATCCTGGGCGAGTGTAGCTCCGGGACCAAATACCCTCACACCAGCGGTGTAATCATTATTAAAGGCGGTAAAACCGGCGTTTGTAACATCATTCTGAGTAACGTCAGGTACACCACCGCTTATATCGATGATCGAGACTGAACCTTCAGGATCAACTGTATAATCATCGTTGGGTTCGCCTTCATTCGCACTAAGCACATAATTTCCGTCAGGTGAAAAAGCAACCATATCAGGAAGCGGACCTGCTGTAACATCACTTACATGATTACCATCGGCATCAAAAAACACAACTTTACCCGAGTCCTGTTTAACTTCAGCTTCCATTGCCACTGCAAGATATCCATCCTGGAATGCAACACTATTCGCGCCCGCGCCATATGATGACATATCCAATGCCTCCAAAAATACAGGACTAGAAGGGTTTGTCATATCCAGAACGGTAATTGTATTATTTGATGCGTTTGTAATAAATAATTTTTTAGAAACCGGATCAAAAGCGGAAATTTCAGTACCGCCATCGTCAAAAATTCCTGTTTGATATGAACCTAGCGGACTTAAGTGAATTGAGTTCTGTGATAAAATCACAGTGGATATTGCTAAAAGCAAGATTAGAAAAAACGTTACGTTTTTTTGCATTTAAAACTCCTTATGGTTTATGGTTTTCAACGCAAAATAAAAATCAATTATTAAGGATATGTTAACCTGTTATTAAGAGAGTGTTAAGGTTGGTATGGTTTATAAAAATTTGATAAAAATGTATATAACAGTAAAATTTTATTGATTTAATAAACTTGCATAGGGATTTATCGGTTTACAGATTATATTGTCCGTACATAAATAAACGAACACCGGAATGATATTACTTTTATTATACTTGTTTTTAGCGCTCGTTGTCTCTTTTGCTTGCTCAATAATGGAGTCGGTTTTGCTCTCAACTCCGAAATCTTTTTTGATGGTAAAAAAGGAAAAGGGATATAAATGGGCAGACTCCTTTATAGATCTGAAAACTGATATTGACAAATCACTTTCCGCAATACTAACCCTCAATACAGTAGCGCACACAATTGGTGCGGCGGGGGTTGGTGCAGAGGCTGTGAAAATATTCGGGGAAGTTTATTTCGGATTAGTATCGGCTGTTTTAACTCTGTTGATACTGGTTTTTACTGAAATAATACCCAAAACTATTGGGGCAAGGTATTGGAGGAATTTAACTTTTATTACCTCTGCACTAATCAAGTTTACGATATATTCCACTTATCCGCTTGTAATACTTTCTTCCCGAATAACAAAACTGATCTCAAAATCATCAAATGAAAAAACTACTAACAGAGATGAAATCGCGGCTCTGGCAACAATTGGCGCTGAAGAAGGAGTTTTTTCCGAAAACGAATTCAAAGTAATTAATAATATCCTCCAGCTCAAGAATGTGAAAGTTTCTGATATAATGACGCCTCGCGTAGTTGTAGCGGTTGCTGATCAGTCGATGAAGCTCGATGAGTTTCTGGATGCAAAGAAGTATCTGAACTTTTCGAGAATTCCTGTTTATAATAATAACGAAGAAAATATTACCGGATACGTTTTGAGAAGAACCGTTATGGAAAAACTTGCAGAGGATAATCACACAATGACTCTTGATTTATTCAGGCGGGATATTCTCACACTACCCAATACCGTTGAATTATTTACTCTTTGGGAAAAACTGTTGGAACATAAGGAACACATAGCTTTGATTATTGATGAGCATGGAGGTTTTGACGGTATTGTTACTATGGAAGATGTAATTGAAACAATGCTTGGTCTTGAAATAGTTGATGAAAAGGATACAGTTGCAAATATGCAGCAGTTAGCAAGAGAAAAGTGGAAAGCAAGGCAGAAGAAATTCAATTTTGGCGAATTGACAAAAAAGAAAAAGTAAAAATTTAAGATTTCCAAGATTGAAGACTAAAGATATATAAAATTAAATCGATAATATAAGAGTATGCTGTAGTGTGTATTTAAGATACATTTTGTCTTCTATCACAAATTAATGAGACTTTGTCGAGTAAAACACGGGTTTTGTCGATTATGTCACACTTTATTGACTACTATATGATTACCTTTGTATCAAGAAAAATAGTCTAAAGACAATAGGTGTTTTGTAACATAATCTGTGACAAAATTATTGTTCTAATTTTTACAAGACTTTAAAGGTTATTAATTTAACTTAGGATTACTAATTTAACTGGAGAGACAATGGCAAAAAACAGATTTACAAATTTTTACTCGCTTTTGCTTTTTATACTTCTTGGATTTTCCTTTATATATGGCGCGAACGGGGGAGAGAAAGAATATGAAAAGACAAATAGTCTTGCGACTGTAACTGGTCCGCACAAAACAAGAACAATTTCATTATTTAATCCTGTATTACAGCAGAATGGAACTTACAATGTTGGTTCTTTTTCAGGTACAATTAACGGTGACCCTGCAAACTTCTTCTGTATTGACCTTGGTCATAACCTTCAATGGAATACACAGTATGAAGATGATGGTTTTACGGGCTCACAAATTACATGGATTTTGAACAATCATTTTCCTCATATCACAAACAATCCCAACGCTCTCGCGGATGACAGGGATGAAGCAGCCGCGGTACAGTGCGCGATCTGGCATTTCAGCGATTCTCTAAATATTAACTCTATCTCTAATAACAATACTGTTAAACAGAGAGCGATTGATATTATGAACGCCGCATATGCTAATGCCGGTACTACCACTCCGGTAAATACTCTTGATATAGTTCCTGTTTCTGATCAATCTCTTCCATACGGAACAGACGCTGAATTCAGAGTTGAAGCGTATGATAATGATAACAATCCTGTTGAAAACGCGGAGGTAACCATAGTAACTTCTTCAGATGGTGTTCTAAGTTCAACAACAGTTTATACTGATGTTAATGGTCAGACACCTGTTATCACTCTATCACACAATGTTGATGATAACGCAACAATTACCGCTTCTGCGGATGTTGTTATTCCTCAGGGAACACGTTTTGTAAGAACAAATGGAAACGCTCATCTATATCAGCAGCTTGTTCTCGCAACTCCTGAATTCGACACTAAAGAAGTTGATGTTGAATTTATGTGGGTTCCTGAAATTGATCTTGAAATCGCTAAATCAGTTGACGATCCTAATCCTGATGATGGCGACAACATAACTTTTACAATTACAGTAACAAACCCAAGTGCTTTTGAAGCAACCGGTGTAGAAGTTCTTGATCTTCTTCCTGACGGATATGTGTTTGTTTCTTCAAATCCTGCAAATGATTATGATGAAAACACAGGTCTTTGGACAGTTGGAAGTATTGCCGCGGGCAGTTCAAAAACTTTGGAAATTACCGTAACTGTTGATTACGCAACACTAAACGCTGCTCCCTATACACTTGGTGTGGCAGGTGATTATAACCTCTTTGTATGGAGAGATTTAACTCAGCCTTCATCCGATACAGAAGGTAAAGTTGCTGTTGGTCGTAACGCGGTTCTTGATAATTATTCTATCGGAGCGGTTCTTCCTAATTCAAACGGTACTGAAGATGTATTTGTCGTTGGTCGTAAAGTGACCTGGGGAAGCGGCGCTGTTTATGCAGGTAACGTTGTTTACGGAAGATTCAAAGACTGGGGTGATCAGGTTAGTATCAACAACGGTACTATCAGAAAAGATACAGTAATTGATTTTACCGCAGCGAAAAATTATCTGCAGAATTTGTCTATGACTCTTTCTGCTTACAATGTAAACGGTACTACCGAACTTAACGGAGTTAATCTTACTCTTACCGGTACCGATCCTTTCCTTAACACATTTTATGTTACTGCCGCGCAGATCAACGCACAGCAGAGTTTGACAATCAACGCGCCAAACGGTTCAGTTGTTCTTGTTAATATCAATGGTAACAACATTGAGTGGAAAGGTGGTCTTCACGTTTACGGTACTACTAAAGAAAATGTGCTTTTTAACTTTTACAGAGCAAGAAATATAACTATCAGAAATATTGACGTAACCGGTTCTGTTCTTGCGCCGAAAGCTACTGTTGACTTTACAAGTGGTGTACAAAATGGTCAGATGATGGCGAAATCTGTTACAGGTCAGGGTCAGTTTAACCTCGCACCATTTATTGGTAACGTACCAATTGATCCATATCTTCCAAATACTGCTGAAATTATAGCTTTGGATCAGATTGATAATAATGTTAATAACGACGCAAGTCAGATTGTTGTTCAGATTCAGGTTATTCCTAACCCGAATGGCGGCGGCGGAAACGGCGGCGGTCTTAATGTTAACTGGACACAGATTGGCGCGGTTCAGGTTGATCAGATCATCTGGACTATGGCAGAAGATGTAAATAATGACCTTGTTGCTGGTACATGGGGTGGTAAAACTTTACTATCACAGGATAACGGCGCAACATGGACTGAAATTGGTAATAACCTTTCAGCCGCCTACATCTGGTCAATGGTTGTTAAATCGAATGGTGATCTTTACATCGGTACAGAAAATGGTGTCTGGATGCTTGACGACTACAATGGTAACTGGACTAAAGTTGCACTTGACGGAAAAGATGTAAGAGCATTCCTAATCGATCCTAATGATGAAGATGTAATGTACGCTGGTACCTGGGGATTTGGTGTCTATAAATCTGTCGACGGTGGCGCAAACTGGGCTGAAATGAATGATATGCTTGGTTCTGTTGCGGTTCACGCTCTTGCGATGAATTCAACCGGCGAAGTTTATTGCGGTACTTTTGATAATGGTATCTACAAATATGACGCTAATACTTCAGAATGGGCTGACCTTGGTATAGGTTACCGTTACATCTGGTCACTTACTATTAACAGTAATGATGATGTTTACGCCGGAACTTATGGCGGCGGTGTTTACTACTCTGATGATGACGTAAACTGGTACTCAGTAAATTCAGGTCTTGGCGGATTGTACATCTATTCAGTTCGCGTTGACGGAAATGATGATATCTACGTCAGCACATGGGCAAGCGGTGTTTATAAATTCACCTCAAACCCTGTAGCAAACAATCCTATGGCGTGGTACAACATTGGTCTTAACGGATTTGAAGTTAGCAGTATTTATGTAAACGAGGAAACTCAGCAGCTAATTGCTACAACAAGTGATGGTCAGGTATTCGTGGGTGATCTTGTAACTTCTGTAAAAGAAGATGAAATTACAGGTGACCTTAGCTACCAGTTGCAGCAGAACTATCCTAACCCATTCAATCCTAGCACAAAGATTAAGTTCAGTGTTCAGGAAGCAGGAACTTATGTACTGAGAGTATATAACATTCTTGGTGAAATGGTTCAGGAACTTCATAATGGTGAACTTGCTGCGGGTAATTACGAAATTAGCTTCCAGGCTGAAAAATTAACATCAGGTATTTATATCTATCAGCTTGAAGGTAACAACGTTAAAATGACTCGCAAAATGATGTTGTTGAAATAAGATAATATTTGATTCATACATGTAAAGACGGGATATATCCCGTCTCTACTTACTCTACTATAAATTTTCACGAAAGGGATGGTCATTAACCATCCCTTTTTATTTTAAAGAGGTTGGTAATAAGCTTTACCTCACCCTGCTGAAGTCGCAAGCCGAATGTAAAAAAAATTGAAGCGGGAAAAGGCGTCTTCGTAAGAAGGAGTTGTAAGCAGGGAATGCAAAAAATTACAATCTATCAATTTTGTCTATATAGCCTTGAACATCAAACTTGCGTTTGGCACCGTTGTAGTTCATGTAGCGGATTTTGCCATATACCGGACGCTCAGTCCAGGCGCGGTCGTGAACTCCACCGATTGACCATGCAACACCCACATATCCGTTTGGGTCACGCCCGTCGAGTTGATATTTATCATTGAGGTAAATTCCAATTTTAAGAGCATCTTCCGGGGAGGGAGTCCATTCCAGAATTTTTTTTGCCCAGTACATCCTCATGTAGCCATGCATCTTGCCGGTTTTAACTACTTCAGATTGAGCCGCATTCCAGAGAGGATCGTGAGTATTTGATTTTTCAAATTCTTCGAGGGTATAAATATATTCACGCTTATCTTCACGGTGCTCATTCAAGGTGGCACGCGCCCAGTCATGAAATCCTTCAAAGGAGTCGTAATTTTTATTGTAGAGGCAAAAATTATCAGAAAGCTCCCTGCGTACTATCAATTCTTCCAGATATGCATCAACAGATTTATCATCTTTCCCGGAATTTTTGACTTCCAGCGCTGCGCGTTGAGGTGCTATCTGACCAAAATGATAATAAGGTGATAAACCGGAGATAGCTGTTTCATTCGGGTCGTTCCGCTTTTCATTATAATCGTTCAGTTTGGTACGGATAAAATTTTTCAGAGTTATCGCTCCGGCTTTCGTACCGGGTTTGAAAAAGTCGGATTCTGTAACCTCAAAGTTAATTTTAAGGCGGGATTTAACATCATCAAGATCAAATTCCGGGAAATCGAGGTTGTGTTTTGGTACGCTAATATCTTCAGGAAAATCATCCAGAAATTCCGGAAGAAGTTTGTTGATTTTCGGGCGAATAGTATATGCCGCGAATTCTGTTTTCTGAGAAACAACCCAGGCTGGAACCACGTTATGGGCATCCACAGTGTAGTATGGAATCGAGATTTTTTCAAGCACATCTTTTTTCCAGATTCGCACTATTTTCAAGGGATTAAAATCGGATACTAACACTCCCGCGTTTATTTCATTTACAAAATTCGGTATGTTTTCGGTCGGATCACCTTCTACCAAATGAAAAGGAATATTGTTCTCCGCCAGTATTGCTTCTGTTTCTTTCAGTCCTCTGAGCATAAATCCATATTGACGAATCGTTGCTTCAAGAAAATCGGGTACTAGATTAAATACCACAAAAAGCGGTACATCATTTTCAAGCGCGAGCTGACGCGCGAATATCAAAGCCCAGTTATCGAATGCTCGCTGATCACGCTGCATCCAGTAAACCACCGCACCCGATTTATATTCGTATTTGTTCTGTTTTAGAATTCTTTTTTCGTTTATCATTATATTGTAAAGTTTGTTAGAAACTTCTCCGCTTTTTCAAGGTGTTTTATCAATTTATCACCCATTTTTGAGTGTTGAGCCAAAATAAATTTCATGCGGGGATTTGATGAAAGTTTCCCCCGGTTTTTATCTATAAAGCGCCAGTAGAGTGCGTCCCAAATCTCGCTCCATTCACCCTTTTTATAGTCGCTCATTTTAATAATGTAATTGGATGAACTGATATATGGTTTTGTACTCATTACCCCACCCGATGTAAACTGACTCATACCATATACATTCGGTACCATCACCCAGTCGTAGGAATCAATATACATTTCCATAAACCATTTGTAAATATCATTTGGATTTATTTCGCATAACATCATAAAATTGCCAAGTATCATTAATCTTTCTATGTGATGATTATACGATGTTTGCAATACTTTCGTGATCGCATCGTCCACAGGAGGTATTCCCGTGGTTGCGGAATAAAATGATTCCCGGATCGGGTTTGTATGCTCAAAGTAATTATTGTTACGCATCTTTACACCGGATGAAATGTATATCCCTCTTATAAATTCTCGCCATCCTAGAATCTGACGAATAAATCCCTCCTCAGAGTTGATGGGGATATCCTGATTGTTTCTGTAGTATTCCTCCGCTTTGGCAATAACTTCATCAGGTGTTAGAATTCCTATATTCAACATTGGTGAGATAACGGAATGAAAAAGCCAATTGTATTGCGACGCGATTGCATCCTGATATTCGCCGTAGAGTTTAAATCTTTGCCCGAAGAAAATTTCAAGGTGTTCGAGTGCGGATTTTCTATCAATGGGATAATAAACATTACCAATTTCACCCGGATTATCGGGAAAGTTTAGATTTACATATTCTTCAGCTTCTTTGTAGTATTTATCTTTTACTCCAAAGGAAACATCCGGCACTTCAATATTTTTGGGAAGTTTCTTTCTGTTTTCCGGATCAAAACTCCATTTGCCACCGACAGGCTCAAACTTATCGAGCAGGATGTTATAACGTTTTCGCTGCTCTATGTAGAACTTTGTTAGAAAGAACTTCTTTTTGTTTTTGAAAAAAGATTCTATTTCATCATAGCTGTTTATAAAGTTGGGAGTGCGGAGTTTAATGATTTTTATATTGTACTTTCCGGCACCCCGTTTCAATCGTTTTTCCAGCAGAAAATCGACTGTATCGTGATATTCAATCACTTCAATATTCTGTTTTTTAGCATACTGAAAAATGTATTCGGTGTGATGTTGAATTGACTTATAATCCAGGCAGGTAGTATTGTAGCCTTGATTCGCAAGATAATCGGCATATTTTTTCATTGCCGCACGCTGATAAACGAGTTTCTGTTTGTGAAAGCGGGCAGGAGAGTGTCTGTCGAAATAAAAAAGCGGATCTTCACAAAGAAGAATCGGGTACTCCTTCGAAAATCCGCTCTTTTCATAAAATAATTGGTGCGGAAATACTACCTGTAGCTTATTCAAATCTACTTTTTACTCAATTTTAAAATTTCTTTATATTCCTCTTCCGTAACAGGCATGACAGATAGTCGGTTCCCTCTCTGCACGAGCTTCATATTTTGCAGATTATCATTTTCCTTGATTTCGGCGAGTGAAACGGTACGTTTAAATTTCTCAACAAACTTAACATCCACCATTATCCATGTTGGTTTATCCTCTTTGCTCCTGGGATCGTAATGTTTATCGTCAGGGTCAAACGCGGTAAAATCGGGGTAACCTTCTTTGCATACCTCGCAAACGCCCACTACCCCCACGGGATCCGTATTACTGTGATAATAAAGCACCTTGTCGCCGACCTTCATTTCATCACGCATAAAGTTACGAGCCTGATAATTTCTTACTCCATCCCAGTGTGTAGTTTTTTCTTTTTTAAGATCATCGATTGAGTAAACGTCCGGTTCCGATTTTACCATCCAGTATTTCGGCATTTTTCCTCCAGCTATTTCAAATATTTTTCGTACCAGAATTTTCTGTTGTCATCAACAATTTTTCTGTGTTTCTTCAGGAAATGATCCCCGTTTTCCAACATTATAAGTCGGTAGGGAATTCCCAAATCGAGTAGTTTATACGATAAATCAAGCGAATCATGCGGAAGCACCCTGTTGTCGGCGTTGCCATGCATTATGAGCATCGGTGTTTCTTTGGGAAGTTTTTCCGCGAAGTTTACAATAGAACGCGATTTACATTTTTCATTAAATCCTTCCGAGTTATAATCTCCCATGGTCACTTCGTAGAGCTTCTTCATAAAACGTGATTCATCCGCGTTACAGCGAAGATTCGCGATTCCTCCTGTAACTACCGCGCATTTAAAACCATGATCTTTTGTAAGCGCGAGGTACGTCATCATTCCGCCACGGCTCCAGCCTTCAATTGCTCGCCGTGAAAGATCAGCAAACTCCAATTCCTCAGCCACATAATTAAGATTAAGGATATCATTCAGGTCGTCTCCGCCAAATTCATCTTTCCCATCGCCTCCATCATTCCCCCGATACTGGGTAGAAAGAACAACATAACCCCAGCTTGCGAGGTTGCCGAAAATTCCTCTGGCGTTAAAAGCGTCAATCGCGCCGGCATCACCTATCCCACCCCGACACCAATAAATTACCGGAAGTTTCTCTGATATATTTTTCGGGTATGCGATGTAGCCTTTTACTTTAAGTCCATCTGAATCATACGTGATTTTTTCAACGATTGTATCATCGATTGTGGAAGCGCCCCATCCGCTTCGTACCATTTTGGTCTGGGATTCGGTTAAAACAACTTCATTTCGCTCAAAAATTACTGACATGCAACATTCCGGCAAGTTTAATTGTAAAATTTATTAGCAAAATATTAAATTGAATATTTAGAACCAAAATTGTTAATTTTAATCTTCCATCAAAAAAACTGATTATAATGGCACAAAAAAGAAGAGCAAAACAGGAAACCGGAAATAACAAACTTATCCTTGGCGGAGTTGTAGTTATAGTAATAATTGTTGCGGCTTATCTGGTTTATACAAATATGCAGCCGACTTACATCCCGAAACAGGATAAAGACAAATTTATCACCGGAAAAGAGATGATAAAATTTAACAAGGAAGGTGAACTCACATTCAGGAAAGCCTCTGATGAGTTTGTGAGTATTATTGATATAGAAATTGCCGAAGATGATCATGAACGCGCCGACGGTTTGATGATGCGTTTTACTTTGCAGGAAAAACAAGGTATGCTCTTTATTTTTGAACAGGAACAAATTCAGTCTTTCTGGATGCGCAATACCTTTGTGCCGCTGGATATGATTTTTGTGAACAGCAATAATGAAATAGTGACCATCCACAAAAATACCGAGATACTTTCCGACCAGTCATACCGCTCCACTAAACCCGCAATTTATGTTGTTGAAGTAGTTGGAGGCTACACCGATAAATATAATATTAGAGAAGGTGACAAGATACTCTGGCGCCGAATTTAGAAAATGTATATTTATGCATAATTATTTAGCATAACTTAATTACTAAAAAAAATTAGCACAATTCCCTAAATAAGATAAAATATTCTCTTGTTTATGTTTAATTATTTCGCAATATTTGCCGAAATTTTATGCAATAAAAACGAGAGGAGTAATGGCGGAGCAAGAATTTTTTCATTGCATAAGGGATATCAGGATGTCCCCTATCGTAATGATCAGCGAAGAAGTACGTAAAAAGGGAGTTGAATTTAAAGCTCAGACCGGCAAGGATATCATCCCTTTTCAGCGTGGCGAAATTGATTTCGCAACACCCGAATATATCCGTAGAGCAGCGCAGGAAGCTATGGATGGCGGGAAAACCAAATACCCCAAATCGGGTGGGGAGAAACGTTTCAAAGAGGCGGTTCTTAACAAGCTTGAACGTTACAACAAGGTAACCGGACTTGATGAGGATAACATCATCGCTACCTACGGCGGGCAGGAAGCACTTGAACTTACTTTCCAGTTATTCCACGGTAAAAAAGTAGGCGGCTTTGCACCCACATGGAGTTGTGTGCTTGAAAACTTTGTGCCGTATGCCGATGTAGAATTCATCGAAGTACCACTCGAAGGCGATTTTTCAGTAGATTATGACCGACTCGCAGAAGTTTTGAAAGAAGTTTCCCTCTTTTATCTCAACACACCACAAAACCCGACGGGAAAACTATTCACAAGAGAAGAAGTAAGCAAAATCGCGGAAATGTGTCGTGAGAACAATGTGTATCTCCTTTCTGATGAAGCTTATGAAAGAATCGTATTTGACGGAAAAGAGCATTTTAGTCCGTTATCTCTGGAATATGATAATATCATTAGCGCGTTTACACTCTCCAAAACTTATTCCATGACCGGATGGCGTGTGGGATACCTCGCTACCCGTAACAAGGAGATAACAAAACTTATTCGTCTCGGCAACTATACCCAGACGGCGGGTGTAGCTACATTTCTTCAGTATGCGGCAGCAGAGGCTGTTGATAATATTGAAGAAGATGCAAAAGCTGTAGGTGGTATGGTCGCTGAATTCGATAAAAGAAGAAATGCATTATACGAAGGATTCAAGCAAATTCCGGGTATTAACTTCGACAAGCCTGACGGAGCTTTTTATCTATTCCCGAATTTCACAGAACATATTCCCGCGGCACTAAAGGGTGAAGAAAGAAACACCTACATCTATAAAAAATTGCTCGATGAAGGTGTAGCCGCTGTTTACGGTTCATGTTTTGGCGGTCATTTTGTTGATAACGTCAGGTTCTCTTTCTCTGGTGTAACCATCGACCAGATCAACGAAGGTGTTGAAAGAATGAAAATGATTTTCAAATAATTTTTAAGCACTTTAAGAATTATTTATCAAGCCGTGGCATTGTCCACGGCTTTTTTTATCCGGTTTGTAAGGTTTGCCTTGATAGGACAATCCGAACCCACTCCCATGGATAGTCATCAGTTTCAAGTCGCCAGTCTAAAGTCAAAACTAAAAAACAAAAACTGGATAACCAATCAATTCACTTGGGCGAAGGGCGAGACAAACTTGATGAAGTGTCATTTCCGTGAATCCGCCAATGGCGGAGGAAATCTATTCGTTAATAAGAGGAATAACACCTTGTCATTCCTGTTTGGCCGCCAATTGTCATTCCCTCGCAGGAGGGAATCCAGAGATGCAGTATTGTCGTTATAAATCAATCATACCCTTCAAATCATCCTCCGTCTTTCGACTATCGTCGAAATCCACCTCCTTCAAAAGGAGGACTTTTAAAAACTGTAAATTTTTCAACAGTCAAAGGTCCTTCCCTTTACTAAAGTTTATCCCGTAAGGCGGGAGGATGGACGCTCCTGAGGCGCACAGGTTTAGGATGGGTTCCTATTGTGTGGTGCTCAAAACAAGATACCCTTTTTCAAGGGCATGACGAAACAATTATTCCCTCATTTAATAGAGTACAACCTCCCTTATTATACGATAATTCATCTTATCGTTATATAAAACGGATCAATATTTAACTTATTGTTTTATAATAACTTAACAATTTTTATATTGGCTAATATTCGCCAAATGTTCAACATTGAGTAGATTAACCTGCCAATATTCGCCATCTACAAACCGCCGGTTACCGTAACCTGTTGTTTTATATAACCTTCTGAAATTGGTACGAATTATGCGTTAAAGTTTGAACTAATTGTCAGTTTGGTACATCGTCCGAAAGTGGAATAATGACGAAAAAGTATATCTCATTTACAATTGATGTTGAAAATCCGCAAACCCCTCTTTATCAAAAGAGATTCACCGATAACCGCGTCTGGAGCGAAGGATGGGGAATTGAAAAGCTGATTGAAGTATTTAACGAAGCCGGAATTGTAGCCTCCTTTTTTACCAATGTTTATGAATACCCGGTGTGGGGACTTGAAGAAGCGCGTAAGGTTGTTCGCTGTATCCATGAAGGCGGACAGGAAGTTGAACTCCACACTCACCCGATGTGGGTTGATGAAAAACGCCGCGAAAATATGTATGAACTCTCCTACCGTGAACAGTTGGGAATCATCAAATCGGGCGCGGAGTTTATTGCCTCCGTTACGGGAAAATATCCAACAGCCCACAGAGCCGGTGCTTACGGTTTTAACGCCGACACACTCAAAGCAGTTGAAGACGCTGGTTTGTTATGCGATAGTTCTAACTTTTTCGGGCATCCGTTCTGCAAGGAAGTAGTTACCAAAAATGAAATTGTAAAAGTAAACGGAATACTTGAAGCACCTGTAACATACATCGAACACGCCGGAAGATACCTCAAAACCGATATTGACTGGCTTGATGAAAAAACTATCGTGGCTTTCTGCAAACATGTTCTTGCCGATGATAGCCTCAACTTTGTGAACATATTTATGCACAGTTATTCACTTTGCGACAACAGCGAGGATTACAGCACTTACACCCGCTCAACACAAAAAGTTGAAAAACTGCGCAGAATTATAGATGCCGTTAAAAAAATTGACGGCTTTGAAATTTTGCCCTTGTCACAAATTACCGGCAAGTTTGATATTCCGGAAAACCCCGGTCGGGTTACCGCACCCTTACCTGACCGGGAAAAATTGAGCAGTCTCGAATCGCTACGCGCCGAGATTAAAGACCTCGCGGCTTCAATTGGGGAGAAGCCGCAGGTAACGGAATCTCCATCCGCAACTTTTATCGAAGAGAAGAAGGAGATAATTTTCGTCAAACGTAACCCGCAGGTTCGTATCTACAAGGAAGCCTGGGCGATAAAAAAACGTTTCCCCGATTACAAACTAATCCTGATTGGAAATAAAGTAGATGAAGCATTTTTTAACGAAGTGTTCGATGAAATCCTCTACTACAACAGTTTGCAGGAACTAATCCAGTATATAACATCAAACGAACCACTCGTCTATCATGTACATGCAGAACCAAACATCGAACCCGCAATCGTTGCCGAACACAGTAATGTTCCCGTTGTGTATGATGTTTATGATTTTAGCGGTGTTCGCTACGGACTTGAAAATCTACCGATAGAAGAGCGAAAATACGAGAAGTTCGCTCTCGAAAACAGTTCTGCGATAGTATTCAAATTCCCAGAATCTATACTCGATTACTACCGCGAACATGGCTACAAGATTGACGTTCCTGTAATGACCTACATGGATTATTGCGTTGATGATTATTTCTCAACCGGAATGCCGGAAGAGAACGTATTAAGTCTGGTGTATGCCGGAGTGTTAAATCCAACCCACTGGCCTCGCGAAAAATATGGCAACAACCAGTATTACGATATAGTTGAGCAGGTTGTTCGCCAGCAGATTTACTACAATATTTATATAAACAAATGGCAGGTAGAAAGCGAAAACGAATACCGCGATTACCTCGATTTGATGAAGAAAAACGAATACCTCAAATTCAATTTTTCACGTCCGCAATCAGTACTTCAGAATGAAATTAAAGACAAAAGTTTTGGTGTGTCATTCCACAATTTTTATGTGACAAACCATAATCCACTGTTTGGTGAAACCTCAATCGGTAACAAACTTTCCACGTATCTCGAAGCTGGGCTGCCGGTTATAGTTTCGGATAACCTCAAACTAAATACCAAAGTAGTTGAAGATATGGGCGTAGGTTTTGGTATCCCGCTCGACAATATGGGCAACCTGAGAGAAATGATAGAGAGTTACGACTACAGAAAACTTAAACAAAACGTGTTGAATATACGCGAAGGGGAAATGTCGGCACTGGCGAACGTACCCCGACTCATAGATTTTTACAAGGAAATTAACAGTTAATAGCTGAAGGGATAAAAATGAAAAAAGTTTTGATAATCGGTGGTGGGGTTGCTGGCAGTACCGCCGCTTATATGCTCAAAAACAAAAACTACGATGTTACCATCCTTGATGAGAACAGCATTCCAGGTGGGTTGGCAAGAACTTGCTATTACGCGGGGCATCCGTATGAATTCGGGCCGCATATCTGGTTCTGGCCCGGTGGTGTTGAAAATCCGATAAACAAACTGATTGTTGACCTCACTGATGGTGAATTATTTTATATTGATCGCAAACTTTTTTCATATATCCATCAGGACAAGAAAAAATACCGCTATCCGGTGCATTTTAACGAAATACCTGATATGCCCGAAAAGGATAAAATTTATGACGAACTAAAAGCAGTTCGCGACGATAACTGGAAGTTAAAGGAGGAAAAACTTCCGACTATCGGACAGTGTACGTTCGAGGAATATTTCGCAACCGCAATCGGTAAAACACTTTACGGCAAATTTATGGAAAACTATACCCATAAAATGTGGAATATCCCCGGACATACACTCCAGACCTCAATGGTTTGGGCTGACCGCTTCAATCATGCTTATTCAAAAGATAAAGAGGGTAAAACGGGACTCGAAGGTTACGACCCGCTCAAGTTTGAAGACCATACACTCGGTAAGGGAATCCGCTTTCAGATTTACCCCAAAAAAGGATGGAATGATGTATGGGGAACTATGGCAGAGGGATGTAACTGGGTTCGCGACGGTGTAGTTTCAATCAGGGATGAGGATAAACAACCTTACCTTCTCACCAAATCAGGTGAAAAATATTATTTCGGCGATTACAAATATGTGATTAACACGATTGATCTTGATGACCTTTACGGCGAAAATAAACTTAATTATACCGGCAGGATGATGATTCCGCTGCTACTTCCGGATCTTGGAACAGCTTTCCCTCAGGGAGCAGAATCGCTCCATTATTCCGGCGCAGAGTTCCAGACACGCGTTACAGAGATGAAAGTTATCACACAACACGATAGCCCCGATTCGCTAATTCTGATCGAAGTACCAATTCTGCCGGGTGCCGCGAATGTCTTCCCGAAAAACACCGTTGGATTCGCAAAGGAAAATAATTTGTTCGCCGAAAAAGCATATCCGCAACAGTCGAAAGAAGCGATGTCGATGCACCGTGCGTATATGGACAGATCGAAAAAAATTCCTAATCTGCACCACACCGGAAGACACGCAGAATTCAGATACTGGGGAATGCCCGAGACGGTTAACTCGGCTTATAATTTGGGATTGAGTTTGGAGTAAATGATGAAACCATGCGTAAATACAGGAAGTTTCCGCGATGTTGAAGTAATTACCTGTTTTGAAATCCTCGGCAAAATGGGCTTTCGTGACATTGAATTTAATATTCGTCCCGTTATGGCAGAAGGGTACGACAAGCGCGAGTTAAAATCTGTACTGACGGATTTCGGATTTAATATTGTATCAATTGCCGGTGGCTGGTGTGATTTTTATACATCGGGTGATGAACAGGCTAAAAATGTTGAATCTGTTCAGCGCCAGCTTGAGCTTGCCGACTATTTTGGAAATCATTCAATCCGCCTCTTCTGGGGTATGCTCGATAAAAAATATGATTCACGTTACATTCGCGACAACGTAGTTAGCAATGTAAGAAATCTCGCGGAGCAAAATCCCGAGTTCACTTTCCTGTTTGAAAATCATGATCATTTCAGTCTGGATATAAATTTCCTCGAAGGATTTTTCAGGAGTGTTGAAGCGCCCAACGTATGGCTAAATTACGATGCGGTTAACTTTGAACGTGGTGGCACAGACTCAATGGAAGCCCTGAAAAGATTGTATCAGTGGGTAAAACATACTCACGTAAAAGGTAAAACAGGGAATAATATCAGCTCACTTGTTGATAGCGAATTCAAGTTCAGGGATATCTTTAAATATTTGCGCGAGCATAATTATGATGGATATGTAAGTCTGGAGTATGAAGCGGGTGGCGATATAATATCCAATATTTATAGAGATTACATGTATTTGAAAAGAAAAATAAATTCGGAGAGATAGTGAAAAGAGTATTGGTAACAGGCGGTGCCGGATATGTAGGAAGTGTGCTTACCGGCAAACTACTCGCGAACGATTACAAGGTAAGGGTAATTGATTTGTTTTTGTATGACCCAAACAGTCTTGACGGCTACAATGATGAGCCAAACCTCGAAGTAATCAATGGGGATATCCGTGATGAACAGAGAGTAAAAGAAGTGATGAAAGATGTTGATGTTGTAATTCATCTGGCGTCTATTTCAAACGATCCTACCGCGGAACTTGATGAAAGCATCACAAAATCGGTCAATTACGATTGTTATCCTTTGCTGTTAGACTCGGCGAAAGAAGCAGGAGTGCAGAGATTTATCAACGCTTCTTCTTCCTCGGTGTTCGGTATCAAACACGAAGAGAACGTAACCGAAGACCTTGAACCGGAACCACTTACCACCTACAGTAAATACAAGGCATTATCGGAAGTGCTCGTAAGAGAAATAGCCACACCCGATTTTGTAACAGTAAATATTCGTCCCGCGACAATTTGCGGATATTCACCCCGTCAGCGTTTTGATTTGACCGTAAATGTACTCACTAAATCAGCGCTAACAAAAGGTGTAATTACAATTCACGGTGGTGAGCAAATGCGTCCGAATGTAACAATGGAAGATATTACTGACCTCTACATTCAAATGATTGAAATAGATGGCGAAAAAATCAATGGCGACACTTTCAACTACGGATTCGAAAATCTTAAAGTGATTGAGATAGCCGAGATGGTGAAAGAAACCGTTACAAAGGATGTTGAAATTGTCATTGAGCCGGTTGTTGACCAGAGGAACTATCACATCTCTTCTCAGAAAATTATCGACAAACTTGGTATTCGTCCACAATATACAATTGTTGACATGATCGAGCAGCTCGAAAACGCGTTTGATGCCGGTAAATATCCAGATCCGGACGCCGACAAATATTCGAACATCAAAAAAATGAAACTGGAAGATTTCAAATAAAAATTGAACAATGATGGAAACCGCAGAACTAAAAGTACGCGACGCGGGGTTTTTAACTCCGGGCGATATTGATAAAAAAGTTGTACTAAGCAACGAGCTTGGTATAATAAGGGAGAAGTACCGCGACAAAAAAATAGTATTATGTCACGGTACATACGATATACTTCACCCCGGCCACCTCCTTCACCTTGAAGACGCAAAAAAACAAGGTGATATACTGGTTGTAACAATAACCGGTGACAAACACATTCTGAAAAAGAAAAAAACATTTTTCAATGAGGAATTACGAGCAAAGCAGGTAGCTTCAGTAGAAATCGTGGATTATGTATCTATCATTCACGAGCCGACCGCACTTACATCTATTGAAAATCTCAAACCCGATTTTTACATCAAGGGGGGCGAGTACAAAGACCTCGTATCTGATCCAACAAGTAATATCATTCGCGAAAAAGACCTTGTTGAAAAGCATGGCGGCGAGATATTTTTTACCAATGGACAAACATTCTCATCTACAAAAATCGGGCATTTTCTGGGAGTGATGTCCGAGGCGAGAGAGAATAAAGAGCCGTATGGTAAAAGTCTTTATCCAAAATTCCGGGATATATCGGACGAAAATTTCAACATAGTGGATATCAACAATTTTATCACAAAAGCGAGCAAACTTAAAGTAGCTCTTATCGGCGAAACTATTGTTGACGAGTGGAAATATATCGAGCTGCGAAGTGTGTCGCAAAAATCGAAATGTATCAGCGGTGAAGAGCAAAACAGCGTTCGCCAGATAGGTGGCACCGGAATTATCGCGCTCCATCTTGCTAATTTTGTCGGTCAGGTTGATTATTATACAAACGAAATTGATGATAAATATTCGCATGAAAACCTCAATATCATCCCGATAGCAAAGGGAAATATTTCAAAAACCCGATTTGTGGATAACGAACGTAACAACATAGTTTACGAGAATAAAATAATTGATCCGCTTGAAAGCGACTTATCAATTCTGCCAAACCTCGAAGAGTATGATCTTGTTATGGTCAGCGATTTCGGGCATGGATTGCTCGACGCGGTTCAGGCTCAACGTCTTGCGAAAACCAACAGTCGGTTTTTTGCGGTACAGGTACAGTCAAACTCCAGCAACTTCGGGTTTAATCTGGTTAGCAAATATCCGTTCGCTGATTATTACAGTCTCAACAAACTTGAAGCTGAACTTCTGCTCCACAAACGTTACAGCGATTACAAGGAAATTGTAAATAATCTTTCCGAAGTACTCCGTTCCAAACAGTTTGCGCTTACACTTTCGCAAAACGGCGCGGTGATTAAAAATTTCGATACCGAAGCACAGCTTCCGGCATTGAGTCAGACTATAGTTGATACAATCGGGTGTGGCGACGCCTTTTTCACATATTCCTCTCTCGCCATCAAACTCGGCTTCGATGCACGTCACGCGGTGTTATTCGGTAATGTAGGTTCGGCGATCATGTCGCAAAAAATTTGCAATGAAACGCCCGTAACAAGAAATGAATTCCAGACAGTTTGTAAAATAGTTATCTAAGAGGATAAAATGTTAGGTTCACTTAACGAATATTCCCAGTCGGTTCACAACTACCTTTTGTCTGTTGACCAGAAAACAATTGAAGAAATTGTTGATACTCTTGTTCATTGCAAGGGTACGATATATTTCATTGGCAACGGCGCGAGCGCGTCAATGGCGAGTCACTTTTCAGCGGATATGATGAAAAACGGACGAGTAAAAACGGCTTGTTTTCACGATCCGGCGTTTCTTACCTGCTACAGTAATGATTTCGGGTATGAAAATGTTTTCTCCCGGGCGTTGGAAGATATCGCGACAAAAAATGATATTCTCCTTGCGATCAGCAGTTCCGGGAATTCAGAAAATATTATCAACGCCGTTGAAGTGGCAAAACATAAAGGAATGAAAGTTATTGGCTTTTCGGGATTCACACGAAATAACCGCCTGAAACAGATGAGTGATATTTCGGTATATCTTGAAGCTTACACATACGGCGAAGTTGAAATTTCGCACAACGTTGCATTACACTATATTGTTGACCGCCTTGAAGCAATGGCACAACAGGCAAAATTAAAAACAGCATAAGATTGTCATGAATAATTTTGAAGAACTGAAAGAGTTGGGACTTTCCCTTGTTTCTGAGGGAAGAAACGAAGACGCGATAAATATTTTCGAACAGGCTTTAGCCACTCAGCCGGGTAATTTCGATGTGCACAATTTCCTCGGAATCCTCTACTACAAACAGGATGACCTGAATAAATCGGCTGCAAACTTCATTGAGGCATATAAAGCCGATCAGGATAATCGCGATCTTGTTACAAATCTGTTGAACGTACTAATCAAACTTGAAATGAACGACAAAGCTCTGATGATAGCGGAACAATTCTCGCGTAAAAATCCGGCTGACAGAGAGATGGCTCAGATTTACGAAGAGTTGCGGAAAAAAGGTATCAACAAGGTATCGTTCCCCAAAGAGAAAAATCCCGACGGATTGAATATCCTTTTTCTTCAAAATTCGCCATGTATAAGAAATTATAAATACGCCACAGCCCTGCGTAAAAAGGGGCACAACGTTTCCCTTGCATATACCGATATTATGTTAAGTCAGCGTTATAAAAATCTTGATGACGACACTTACAACGAAAACATAAAAATAGATAACTATCCCAAACTTTGGGACATATCAAAAAATTACGATATAATTCATAGTCACAACGAGCCGGATTTATATACAGTTGCCGCACTTGGCGGTGATGTGCCGGTTGTGCATGATACACACGATCTTATTTCCCTGCGCGACACAGATCCAAATCTTAAATATTTTGAAGGTTTGGCAAACCGCGCGGCTCATGGTCGGGTTTATTCAACTCCTTACCAGCGTGATGAAGCGAAATCGCTATATAATGTAAAGGGTGATTCACTTGTATTTTACAATTACGCGAGCGAAGAGCATCTTCCGAAAAAATTCCTTCCCAAATTATCAGAACAGGATGGTAAAATTCATTTTGTTTACGAAGGCGGAATTTATGTAACCAACGGCAGGCACCGCGATTTTGGCGATCAGTTTGTTGAACTCGCCAAACGGGGAATTTGTGTGCATATCTATCCCGACAATTTCTTCCCGGATGTAGCCGAATATTTCGCCCCTTATGACAATGTTTACTACAATCACCCGATACCGCCGCACGAGTTGATCGAAACGATGACTCAATTTGATTTTGGTATTATCCCCTGGAACTTGCAGAAAGGAAACGTTCGGTTTTTGTCATCCACAATCGCCAACAAACTGTTTGAATATATGGCTGCGGGACTGCCGGTAGCTACAGCGCATATCACATCCTACATCAACTACTTCAGGGAAAACCCGACGGGTGTAACATTTGAATCGATAGATGATTTGGTGAGCAAACTCCCGAAACTTCAGGAGATCAAACGAAGTGTTGATTTTTCAAAAGAGATATACACATACGAGCGAGAGATTGACAAGGTAGTTGATTTTTACAAAATGCTGATAGAAAAACATAAATCCGGTGAAAAAAAGAATTTCCACGTTTCGAATGACAACATGAATGAGATGCCGAAAGAGCCTTTTTCAATCGAGAAAAGTTTCGAAGCTCTCGAAGGATGGATAGAACTTAACGGCTGGGACGGCTACGATCCGTATGATATACAGGATTATTTTATACAGATGGAAAAAGCCGGCAATCCGCTGAGCGAGCAGGACAAACAGATTTTTATGCAACGCAACGAAACCGAACCGATGCGTTTGAGGGAAGAATTGGGCATCCCGAAACGAAGGAATCCCAAAGCACTTGGTTTGCTGATTTCATCGAAAGCAACATTGTTCAAAGTTACCAATAATGAAGATTACCTCTACGAAGCCGAAGAAATAGCCGACTGGCTACTCCGTAATCCCGCAGAAGGTTACGAAAACCTATGCTGGGGGTATCCTTTTGACTGGCAGAGCAAGGTATTTATTCCCAAAGGAACACCTTCTGTGATCGCGACAACTGCGGTTGGTGATGGTTTATGGGAGCTCTTCGCGATAACAAAAGAACCGAAATATATTGAAGCGTGTATATCCATTTGCGAGTTCATACTGAACGATTTGAACCGCGACGATATGGGCTCCGACGGGATATGCTTCTCATATACGCCTCTTGATAATTTCCACGTACACAATGCTAACCTTTTCGCTGCTGAATTCCTCTCGCGAATCGGTACAGAAATAGAGAACAAGGAGTATATCCGCTTCGCTGAACGCGCCATTGAGTATGCTATATCCGAGCAAAACCCGGAAGGAAATATTTTCTACTGGGGTAAAGTCCAGCAGGAATGGGGATTGTACAACGATCATTACCACACCGGATTTGAGATAAGATGTTTGTATAACGCGTATCATCAGCTTGGACATAGTGCAATTAAACAGGCTTATGAAAAGTATCTCGAATTTTACAAACGCAGTTTTATCCAGGAAGATGGTCGTCCTGCTCACTTCCCGATTGCATATAATAACCCGAATGTAAACATACATGGCGCAGCAGAGTCGATATTGCTGATGTCAACTTTATCCCCGGAGTATGAGGAGTTATTCCCGCAGATACGTAAAAACTTCGAGTGGATAATTACACACATGCAGACACCGGAAGGATGGTTCGGGTACTCATGGAATGAGGATAAAAAAGTTTTCGCTCCATACCTTAGATGGGGTCAGGCGTGGATGTTCAGGGCATTCGCCGAGTATTTCAAATTGTTGAAGATCAAAAGCGGCGAGTGGGGTTATTACAGAAAATATAACGATACACCAGGTGTAAAAGCTGATCCCGAACAGCGTGACTACGAAGTGAAATTGAACGAACTTCGCTATATGTCGAAAAAATACGCGGAAATAAATAATGGCGAAGTACCACAGTTCGTAATAAACGATACCGCCAAACTTCTTGAGGTTGATAAAGAAGACACAAAAGTTAACGCGACACTTAAAGAAAGCAGCGTGGCGAAAAATGGCGAAAAATGGGTAAATACTCTTAAAGAGTTAGAACATTCCCAAAATAAAAGCTATAAGAATTATCAGATTGTGATGCCTGATCAGGGTGGTTTGCAGTACGGCTCAAAAGAGTGGACTGAAAACCTCTTCCGCCAGGCGGAAACCGATCCGTGGGGTCAGGACTGGCGTGCTTCACAACAGATACGTTATATAAAAGCGTTTGAGCTTGTCTCCCGTTATGTTAAAGCGGCTGATGTAAAATCAATGCTCGATATAGGCTGTTGTCTTGGTGACTTTACCATGATGCTCGCTAATCACCTCAACCATGCATCTGTCACCGGTGTTGATATATCATCAGAAGCTGTTAAAAAATGCAGTTCGAGATATCCCGACGCAAAATTTGTAAACTCAGCGTTACCGGAGTTGAAAGAGCTTGGTAATGAAAAATATGATTTTGTTTCAGCGCTTGAGGTGATCTACTACGTTGATCATAACAGACTTAACGAAGCGCTTGATACAATATACAACAAGCTCAATTCCGGTGGCTATTTGCTAATTTCATCATATATGAACAAAGCGCCGTTTTTCACCCCGGATAAATTTGAGCAGTTTGTATCGCAGAAGTTTGATATTGTCAATATTGTATTACGTCATCATCTTGATTATTATACAATCGAACAGCCTTTACGTGATGTTATGAACAGTATATATGGATTGTCAAGCATACGCGACTGGCGCGCAGCACAGCAGCTCGAGAATTTTTTACAATCCGCGTTTGAGTTATTAGGGAGCAATGAGTTCATTGACGAGGTGAATGAGATTTCGGAAAATAATGGCGGCGATAAATCAATTTCGCACACGATTATTTTAGCAAGGAAGGTTTAGAACCCCTCCAAACCTCCCCTTTGATAAAGGGGAGGAAAAAGGATTTGTTATTTACGCTCCGTGGTTCGATAGACTCACCAACCGGAGCTAAGTCCTTTTAAGAGAGGGTAATAGATTGTGGTTGTCATTCCTGCGAAGGCAGGAATCCAGTTCTTAAAATTATTGTAAACGTAAAGACGCCATATATGGCGTCTCTACAATCCCTGGAAATTGTAAAGACGGGATTAGGTTGGTGAGGCTCTCGCCTGTCCCGTAATCGGGAAACTATATGGCGTCACTACAATCTCAAAAATTGTAAAGACGGGATATATCCCGTCTCTACAAAGAATATTTACTAATGAAAAATTGAAACCCCACCTCGGTCCTCCCCTTTAATAAAGGGGAGGAAGTAAAGGAGGGGTTAAAAGTTCCGGCAATTAGCCAGGATGGTAAAAATGGAAAACAAAAAATTACACAAATTTGGTATAATTGGTTGCGGACACATCGCGCAACGCCACGCGGAGCATATCCGGAATAACGGTCAGTTGCAGGCTGTATGCGACATCAACTACGAACGCGCAAAAGCACTCGGTGAGAAATATGGTATTAAGTATTATACCAATTATGACCAAATGCTCAACGAAGAGAAAGATATTGAGATTATAGCGGTCTGTACCCCGAATGGTCTGCACGCCGAACACAGCATAAAAGCTATGCGCGCCGGTAAACATGTACTCTGCGAAAAACCAATGGCAATTTCCGTCATTGACGCTGAAAACATGATCTACGAATCGGAAAAAACAAACCGCAGACTTTTTATCGTCAAGCAGAACAGGTACAACCCACCTATTGTTAGGATGAAAGAAATTATCAACGACGGCGTTCTTGGCAAAATCCTGAATGTACAGCTTAACTGCTTCTGGAACCGTAATGAAAACTATTACAATAAATCCGACTGGAAAGGTAAAAAAGACCTTGATGGCGGTATCCTTTTCACACAGTTCAGTCATTTTATTGACATCATGTACTGGCTTATTGGTGATGTGAAAAAAGCTTACGGACTCAAAAACAACTTCATCCACCAGAATGTTGTTGAGTTTGAGGATTCCGGCGCGGCGATATTCGAGTTTTACAACGGCGCAATTGGATCTATCAACTTCACAATTAACAGTTGGGGCTCGAATATGGAAGGCTCCATCACGATATTTGGCGAAAAAGGAACTGTGAAAGTCGGCGGCCAGTACCTCAACGTATTCGATTATCAGTCCATTGACGGCTACAAAATTGAAGGCATTGAAGAAGGTAAAAAAGCAAACGATTACGGTTTTTACCAGGGCTCAATGTCGAACCACGACAAAGTTTATGAAAACCTCATAAACACACTCGATAACAACGAGGTTATCGCGACCAACGGTATCGAAGGAATGAAAGTAGTTCAAATAATAGAAAAAATTTATAACTCGGCTAAACGCAACGGTCGTGATTATGACTAACCCAACGATATATAAATCGGGCATTCGGGATGTGGATTTCGGAGCAAATGTGAAGGTAGTGGAGCCGGTAAATCTTTACGAGTGTAAAGTTGGCGACGATTGTTTCATAGGACCCTTTGTAGAAATCCAAAAAAATGTTATAATTGGAAATAATTGCAGGATTCAATCGCACGCTTTTATATGCGAGCTTGTAACGATTGGTGATGACTCTTTTATTTCACACGGGGCTAAATTCATTAATGATCTTTTCCATACCGGGGGACCGGCAGGAGGAGATTCTTCCAAATGGAAAACTACCCGTATTGGCAACCATGTATCTGTCGGAACCAACGCTACAATTCTACCTGTAACTATTTGCGATAATACCGTAATTGGCGCGGGAGCAGTTGTCACTAAAGACATTACCGAGCCCGGTATTTACGCCGGCAATCCTGCCAGAAAAATAAGATCACTGGGTTAGAATATGAGCATCAAGTTTGTCGATTTGCAGAAACAGTACGCTTCAATAAAAGAAGAAATTGACGAAGCGATCGCGAAAGTTGTTCGCGAAACAGCCTTTATCAAAGGTAAATACGTAGAAGAGTTTGAAGAAGCCTTTGCCGAAAAAATCGGAGTCAAACATTGTATAGGTGTTGCGAATGGCACAGACGCTTTGTTTGTCGCGCTCGACTCTGTGGGAATTGGACGCGGTGACGATGTAATCACAGTCGCGAACTCGTGGATTTCCACTTCCGAATCAATATCACTGACAGGCGCGAATCCCGTATTTATTGATATTGATGAGGACTACTTCAACATTGATGTTTCGAAAATCGAAGACAAAATTACCAAATACACAAAAGCGGTTCTTCCGGTACACCTTTACGGTCAGCCGGCAAAAATTGAAGAGATCAAGGCAATCTGCGACAAATACGATTTATTCCTGATCGAAGATTGCGCTCAGGCTCATTTTACAACCAGTAAAGGCAGAAACGTTGGCACTTTCGGGGATGCGGGAACTTTCAGTTTTTATCCCGGCAAAAATCTGGGTGCTTACGGTGACGCGGGAGCAGTAGTTACAAATGATGACAGACTTGCAAAAAATGTACGTATGTTTGCCAACCATGGGCAGCTCAAAAAGCATGACCACTGGATGGAAGGAATTAACAGCCGACTCGATGGAATCCAGGCAGCTATCCTCTCTGTCAAGCTTAAATACATTGATGAGTGGAATAAAAAACGTAATGAGCACGGCCGGCTCTACAACGAGCTTCTCGCCGATGTGGAAGAAGTTCAAACACCTGAACTGAGAGATAACACTTTCCATACATTCCACTTGTATGTAATCCGTGCCGATAGTCGTGATGGATTAAAAGCGTTCCTCGATATGAAGGGAGTTGAAACCGCGATTCATTACCCGAATCCCCTCCCGATGCTGCAGGCATATAAACACATGCGCTACAAAGCGAACGATTTTCCTGTGGCTAATTATTACAAGGACAGAATCCTGTCTCTTCCCATGTATCCCGAATTAACCGAAGAAGAAATTCGTACCGTTGCAGAAGAAATTAAAAACTACTACCTAACCTTGAGGCTCTGACATGAAACTACTTCAGGTCCACACTTTCTATCATCCGTACCTGAACTTTTTATATGAATCGAATTCCGGATTATCCGAACAAAGCTACGAAGAGCAAAACGAAAAATTAATTTATGACGGATTCTCCGGTAGCCACATGATTGCCCCGCACCTCAAGAGTATCGGGTATGACGCGTGGCTCGTGATCGCCAACGCTCTTCCGGCACAAATGCGTTGGATGAAAGAGAATGGAATACCACTCCAGAATAAAGATAACGCAGTTTACGAGATAGTATTTCGGCAGATTGAGAAATTCAAACCTGATGTTTTATACCTTAGTGATCCTATCACATTCGACAGCAGATTTGTTAAAATTTTACCATACAAACCAAAACTTGTATTGGGATGGCGCGCTGCTTCAATTCCGCCTCAGAGCGATTTCACTGAATTTGACTTGATGCTTTCAAATCATCGCGAATCTATTGAAGAAGCTGTTAAACGTGGTGTGAAGGCAACGGAAAGATTTTCACCCGGTATGCCCTCCTTTATTATGGAAACCACAAAAGCTACGCCTAAAAATTTTGATATAGTTTTTAGTGGACAGGTAAGCGAAGAGCATAAAAAACGACGCGCTCTGCTCGAAACTATTGTAAAATTATGTGAAATAAATCCGCAAATTAAGCTTGGTCTTTTTATACCGGAAATGCATGGACCAATTCCTGAATCGTTGCGCAAATACAATTTTGGCGCGCGCTGGGGTATGGATATGTACAAGGCGCTGGCATCCGGCAAAATAGTTTTTAACGCGCATATTGATCTGGTAAGCAACGAAGCCGCAAACATGCGAATGTTCGAAACCACGGCTGTCGGGTCATTGCTGCTCACCGAACGTTATGACAACATCAACACCTTTTTTGAGCCGGATAAGGAAATTGGTGTTTACGGTGATGAAAAAGAGATGATTGAAAAAATTGCGTATTATCTTGAGAATCAGGAGATATTACAGACCATCGCTGAAAACGGACAAAAACGTTGCATGCGTGATCACTCAATGGTTAATCGCATCAGTATTTATGAAGCAATAATAAGAAAATATCTGAATAAACCTGCCAAAAGTGAAGTTTTTGCCTCTCCAAAACCGACAAATGAAGAGTTCACGCTAAAAGGTACGCTACAAGAAATTATCAATAAACTTTCCACAGATTTGCAGAAGTATCCACGTCGGGAAGCCGGGAAATTGCTCATTGACGGAAAGAAAATCCATTACGCCGATCTTCACAGTTTTTATCATCAGATTGTGCAGATATTCGGACAAAACCTCTACACATTTGAATCTACAACACAAAATCCGCGCATTCTCGATTGCGGCGCGCATATAGGGATAGCTTCCCTTTTCTTCGGAACAAAATACCCGAACGCGAAAATTACCGCGTTTGAGGCTGATCCCGAAATAGCGAATATGGCGGCGAATAATTTGAATTCCTTCAACATTCCCGATTATGAGGTAATCCCCAAAGCTGTATGGAAAGATAATAAAGGTGTTAGTTTTGAGGCTTCGAATGATGATTCGGGCTTTGTGGATGTGAATAATATTTCGGCGAATAAAGTCCCCTCGGTTAGATTGCGTGATTATCTCGAGCAAGAAAAAGTTGAACTTCTTAAAATCGATATCGAAGGCGCTGAATACGAGGTATTAAAAGATTGCCGTGGAGTTCTCAGAAACGTAAATCGTATTGTAGCGGAAATACATCGTTTCAGGGCAGCAGACGGCAAGTTTGGCGAACTCCTTTCATTATTTGAGGAAGAAGGTTTTTTCTACACGCTCGGCGATTTCCACCCTGCGGAATGGCTTGGAAGTGAGCAGAAATCGCCTTTTACTTCGGTGAATACAGACAAGTTTATTATTACAATCTACGCATGGAAAAATCCTGACTTTAAGCCAATTGAGAAAAAAGAATCGATTGTTGAGGTGAAAAAAGATATTAAACAAACGGGATTTCCGGAAAATCTTAAACATATTTCTGAATTAAGGATGCTAAACCTTGGTTACAATAAACCTCAGAATCAGGACTGGAAGGTTTTTGATATCCTCGCCGGTGGGAAACCACGTTTCCTTGAAGTGATCAACAGGGGTATCCCCACAGAAGATGACAGTTTTAACGTAATATATCAATCACATCTTATTGAGCATTTCCCGCGGCATAATGTCGGTTTTTTCCTCGATGAATGCCACAGAATATTAAGACCGGGCGGAGTGTTGCGTCTTGTTGTACCTGATCTTGAGCGAATCGCCGAAGAGTATTTGAAAAATTTACGACTTGCCGCTGAGGGTGACCCGATTGCAAAAGAGCGATACGACTGGATTATGCTTGAGATGTTTGACCAGACGGTGCGTAATTTCGGTGGTGGTGAAATGCTGCAATTCTGGGCGCAGGATCCAATCCCGGCACGTGATTATATCATTGAACGTATTGGTAGCGAAGTTGAGCCGTTCCTTAATATGATCAAACAAAATCCGCAAATCGCGAAAAATGTAAACAAGGATGTTTCTGACCCGAAAGAGATTGGTGAATTCAGGTTGTCGGGTGAAGTACACTACTGGATGTACGACCGGCATTCTCTCACCGAATTGCTGAAGACTGCGGGTTTTGAAAATATATACCTGACCGACGCGGCGCATTCAGGTATCCCGAACTGGAAAGAGTACAAGTTTGATGTTGACCAGCATGGTGTTGAGAAAAAACCTGATTCGCTATACATTGAAGCGTGGAAGTAAGAATTAGTCCAAAGTCGTAAGTCTTTAGTCGAAAGTCAAAAATATAAAGATACAAAAGTATTTCGTGGGGGATGGTCACCGACCATCCCTTTTTTGTTTAAAGAGAATCTTCTACAAACTCTGCCTCATCCTGAGATAATAACATTTTGTCATTTCCGCGTTTACCCGCCTTGGGTGGGCTTGACCGGAAATCTATCCTTAAAGCGAGATACCCTTTTTTCAAGGGCATGACAGGGCAAAACATTGTCATTTCCGTGGACGCGGAAATCTAATCTAAAAACTGGATTCATGTCGAAGACGGGCAAAACAAATTACAAGGCTCCCGAGGTTCGCCTGTCCCGCAACGCGGGAAAGGGTCGGACAATTGAAGAATCTTGCACACTGACGGGTCTTCGACAAGCTCAGACACCTCTTATCATAAATCACTGAGTTTTCGTCGGTTCCACAATGCGGGAAATGGGAGGGAAGTGATATAAGAAAATTTATGTACATTCGTCACATTAAGGGGCTGACTAAAAAGTAATCAGCCTTCTTGTTAAAGAGCGGAATAATTAATAAATTGACATCAAAAACGATGTCACATAACAAAGTAATCTACAAGCGGTACGACCAGAACCAACTCAACTTAATCCCAGCCAATCTCGAAGATATGATACCCGAAGACCACATAGTACGACTGGTCAATAATGTAATTGAGCGCCTTGATATAAGTTCGATAGAATCGGCATATAAAAAAGGAGGGTTATGTAAAATATGAAAATTACTTTCTTGACGGAACAAAGATAGAGGCAAATGCCAACAAGTACAGTTATATATGGAAAAAGTCGAATCAGAAGTACTTAAGTGGAATAAAGAAAAAGATAGCGATATTGATCGGGGAAATAGAAAAGACAAACGAAGATGAAAACAGGGAATATGGAGATAGAGACCTTGAGGAAATGGGAGAAGAAGTAAGTCTGGACGACGAAAAGCTGGAAGAATTTACGAAGGAGTTGGGTGAAAAGTTAAAGGAAAATCCTGAAGACAAAAAGTTGAAAAAGGCAGATAAAAAACTACGTGAAGAATATCTGCCAAAATATGAGAAGTACAAAAAACAGGAAGAACAACTACAGGGACGAAACAGTTGTTCTAAAACAGACCCTGACGCGACATTTATGCGAATGAAAGAAGACTCACACCCGAACAGTAATCCGAAGGCAGCCTATAATGTACAGATGGGCACAGAAAATCAGTTTATAACAGGCTATAGCATACATCAAAGCGCGGGGGATACAAATCTGTTGATAGCGCATCTGGAGCAACAGGAAAGGCTCTATGGAATAAGACCAAAGAATATAATAGCAGATGCCGGATATGGCTCACAGGAAAACTATGAATACCTGAGAGAAAAGTACAGGGGTATTTATGTGAAGTACAATATGTATGACAGGGAAAAGAAAAGGAAATACATAGAAAATATCTTCAGAGTAGAAAACCTTCGATATGACGCACAGAAGGATATATACTTCTGTCCTGCCGGAAATCCGATGAAGTATGTTGGAACAGAGAGAAAAACAACGGTAAATGGATATAAAACAGCAATAAAGAAATATAAGGCAAAAGGGTGCAGGGGATGTACTTTACGTTCAGAATGTCACAAGTCGAGGTATAACAGAGTAATCAGTGTAACGCCCGAGGTGATAAAATACAGGAAAGAGGTAAAGAAAAACCTGGACTCTGCCGAAGGGAAAAAGCTGATAAAACAAAGACCTGTAGATGTAGAGTCAGTGTTTGGTCATATAAAGTGGAACAGGAACTTCAGGCGATTTAACCTGCGTGGATTAGACAAAGTAAAAGTAGAGTTCGCTCTGGTAGCTATAGCCCATAATCTGAAGAAAATGGCTAAAATGCTTACTTTAACCCCCTGTTTTGCAACAATCTGAGAGAAAGTTGCCATAAAAACCCCATATTTTACCCTGAAGGCACAAAAATAAGATTATTTGGCCAAAACGGGCTGAAACTCAATCCGGTATTTTTATCAAGGGGCTGCTCTCCTTTTTAGTCAGCCCCTGCACTTTGTACTAACCACTCAGTAATATTTTATTTCAGAAACATCATTTTGCGGGTTTTGAGTACGTTGCCCGCACGCAGTTTATATATGTATGCTCCCGAGGCAACTTTCAATCCCGAACTATTAGTTGCGTCCCATGAAATATCATGATACCCTTCGGGTTTTGAACTGTTGACCAACTCACTGACAAGTTCACCATTCATATTATAGACCGAGATATTAACATTTGATGCTTCCGGCAGATAATATGTAATACTCGTAGTCGGGTTGAAAGGATTCGGGTAATTCTGACTCAATTTATATTTGTCAGCTATCAGCTCATTTTGATCTTTAACACTTACAATTTGATTCAGATCGAGTGTGTACATGGAACGTCCATGTGTACCCGCAACAAGGAAATTTTCGGTAGGATGTATTTTTAAATCATATACGGGAACAACGGGTAAATTCTGTCCCAACGGTTCCCAGGTGGCACCGAAATCGAGCGAATAAAAAACACCAACATCATTTCCGACAAACAAATGAGCGCCCCAATTGAAATCCTGCACAAAGGCGTTAACAGGTGAATCGGGCAGATTATTGCTGATGTCAGTCCAGTCTGCCCCCTGATTATAACTTACAAATACATGAGATACCGGGTCTCTCCATTTAAGTCCGGAAAGTGTAACATAAACCGTATTGGCATCGAAATTATCAGGTACAACTCTGGTAATCCATCTGAAGGGTAACCCCTCGGTGATGTTAGACCAGTTTGAGCCTCCATCAGTGGAAACGTGTACCTGTCCGTCATCGCTGCCGGTATAGATAATATTGTTATCCAGCGGCGAAACACCAATAGTTGTAAGCGTACCCAAATTAGGATAAGCAGGATCGGAAAGCGTAAGGTTATCGCTGATGGTAAACCAGTTTGAGCCTCTGTTTGTAGTTTTATATAGTTTATTGGTGCCATAATAAAGCACTTTACTATCGAATGGATCCATCACAACAGGAGTTGACCAGTTTTTGGGCTCTGATTCGGAGATGCCATTCATTATACGATCCATGTTGTATCCGCCGGAAGTTGACCGGAATAAATTCCCGTACTGGTATTCTGCATAAACGTAATTGTTGTCATTGTAGTCAACGTTCACATAAAATCCGTCGCCGCCGAGCAGTCGTTCCCAATTATCCAGCCCACCATCTGTGGTGCGGATTGTATTGTTATCCTGCGTGCCGCCATAAAGAGCATCAGGATTGTTGTAGTCGATGTTAATTTCATAAAATTGTGTCACAGGGAGATTAACGTGCTGTCCCCAGGAAGCGCCTTTGTTGGTGGATTTATTTATACCGCCATCGTTTCCAACAAGAATTACATTTGAGTCAGTTGGATGGAACGCAAGCGCGTGGTGATCAACGTGCAGATTATCATAATAGATGTTACTCCATGATGTGCCACCGTTTTGAGTATAATTGAAGTAAACATCAAGCACATAGATGAAATCAGGGTCGTGCGGATTTATTCTTACCTGTCCGAAATACCAGCTGAATGAACTGACCCCGCCGGAAATCTGAAAAGATGGATCGATGCTGCTCCAGTTTTCACCACGGTCTGTAGATTTGTAAAGTCCGGAGTAAGTTCCACCATCGGTATAAACCGCAACAACAGTATCAGGGTGATTAACATCTATCGCCAGGCCGATACGCCCGACATTCTCAGTTTCACCGGGAAGACCATTTGAAGGACCGAGTTTATCCCATGTATCACCGCCATCTGTTGATTTATAAATTCCGCTAGTTGGACCTCTACTTGATACACTCTGACCAAATCCGGGTCTTCTTACACGTTCCCACATAGTAGCCATGATAAAATCAGGGTCGGTGGGATCCAATATCAAATCAACTGCTCCGGTAGAATCACTTACAAATAAAACCTGCTCCCATGTATCACCCGCATTGGTTGTTGCGTAAACACCTCTGTTGGGTCCGGTGCCAAAATTGGAACCAACGGCGGCTACGAAAACTCTGTCAGGATTTGTTGGGTCAATCACAATTCTTCCGGTATGCGCTGTTAGCTCAAGCCCAATGTTTGTCCAGGTTTGTCCTGCATCAGTTGATTTAAATACGCCAGCTCCCGGGAAATTATTATGTGAACCATTCGGCTCACCCGATCCGGCATAGACAATATTTGTATCGACCGGATTTATCGCCAGATCACCCATCGGCATTATCGGTTGATCATCAAAAATCGGGAACCATGTATCACCGCCATCATATGATTTGAATACACCGCCAACTGCCGCGGAAGCGTAAACCGTGTTTGGGTCGAGGATATTATATTCAATATCTACCACACGTCCGCCTATATTTACCGGACCGGCGAATTCCCATTCGGGGTTATTATATTTTTTGCCGATGCGAGCGGCTTTATCCTTACGCATCTGTATTGCCTGTTTTGCAGCTTCGTAATGGGCTAAAGGCGCGGCAGTGTTATGCGGAAATGTTCGTTGGTTGTATGCCCACTCGGCCGGACGCATATCTGGTCCATCGCCGGTCGGTTTTTGTACTTCTCCGGAAGTAAAAACAAAAACTAAACCAAGTACAACAAATGATAGCGAGAGAAAATAGAATAGATATTTTTTCATTAATGATCCCCGATTATAAAATTTTGAGATTAAATTAAAACGGCTCCAGTTCTTAAACAAGGCAGAAAAGTGTATCATAACAACTCGATACTTCCATTTATCAGGAAATAACAACTGATGTTAAAAATCAGAATTAAAATTCAATTTAATAAAATTGTTCTATTTCGTAAATTTAAGTTTGTGATTTTTTATTACCGGAGTTGAAAATGAAATTTCTTGTAACGGGCGGTGCCGGATTTTTAGGTATAAACCTGGTCAGATATTTACTTGATAAGGGACATGACGTTCTTTCACTTGATTTGGTTGAATTTGATTACGCTGATTGTAAAGACAAAATTGAAATTGTAACGGGCGATATAAGGGATAAAGCGCTCGTTGAAAAGAGTATGAAAGGGGTGGATATTGTAATTCATACTGCGGCAGCGCTCCCGCTTTATACTCCGGAAGAGATTTATTCCACCGATATTGAAGGCACCCGTATCGTGATCGACGCGGCTTACCGAAATGGTGTGAAACGGTTTATCCATACTTCTTCTACTGCTGTTTACGGTATTCCTGATCACCATCCAATTTATGAAACCGACAAACTTGATGGTGTTGGTCCTTACGGAGAAGCAAAAATAAAAGCTGAGGAAGTCTGCCTCGAATATCGCAAGAAAGGTATGTGTGTTCCTATTATCCGCCCCAAATCATTCATTGGTCCGGAAAGACTTGGAGTCTTCGCGCTACTATACGACTGGGCGAAAGATGGAAAAGGTTTCCCAATGATCGGTAACGGGAAAAACCGTTATCAGCTCCTTGATGTTGAGGATTTATGCGACGCTACATACGCGTGTGTTGAACTCGATGAAAAAATAGTAAACGATACATTCAATATCGGCGCCAAGGATTTCAAAACTATGCGTGAAGATTATCAGGCAGTTCTCGATTTTGCCGGTTTTGGTAAAAAGATTGTCGGATTACCTGAAATGCCGATCATCTGGACTTTGCGTTTTCTTGAGGCACTAAAACTTTCCCCACTATATAAATGGGTCTATGAAACCGCTTCCAAAGATTCTTTCGTTTCGATTGAAAAGGCTGAGAAGATTTTAGGCTACAAACCAAAATTCAGTAATCAGGATGCGTTAGTAAGGAATTTCAAATGGTATCTCGATAATCTGGAGCAGTTTGAAAACACTTCCGGAATTTCACATCGTGTACCGTGGAAACAGGGAATATTAAAAGTAGCCAAGATGTTTTTTTAGTTGATCGTAATTAATTAACGAGTTGAGATCATTTCGTATTTGGCGAATTTTATGATTTGATTGGGGATGACTTCTATTTTTAAGTAAAGACCTGAAATCATCCTCCCCCTCTTACTTTAACGATGGTGAAAACGGTTGAAACCGTTCTACTCTCACATTTTTCCCCGAGAACCGCACGGTTAAAACCGTGGGTTAATTGAAAATAGAAGTGTTGATTTACTTTGTTGCTTTCCAACTTTGCCCGATCCTTCGATGAACTCAGGAACCTAATTTTTGTCGCACCCTTCACACAGGCTCCTGACACTAGGAGACGGGGAGTTAAAAATTACATCGTCATGATTCTGGATAAAATCGGGCGGAATCCAGG
>BQMY01000094.1 GCA_022181065.1 Melioribacteraceae bacterium | reverse complement strand
ACCGGTATGGTAAACAGAGAATAAACTAATAATACGTGCAACCCTATTTAGGACGTGACAGAAAAACAAATATTGTTGTCAACTTGTTTTAAAGGTCCTTCCCTTTACTAAAGTTTATCCCGCTATGCGGGAGGAAGTCCGCCCCAGGCGAATAGGATAGGTTCTTTTAATTTCATACTGTTCCGGGGGATTCGAGTGCCTCACCCACCTATTATGGTCGTTAATCTATGATTGTAAATTTTAAGTAAAAAAACAAAAACTGGATGCCTCACGATTTTACTGGGGGACAATGACATGGATGTTTTTGCAAGGGGAAGCTTCCCTTTTTAGACAACCCCTCAAACTATTAAAAAGGCATCTTCGTTTTAAGGTCCTCCTTTTGAAGGAGGTGGATTCCGACGATAGTCGGAGGACGGAGGATGAATATTGCATTTTAGTTCATCTTTATTCATCCCTATCACAATAACCGCCCGGGACTAGTGATTTCCCTCTCTAAACCTGTGAACCTCGAACGCATATGGACTTAAAATTTTTAAAACTTGTTTAAAAGAACAAAGGCGGGAAAACCCGCCTTTGCTAAAATGTATCTATGAAGTAAGATAATCTTATTTCAATAGCATCATTTTCTTGGTCATTGAGAATTCACCAGCCTGGATAGAGTAGATGTACATACCACTGGTAAGTCTGCTAGCGTCAAAGTTAACGTCATAAGAACCTGCTGTAAGTTCTTCGTTAACCAATGTAGCAACTTCCTGACCCAACATATCATAAACCTTAACAACTACGTTAGCTGCTTCAGGAAGACTGAAACGGATTGTAGTAGCAGGGTTGAATGGGTTAGGATAGTTCTGATCAAGTGAGAATGATGTTGGAAGACCTGTACCTACTTCTTTAACGTCGGTTACAACACCGGTTAAAGTAGTTGGAGACATATCTGCCCATGTATCATTTGTTCTACCGAAAATAATTTCGTTAGGTAGAGTAACTGAATGGTTTACACCGGTACCACTTTCGTTGTCGTTTGTACCGTTGTTTGAAGCAAGACCCCAGTTAGCACCATATTTGTATTCGAAGCTAAGTGCGGAATATTTTGGGAATGTAAGTGTAACAGACCAGATATCATCACCTGCGAGTGTATCACCATCAACACCATCATCATTTAGATAATGTACTAATGTTGAATCTTCATCAGGCCATCCGCCCTGAGGCCACTGTAGTGGGAACGATGAACCGCAGATTACCATGTTATCCAATGATGGGAATGACTGACCGTTAAGATCAACCGCGCCTGCCATATCAACCTGGAATACGATTTCTGATTCATATTTTGTTACTGATTCAAGACCTGCATCGTTAAATGCTCTTGAAAGTTCAATGAAACCGGCGTTAATATCATCCTGTGTTACAGTATGAATTCTGTCACTGCCATCTTCCCATGTAGTACCAATAGAAGTAATATATGCGAATTTGTAGTTTATGTCATCGCCAGGGTTAACCGCGAAAACAGTTTCGAATTCATAAAGGTTAGGATTAGTTGCGCTTGGTGTCATTACATCATCACCACTCCAGCCGTTAAAGCCACCGCGAACTGAAAGAGTATCGTTAGCAGGATCAAAACGACCTGAAAGTTTTTCAACTTCCATATCAGCCTGGAAGAAAAGAACTACATCAATACCGCCGCCAAGATCATTATTGTAATAAGCTTCATACATATTGTTGCCGCCTTTTACAACATATTCTCTGTCAGGATCATTTTCCCAACCGTCAGCGTTGATAACATATTTGAAATACAATCTTGAACCTGGTTCCTGATTTGCAACTGTTGCTTCCCAGATATTATCACTATCAGCATCAGTCATAGGTGTAGCTGAAGTTGACCAGTCATTGAAAGAACCGGCAACATTCATTACGTCATTCGCGGGATCAAAAGCACTGTTTGCAATAGCAACAGTCATGTTAACTTTGAATGTAACTTCCTGAGGAGTAATATCTCTTACAATCTTCTGAACTGCAGGAAGTGTGTTTGTACCGAAACAACCAACGTAAGCTGTATTTCCATCAAGTGAAAATTCAATTGCTCTTGGTCTTTCGCTCGCGTCGTCAACTGAGTCAATCATTGTCCATGCCATAGAGTCGATATAACTTTCAGTAGCTATATCATAAGCATACCATGAGTTTGGTGACCAATTAGTTGTAACGCCTTCATATCTGTTAGGCATATCGTTTGCAGAACCTGCAGATGCCCAAAGAGCACCACTTTTTGTATCCCAACCAATTGATTCAGCATCAAAACCAACAAAGATAATACCTGTTGAGTCATAAGCTGAAAATTCGTCTGGTCTTTCATACACATCAACTTTATGTGTTGTGAATGAGGCGAAATAGATTGAGTTACCATCACCTGAAACTTCCATTGTACGAGAGAAACCTACAGTAGCTTCAACAGCATTACCAAGGAAGTTAAAGTTTGCGTCAAAGTAAATAATCGGGTTACCCGGTACAACAGGTGCGATAAAGATGTTACCATTATCGTCAACAGCAGGAGCTGTAGGAGAGGTTGCCAAAGCAGAGATATCAGCTTTGTTCATACCTTCACCGGTAAGGTGATTAATTCTGAACATTTCCTGACCACCTGTTACATAAATAATGTTACCTTCATGGTCAGCTCTCAAACCGCGAGAAGAAGCGAAAAATGTATCAGCAACACCATCAATTGTTACCATAGTAACAGGTGAGAATGATGCTTCTGAACCATCAGGATTAAATACCTGAAGTGAACGGGCAAGAACTGTATCGCCCTGAGCAGTAACTACATTTTCATCTCCGTAGAAGTTAGTTACCCAAATTTTGCCTTCGCCGTCAACTGCTAAGCCATGTGTAGAACCTTTCAGGTTATCAGCGGTAAAGTTACCCTCGTTCATCCATGACTGCGCAAAGCCGGTTGCAGCAAATAGTGCTACCAAGCTTAAAATTGTGAATAGTTTTTTTAGCATGGTTACTCCTTAAGTTAATTAGTGGATATTATTTTGTGAAAAATATTTAGTCTCTGCCATAAAATGGGGCAGTTTGTTTTTGTGTTGAAACTCTGATTATATCATAAGTGTTTTCTTCATCGCCTATTACTTTCCTGACGTAATAGAGTTCATCATTTATACCCCAGCCAAAGCTTTCAAGTGTGGGGTTATAAACCGTTCCGGCGAGTAGTGCAGGGTAAAATACTTCCGCCGATCCGCCCTGTGCAACTGCCCAAATTGGCTCTGCACCTGTTGTTGCAAGAAAGAGTGTCCCGTCATCAGTGAAGTTAAAATTAACCAAACGATATGATTCTTCAAAATTTGCGCTAAAATCGTAATATGTTTCTTCGGCTCCGATAACTCCTCCCGCAAGTGGCGCACGTACTATAAGCTGTGTACCGTCACGCTCAAGAGAGATATATAAGTGATAGCCATCAGCACCATCATAAGTACGTATAGATTTAACTTCTCCGGCAATTGGATATTCCGTGACAGTTTTGTTAGCGTCGATCATATATATTATATCGTTAGCAGTTGTGCCTAACCACATATTACCATCTTTATCAAATTCAATCGCTGAGAAAGATCCAGAACCAATCGTAGTATAAACAGTATGCGACGCACCGGCTCCTTCAGGAATCTGGAAAATCGCTCTTACACGGCGCACACCGTAAAGAGTACCATCCGGACCATACTTTAATGAAGCGTAGCGCTGAGTAGCACCGGCTGCATAGTCAAGATACGGTTCGTTTTCATCAACTATTTTTACAAATTTTGGAGAGTTACCGGCCGCATCCGATTCTTCAACGATTATTTCATTATTCGCGTTAACAACAAAATTCCAGAATCTGTTTGACTTTCTGGTGATCGCTTTCGGAATTTTTATCGCTGCCGGGCGTAACTTGTAGTTTTTCACCGAATCACTGGGGAATTCGGATGTTGTATGAATTTTGAATGATACAGAAAGTTCTGAAGTTGTATCATCAAACTCAAAAACCGGCGCAAGAATTGTTAATTCGTTACTTGCAGCCGAAAGTAAAGGAGCTTCTACACCGTTTGTAAAATATACCTTTGTAGAAGGTGTTAAATTCTGACCTGTAATAGTTACTTCACTTACTCCGGAGTAAGCGAAATCCGCGGGTGAATATGAATCAACAACCGGTTTTGGCACATCGGGTCCAATTAAGTCGCTGTTATAAACACTGTCGTATCCCTCGTCTGTACAACCCGCGATATAAATAAACCCAAGCATAACCGTAAAAACCACAAACAGATGCTTAGATATTTTCAATATTTTATTTATATCCTTCATACTAATTCCAAATATTATAAATATAAATTATTTTTTTATCAATTTCTCTTAAAAAATGACGCATTAATTTAGTACCCAAGATTGAATGTGATTCTGTGTACATTATCGAAAACACCGAACGGCGCGTATGCGTAATCTAATGCGACGAACAAGCCCGATATATCATGTTGTACACCAACACCGGCACTAAAACCTCTTTCATCCTGCGGGAAAGAATAACCCGCTCTCACAGAGAAAGTTTTCATAAATATATATTCACCACCAAAAAATACCTGCTCTTTAAAGTCACGCGGATGTGAAGCGTCAACTGACACAAAAAGCTGGTGCATTTCCTGATCAAAATCAGTGAAATCAACTGCGTTTATCGATGCGCCAATTCTGAATGTCAACGGGAGCTGGAATCCTTCGTCAATATATTCTATCTCCTGCGAGAAGTTTCTGATGCTCATACCTATTTTCAGGCTTTTAAACCCCGTCCAGTATATCACACCAAAATCGAACGCAGCAGCTTCAGCAGAAAGATCATCTTCAGCAATTTCTCCATTGTCGGCAAAACCAACAATACCGGTTCCCATTGATTGTTTTACATATTTCAGGTTACCACCAATAGAAAACTTCTCAGAAAGCGATTTTGCGTAACCAAGACCAATCATAAACCCGACCGGCGAAAATGTACCAACATCAAGATAACCTTGTTCGTTACTTGCGCGTATTGTTCCCTGCAGTTCACCGTAATCAACCGCTAAAACTGATACACCAAACACACCCCAGTTGTTGTTGCCGAAAGGCACAAAAGCCGCGGATGCGTGCATATAGTTGATATCGGCGATCCAGCTTGTCTGACCAAAAGAAACATCCAGTGTTTTTGTCAGATTCGCCATTCCCGCAGGATTGTAGAACATCGCGCTGGAATTAGTATAAAGCGCTGTATTTGCTTCGCCCATAGCGCTGGCACGGGCATCGGTCGAAACACTTAAAAATTTCATACCGGTCTGTGCCAGTTTTGTCTGCGCAAAACTGCTACCAAACGAAACCAATAACAACGCTATCGCGAAAATTATTATGTTTTTATATAGTTTCATTGATTTACCCATTATCTAAACTTTAATTTATCTTATTACAGCAAATTTTACTATTGATCTGTCACCGCTTGCACGATCAGTTATAACTGCTATATAAATACCGCTCACAACGATCTGGTTAGAAGATGTAACACAGTTCCAGTATGCGTCACCAGAACCGTCATTGTGATCAATCTCGTGGATCTTTTCACCAATCTCGGTAAATATCTGGATTGTACAATCTCCCGGAATATTAAAGAAAGCAAGTTTATCCTGCTCACCAGGGAAGAGTAAAGCGTTCTGGTCACTTGAGATAATATACGGATTCGGCACTACTCTAACCTGCGATAATGAAGTTCCCGCCGGTCTTTTCAGGTTTGCCGGATCATATGTTTGTGTATAATATCTGTTACTTTTAAGTGCTCCTGCCGGAGTATTTCCCGTTCCATCGTTGTCAGTGGGAAATCCTACAGAAACTATATAATAGTAGTAGTTTACTCCTCTTTCGAGGTCGGTATCATCATATTCTCTTTCATCTGCGGTTGCCTTGCGGATAAGGTAGTATGTACTATCGTACTGACCTGTAGCCCTGTAAATCTCGAATCCCGCGATTGGAGGACCATCAACATCATCATACAATTCCCACGAAAGTGAAATTCTGTCACCACCTGAATTTATTTCAAAAAACTTTGGCGGCAATGGAGGCTGAGGAATATTGTAACCGCTGTTAAAGTTTTCGATAGCTCTATCGAACGTCATAAAAAGTGAATCTTTACCCTGAAAAACGTACTGGTTTTTCGTTAAGGCATCAATTTCACCACGTTTATACTGGCTACCGTATAGAAGGCTTTTTTCACGGCTCAAACCATGCGCCCCTTCAGCCCAGACGATTCTAATGCTGTCACCCGGAGCTAGAGTATAAGGTCCGTAACCGTTTGCTGCAGAAAAACCACCCGATGTTCCAAGAGCGGGATCACCTACCGGCTGAAGGAAATTACCCGAAGGTTCAACTTTATCAGCATGTCTCGGTGCCATATGTCCTAAAGACATCCAACCATATTCCTGTGCCATCTTAACATTGTTGTAGGCATCATTATTTGATGTAAGAGGATGATCACTATCAACATAAGAAGTTGTTGATGGCTGACCGGGATCATCTGTCTGATCCGCAGGTGATGTATCAGCGTGTAAGGTAACAACACCAACAAACTGTGTTGCGCCCAAACGACCCAAAGTATCACCTTCTGTGGTATAAGCAGTGCCGTCAGGTGCCCAGATTGGTCCGCCTATATTATCATATTGGGTGAATGGCGGGAATTTTCCATGCCATGCGTACTGCGCCCGGAAATTTGCGTCGCCGTCATTTTTCACACCGTCACCACGTGTATCGAGCATAGTGTTCATTCCCCAACCCGTACCGTTACCTATTACATAACGAGTATTCTGGTTTATCGCAAGTCGATACTGATAAAAAGCGTAAAAATCGGTTACGGTATTATTAGGGAGTTCAATGTCAGCGTCATCATCTGTGTTACCTGTGTTCACGTAGGTTACATCATGAACTATATAGTTATCATGGAACGACTGACTAAAAGCATATATTTTTCTGATCATTGTAATACCAAGCTGCGAATTAACTTCGTTGATGATCATTCTGTCGTAAGGCATGGTCGGATCATTATCAAGATCGTTCGTTACCGGCTGCAAATATGTAGTCACACCATCCACTGTAACAGTAGGTGCATCAAAACGACTAACCATCTCAAGTCTGATTGGGAAAATTTCATTCGCGCCTGACACACGGGGACCAATATGAACTACCTTGAACGGGTAGAATATTCCGTTTTCATCTGTAAAATCAGTTGCGCCCAACCATAATCCCTTAGCGGCCTGCGAATCCTGATAACGATAAATCGCCGGCCACTGTAAACCGTATTGCTGCCTGGCTACCAAACCATGTTCAATCTCACTCCCGGTTTCTGAATACCAGTTGTTAATTGACCCAACCGCCATCCATTTCGCGGTCTGGGCATTTGAAATTGAATTGGTTACGACCAGAAACAGCATTACCATTAAAAGTTTGGCTATTCTATTAATTAAGGTCGATATCTTCATTTTTTCCTCTAAATTCTTTATTCCATTTCCCAAACGGGATTAAAATATTTCAAACGATAACTTCATGCCCCAGTAAATATTCCTCGGATTAAGGAATGTCTGGAAAGTAAAGTTAGGCATATCTATATACTGCTTGTTATCTATAATCTCATCAATTCTGGACTGATCCACAGTCTGCCAGTTTCCATTTACATATTCATAATAGCCTTGTGTGCCATAATCGTAGTAAATAGCAGGTTTGATTTCGTTTGGCGACATTGTGAATATATCCGGGTTTGCTTCCATTGGCGTATAATCACCACTGATACGGTAATCACCAGGTTTGTCTTCACCCGGAATAGTGAAGTATGAATCAATATCCTGATTGACCGATTCGGGTAAATGCAGCGACTTCATGTAGTTTTCGTAATCACTTCCATCGTAGAAACCGTATGTTGACATATATTTGTAATTGAATACGTTGCTAATATCAGCGAACAGTTCAAGTGAGAAGTATCCCAGATCAATCTCTTTACTAAAGCGCATATCGAAGTTCCATGAATCATTCCACTGAACGTTATTCTCAACACCCGGTTTTGAACCACCGCCAACCCAGGTGAAGTAAAATCCGTTAGTCCATGAACCTAACACACTAAGTTTCCAGTCGCCAAGTACTTTGTATCCTAATAATTCAGGTCCCCAGTCTTCCGGAGTAATGAAATGAAGATTCATCCTTGCATAAGGTCTTGGTACAGGTCTTTCCTGATAAGCATCGCGTGATTCACGTTCGTATTCACGCTGCTGAACAGCAAGTTCGCTGTACTGAGCAAATCCGAAACGACCCGATGTTGAAACGGAATAAGTATAGTTGATAAAACCTTGAACCCACTTACCACGGTTTTTGCTAAGAGTAAACTCAAATCCTCTTATATCCGCGTATGAGTTAGGTTCATAAATTGAATAGCTGACAGAGTTATCCCTGTTGGTATATGAAACCAAAGTTCTCTGAAGTGATACGTCTTTGTAATAACCTGCAAGTCTCAGCAAAAACATATCGAAGAGGTTGTGTTCATAACCAAGCTCGTACTGAATTGTTTTTTCCAGTGGAGCGTTAGGATTCGCTAAACGAATAATCCTGTCATTAAAACCTGATCTTCTTAACAAGAACAAGTTTTCCGGAGTAGGTATAGAGCGTTGATGACCATAGTTAAAGAACAATTTACTGTTTACTGTGATCGGGAACGCAATACCCAAACGCGGACTTAAAGAAATCTGTTTTTCTGTAGCTTCTTTCGGAAGCAATGTATCTATACCATAAGAGTATGCTGACGAGAACGCGTCTGTATATGTATCATATACGTACCATTCGCCACCCGGATCAAGGTAATCAAGACGTAAACCAACGTTCGCGATCATACCTTCGAACTCAAGTTTATCCTGAATGTACAAACCACCTCTTACCGGTGTAGTTTCCCATTTTGACTGAGCGTTGTTTGATTGCAAGAACTCGTCATAGCTCGCGTAGTTAACACGGTTATCGGTAATAATAATCTCGAAACCGGCTTTTAACTGGTTGTATTTGTTAACCTGACTTGTAATATCAAATTTACCTGTGTAAACCGCAACGAATGAACTGTCACGAGAGTTACTCATACCAACACCCATACGCATACCGTTTATACCAACGCTAGGTTTAGGCTGAAAACCGAACGGGGCTTCGTCAACCCAGTAATTGCCGCCAAACTGCTTGATTAAAGTTTCATCACGCAATCTTCCGGGGTTAGTGCTGTAGTCAGATGAAAAACGAGCAAATACAGCATCATAAAATGTTGTCGGATTAATAACGTGTGTAAATTTGGCACCCAAACTTGTTCTTTTAATTGTTGAAGGCGCCCAATAATCAGGAGCGAATACTCTTGTATCCTGATAACTTACCCTGTCTATTGAGTTTGCGATTGTGGAAGAGAATCTGAACAAGCCGGGTAACCCGGAATTACTGCTGGCGGTTCCACTTTGTTCACCTGTTAATCCTTCAACCATAAGTTTCATACCGGGACCAATATCGGCTGTAAGTTTAAGATTCGCCGCGTAATCAGTATAATCTTTTGTAGAAAGAGGTATGATATACATTTCTCTATCGAAACGATAAGACGCCAAAAATCTCAGGTTACCTAATTGTTTACCTATCAACGGAACCGGACCACCCAAGGTCATATCCATTTCATAATCAGGTTCATCGATATCTGTATCTCTTCTGTGCTCCCACAAGAACAATCTTCTCGCGGCTTCCGGAGTCAGATCATTAGTCGGGTCATCATCCACAAGTGTTTTTTGTGAGATAGCGTTCCAACCTTCAAATTCTGCAAACTGACGCTGCGTATATTCGTCCCATGCACCACTAGTTGTACCTGTCCATGCAACATCCGGATCAAGATACGGTCTCATAAAAAATCCTTCAGGATCATGATATGACGGTCCGAAATGTTTAGGGCTAGCCGCACGGTAACGACCAATCATTTTGAATGTATATTTGTCCTTACTACCTTCCCGTGTTACTACGTTTACAAGACCGGAACGAATGTTACCAAACTCGGCGTTGAAACCACCGGTCTGAACCTGAACATCTTCAACAGCGGTCATACTGATAGAAGTGTAAGGTGTGTTATCTCTTTCGTCACGCATTGTAATACCGTTAACAACAAACGCTGTCTGATTTGCGGAACCACCACGAATGAGTGGACCTTCAGCACCATACTGGATACCTGCCTGCAAAGCGACAACACTGTTCACTTCGGTAGTAGGAAGCGCTTCAATCTCCTCGGAGCTAATGTTCGCTCTCGAAGAAGAAACGTCCTGCTGAACAACAGGCTGGGTAGCGACAATTACAACTTCACCCATCTCGATGTTCTCTTCCTGCAAAGAAATGTCGATTAGGGTAGTTTGATCAATATTTACTCTAACATCAATGATAGTTGATGGTGTATATCCGATAAATGAAGCCTTGAGGTTGTATTTACCGGGTGGGATGTTAAGTATAGTGTAGTAACCTTCAAGGTCAGTAGCGGCACCATACGAAGTTCCCTCTAAAATTACGTTTACTCCTATCAACGGTTCACCTGTGGTAGCGTCGGTAATTGTTCCTGCTATTTTACCGGTTGTACCGGCGAACGTTGAAATCGAAAAAATCACAGACAGGAGCAGGAATAATAATTTCCTCATATTTATATCTCCCGAAAACTTAAATTTCATTACATTTTCCTAATATCAGTGTGTGATAACAATGTTTGCACTACCTTTGGGCGCACTTGCTTCATAAACCACATTCATCTGAACAGTAGATCTTCCAGCGGCATTCGAAGGAATATCAGCTTCCATAATACGGATATAATCTGTAGGTTCGCTCAGATAATCAGGCTGGGCAGTGATGATAACTTTTGCACCTGCCAAATTCACCGGAAAAGTTACACCGGCCGGGGCATTCAAAAGAAAATCTTCGCCCGGAAATGGAAGTCCCGGAGCAACAGTCTCGGAATAATCAGAGAAATCATCTGAAGCGCCCGCGCTGGTAAAACCGCCAACTTTAAGAAGGGCTCCACCTGTTTCTACCCAGGCATAGTAAGACCAGCCGGTATTAGCATCCTGCAGATTAAGCCCCTGCAAAGGTCCGCCCGCTCTGTCAACAGAATCGGCAAACCAGATACCGCCGGTTTCGTTCTGATCACTATTTCCGTCAGTTGGAGTAAGGAGAGTAAACATTCCTGATACATCAGTAAAATCGGTAATAACGTTGTTGACTGTAAGGTCAAGCGCGTTACTGCCAAATTTACCCTGTAGGATAGTTCTTCCTGCCGGTTTTAATATTTTTCGTAGGGAGTCTTCTTCGGTTTGAGAGGCAAAATTGAACCTGCTCTTCATCTCAATGGTAACACTCACACCAATTGATGCCTGAACTTGTTCGAAGGAGACCTTACTGGTAGTGAGTGTGAAACTACCATCCGTGCCAACATCGACAGGATCTATAAGCGCAGAAACACTACTCTGCGATACCAGATCGAACCTGGTCAGCCACGTTGCATAAGTAAGTGTATCTGGGAGTTGTTTCAACCCGGTTACACTCATCTGCAATTCACTAACATTCGTACCATCCTCAACCTCGGTGAGCTCACACCCCCCTAAAGCCACTAGCAATGGTACCAATAGCAGTAAGATTTTTTTCATTTATAACGGTCCTCAGTTATTTAAAAATGTCGAAATTATAAGAACACAATCGGATATTAATGCATGGTTTTTGGTTATAAGACAATAATATCTATGTAAATCTAAATTAATTAAAGCACGTATTCAATAAAAATCATTAAAGTTAAAATTATGTCTTTAAAACATCAGGGTCCTCTGAGTTGGACCCCGTGTAGTTTATTAAGACTATTTAAGGAGCATCATCTTTCTTGTTATATTGGTGCTTCCGGTAGTTAATGAATAAATGTACATACCGCTTGGCAAGCTGCTGCCGTCGATATCAACACTGTAAGTACCGGCGTTTTTATATTCATTTACCGCCACCATTACTTTTTCACCCAATATATTATAAATATTTATCATAACAAATCCAGCTTCCGGAATACCAAATTTAATCATGGTTGTCGGGTTGAACGGGTTAGGATAATTTTGTGACAGTTCATAATCTGTCGGTACGCTTTCGTCAGCAAGTTCAATACCAAGTGTACCTGTCTTGAACCTGAATATATCACTCCAGTTACTTGTACCAAGTGTATTTGATGCTTTCACACGCCAGAAATAAAACGCGTTTTCATCGTCGAGATTAGCGTCGAAGGTTAAAGTTGTTAGCCCTGCTGTATCAACCTGAATTGAATTTGTAGCAAAATCGGCTGAACGTGCCGCCTGCAAATGATATGTCTCTGCTGCGGTTGAAGTGTTCCACTCGAAAGTAACCAATGGATTTAACCCACCGGTATTATTTTCAGGAAATACAAGTGCCGGTGAAACAGGGAAACCGGTAGTGAAAGAATAAACAGCTGAATAATTGCCGTCACCCGCTGCGTTGGTTCCTTTCACACGCCAGTAATAAGTTGTTTGTCCCTCCATTGCTGAAAGTTCGTAGCTCAAAGTTGTAAGTCCGCTAACAGTCGTGAAAATATCCTGGAAACTATCATCCGTAGCTACTTCCAAAATGTAAGATGATGCCGGATTTGCATATTCCCACTGTAATTCAACCATATCCGCTACATCAACCATATTATTTGCCGGAGCTACTAATGCTGGCGCTGCCGGAGCGTTAAAGTTTACCACGCCTGTAAAACCACTCTCATTATAGCCTCTGTCCAAACCGGTAACAACAAAATGATTATTTGCTGATTTCGCTACATTATCTAGAGTGTTATAATTACTTCCGGTGACTAAATAAATTTTTGCGGGGTCTTCGAGATCAGCGGGAGTTACACTTCCGTTATCGAAGCGGTAAATCACAAATCGGTATGATGAATCCCCATCTGCGGCTGTATTATTGTTATCCCATGTGAGTCCGGCAATATCCATGTTGGCAAGTCTTTCAAATCTCACATTTTCAATCGGGTCTGGAGCAATTACATCTTTCCAGTCCATTACCGGAGGTAGGGCTTTGTATCTGTAATAGTCGTTTTTCAAACTATCGGCAAAATTGTAAGTATTGACTTTCAGGTTTGCGGCTCTGAAAAATACACTACCCTGAATTTTTTCATTATTACGGTCAATTCTCAACTGAGCTGGTAATTCGGAATTACTGTACCCTGACCTGAATATATGCCCCGGATAGAGATGTCTTCCGTATGCTGCGGTTGAATCCGCCCAGAACTGTGAAAGCGCGAAATAATCCTGCGGTCCGCCTATCTGCCAGTAAAGCTGAGGTGTGAGGTAATCAACAGAACTTTCATGAAGCCATGCAATCGGGTCCGCAAAAATCACATTGTAAGCGTCCATTCCGGTTATTCCTGAAGGCACACCATTTTTCCAGATACCGAACGGACTAATACCAAATTTAACATGAGGTTTGACCACATTGATGCTATCCATAATCATCACCATCTGCTGGTTAACGTTCCAGCGTCTCCAGTCACCAATGTTATTAAACCCGCCGCCGTACTGCTGATAAGTTGCCTGATCCTGATTTGAGATCTGATTGGGAGGATAAGGATAGAAATAGTCATCCATATGCACACCGTCAATGTCGTAACGGTTTACAACATCCATTATAACATCAGTATTGTACTGGCGAACTTCAGGAATACCCGGGTCAAGAATCTTCATAACACTGAAATCAAGTATCCAGTCTGGATTTGTAACTGTGATATGATCTGATGAATTTGAATACGCGCCAACAGTTTTTATCGCCCTGTAAGGGTTAAACCAGGCATGAATTTCCATTCCACGTTTATGTACTTCCTCTATGGCAAACTCAAGAGGATCATAATACGGTGAAGGCGTTGTTCCCTGAGAGCCGGTTAGCCAGTAAGACCACGGCTCGTAGGGAGAATCATACAAAGCGTCACATTCCGGACGTATCTGAAAAATCACCACATTAAAATTCGCTGATTTCAAAGAATCCAGAATTTCAATAAGATTTTTCTTCTGTGTTGCTGTTGAGTTATTCGGACTGATAGGCCAGTCCAAATTAGTAACAGAAGCAACCCAGGCAGACCTGAATTCCCTTTTGGGAGGGTCTGACTGGGCGTTTAATAAACTGATACTAATTAAAAGAAAATAAATTAAGAACGATTTTTTCATTTAGTCGGTCCACCTTTTAGTTAGAATTTCACTCCCACTGAGAAGTGCTGAGTGTTTTCAAGAATACCAAAATCCTGATAAGCATAATCTATTACGATACCAAAATTAGGAGCAAAATCGTAATTCAGACCCACACCAAGAGTTAACCCTTCCTCAGAACTGTCAAGGAAAAGTGATTTATATCCGCCTCTCAGTGAGATGACATTCATCACCTGATATTCAGCGCCAACGTTCAATGATTCATCATTATCATTAGGATGAAGAGCATCAACAGCAAGTGTGAACCTGTGATCTTCAAAATTAAGAACATCCATCGCGAGTCCCACACGGAAAGTAAGCGGAATCGGGAACTCATCAGTGTTCAATTTTGCCAGAATCTGATCATTATTACCTTCAATGGATCCTGCGACGTCATGCTGAACGAGCAAGTCTTTACCATCCATCTGCATGTCATCTCCAAAATTGGTAATCGACGCGCCGATTCTAAGACCATTCAGATCGGAATGGAAGAGTACACCCAAATCAAACGCGAGTGTACTTGCGGAAGAATTCCATATAGTCTGCTGAACATATTTTGCGCTACCACCTATCGAAAAACGGTCGGTTAGATTATAAGCGTAGGAAAGAGCTATTGCCATATCCGACGGATTATAAAACTCACCTGTACCATTCTGTTCGGAAAGTGTAGTAACTTCAATATCACCATAATCAAGATAGGTAATACTCATTCCAAGCGCGCCCATACCTCCAAGGTTGAGCACCGCGCCTGCCCAGTTATAACTGATATCGGCAAACCACTCTGAATGAGTAAAAATTGCTCCGTTTCTTCCGGAGCGTGCTATACCTGCCGGGTTCCAGTAAAGAGCCGAAATATCATCAGCGGTTGCGACAAACGCGCCACCCATTGATATTGCTCTCGGACCAATAGCCACGTTCAGGAACGGAGCTGCTGTGGAACCAACCTTACTCTGTCCGAAGGCAGTACCGGCAAAAAGTAAAGCCAGGAGTAAAATAATATATTTCTTCATGATCATCTCCGTTATTTAATCAGGGCAAATTTGCCGATTTTTGTTCCTGATTCGGGTGTTTCTACCACGTAAACATACACACCGAATGCTACATCGAGGTTTTCGTCAGTTCTGAGATTCCAGAAAACATCTCCTACATAAAGGTCTTCCTGATTAAGTGTTGCTATCAGATCACCTCTTACTGTAAAGATTGATATTTTCGATCCCGGCGGAATTTTGGTGAAACGTATTTCTCTTTCACCACGACCGCTTGTCTGTGAACTTAACAATCTCGCCTCAGCCGCGTGAGTTACAACATACGGGTTAGGAACAACTTTGATTAAATCGAGCTCTGTTTTTGCCAGATCGTTATCGATACTTGCGCCTTTCATAGAGAAGGTAAACGAATCTTTCGAGCTGAAAGGTTTTTTCGTGTATAGACTAAATGTACCCGCGGTTGGTAGTGGAGCACCGGTTGTACCATAGTCAATATTTATCTGCCATGTACGGATTATTTGCCCGTCAATATTTTCTTTGAATCTGATAACATGAGTTGTAGAAATTGAACCCGATGTAAAGTAAATAAAGTCGATATATTTACCTGTGGTAACATTTTTAACTTTGAAGTTTACTTCCTGAGGAAGGAATACATCATACAGGGGTCCAATTCGGTTCAATGAGTCAATAACCGATGTATCAACTATCGAATCGAAGAATTCTATTTCATAATCATTCGGGACACCAACACCATTGTAAAGTCTTTTCGGTAGATTAGGACCGTAATAGAAAATACTAACAGTGTACGGAGGAGCAGGATCCTGATCAACACCTTCCCAACCGGAGTTAGCTGAATCTATTTTTACACTCCAGTCGTTAAGGAACTGCATTCTGAATCCGTCAACTATCGGTGTTTCACCGGCAAATTTAGTTGCCTTGTTAACAAGTGTATCATACGGCGCGGTATAATAATCTGATGTTACCGCATACTTGTAACCATTAACAAAAATTGTATCTTCACCGGCCGGTATCTGAACCGAATCTAGCGGATCAACAATATAAGTTTCATTTATCATCGGAATGTAAACCGAATCAGGTCTCTGCAAGTCTATTAAAGACCAGCTCTCGGTAAGACTTGCAAGTGTAGTATCTGTAAACTGAACTTGATATTCATAATTATCTTTTACAGATGCATCATCCACAAGTTCAATAGCAAAACTACCTGTAGCGCGGTAAGTATCACTTTTCACAAATTCTGTATTTTCCGGCGGTAAATAACCTGCAGGTCTTAACCCCGGTGTAATATATCCTGTGTTGTCGTCGGTCGCGATATCACCTGTGTTTTCCCTGAAGATAAACTTACTGTTTTCCGAGGGGAAAATACCCAATGAATCATTACCGTGATCGTAAGAAACAACCGCGTAGTAGTAAGTCTGTCCCGGTACAACAGTACTGTCAACAAATTTATTAACTACACCTGTGTTATCACCAAGATAATAAGTAGTACCGCCAACCTGGGCAAGTAAACCTTCAGTTGGATAGAAGTAACCGGAAATGTCATCATCTATATCATACTGAGCGATTGGTTTATCAAAAGTAAGCACACCATTTGCGTTAGTAATCTGTCTTGCGTCTGCAAAACCGGCATCCGTTGCGCGATAAATTTTATAACCCTGGAAGTCATTTTCCTTGGTAATAAAGTCACGAACATTTTCGGAAAGCGAACCATCCCAGTAAACAACCACATTTCCATCTTCCTGAGCAAGAGTAACCTGAGGTTTTGGAGGAGGCTGAGGGAATTTGTAACCGGCATTGTAAATCTGCTGAACAACTTCTTTATTTGAGAAAATATCCTGCTGATCCTCACCGAAAAGCAAAGCAACAGAAAATCTTTCAACACCGGAAATTCCCAAGGCTTCATTTGCTGAAGGAAGCGGGAAAAATCCTGATGAGTAGATAAAGTCACCATCCTGAGGTCTCGCCGGAACAACGTCGAAACGACCCGGAGTCATACGAACCCAGAGGTCGGCGTCGTTATCAAGCTCAGGTGCGGCTGAAATATTAAAGAAGTTAAAAGCTGTCAAACCAATCTGATCCGATTCATCAGGGTCAGTTCTACCAAAGTTAGGTTCACCCTGCGTAGGTACACCGTCGCCCTCACCAAAGTCGGGACCCGGATAACCGGTATCTTCCGGACCCAATCCGTCAACACCGATATCATCAAAATTGATATCCCAGTCACCATCTTCGTCGATATCATTGTCACGTCTCTCATCTACCAACAAGTTAGTTGGAGTAAGGGAGTTGAAATAATTATGATATTTCAAAGGAGTCTGCTGGTTGATCACACGAGCTTCAAAATGTATAGCTTCGTTCTCGTCGATAACACCATCAAGGTCGTTATCAAAACCATCAACCGCAGTTACATCAGGAATATTCACTCCCTGAGTTGTTCCCGCTATATGACCTTCTCTGACAGTCATACCGGGGAAAACCTGAAATGCTTTACCAAGAGAGTAAAGTATGGTATCAGTATTTGCGCCAATGGTAAACCAGGTTCTTTCATAAGTTGTTTCGTCAATCAAAACTATTTTATCACCGGCGTTATATGTTTTTTCTTCAAAGTCGGCAGATGCGAAAATTTCAACATTCATTTCATCTGCGTCACCATCGTTATCTATACCATCAAAGGGGTTACCGGGTGACTCAAGAAACGCATAACCTACATAACCAACTTCCTGACCACGGTTACCGGAATTATCACTATCCCATGAATAAGTGATCCAGTCCTGCGAGTCAAAGAAACCAAGGTCATCACCGCTATCACCGTCACCGCCGGCGAGTGTACCGACTACGGTACCAAAGTTAGCTTTTTTAAAGGTATAAGTACCTTCGTTTTTAATATCGTAAAGCCAGAAAATAACATCTTCCGCAAGGAACGATGCCCACTGGAATCCGCGTTGTCTCAACTGAAGCCCCATACCATGACGAAGCAGATCTGTGGTATCTGGGATAAATCCGCCAATTACATTGTTGTTGTCGTCTATGATATTAAACTCATCATCCGACTGATCAAACGCAACGAAGAAACTTTCCTGATCGGCGTTGATTATTCCTCTACCGAAATAACCCCACCACTCGGTGTTGCCCTGTTCGTCAAGATAATTTGGCACTTCCGGGAAGCCACCGGGATCAGCCCAGCCGCCAATCGGCCATGAATCGGGAAGGTGACTCATCGCAACTGATTCACCGTTGGGATTCAAGAATCCCGGTTCTGCGTTCCAGCCCCAGAAATATCCGAATACCGGATGTTTTTCGAGGCTTTGTCTGTTACGCGGACCTCTGGAAATTATTACTGACTGGTTGGTATCACCTTCAACAGTGTTAAATTCAACGGCGATAAGTGGTACCAGGTCGCCGATATAGTTATAACCGGAACCAAGAGGCCATTCACCCCTGATATCAGTTCCTGTGTTAAAACCGGCAATCTGACCGTCATTGTAAAATGATATCCCTACACGGTTACCCGTATGGAATCCAATTCGGCGCAGAGATTGATCAACCCCGAACTGTGCCTGTATTATTCCTGCTCCAATGAACAAGAACAATAGCATTAAACCTGAAAACTTGTTTTTCATAATTATTTCCCGCATATATTTAGAAATTATAGGAAACTCCAAACTCAACTCTTCGTGGTTCCGAGAAGAAGCCGGGATTGGTATAAAGATCATCCAAAGTATTGTTATATAGAACCGGGTCTATCTTTTCAGCATCGTACTTCGCAAATGTGAAATACGGATCACCCGAATCTCCGTATACCGATGTAGGATTCTCGAAATCGAACACGTTAAATACTTTCATGAATATCGAAAATTTTTGTCCGGCAATTTCCAAATCCTTATATGCTCGCAAGTCAACATTGAATAAACTTGGTTTTCTGTCACTATTTCTAGGGAACGCGTTTTGTGTTACCCTGGTATTTTTATTAACCGATGGTGTGTACGGCTGACCGGAATAGTAATTTCCGATAATTGAAAATCCGAAATCACCCGGTAATGTGTATGCGACAGAAATATTAAGTGTGTGCGACTGATCCCAGTTAAGCGGCGCGATAAATGTTTCAGGAAGAGCTCCGCCAGCCAAAGCATTACGCGCATCGGCAGGATTTGACGCGTTACCTTTTGTTATTGAGAATGTGTAATCCAGGTTGATCGCAAGACCTTGTGAAAATCTTTGAGCCATCTTGATGATAAAACCGCGCGAGAACCCAAAGTCAGAGTTCGCGTAGCGGCTGTATGTTGCAAGGTTATGCATCACAATTTCGTCCGACTGTGTACCGGAAAGATTTCTGAAATCCTCGAAGAATACAGTAAAATCTATCGCGATATTTTCACCAACCTGCTGCTGCAAACCAATTTCACCTTTGACAGTCTGCTGAGGTTCAAGATCAGCGTTACCAAGCACACCAAGGTTACCCGATGAAGCGTAATCAAATTCAAATTCGGCGTTCGTGTACAACAATTCATAACGTGGTAGCTGGAAGAAGTGACCATATGAGAAGTGGATCACACCAGCGTCTGATATCGGGAACGCAAGACCAAGTCTCGGACTTAGTTGATATTTCAACGAAGCGTCTTTATACCAGTAAGATTCCCTGTCAGCGACAGTTTTGGTTGCTTCACCGGGATCCTGAATTCCGTTACCGTTATTATCAAAAAACTGATTATTTGGTTTCAATGGAGAATTGATATTCGGATCTGTCGGATCCGCGAGAATTACACTGTTCGGATCAAAGACATCAAAACGAACACCCGCGTTAAAAATGAGGTTGAACGCTTCAAATTTAGCCTGAACATATCCGGAAATTTCTGACGGATTTTTAAGGTAAAGATCGTTATTCTGAGTACTTCTCGGGGGTACCATAACATTAAACGGTGTGACTTCCTGATTATTGTCATCAAGCATCGGCACAAGGTTTATGTTGTGATAAAAAAGTTCGTGGCGTTTATATTCACCACCAAACTGAATATTTACTTCCTGTGTAAACTGAGTTGCCCAATCAAGTTTGGCAACGTAGGTACCGGAATTTCTTTCAAAGCGGTTAGTATTGGTACCACCAATATTCAACGAGTATGGAGGGGTTCTGTGGATGCGGTTATCTACATAACTCGTCGAACCGTCGCCATTGTATATTTCCTCATATAGATAATGGTAATAATCTTTAAAGTAATAGCTAAAACTAAGAGTATAAAAGCTGTTATTTGTTATCGCATGGTTAATTGTGAAGATATTTGTTACGGAGTTCTGGAATCTGTCAAGATTATTATCAGGAGTGAGTCTGTAGCCATGATCATAAAACTTGTAGTTCCTCCTCTCCATAATGTAGTTATAACTGAGATTCATACCGGGCATCAAACGATAGGTTAATTTACCCTGTCCGAAAATCCTGTCATTCGGGTTCATCGGCACAAAGGAACTATCGCCGTTACCCTGAACAAGGTACTCGTCCACAGTATTTGGAATCTGGAAGGCATAATCAGTCACGAGAAAATCGCGTCTTCCATAAAAATAACCTTCGTTATGATAATAGCGTCCGTTAACGAAGAAGAAAAGATTGTCCCTGATAATCGGACCACTGAAACTCGCCTCAATATTGTGGATGGCAATAGGGTTGAGGTCGTCAACATTCCAGTAAACTTCATCGTTCGCGGAAGCGTAATCACCTACATAAGTGGATACACTTCCATTATAGTCGTTGCTACCATCTTTTGTTACAATGTTAACAACACCCGAAAGCGCTTGTCCGTACTCAGCATTAAACGCTCCGGAAATAACCTGCATCTCCTGAACAGCACTAGTGTTGATGTCAACAACAGTACCGCCATCGTATGCGTCGGTTACGGGTACACCGTCAATCTGGTAGGCAATTTGTCCGGCACGGCCACCACGAACGTGGATAGCTCCGCCTGAGGATACAACCACACCAGCCTGAAGTGAAAGAACATCACCAATTTCGGTAACAGGCAGCTCACTGATTAGCTCATCTCCTACAACTGCTGTAGTGGCTGTCTGGTCTTTCTGAACAAGTGGTTTGGTTGCTGTTACTATGATCTCTTCACCCAGTTCAATTGATTCATCAGCAAGCTGAAAATCAAGACTGGTTGTAAGATCGATATTTACTTTTACGTTCGAATACTCTTTTGCGGAATATCCAATCGCCGAAGCACGAACATTGTATGTGCCCGGAGGAACGTTGATAATAGAAAAGTAACCGTCAAGATCAGTGGCAGCTCCAAGATTGGATCCCATGATAATAACGTTTACGAAAGGTAAAGGTTCACCGGTGGTTTGGTCTGTTACCCGACCGGCAATCTTACCTGTAGTTCCTACTCCAAAAGCATGGTTGGAAGAAAGAACCAGTAATATAAGAGTAAGAAATCTTATAAGTTGTTTCATAAATACCTCGCTTGAGGGTTCATGTTGATGATTTATTTTGTTGAAAAATTAATATCGAAAAAAACGTATTAGGGTTAAATTAATAATTAAAGTAAAAATATGAAAAAAAAAGAACAAATATTGGTATATTGGCTCTTTATTATTTAGCTTAACCGTAATTTCTAAGTTATTCAGATTAAATACTTTAAAGAAATAAGGCGACCTGTTTATGGACCTCAAAAATATTGCGCTAAAGAGGACAAAAGAGCTCATTAATATCGCTGAAAATCAGGGTTTATTTTCTTCTGATATAAACCGAAAAAACTACAATTTTGAGTTTACCGTTTCGAGGGATTCTGATTGTCTGAAAATTTTGGTTTATTTTGGTAAAAAGGGTGTAAAAACCGTAATTCAGGGAAACAAAAACACTTCCTTCTATGATTATATTGAAGAACTATTCGGAGAGCAGAAAAATTTGTTTAATGACAATTCACCCGGTGCGTTTACCCCTCCTGAAGAATATATCGGCTCCGATGAAAGCGGCAAAGGCGATTTTTTCGGTCCGCTTGTAACCGCGGCGTTTTTCACCACCCCGGAAATATCGGAACAACTTCTTTCCATGGGGGTGAAGGATAGCAAAACACTTACTGATAATTCAATAAATAATATTGCATACAAAATTATCTCGCGATTTCCTTCAAATTACGAGGTTTCGATACTCACTCCCAAAACATATAATCCTTTGTATAGCAAAGTGAAAAACATTAATACTATATTATCATCCGAACATTCTAAAGTTATCAGAAAATTATTCGATAAAGTTGGTAGGAAAGAAGTTATTATTGATCAATTTTCAGTACGGACGGAAAGAATGAAAGAGCAGTTGGGGGAAAACATAAATTTTATTACAAAAGCCGAAAAGTATCCCGCTGTCGCAGCGGCATCAATTCTCGCGAGAAGTAATTTCAATAACTGGTTTGATAACGAACCGGCACTCTCGCTTGAACTACCCAAAGGGGCTTCGAAACAGGTAGAGGAGCACGCGGCCGCAATTAAAAGATCATTGGGGCTTGATATTTTTGGCGAAATATCAAAACTGCATTTCAGCACATTCAATAAAATTCAATAATAAATCGGGTTAATTTTTATATGCAATCTCGCAACAAAGAAGTAAAACGCATCGGTATCCTTACCGGTGGAGGAGATTGCCCGGGGCTAAACGCCGTAATTCGCGGTGTAACTAAACCTGCTCATGATCAGGGACTTACAGTTCTGGGGATTCAGGATGGATTTGAAGGACTAGTTGAGGGTAAGGCTGTACAACTTTACAACAAAGATGTTTCCGGTATTCTCGCAACCGGAGGTACTATCCTCGGCTCCTCCAACAAAGGTGATCCTTTCCACTGGCCTACTAAAGTAGGTAAGGAAATTCAAATTATCGACAGGGGCGAAGACGCGCTCCACAATTACAACGGCTGGAACCTCGACGCGCTTATCGCTATCGGTGGTGACGGTACAATGCACATATCCAAAAAGCTTTCCGAAATGGGAATGAACATAGTTGGCGTTCCTAAAACTATTGACAACGACCTTGAAGCAACCGACCAGACTTTCGGGCATGATTCAGCAATTTGGGTAGTTAGTGAAGCTCTTGACAGGCTCCATACAACTGCATCGGCCCATCACCGCGTTATGGTGATTGAAGTTATGGGACGTTACGCGGGCTGGATTGCTCTCAACGGTGGACTCGCAGGTGGCGCAGATATCATTCTGCTTCCCGAACTCCCATTCACATGGGAATATATTTACGACAAAGTAATCGAACGTAATATGATGGGAAAACGCTTCAGCATTGTCGCGGTTGCAGAAGGAGCAAAACCTCTCGATGGTGAAATGGTTGTTAAAGCAAAAGATATTAAACGAACAGACCCCATTCAGCTCGGGGGAATCGCAGAAGTTGTCGCCAGGAATATCAGCGATAATACCGGTTTGGAAACTCGCTATACTGTACTCGGTCACCTTCAGCGTGGTGGTAGTCCTACACCATATGACAGGATATTGTCCACCAAATTCGGTACTTACGCAATAGGTATGGCAATGAGAAAAGAATTTGGAAGAATGGCTGCGTTAAAAGGTAGTGAAGTTTCGAGTGTTACAATTGAAGAAGCTATTTCCGCACAGAAGCTGGTTACAACAGAAACTCAGGCATTGCATACCGCAAAGGCTGTAGGTGTAAGTTTCGGAACGGAAGATTATTAACAGAATTAACTTACTTCCCGGTAAGTTATACTAACATCTGCCCCGCTATTTTCATTTGCGGGGTTTTTTATTTACAAAGTTTGCAAAATCGATTTGACCTCATCAATCGCGCTTTCAATTTCGGGTTTCATGGCAAGAGTCATACCCTGAATTTTTGAAATGTCACCATCGTTTTTAATCGTCTTTTCGATGAATTCCATATTGTCCCTGATTGCAATTAGTCCTACATACTCAAAAGTAGGTTTTAATTTGTGAGCCCTTTTCGCCGCTGATTCCCAATCCTGCTCCTTTACGAATCGTATTAACCCGGTTACCATTTCCGGAGTTTGATTAACGAAACTTTCCAGTAAATCGCGCAGGAACTCATTATCCCCATCAGAAATTTCTTTAAGATATTCGAGGTCGACTTGTTTACTCATACTATTTGTTGAAGTTCACTCTGAATAATGAACCTTTTCCTTTTTCCGAATCAACTGTAATTGAAGCGCGATTAAACTCGCAGAATTTGGCAACGAGCGCTAGTCCCAGTCCGTTACCTTCATATTTTCTTGTATAACCCTGCTGTTCCTGTGTAAATGGTTTGAACAATTCCGGAAGATAATCCCGTGAAATACCAATTCCGGTATCCTGAACTTCAACGTTCAAACTTTGGTGTTCATTTCTAAAGAGTCGAATATTAATTTCACCCTTGTTGGTGAATTTAATCGCGTTGTCAATAAGGTTTGAGAATATCTGCTTAACACTATATTCATCAGCTTTTAGAAAAGTATCTTCTTCTTCACAGGTAAAGTTGAACTTCAAACCTTTCGTTTCAGCGAGAAACCTGAACTCATTCATCAGGGGATTTAACGTTTCCTCTACCAAATCAAGGTCGGTTAGCTGCAAATCATAAGTACCGGTCTGAATTTCCGACATATTAAGAATTGAGTCGATGGTTCTGATTATTCTGTGACTTGAACGGTCAATAATAGAAAAACAGCTTTGGATATCATCATTTATTTTCTGCAGTAATTCTTCTCTGATCAGACCAACGCTATTTAGCAGCGAGTTAATGGGAGTTCTGATTTCATGGCTCATCTGCGCGAGGAACTCACTCTTGAGTTTATCCGATTTTTCGGCTTCTTCCTTGGCCTTGATCAGTATCTGTTCAGATTTTATTTTATCAGTTATATCCTCAACCATTCCCTCAAAATATTCAATATCACCATGTTCGTTTTTCAAAACATGCGCATTCATCCTCACCGAAATGAGAGTCCCGTCTTTTTTAATCAGGTCGGTTTCAAACCCTCTGATTACATCATGTTTCATAGCGAGCTCAATGAACTGTCGGCGTGCCTTTTTGTCATTGTAAAAATGAGTAGTATTGAATGACGCAAATTCCTCGAATGATTCAAATCCCAGAATATTCAGAAAAGCGTTATTTGCCAGTATCGGTTTGCCGCTCACCGTTGACCTGTAAACGCCGACCACAGCATTTTCATATAAAGACTTGTATTGTTCAGCAATACTGTTAAGCCGATCTTCCACTTCTTTACGCCGTGTTATATCACGGCCGAAAACAATAAGGGATTTTCGTGAACCATCCTCATTGAATATTGGTATTTTTATAACATCATAAACTTTTTTCTCACCATTCGATTTGATGATGGTTTCATCGCCCCTGCTCAAAATACCTTCTTCCCAGGCTTTCTCATCAGAATCGACACACGTTAGAAACGCTTCCTTGAAATGGGGCAACATCAAAGCCAGGTCTGTGTCGGTTTTACCCACAAAATCAATTTTTTGTAAGTCGAAAAGAGCGATATCAGCATCGTTAGCGAGAAGCCATTTCCCGTCGCCATCTTTTATACAAACAATATCGGGAGTGGAGTTCACCAAGGATGTAAGATGAATTTCCTGCTCTTTTATTTTTTCATCCTGTTTATGACGCTCTGAAATATCTCTTACAGCAACACATAATAATTTTTTACCATTTTCCTCAAAATAGCTGCTGTATAATTCGGCGGGAAAACTGGAGCCATCTTTCTTTTTCAAAATTCTTTTGGGAATTGTAACTTTATAACCTTTATGCGCTTCCCGGAGGATTGCCAGACTCTCATCCGGCTCAGCAGAGATGTCCTTCGACGCAAGGTTGACTATTTCAGATCTCTCGTAACCGAACAATTCCAACGCAGCGCTGTTACAATCGTACACTGTTTCCGTTTCAATGTCATAAATGATTAATGATTCCGCCGTAGCGTTAAAAGTGTGGGCATACAGGGAAAGCGCGCCATCAATATTTTCTTCATCTTTATTGACTGAATTAGGGAAAATAACAACAATTTCATCATTGTCATCGGGAATTAAACTGATGTTTACCGGCTGTATCAAACCGGCAACCAAAATATTGTTCAATTCGCGGGGCTCTTTTAATCTCCTCACTTCGTCAGCTGCAGAAGAAATCTCGGAAGGGTTGTTGAACAGATGATTTATCACGGAGTTTTCAGATTTTAGTTGATCAGGTTTAAAGTAGCCGGATAAATTTTCGCTGTGCTCTAAAAGTTTGTTTTCAGAATTCAATCTGAGGACTACCAGATTCGAAAGTCTGTAGAGAGAGGACTGGAACTTATTCATTCTTTGCCGTATGATAAATTATATAAATATATATAGCCGATCCCGAGAGTGCATAAATATATGATAAATAAAAAAATAACACAACCTGCTTAAAGTAATCTAACAAGATTTTTATATTTCGTGTGTTTATATATCAAATATTATCGAATTTTTTCTGCTCTAATTGAATATAGATACAAATCAGTGTCCCCATCAAAATTTGACCTTGATTTTATATACATTTTTCCCAATTTTCGATTGCGAATTCACTTTATCTATTTAGGAAGATCATGAAAAAAATATTTTTCCCGATAGTTCTTCTATTATTGTCATCTTTTACCGTCAGCGGACAGGTTGTTCTAAGCAAATACGCTGGCGAATTTCTCGCGATTGGTGTTGGAGGCAGAGCTTCCGCAATGGGTGGAGCACAGTCTGCCGCGGTGCGAGATGTTACCGCCGGTTACTGGAATCCCGCAGGATTGGCTTTTGTGGACTATCCGCAAATTTCCCTGATGCACGAAGAGCATTTCGGTAACCTTGTCAATTATAATTACGCTTCTGTCGCGATACCCTATGGAAAAGATATGAGTTTTGGCGCATCACTTATCCGTCTTGGTGTTGATGGTATCCCGGATACGCGCGAAGCGCTAATAGATGGTGTTACAAAAGAAGTTATTTACGATATTACAAATCCGCGCGCAAGACTCGATCCTTCACGTATTACAGAATTTAACAATACCGATTACGCGTTATTCCTGACCTTCGCGAAACGTCATTCCGATAATTTTTATTTTGGCGCAAACGCGAAACTTATCCGCAGAGATATCGCCGAATTTGGCGCAACAGGTATCGGGTTTGATGTTGGCGCGGTTTACATGCCGTATGACGATCTTTATCTTGGCGCAAATATTCAGGATGTTACCACTACCTTGATAGCATGGGATACAGGCAGACAGGAACTGATCTCCCCAACTATGAAAATTGGTGCTGCTTACGCGCTTGATATTCTTGGCGGTGTATTAACTCCTGCTGTTGATTTCGATCTCCGATTCGAAGGAAGAGAATTTGCCTCGAACTTTAATATCGGTCCGGTTAGCTTTGACCACCACTTCGGACTTGAATATAATTTTCAGGATATTATCGCCATCCGTGGCGGATATAACGATGTTAACCAGTTTACAATGGGCGCCGGTGTAAAATTACCAAAACTTAATATTGATTATTCTTTCATGAGAATGAACAGCGGTGAGTTGGAAAGACTCCCCGATTCTCACAGAATCTCCCTTGTACTTACACTTGAAGAGCCGCGTTTCCTCCGTGGAAATTAGTTGCATAAATGAGATTCACAAAAAAGCCCGGCAAATTTTGTCGGGCTTTTTATTTTTAAATATATGGTGTATATGTTTCCCGGGGTTTCCGGCACTTCCGTACAATTAACCCACGGTTTCAACCGTGCGGTGCCGAATGGTTACACAAAACCTCTGAACCGTTTTAACGGTTTTGCATATCATAAAACGGTTAAAACCGTTCTGGTCAAAATACTTTCTGCTTGCCCCACGACTGAAGTCATGGGTTAATGATTTAAAAACTCTCCCTCCCCTTTATATACCGAGCCGGGTAGCACAAACCGGGTACAACGCAATTTCCCGGTTAAACGCCCGATCTGGTCGGGCATGACAAAAAACACAATGTCATTCCTGCGAATCCGCCTTCGGCGGAAGGAATCCAGAGATATTGTATTGTCGCAATGCTGCAAACCGGGGAAGAACCGGGCGTTCGGGAAAAGGTTTCCTATGACCGGGCCTTCGACTGAGCTCAGGCACCTTTAGTAGTCGAAAGATAAAAAACAAAAACCGGATGCCCGATCAGGTCGGGCATGACAATGTCTCAGTCGTTTGTCATTTCCGGCTTGACCGGAAATCTATCATGTTAAACAAGATTCCCTCAGCATTTGACGAATCCAGGGGCATGACAAATACAAGGTCGCCCAGTCACTTTTTTGATCCTGTTGCGCATTCTATCGAAAAAGGGGGCAGCGCCACACGGTGTCTTTTTCTACACCACCGTAACCTTCAATTTCGCTATATTTTCAACCTCGGCTTCAAGGATGTCACCTTTTTCTACTTTTCCCACACCGGCGGGAGTACCTGTCATTATGTAATCCCCTTCCTCCAGTGTCATTTTTTCAGAGATATATTTCACAATCTCTGCCGGTTTGAACAACATCAGACTGAGGGGTGCTTCCTGACGAATTTCACCATTGATTTTCAGCGATATTTTCTCATCAAAATTTGGTTTATACTGTTGCGCCGAAACAAACTCACCGATAACCGCGGAAGTATCAAAACATTTTGCGATCGTCCATGGATGCCCCTTCTCCTTCAATTTCGACTGAATATCTCGTAACGTCATATCCAGCCCGACTGTATAGGCGTCAATCACTGCCTCGGCTTCTTCCAGGCTTCCGTTTTTAATCGTTTTCCCAATTCTCAGAACCAGCTCAACCTCATGATGCATCTCCTCTGAAAAATCCGGATACACAATATTCTCCCCGTCCCCAATCACCGAGGAAGCGGGTTTAAGAAAGACCAATGGAAATTTTGGAATTTCATTTCCGAGTTCGGCAGCGTGAGCAGCGTAATTTCTTCCAACACAAACAATTTTTCCCGGTTTCATTAATTCTCCTCTTTTAAATCTGTTACTCTGCAAATTGATTTATAATTACAATAACCGCAAACAAGTTTCTCCCGATTTTCGTACTTGCTAAGATGAAAAATACCTTTCGAAATATTCTCCACATACTCCTGAATATATCGGAGCGTGGTTTCTACAATTTCGTCGTTGAGTTCATTTTTATCGAACTCCTTTTTTCTAGAGAGTTTCACCGGATCTTTCCCGAAATTGTTTTCACTGAATTTCAGTGAGTAAATTATCATATCATTAGGTGTCAATTCAACATCTCTCGATTTGAGTATCTCACGCACAGAATAAAGATAAACAGGGAGCTGAAGCGATATACCCGATTGCAGCTCAGTTAATGTCGGCTTTTTACCACTCAGTTTATAGTCCACAACATCAAAGCTTTGCTCTTCAGTGTTAATATCAACGCGGTCGATTTTACCACGAAGCATCACTTTTCCCGCTTTTACCGGCATTGGCTGTGAGATATCTTCATCTGTACTCTCTCTCGATGTTGAGCCGAAACTCACTTCGAAGTAGGAAGGTTCATAACCGCCCTCAAGAGCTCTTTCATATTCAAGGAAACGATATAAAACCGATTGTTCCCTGTTACCTTCGTACCCAAGGATTTTTTCCCGTTCCGAAAATGAAATTGGAGAACTGATCCCGAATTTTTCAATCTCTTCTTCCGCTATTTCAAACAGTTTTGCCGTAAGTCTCCGGAATGTTTTTGTATCGCATCCGCTGATCTTTACTCCCTCTTTTTTAACAGAGGTGAGGAACCTGAAAAATATTTCATGAAAAATTGTACCAAGCTCCATAGCTTCAATATCTTCGGTTGGTTCTTCAACAACCTCAATTTTAAGGACACTATCGAGAAAAAACTTGTACGGACACCTGGCGTAATTTTCCAGCCGGGAGATAGAATATTGTTTTGAGCTATAATCGGCTAACGCTGCGGGCACATTACCATACTCGTCCCAAAGAAAGCCGTTATATGCTGATTCCGAGGCAAAACTTCCGGCGCGCAAACTGAATATTTTTTTGTTATCCTGCACAAATTGGGTAAACTCTTTTCCAAAAATCTGCTCTAACTGGTCGCTGAATGTCGCTTCACCTGTCCCGATAGATATCTGAGTACCTTTATTTGTAAATAGATAATCTTTGTACTTTTCAGAGCTGATCTCTTCAACCTCGAACAATGTGGTAAAGTCTTTCATAAAACTTGATTCAACGAGTTCCTTTTTCCCGTCACTTGCCGATGAAGAAAGATATAGTCGCTTTTTCCAGACCTTAAGCGCCTGATAAAAGTGGAATCTTTCCTCAGTCTGATGTGTGATTTCCGCTTTACGATAGGAGCCGGAGAGAAATATTTCGGGTTGGAATCTTGTGGGAAATATTCCGTCATTCAAACCCCCGATAAAGAGATAATCGTATTTAAGTCCGCGTATTTCATTCACACTTGTAACTATTACACCGTACCCCTGCTTCTCCTTGATATTGTATCTCGCTCTAGATGCCGCGGTTCTGATCGATTCCAGATAAAACTTGATATCAAAATCGGCGCTGGCACCATATTCCAGCTCAATAAGCTTCATGATTTCGTTAACAGTTTCGAGGAATGCGGTAAACGCTTTGATGTTATCTTCCTCCATCCCGAACGATTCAGAAAGCAGATTATCCTTAATCTTTAGTTTTGTGATAAGGTCAAGGAATCCAATTGAGAATGCTGCCGGGGTGAGTTTTTTCTCAAAAGGTTTGAGATAACTTTCAATTCGCTCTATATCTTTTAACCCTTTTTCGAGAGCTTTAATCTTCTTTTCTGACAAAATATCAGCGTTGCCCGACTTCAGATTGTGTATTTCGGCTCCGATTTTATTTTTCCAGTTTTCTCTGCCCGATACAATTTTCAGGTCTGACGCTATTCGTTTCAGATTTTCCGCGTTAATATTATCCAGCGATAAAAATCCGCTGTTAAGTGCCCGCAATATACTCTTGAAATAAAAGTTGTTCTCTGTGATTTCGAAAAAGTTTATCAGCGCAATCACGGGAAAGGACGCATCCACATTCGGACGGTCGGTAATATTCGCGGGGATACCGTATGCCTCGAACTTTTCCTTAATTTCACGGGTAAATTCTGACACCAGATTGAATGCCACACAAATTTTGTTTGGTTCTATATTTTCGGTTACAATCAAGTTTTTAACTTCCGAAGCGATAAGCTCAATCTCTTCATTTTTGTTAAACGCCCTGATTGTTAACAATTTATCTCTGTATTTGTCGGTTTTGCCGCCATTGTTAAGAAACAGGCGTTCTTTTACATCCGTGATAAAACCCGAAGTAGTATCTGGTGAAATATCTTCAGCCCGTTTGAATTCAAGCATATCCAGAATTACAGCAGTTCTTTCGAGATGTGAAAATATCATCGGATTGAATTTGTAGTAATCGAAATCAATGTATAAATCAATTCCGGTCATCATCGAAAGGGATTGAAGTATCTTTCCCTCAGGCGAAGTAAACTCGTCGAACCCGGCGGCGATAATTCTCACAACTTTTGGGAAATGTTTACCAAACGCGTCTTTGATCTCATAATCTTCAAGATTATTAAGGTGAGCGTAAATATCCCCGAGTTCATAAACCTTCAGGGATTTGTTCTTCTCGTTGTAGCGTTCGTAGATATCCGCAATATCAAAAGCTTTCAGTTTTTCCGAACCTTCGAGTGTTTCTGCTTCCTTGCGAAGAAGATCGGGTGATATACCATGTTCTTTATACTCCCCTATTACACTTCTGATCCGGTCGAGCGAACCTTCAGGAAATTTTCCCTTGTAATTTTTGAAATATCTGAAGTTAATCCCGGAAGTAATATGACTTATCATTACTGCCGAGCCTGCGTCACTAAGCTCCCTGAACGTAAGCTTATCTTCAAGAATTTTTAATGAAAGGGTGGTTAGTGTTTCGATATTAATAACGGAAACAGTTTTCCCGGGCATTCTGTCAATGAGAAGTTTTTTGAGATTTCGCGCTAGTCGGTTTGTAGGAACCAGAAACAAAGTATCTTCCGGTTTACCCGAATTTAGCGTATCCTCAATGAGATTGCTGAAATTTAACGATCGGATATCTCTGTTACTGTATATCATAATCCCGCCAACATTAGGTCTGAATAAGATCCTCTATATTCTTCATATTGCTTAAGTCCAAGCATCTGAACCACAAACTCAAATTCTTTTAGAGCGCTACCTTCGTCAACAGTAACGATTGTTTCCAGCTCAACAAATTCTCCCAGATTTTTCACTAAGTCGAGATGAATTCTTGTATTCTCCCGGATATAAAGTACCCTTCGTTTTTCGACAACTACTAATATATCATATAGCTTTGAAAAAAAACTTTCACCGTTTGCAGAAGAGATCTCAAGCAACTCGTAGTCGGAAAATCTTTCTTCACCTTTTTGTTCGGAGCGATTATAATATATCAGTCGCTCATCCCCGTTTTCAATACGGAGTTTAAGCCTGCCAGTAGTTGTTTTATAGTAAATATCCTTCTGTTCCAGAATTTCAATTTGCCTCAATTTATTGGAGAGGAGTATATTTTCAATCTGATTCAGAGACTCTACTTTTACTTTAATTTCCAGATTTTTAGCCATTTTCTCCCTTTTTGAAAATGAATAACACCTCGTTGTTCCTGCGTGGTTTTATTGAATTTATTTTTCTCGAAAAATAGACAGGTGAAAATACCTCTTTCGCCATTTTAAAAAAGTCAAACATATCTATTGAAAAAGGGGGACCGCCATCACGTTTATCAATCGGGAAAAGTAGTGAAATAAATTTACCCCCCTGTTTTAGCGCAGAATTTATATTGCGTAGTAAGTCCATTCTTCGATCTGGTAAAACGGCGCAGATTGTCACATATTCAAAAATATAGTCGAACTCTTCAGAATGATTCTTACCCAACTCAAACAAGTCTTCATTCAATACTTCTATCTTCAAACCTTCTTCAGAGGCTAAATTTTTGGCGAAGTTGTTTGCCTCAGCCGAAAAATCAATACCGGTAACATCATAACCACGTTTGGCGGCATCAATTAACTCATACCCTTTTCCCGAACCGGGAATAAGTAATTTTGAGGGGTGCAAAAATTTTTCTTCTTCCAATAACTGAACAAAAACAGGCACAGAATTGTTTAGATTCCATACATCTTTACTATTTTTGTACTGTTCATCCCAAAAAGTAGCAGAATTGACGTTTATCATAACACCAAAATTTGACACTGAAATAATGAATTTAAAATCACTATATTTATTAATAATTGCAAAAATTTAAGCGGGATATAAAATGAAATATTTAATGATAATTTTATTAAGCTCCTTTTCACTTCTATCCGCGCAGAAAATTGGAGAAATGGCACCCGAAAAACCAAACGAAAATTTCCCTGATAATTCCTGGGGAGTTGATATAATGTTTGGCGAAGGCGGATTCGGACTTGGTACTTTCTACCGACAGCAGTTTAACCGCGATCTTACCGGCTTTATCGATCTTTCCTTCTCGGAATCGAAAGATGATAAAGAAATTGAATATATTGACTATTTTGGTCAGACATACGTTATTGGCAAAAAAAACAGGGTATTCCTGATACCAATAACTCTTGGAGTGCAATACCGACTTTTTGCTGATGATATTACAGACAATCTTCGTCCTTACATTAATGCGGGAGTTGGACCTTCAGTAGTCTTGACCACACCCTACGAAAAGGAATTTTTTAACGCTTTTGGCGATACCCAAAGCAAAATTGCCGTTGGGGGTTATGTTGGATTTGGCGCAAACTTCGGACTCAGTAAAAACAATCTTGTAGGAATAAACATGCGCTATTATTATTCAGTCCTCCCGGGAGCAGGGGTTGAAAACCTTGAAGGAAGAACAAGAAAAAATATCGGGGCTTTTTACATAACTCTTAATCTCGGTATGATGTATTGAAATGAAAAGCGTCCGGTTCGAGGGATTTCATCCTGATATTTTTAATTTTCTCTCGGAACTGAACCAAAACCCAAAACCCGAATGGTTTAACTCGAACAGAAAAAGATATGAAGAATTATTTCTTCTTCCGGCGCGGGTACTGATTTCAGAGCTTGCGCCTTTTTTACATTCAATCAGTCCCGATATCCGGACAGAACCAAAAATTAATATAACTATCAAGAAGCAATTTCCTGATGCCCGATTTAATCCGGATGCAAAATTACGTGATTACTTTCTCATTCATTTCGGGCGATTTTCAGGCGATCCTGAATTTTTCATCTATCTCAACAAAGATGAAATTCAAATAGGGCTTGATATTAACAACAAATCCATGCGTAATAATTTCTTCCGCAAAAACCGCAATAATCATCCCGAGCAACTGGATAACCTCTTTTTATCAACCGGGATAAATAAACAATACGCCCTTTACAAACTGGGAGATCCTCCCGTAGAACTTGTCAACTCATTCGATATATCAAAACATGCAGGCTTTCTGAATAATTATGACAGACTCCTGTTTCAGAAAGTCTTCTTAAAAGATTCGCCATTTATTTTCACATCTGCTTTATTGGGGGTATCAGTAGAGATATTTACTCAATTAACCCCGCTTTACCATTTTTCAACCTCTCAACGTTAATTTTACTTTGCTTTTAATCTCTGCCTGTTTAGTTTTGTTTCATGGAGAACAGCAAAAAATCAGCAATATTCGCTATCAGCGCGGTATTATTTTGGTCAACTGTCGCAACCGTGTTCAAGCTAACCCTCGAGGGGATTACTTTTGCGCAAATGCTGTTTTATTCTTCAATTTTCAGTTTTTTTTCAATTGTAATTGTGATGTATTTTGAAAAAAAACTTAACTTCAAGAAGTTGCTCACTCCGGGAAGTATAAAACAATTCGCCTTACTTGGGTTATTAAATCCGTTTCTCTATTACCTTGTTTTATTCAAGGCATATTCACTGCTTCCGGCACAGGAAGCACAACCCCTTAACTACACCTGGCCGATAGCGATATCAATTTTCTCGGTAATGTTTCTGAAAGAAAAGGCTTCCATTGTTACTGTTCTGGGACATATAACCGCGTTTTTCGGAGTTGTAGTAATCGCGACACGAGGTGATATTCTTGCACTTGGCTTTCATAATCTGTTCGGGGTAATACTGGCGGCGGGTTCTTCCATAATATGGGCAGGATTCTGGATTCTCAAGATGGTATTCAAGGGGGATGATTCTCTAAAACTTCTCGGTTCATTTTTCTTCGGAGCGGTCTATTCTGCAATTTATATTGCCTTTACCGGAGATTTTATTTTTCCCGAGCTGCAATACCTTGCCGGTTCTGCTTATATCGGATTTTTTGAAATGGGAATCACATTTTTCCTATGGTCGAAGGGAATGAAATTAAGTACAAACAAAGCGAAAACGAGTACATTCGCGTATTTATCCCCTTTCATTTCATTCATCTTTATCGCGCTTATTCTGGGTGAAACAATTATGATATCCTCGGTTGCTGGTCTGCTGCTTATCGTCACAGGAATACTAATACAAAACTCACATCGCCTCCGTAAAAGAAAAGCAATCTGAAGTTAAATTTCGGCAAATCCTTTTCCAGAGATCCTGATACACCAGCCTGAAATTGTGATGAATCAGAATTATTTGTCATACCCACGTAGGTGGTATCCAGTTTTAATAGATTAGATTTCCTCCGCCAACGGCGGATCCGCGGAAATGACACCATACTGTTTATGCATGCTCGCAGAAGCGGGCATCTATCTGGAAATTTCATTGTATCCGGTTTATACTACCCAACTCGGTATATAAAAGTGAGGGAGAGTTTTCAATTCCTTAACCCATGACTTCAGTCGTGGGTCAAGAAGAAAGTATTTTAATCAGAACGGTTTTAACCGTTTTATGATATCCGAAACCGTTAAAACGGTTCGGCAGTGTTGTGTATTCGTTCTGTTCCCCAAGATTCAAACCGGTGGGTTAATGTGACGAAAGCGCGAAAATTTTCTTAACTCACTCTCCAATCCCTTCCTGTAAGAGGGGAGCCGGCGAAAACTGAGTGATCTATGATCAGAGGTGTCTGAGCTTGTCGAAAACCCATCAGAGTGCAAGATACTTCAATTGTCCGATCCTTTCCCGCATTACGGGACAGGCGAACCTCGGGAGTCTTATCTTTTGTTATGCCCGGCTTCGAAATGAATCCAGTTTTAATAGAATAGATTTCCAATCAAGCCCACCTGTGGCGGGTAAATGTGGAAATGACACTTCCCCAGGTTTGTCATACCCTTCGCCCCGCCGAATTGAACGGGTATCCAGTCTTTTGCTTGCCTATTATACTCTACAACATTCGGGGGCTGACTAAAAAGTAGTCAGCCCCCACAATTTATTTGGAAAATTCGCTATCAGGAATATCGAGGTTAAACTCTATCGTTCTCACTTTGGATGAAAACATTGGCTGTCCATTCACAGTAACTTCAGCGCTGTATGGAAATACCATTCCATCTGTTTTGGTGTGGTTGCCGAGCTTGATTGTTGAGCTCATTTTTTGACCACCCATGCTCTGAGACAGGATAACTTTGTCTATATACCACGTTTCCTTGCTGATAAATACCTGAACATCATCTCCTGTAGGAAGGGTAAACTTTACACTTTCGTAAGATTTATTGTCAAGTTTTACTTCACCAATATATTCTGTTTTTACATTTTCATCTTTTTGATAGGCATAAAACAGACCTTCAATGGTTGCCTGATATTTAAGTCTGATCAGTTCTTCTCCCTGCACATCTACCGGAGCAGTGCTGCCGGTCATGGGATTGATCATCCATGCAGTGATACCATTGTAAACTGAAATGATCCTGGCTCCGTTAACTTCTGCGATCGATTTATGGTATGAGGGTCGTTTTTTCATCTCGGTAACAACAAGATCCATGCCCATCTGTTTAAGATCAGAGACAGTCTTTACAGATTTTATCTCTTTTATTTTATCCATTCCAACAGCATCATAGTATTTACCGATAACAGTTTGAAGATCCTGCGCGGCGATAATACTACTTAACATCAATAAAAATGTAAATACGAATTTAAAACGTGAAAACATGCTATTCTCCTTTTTTCTCGTCTGATTTCTCATCGGAGCTTTTTTGTTCCGTCTGATTATTCAACGGAGCGGTTAAACCGTTTATATCACTTCCAACCATCCCAATCTCGCGCATAATAGAGTCAATCAAAGGTGCTTGTCCACGATATCTCAAAGCAGAGTTGACAACCTGATCGGCAAGATTGTTCCCTTCGCCTGATCCCGACTTTGCACTTCCATCTCCGCCGTTATTTCCCAATCCACCAACCTGATAAATTTTAATATCGTCAATTCTTTCAAGAGGTTTAACACTCGATGCAACAATATCGGAAAGATTTTCGATAATCGCTTTTTTAATCTGCATAGCCATAACATCAGATGTAAGGATATTTTCCGCTTCGTTAAGAGCGCGTTTACCTTCAGCTTCAACTTTGTATTTAAGTTCCGCGGCCTCGGCAAGCATTTTTTCAGCGTCGGCTTTACCTTTTGAAGTGATGCGTTCTTTTTCAGCGGCGGCTTCTGCTTCGGTTTTAACAGCTTCAGCTTTATCGAGAGCCGCTTTTTTATCTGCTTCGGCGGCAACTGTGATTTTGATAGCCTCTTTCTCGGCATCCTGGGCTGATTTGATAAGTTCGATCTGTTTTAATCTGTTCGCGATTTCTGTTTCTTTTACAGTTTCAACTTCTTCAGAAGCTTTTACAGCTTTTGAACGCGCCTGCTCAGCTTCACTCTGAGCAAGTGACTGTGCTTTAGATTTTTCCGCAATTGCTATTTGTCTATCCTGATCGGCAAGTTTAACCGATTTATCCTTTTCAATATCTGCCGACTCAACTGCGCGCTGCCTTTCGATTTCTCTTTCTTTAAGTAAACGTTCTTTCTCAATTCGGCTTTCTTCAACCATTCTTTCAGATTGAATATGTGCCAGATCAACCTGCTGCTTTGCTGTAATTTCCGCTTCATCGGCGACGCGTTTTTTCTCAGCCTGCTGCACCTGGGTTTCAGATGCTTCAGCAGCTTTTTTAACCTCAACTTCACGCACCTGCATCATGCGGGCGTATTGTTCCTCACGATTAATATTCAGCTTTTCGCGTTCTGTTTCGAGGTCTTTCTGACTGATTTTTAATTCGGTATCACGTTCTATATCGTTACGCTGTTTTCTTCGCGATTCAATCTCTTCGGTCAATCGGGTAAGACCTTCGGCGTCAAACGCGTTTTGCGGATTAAAGTAATCACGATTCGTCTGATCAAGCGCGGTAAGAGAAACTGATTCCAACTCAAGTCCGTTTTTGAGCAAATCTTCAGACACTGCCGCCTGCACTTTCTGCACGAACTGAACCCGCTGTTCATGAAGTTCTTCCATTGCCATTTCAGCGGCAACGGCACGAAGCGCGTCAACAAATTTACCTTCAATCAACTCCTTCAACGCTTTGGTATCGAGTGTTCTTCTACCGAGAGTTTGAGCGGCGTCCGCGATTGCCTCAACGAGTGGTTTAACTCTTACATAAAACTCGGCTGTCACGTCAACCCTCATTCTGTCTCGCGTGATCAATGCCTGTTCATTTGCTCTGCGAACTTCCAAACGTAAAGTATTCATGTTTACCAGAATCGTTTCATGCATAACCGGAAGTACAATCGCTCCACCGTTCATGATAACTTTCTGACCACCCAGACCGGTTCTCACAAAAGCAATTTCTTTTGATGCCCTGCGGTATAATTTTGATAAAATAAGCGCGACTACCATAAGACTTACAAGTATTATTGATACCCACGTAATAATTACTGACAATGAATCCATTTATTTAATCCTCCTGTTAAAGTGTATTGTCACTCAATGAACTGCTTGGGTTGGCAATGACGGTAAACAAACTGCCGCTCTGTTTAATTACAAGAACCTCACTACCTTGTTCAAATGCTTCTCCCGTTGATTCGGGCTCAACCAGTATATAATGTGTTTGTCCGAATTTATCCTTCAATTTAGCCTGAGCCGGATTCCCTTTTTCTGCTTTTCCGGTACTTACAGTTGCAATCTGCCCGATAAATGATTTTTCGCTAACCGCGCTGGTTTCATCCTGCGGGATAATTCTCGCGATTAAATTCCCTGACACCCTGACTATTGGTAATGCTATTATTATAGCCGGAATGATCGCTATGAACCATGGCAGATAAAACGTAAGGACCGATTTAATAAGGGATTGCAGAACAAATCCGGCAAACCCGAATGTTGTTAGAAATATTATCATCAATATAAGAAATGGTACTTTCCCCACCTGAAGCCAAGCCATAAGTTTGGTAAAAGGAGACGGAGTTACAAATGTATCACCCACGCCGTCAATATCAATGCCGGCATCGATATCAATATCGGGGCTCGAATCAAACTCCGGGAGTACCGAGTCAATCAGATTTGAGAATCCCAAACCGATGATCATACCTACGCCTTCAAGGAACGCAATCGCCAGCATAAGAGCTATCGCAATTGAAAAGGGTATATTTTCCGGGGCTAAAAAGAAGTCTATCATTTTTCTTTATTCGCTTTAATTTGTGCCAAACGTTCTTTAATTCTGTTTTTTCGTGAAAGTTCTTCCAGCTCAGCGAGTTGTGCTGCGTTATCAAGACTTGTTTTACCTGTGGATGCTAACCCGGTTGATTTTTCGACAATTCTGTCAAATGCGGCTTCGGCTCTCGCTACCTTATCTTCAACATTCCCGGAATTACCTTCGGCGCCTGCGGATAAAGCTGATGTGGATTCCGCTTTCGCTTTTCTGAGCTCACGGAGTTCCTCCCGCATTTCTCTCTTTTTTCCCTGAAGCGCTGAAATGTAGCTTTCAAGTTCTTTCTCTTTTTCTGCTGACTCGCTTATTGATAGTTCAATCACGGGTATTTGTGCTTCAAGATCCATCTGCTGCGCAACGGCTGCCTCCGCGAGATCATCCCTGCCGCTATCGATGGCAAGTTCAATTTTATCTGTTAGATCTGAATGTTTTTTATTGGCGTCTGCCAGACGGGTGGTAGCCAAATGTTTTGCGGCAGCGACCTTACCCAGCTCGGAACGTACGTCATAAATGGCGCTGTCAATTTCATGAATAGCTTCTTCCATTACAATCTCGGGTGCCTGACTTTCAAGTATATCAACAATTTTACGAGCACTACCGGTTATTATCCTCGAAACTCTCGATGCTAAAGAATCTTTCATTTTATTTCTCCTTTTTGGTTTCTCTGTAAAGTTGAATCACTTTTGCCAGTTCAAGAACATCATTTATGTTCTCCTTTACAATGGCAGTGTTGTAAGTAGGTGATTTTTCTGTCACACCCATTCTCAGGATGTACTCCATCAGCGAAAAAATCCGTTTAGCGATTCCCTCCTCAACGGCATGTAAAACTTCGTCGGTAACTTCACCCGATTCAGCCGGGACCGAAGTAACATAAAACGCCAAAGCTTCGGTAACCCAGTCGGAGAATTTCCCCGGAAGATCAGAATGTAAATTAAGTTTTCTACCGCCTGCAAGCAATATTTCGTTTGGCTCCTGCACAAGATTTTTCATCAATTTAATTCCCTTTCCGTAATCTTTTGTGCCATGAACCATATCCTTATATTGCGAAATTATCGCGCGGATCTTATCGCTGGGAGTCGCAGCGTCGTTGATATTCAGCGAGGAGATAAATTCAGCATCCTCGCTGGTAATCCTTACGCTCATTGTTACTGTTTTAGAACTCATTGTTACTCCCAATTTGTTTGTTTTGCATATGTTTGCAATCGCAAACATATTATAACATTAATTTACAATTCTGTCAAGCAAAATCGCACAAAAATTTTACAACCCTGCTAAATGACTTTTTTTAACATCTTTAACGTTGTTTACGTATGCAAACGCTTTCAACAAATCTCTAATTGCAAAATGCCCCTTTCGGGTAATATCATACCCTAAATCTTATTCCTATTATTGTTACGAACAATATCTCACACTTAAACCAGCGGGGAAAAGATGAAAATATTATCAACAATAATTCTAACTTTTATACTTTTAATAGCCGGAATTCCGGAAAAATTAACCGCTCAAACATTCGAAAAAGTGAGCGATCCGTCAAATCCTATTAATGATACACCGCCGGCGACAAATTATTCAGGTGCCGCATGGATTGATTACAATAATGATGGTTTATTAGACCTGTTTGCCACTCGGGACCAGCTTTTCAAAAACCTTGGAAATGGAAACTTTGAGAAAATTGTGTCGGATCTTGGCTCAAACCAGCTCGGTAATCTGGGTAACGGTACAACGTGGGGTGATGTTGATAACGACGGCGATCTCGATTGTTTTATAGCCGGAAATACTTCACTATATTACCGAAATGATGGTGATGACATCTTCACTCCTATCCTAGACGCAACTCTTAAACCTGAAAACGATATCAGAGGATGGTCAGCCGCTTTTGGTGACTACAACAATGACGGATTTCTTGACGTGGTAATTACTCATCCTGCCGGGTTTATCTCATTTCCGGCAACTCCTTCATTTTTATTGAAAGGAAACGGTGATGGAAGATTTACACGTGTGGATGATTTTGAATTTTCCACCATCCTTGCTCCTTACACTGTGCCGACATGGTATGATTTTGATTTGGATGGAGATCTTGATCTCTTTCTCGCCAGTGGTCCAGCCGGTACTGCCGCGCCTGATTATCTTTATCGCAATATGCTAAAAGAGACCGGAATCGCAACTCTGGAACGTATTGATGATTTAGCTATCGGCACAGATGCGCAAGACGGTCAGGTTTGGAATTTCATCGATTACGACAACGATGGTGATCTTGACGCTTTCCTCACAAACTATGGCGGGGCTTCCGACAGATTTTACATAAATGAAGATGGTGAATATAATCTTGTATCAAACGCTCTGACCCAAACGGGTAATCATCTCGCGAACTCCTGGGGTGATTTTGATAACGATGGCGACCTCGATGTAGTTGTCACTTCTGAAACAGGAAATACATTTTTTGTAAACGAAAACGGTAATTTTACTCAGACCAACACGGCGTTTACAAAATCCGGTAGTACACGCGGCGCGGTTTCAGGCGATTATGATAATGATGGTGATCTCGACCTTTATTTTACCGGTATCCAGGGGGAAGCTCAGGGACTCTTTAAAAACACCACTTCCAACGGCAACAACTTTGCCAAATTTAAGCTGGCCGGTACTGTTTCGAACAGAAGCGCGATTGGCGCAACAATAAAAATAAAAGCAATGATCAATGGTGCTCCTGTGTGGCAAATACGCCAGATTTCAGGTCAAAACAGTTTTAACAGTCAGAATAGTATGATAGCCCATTTCGGACTGGCAGACGCCACAACGATCGATAGTGTTGTTGTACGTTTCCCATCAGGTCAGACCACTGTTCTGGAAAATCAAGATGTAAACACCCTCCACGAAATTACCGAAGAAGTTACAACGGGGTTTTTGCAGGGAAATTTTTCCGGTGACAACGTATTTGGCTACGGCTCTCTTGAAGTGAATTTTAAGGATTTGAGCAGGTTCGATCCACTGTCTCCTGTGATTTCAAGAGAATGGGATTTTAACGGTGACGGTAATACAGACTCACAAGAAAAAAATCCGGCATTTTTATATGAAACGACCGGAAATTACACCGTATCGTTAAAAGTTTCGACCGCCTTGGAAAACCAGACGATTATCCGGGAAAATTATGTTAGTATCGAGCAGCTGCCGGGAGTACCAGTAATTTTAAGCTACATGCCTACATTTACTGATACTTTAATTGACAAAAAAGGGAGTGTGAATTTTTCTGTTGAGGCAGAAGACACGACGGGACAAAATATCTCTTACGCATGGTATTTGAATTCTTCACCCAAGGTCACAACCGCGCAATATCAATACAGGTCATCCTCGCTTGCCCCGACACCGAGAACCGATACAGTAAGTGTGATCGTAAGTAACGGATTTAGCGATAAAGAGCTTTCATGGCTCGTACACGTTGATGATTTAACCGGAATAGATGTTGAGGAAGGAGATATTCCCGAGGATTATCAGCTATCTCAAAATTATCCTAATCCCTTTAATCCGTCAACAAGAATTAAATTTTCCCTGCCCGAGACCACGGATGTTAGTTTAAAGGTTTATGATGTACTTGGCAAGCAGATAGCAAATCTGCTATCAGGGGAGTTAAACGCCGGAAATTACAGCGTGGCTTTTAACGCCTCCGGTCTCTCCGGCGGAATATATTTTTACTCATTGATTACCAACTCATTCCGCTCTACAAAAAAACTTGTAGTTTTAAAATAGTATCAAGTCGATACCAAAAAATTAACTGAATACCCGTTCAAGCCCACCTCAGGTGGGTAAATACGGGTATGAGCATACAATTATTTGTTGTCTGTTAACGAATGGATAAATGGTTCCCACCACCTGTCTGTCACCAGATTGCTGTCTATAGTAATTGTTTCACCAACTATCGGGGTTGAAAGTTTTATTCCCAGAGTGTCGGCAGCTTTCGACACTCTAACCATAGGATCGTACCAATCGTGTAGAGCCAGATCAAATGTTCCCCAATGCATAGGCTGCATTATATTTCCTCTCAAGTCGATATGAGCCTGCGCTGTTTCTTCCGGCATCATATGGACAGTATGCCACCGTTCATCGTAAGCCCCGCATTCCATAAACGTATAATCAAAAGGTCCGTATTTATCGCCAATTTCCTTGAATCCGGTAAAATACCCGGAATCACCGCTGAAATAAATATTGTGATAAGGACCTCTTACGACAAAAGACCCCCATAATGTCTTACCGCTGTCAAACAGACTTCTACCCGAAAAATGTTGAGAAGGTGTAAGGGCGATCATAAAGTTTTCGAAGAGCGTTATCTCATCCCACCAATCGAGTTCAATTATTTTTGCTGCGGGAACACCTGCTTTTTCAAGTTCTGCACCAACCATTAATGGAACAATAAAATGTTTCACCTTATGATGGATCTTTGTAAGCGTTTTAGTGTTAAGGTGGTCGTAATGATTATGAGAAATCAGGACAATATCAATCTCGGGGAGTTGATCCATATTCAGGGGTACATCACCGTTGTATCTTGTGGGACCAACAATTGCGGCGCTTTTTTCATAGACCGGGTCTGTGAGAATTATTTTACCGTCGATATTTATTATCTGTGAGGAATGCCCTACCCAGGTAACTTTAAGTACTTGCTCACCGACGTTTATTATTTGATCAAAATCGATTTGTTTTACCGGTAACAGGTATGGAGGCTTGGTTTCATTCTTTTTGAACAGAAACTCAAATATCAGTGGGAGATTTTTCATTATTTTCATTTCGAAATTGTTTTCCGGATTAACAAAAACTCCATTCTGAAGTTGTGGTGAATCAATTATTTTAGCCATGCGAAAATCATCCGTATCGTAAATTGCAGAAGTAAAAATTCCATTAATAAAAATTCCGGCTACCAGAAGGAGCAGGATAACATAAAATACTTTTTTCATAAGTTTAACAGTATAATAGTTTTATAACTACCGAATTAACGTTCATAATATTATTTGATATTCAAAATATCACTGAACTCACTCATTGTTTTTTCGTTAATTTTCGCCACAAGCAGCTTCCCCTTTCGTTCGGTTGTGATCAGATCAGCGTTTGCCAATTCCTTTAGATGGTGAGATACTGTAGGAGCCCCGATATTAAATTTATCCATGATATCGTAAACGAAACAATCTTCACCTTCAAAACTGCTCTGATTCCTTTTCGCTATCTCCATGAAAAGTTCAAATCGATTTTGATTTGATAAAGCTTTCATTATTTTCGTTGCTTTTTTTGCATCCATTGTTTTATACTTTATAAATTTGATAACTATCGAAATATAGAAAGGAATTTTTTCTTATTCAAATCGGTTTTATTTTTCATACAGATAATTTTACGATTAGTAATCGGGCAAACGGTAATTTTATTATTTTAATATTATGAAGCTATATAAAAATCAAAATCCCGCAGTATCGGTGATCATTCCAACTTTCAATCGTGAGAAGCTGCTCCAAAGAGCCATCGATTCTGTTCTTTCACAAAGTTATAAAGATTGGGAAATAATAGTTGTGGATGACGGCAGCAGCGATGACAGTTACAAATATGTCTTCGAACTCCAGAATGAATATCCGAACATTAAATATATCCGTCATTCAAACAGAAAATTACCAATTACGATGAATAGTGGAATTCGTCTAGCCGCGGGGAAATATGTTACGTTCCTCGGGAGCGACGATGAATATAAATCTGACCACCTGCAGCTTCGTGTTGAATATATGGAGAATCACCCGGAAATTGAATTGATTCATGGCGGGGTGGATATCATCGGCACGCCCTATGTAAAGGATAAAGAAGATAGATCAAAATGGATACATCTCGATCAGTGCGTTATTGGTGGAACCTTCTTTGGCGTAAAGCGATTATTCCACCATTTCAACGGTTTTAATGATGTGTATTATAGTGAGGACTCCGACTTCTTTGACAGAATTTCGGGCAAAGCCAAAATCGCCAAAGTCAATTATCCAACCTACATATATCATCGGGAAACGGAAGACAGCATAGCAACCAATATAGAATGATCATTCAAGCCAGTTTTTCCATTCATCAGGATCATTTCCCATTGTAACTTTGTTTCCGTTTCTAACTATCGGTGTTTTAAACAGCAGCGGGTCTTCAAGTAATTCTTCTTCAATATCATGCAGTATAAAAGCCAGGTTCCGTTTTTTATATTGTTTGCCTTCTGTATCTATTAACTCCTCAACATCAAAAACTCTTTTGATGTTATCCAGTTCACCTTGACTTACCCCTTTTTCAGTAAGTTCACGATAATGAAATTTAATTCCGCGTTCTTTGAAAAACCTTTGTGCTTTTTTAGTATCGCTGCATTTTTTTGTACCGAATATCTGGATGTTCATATTAACTCATTTATTCTTAACTTTTTTAATTAGGTTCTTATCGCTATTTTTGCGTCAATTATTTTAAACAAGAAATAGCAAAAATGCTAAAAATAAACGAAATATTTTATTCCATTCAGGGTGAAAGCTCATATGCCGGAATGCCTTGTGTATTTATACGGCTTACTTACTGCAATCTGAGATGTACATATTGCGATACAGAATATGCTTTTTATGAAGGTTATGACAGTTCAATCGAGTCTCTCCTGGAAGATATTAAAAAGCATGACTGTAAACTGGTGGAAGTAACAGGTGGAGAGCCTTTGATGCAGGAAGAAGTTTTTCCGCTGATGGAGCGACTCTGCGATGAAGGATATACTGTTCTCGTGGAAACAGGAGGCAGTTTGCCTGTGAATAAAGTCGATAAAAGAGTTAAGATTATAATGGATCTTAAAACTCCCTCTTCCGGAATGATGAAAAAGAACCATATGGAAAACCTTAACTATCTTAAACCGGGCGACGAAATTAAATTTGTGATTGGTTCGTACGAAGATTATACATGGTCAAAAAAACTGGTGGAAGAATATTGCCTGAGCGAAAAATATATTGTTTTATTCTCAGTGGTATTCGGTAAATTGGAACCGTTGGAATTATCAGAATGGATATTGAAAGATAAATTGAATAATGTAAGATTCCAGTTGCAGATGCATAAATTCATCTGGGAACCGGAAAGAAGAGGTGTGTAATGAAAATAGCAAAAGAATTCCGATGGGAAATGGGACACCGATTGCCATTTCACAATGGTAAATGTATAAATCTGCATGGTCACTCTTATAAAATGATGGTCGAGCTTTCAGGTGAGCCGGATAATAATGGTATGGTACTCGATTATTATGACGTTAAAAATATCATTGGCCCGCTGGTTGAGCAACTTGACCATTCTTTCCTCGTAAAATCAAGTGATGAAAAACTAATCCGACTCCTTAAAGAAATGGACTCCAAATATGTGGTTGTCCCGTTTGACTCAACCGCGGAAAATCTTGTCCTCTATTTTCTGGATAAAATTAGGTCTGCCGGCTTGCCGCAGAATATCAATAGAATCAGGGTGAAGGTATTTGAGACCGAAAACACTTATGCGGAAGATGAAGTTAAAATCTAGTTGCTCATAAACAATTAAATTAAATATATAGATGCGAAATTTTGCCCTGTCCTTTAATTTTTAAAGAGATATATTCAACTTGAAGCAATTCCGAACTATTTTAATAAATTGAAGTTTCAGTTTAAATTTGACCGGCAAACAGCTATACATATTACTTTTTACAGTTTTGGTGATTTCGTTTTCTTTTGCCGAAACCGTTCCCGATGAGTATCGTATAAAAAATATCAGTACTCAGAAGGGATTATCCCGCACTACGGTAATGGATATCCTCCAGGATTCCGACGGGTTTTTATGGTTCGCGACAGCAAACGGTCTGAATAAATTCGATGGATATTCATTTACTGTATATACTGACAGTGAAACTGAGAAACTTTCCATTTCTGATAAAGGTGTAATTGATATATACGAGGATAGTGACGGGATTATCTGGATAGGGCTTTTTGATGGCAAACTGAATAAATTTGACAGAAAACAATCAAAGATTGATGTAATAAATATCACCTCTCCTGATGAGGAAGTGCCCACAATAACAACGAACTACTATGCCGGACCATTATTATTCAGTAGAATGGGTCCAAACTCAATTACCTCCCTCAAGGAAGATAAATTCGGTAATATCTGGGTCGGTACCTGGGGCAACGGTATAAAAATCTACAGAAAAAGCACCGGCGAGCTACTACATATTAACGCTGATTTTAACGATGACGGGCTCCACTCCAACAGAATCCTTGATATCACCGCCGATTCGAGAGGAAATATGTTTCTTGCTACTTTTGGTGGTGGACTTAATAAAATATTTCTTCATCACGATCCCTTCTCCGAGGGGTTTATTTTCAGGTTCGACAGATATGATCCTATCATCGACAGGAGTAACGGTGAAAGTCTATATCTGAATACATTGCATATTTCCGGTGATTCTCTTTTATGGATTGGTACCAACTCGGTTGGTTTGTATAGTTTTGATATCTCAGGTCGCAGCCAGACAAAGGTATTCACACACTACAATAATATCAGCAACTCGGCAAACAGGCTAAATTCCTCCAACATTGTATCAATAACCGAGGATGGTTCAGGGAATTTATGGTTAGGAACTTTTGGGGGAGGATTAACAAAATTTAATCCTGATGAAAATACCTGGTTTACTTTCAGGCATGATTCACAATTGCCTAATACAATTGCTGACGATGAAATTTTATCTGTCTTTGCAGATAATTCCGGAATTATCTGGGTGGGCGCTCATCTCGCGCAGGGAATAAGCAAAATTTACAAAGTTGAAAAGAAGTTTGAACAGATAAACCGGCAATACCCCGATAAGGGACTCAACGACAATGTTGTTTGGGAAGTATATACAGAAGATAGCAATATTTTCTGGTTTGGTACCTACAAGGGCGGACTGAATAAATACAACAGAAAAGAAAACAAGTTTGAGTATATCCTCCGGGACCCTGATAACCCGTATTCTTTGAGCGACAATCATGTTCGTGCTATAACCGGTGACGGAAGATCATTATGGATCGGGACTTATCGTGGTGGCTTGAACCGCTATGATAAGGCATCAGGTAAATTCTATACATATACATTTGATCAAAACGATTCCTCATCGATTGGTGGAAATCAGGTAGTTGATATTTACATCGATTCAAATCAAACATGCTGGGTCGCTACTTTCGGAGGAGGATTAAACAAATTTCTGCTTTCCGACGCCTATGATGGTGATAATAAAATATCGTTTACCCGCTATCAGTATAATGAATCCGATTCGACCTCCATTCCCGGTAACAATGTCTATACTATCATGGAAGGCTCCGACAAACATTTGTGGATAGGTACTTTTGGAGCCGGTTTGACCCGTTTCAACCGGGAAACAGAAGAATTTGAGTCATACCGCCATATTCCCGAAGATATCCACAGTCTCAGCGACGACAGAGTTATGGCAATACACGAAGATCAGAACGGGTATATCTGGGCAGGAACTTACGGAGGTGGATTAAATAAATTTGACAGAGAATCCGGCAGGTTTATTCGATATAACGAATCCAACGGGTTTTACAGTAATGTTATATACGGAATTCTTGAGGACGACCGCAATAATCTCTGGCTCAGCTCCGATAATGGAATAATTAAACTCAACTATAATATTTATTATATCAGCTATTTTGATATGAATGACGGCTTGCTGAGTATGGAGTTCAGCGGTGGGGCTTACTCCAAAACACCTGATGGTGAGATGTTTTTCGGCGGGATTAACGGAGTCAACCATTTTTATCCACAGAATATTAGTCAGTTTTTCCAGACAGTTCCGATAGCGATTACAAGTTTTAAGGTTTTTAACAAACCTGTGGTTGGACAGCAAGAGGAAATACAAATATCCTACTCGCAAAATTTCTTTACGGTCGAATTCGCCGTGCTGGATTACAATGAAGAAAGTAATTACAAATATTCTTATAAACTTGACGGGCTTGATCAGGACTGGCATCAGGCTGCTGCCGGAGTTAGAAGTGTTAGTTACGCGAACCTTGCTCCGGGATATTATAAATTCAGAGTACGCGCGGTAAACCGGTTCGGAGTGTGGAATACAGAGGAAGATAATATCAGTATTGTAATTCATCCACCGTTTTGGTACACCTGGTGGTTTATCGCGTTGGGCATTTTTGGATTGATAAGCGTCATTTCACTTGCGTTCAAACTCAGGTTTGACCATTTGCTTGCGATTGAACGCATCAAATCAAAACTTGCTGCCGATCTGCATGATAATATTGGAGCCGGATTAACAGAAATCTCTATATTAAGTGAATTAACCTCCGTAGAACTTAAAAAAGATTCACCGGCTATTTCAAAGCGAATGAGCACTCTTTCTGATACAGCTCGTTCACTTATTGATTCAATGAGCGATATTGTATGGATGGTTAACCCGAAACGGGATACTCTGAAAGATCTGCTAATACGATTGAAAGATTCGTACTCTGATCTCCTCTCAGAACTGGGAGTAGCTTTCAGGATATCATCGCATGATGGACTTGATCAACTAAAATTAAACATGGACTATAAACAAAATCTTTTTCTTATTTTTAAGGAAGGTATTCACAACTGTATCAAACATAGTCAATGCAGTAAAATTGAATTGGTCGCGAAAATTTCCGGTGATATACTCGTGTTGTCACTAAAGGATAATGGTCAGGGGCTTAATGATGTTCGCGAAACAACCGGAAACGGTATTAAAAATATGAAGAGCCGTGCCGAATTGATTGGCGGGGAAGTAACCTTCCGTTCCGCGGCGAATTATGGTACCGAAATCATTTTTCGCGGTAAATTCAGTAAATTGAAAAGATTAAAATCTATCTTTAATAACATTTAACCCCCGGTTAGTATGATCAGAGTTGCGATAGTTGAAGATAATAACAATATCCGTGAGGGACTGGCCGCCCTTATTAACGGAACCGAAGGCTACAAATGTATCGGCTCTTTTGGTGATTGCGAATCATTTTTAGCTGAACTGAAGGAAGATCTTCTCGATGTTGTACTTATGGATATCGGGTTACCGGGTATAAATGGTATTGAAGGTGTTAAACGAGCAATGAAAATTGATACCGATTTGTCCATCCTTATGCTCACAGTTTATGAAGAGAGTAATGTTGTGTTTGAAGCGTTGTGCGCCGGTGCTTGTGGTTATCTTGTTAAAAAGACACCCCCAAGCAGATTACTTGAAGCAATACGCGAGGTTTATGACGGCGGCAGCCCGATGAGCTCCAGAATAGCGCGACAGGTGATAACCGTTTTTCAGCAGCAGAATCAGGCTGAGCCTGTTGAGGATGAATATAAACTTACTCCTCGTGAGATTGAAGTCCTCACACGTCTGGCAGAAGGGAATAATTACAACGAAATTGCTGATGTACTTTACATCAGTGTTGATACTGTAAGGCATCATATCAGAAATATCTACACTAAACTTCACGTCCACTCGCAATCTGAAGCGGTGGCAAAGGCTATCAGAAAAGGACTGATTTAATAGTCGCCGGTCGAAAGTCTTTTGACTTGAGACATCCGACATTCGACTGCGGGAGAGTTTTTCAAATCATTAACCCATGACTTCAGTTGTAGGATAATTTGGTAAAGCCAAAGATAATCCTGGATTTTCTGACCTCACCCCCAACCCCCTCTCCTGTCAGCAGGAGAAGGGGATGAAATAACTGAATTGTCATTCTCTTCGCCCCGGCGAATTGATTGGGCATCTATGTTTTTGTTTTTTGACTTACGACTAATGATCACGAAGAAACAACTGGATTCAAGCATAAAACGAACCCATCCTAAACCTGTGCGCCTCTGGAGCATCCTTCCCTTTAGTAAAGGGAAGGACTTTTGACTGTTGAAAAAGTTGCTGGTTGTAAAAGTCCTCCTTTTGAGGAAGGTGGATTTCGACGATAGTCGAAAGACGGAGGATGATTTGAAGGGTTATGATTTCAGTATCGCGAAAACACGATATCTCTGGATTCCTGTCTTCACAGGAATGACAATTATCCAATTTTTGTCATACCCGCGAAGGCGGGTATCCAGTCTTTGTTTTTCGTTTTTGACTTCAGACTTACGACTTGTGACTGATAACTAAGATTAATATAGACGAGTATCATGTTATTAGTCTTTGACCAAAGACTTTAGACCGGTTCTTCCCCGCTTTGCGGGACAGAAGAGAAGGTTGCTGAGTTACATCGAAGCACAGGAGCCTTGTATTTGTCATGCCCCTGGATTCGTCAAATGCTGAGGGCATCTTGTTTTTCTTACCTCAACCAATAGGAACCCATCCTAAATGACTGTTGAAAAAGTTGCTGGTTGTAAAAGTCCTCCGTTTGAAGGAGGTGGATTTCGACGATAGTCGAAAGACGGAGGATGATTTGAAGGGTTATGATTTCGGTATCGCGAAAACACGATATCTCTGGAATCCTGTCTTCGCAGGAATGACAATTATCCAATTTTTGTCATACCCGCGAAGGCGGGTATCCAGTTTTTGTTTTTCGTTTTTGACTTCAGACTTACGACTTGTGACTGATAACTATGCAAGAGGAGTGGGTTCGGTTTGCAGCATTGCGACAAGACGGCATCTCTGGATTCCTGCTTTCGCAGGAATGACATTGTGTTTTTTGTCATGCCCGACCAGATCGGGCATCTAACCGGGAAATTGCGTTGTACCCGGTTTGTGCTACCCGGCTCGGTAAATAAAGGTGAGGTAGAGTTTTCAAATCATTAACCCATGACTTCAGTCGTGGGGAATCCGGATGTATGGAAAATAAACGGTTTTAACCGTTTTATGATACGCGAAACCGTTAAAACGGTTTGGAAGTGTTGTGTCACTGTCCTGTTCCCCACGGTTCAAACCGTGGGTTAATGTTACGAAAATGCAGAAATTTTCTTATATCTTTTCCCTCATTGTGGAACCGGCGAAAACTCAGTGATCTATGATCAGAGTTGTCTGAGGCACTCGAAGACCCGTCAGTGTGCAAGGGCCTTCAATTGTCCGACCCTTTCCCGCGTTGCGGGACAGGCGAACCTCGGGAGCCTTGTATTATGTTATACCCGGCTTCGACATGAATCCAGTTTTATAAGATTAGATTTCCTCCGCCTTGGCGGATCCGCGGAAATGACACCATGCAGTATATGCCATGCTCGGAGAAGCGGGCATCTATCCGGGAATTGCTCAAATATGAGTCCGGGAGCAGAAAAAAAAAGGCGCCCTGATTGAGCGCCCTGAATTTATAATTGTGTAGTTTATTTCTAAAAAGTAAGATTTTTCGATTTTGCTTTCGCGCCGAAAAACTCTCTGTTCATCCTCGCGATATTTTTAACCGATACACCTTTAGGACACTCAGCTTCACAAGCGTATGTGTTGGTACAAGCTCCGAAACCGTTTTCGTCCATTTCTTTAACCATTGCTTCAACACGCTCATGGCGTTCAGTTTGTCCCTGTGGAAGGAGCGCAAGCTGAGAAATTTTCGCGCTGGTAAACAACATCGCCGATGCATTCTTACAAGCCGCGACACAGGCACCACATCCAATACAAGCCGCAGCGTCGAAAGCCTCAGCAGCTATCTCTTTCGGAATAGCTATTTCGTTTGCGTCGGGCACACCACCTGTATTGATAGAGACATAACCACCCGCCTGAATTATACGATCAAGGGCGGTACGATCAACAATCAGATCTTTCATGATCGGGAACGCTTTTGCGCGGAATGGTTCAATCCAGATAGTTTGACCATCTTTGAAATGCCTCATGTGAAGCTGGCAAGTAGCAATTTTGGGTAACGGACCGTGAGGAAGACCATTTATTACAAGTCCGCAAGTACCGCAGATACCCTCACGACAATCACTTTCAAAAGCAACAGGTTCTTCACTATTCCGTTCAAGATTGTCATTTAGCTCATCGAGCATCTCAAGGAAAGACGCGTCGGGAGATACTTCTACATTGTATTCTTTGAAGCCGCCGGCTGAATCGGGGTTAGCCTGCTTCCAGATATTCAGTTTAAGTTTTATAGTATTATGTGCCATTATTTGTAACTCCTTTGAGCTAATTTTACATACTCAAATTGCAGATCTTCTTTGTGCAGCTCCCAGTTTGAATCAGATTTATATTCCCACGCGAAGACGTTTGTGAATTCATCATCATTCCTCAAAGCTTCACCTTCGTCGGTCTGATACTCTTCGCGGAAATGTCCGCCACACGATTCGTTTCGGTTAAGCGCGTCAACAGCCATAAGTTCGCCAAGTTCGAGATAATCGGCAACTCTTCCGGCGCGTTCGAGGTTCTGATTGAGAGATTTGGAATCACCTACTACATTAACATCTTCATAAAACTCTTTTCGGAGTTCCTGGATTTCAGTGACGGCTTCTTTCAAACCGGCTTCGTTACGAGCCATGCCGACTTTATTCCACATTATTCTGCCAAGTTTTTTGTGGATTTCGTCAACAGTCTTTTTACCCTTTATGTTGAGTAGTTGATTAAACCTTTCCTCAACTTCTGTCTGAACTTTATCATATTCAGCATGAGTTGTATCTTCCTTAACGGGTTTATCGCTCGCGAGATAATTACCGATTGTGTAAGGAATTACAAAGTAACCATCTGCCAGTCCCTGCATAAGCGCAGAAGCACCCAGACGGTTTGCGCCGTGATCAGAGAAGTTCGCTTCACCTGCGACAAAAAGTCCCGGTATTGTACTCTGAAGATTATAATCTACCCACAATCCACCCATTGTGTAATGAGGAGCGGGATAAATTTTCATCGGTACCTTGTAGGGGTTTTCACCAGTTATTGTTTCGTATATTTCAAAGAGGTTCCCATATTTTTCTTCTATGGCGTCTTTACCCAAACGATTGATTGAATCGCGGAAATCAAGATAAACGGCATCCTGCCCCTGAGCGCCTCTACCATCATCGATAGCTTCTTTAGCGCTTCGTGAAGAAATATCACGGGGTGAAAGGTTCCCGAACGAAGGATACTTACGCTCAAGATAATAATCTCTTTCTTCTTCCGGAATATCATTTGGAGCGCGCATATCGTTCTGTTTTTTACTTACCCATATACGTCCGTCATTACGCAAACTTTCACTCATAAGTGTAAGTTTTGACTGACTTTCACCATGAACAGGCAAGCATGTAGGGTGAATCTGAGTATAACACGGATTTGCGAAATATGCTCCTCTTCTGTGAGCTCTCCACGCTGCGGTCGCGTTACACATCATTGCGTTGGTTGAGAGAAAGAAAACATTGGAATATCCGCCGGTAGCGAGAATAACAGCGTGCGCGGAGTATCTTTCAATTTCTCCATTGACCATATTACGTACAACAACACCGCTTGCTACACCGTCAACAACAACAATATCGAGCATTTCTCGACGGGTAACCATATTAACTTTACCTTTTTTCACCTGACGGGAAAGCGCGCTGTAGGCGCCGAGCAAAAGCTGCTGTCCGGTTTGACCTTTCGCATAGAATGTACGTGAAACCTGAGCGCCACCGAAAGAACGGTTATCAAGCAGACCGCCATATTCCCTTGCGAACGGAACACCCTGGGCAACACACTGATCAATAATATTATTTGATACTTCGGCAAGACGATATACATTTGCCTCGCGCGCGCGGAAATCACCGCCTTTTACTGTATCGTAAAAAAGTCTGTAAACCGAGTCACCGTCGTTCTGGTAATTTTTCGCGGCGTTAATACCACCCTGAGCGGCTATACTATGTGCTCTGCGGGCGGAATCATGATAGGTAATCGCGGTTACATTATAACCCAATTCACCAAGAGTCGCGGCAGCTGAAGCTCCTGCCAAACCGGTACCGACAACGATTATATCATATTTTCTTTTGTTTGCCGGGTTAACAAGTTTCATGTTGAACTTGTGATTGGTCCATTTTTCGGCAATGGGTCCTTCCGGTATTTTAGAATCTAATTTCGTCATCAGTTACCTCCTAGTAAAAAATAAATCGGCATAGAAGCAAAACCAACCGCCATCAGTATGGCGTAAAGTGTACCAAGGTTTTTAATAAACGGAAAATATTTGGAATGGTTCCATCCGAAAGTCTGGAATGCGCTCTGAAACCCGTGGTTGAGGTGGAATCCTAACAGAACCATCGCAATAATATAGAACACCGAATAGATCGGATCCCTGAAAGATTCTACAACAAGATCGAAGAGATTCCCGCCGGGGTTTTCAATTTTGCTTGCGTACCAAAATGTTCTGAGATGTACAACAAGAAAAATAAAAGTGATACTTCCTGTAAGAACCATCGTGCGTGAAAAAACAGTAGCGCCTTCGGATGGTTTGTTTACTTTATATTTCACCGGACGCGCTTTGCGGTTATTCCACCAGAGGTGCAGACCGTTAAGTATATGGAGCAAAAATAGTAAGCCAAGACCAGCTTCCAGAACGTAAATACCGGGAAGGTGACCAAGTGTTTCGGCATATTTGTTAAATGCCACACCGCCATCACCGGCGAACAGCTGAAGGTTCCCGATGAGATGCACTATTAAAAAGAGTATCAGAAATATACCGGTAAGCGCCATGAAGATTTTCTTACCGATAGAAGTATTCAAGCTTCGAAAAAGCCAGGACATTAAGATCCTCCTACTTAAAATTAACTGATATGGACAGGATAATTTTGAGACATGATTGTGTTTTATAATACGATTTATGGATTAGATATCATTTATTTTAAAAAATAAGGCTAATAGGTCAAAATATCAAAAACTTATTTTCATTATTGTTTGCTAAATGTAAGATTTAAACGGAAAAGCAAAAAATAATTTTAAGATTTAAGCTATTTGTCGAATTCTTGAATATTGATGAGACTCAGTTCCGACTATATTAAAAAAATATTCTTTAATTACGATAATAAAGTGTTATACCCAAAATATTTCAATCTGCTGCATACACATAAATACTGAGATTGTTGAAAAACCTGGTTGTTGATTTTCACGTCCCCCTTTTGAAGCAATGCTGTCAACTTAAGGGAGAAAATGAATTTAAAATTCAATAGGATTGTTATAATTG
>BQMY01000093.1 GCA_022181065.1 Melioribacteraceae bacterium | reverse complement strand
ATGGCGACTACTCTGGGATCTTGTATGAGGGTTGCTGAGTCATATCGAAGCACCCTCACAAGCTCACTGCAATTACCCGGCCCTTCGACAGGGCTCAGGAACCTTGATTGCGAGGTGGGTGAGGACTATCACGAAAACCCAATAAATCATCCTCCGTCTTCCGACTTAAGTCGGAATCCACCTCCTTCCAAGGAGGACTTTAAAAACAATCTACTTTGCCAGTAGCTCGAATGGGCATTACACCTCGGCACCCAGGATTTGCTGTCTTTACTTAGCGCTATGTAATATCCAACCGGTACTATTTCACTAAAACCATCTTTTTGACGGCAGTGTTATTACCTGCCCGGATTCGATAAATATAGACTCCACTGGATAGACCTGCTCCGTTAACCCGAACGTAATGTTTTCCCTTGGTTCGCTGTTCATCAACCAGTATTTCTATACGCTCACCGAGTATGTTGAAAAGTTCGAGCTTAACAAACATGTCTTCTGGTAAATCATATTTAATTGTCGTTGACGGATTAAAAGGATTCGGGTAATTCTGGAAAAGCTCAAATTTTTCAGGAATGATCAGGTTATAAGGATCACTCAAGGTACGTTCAAATCCATATTTATTATATTGTTGAATAGCTTTGGCTTTATCAAGCAGTAACTGAACAGAATGAAGTCGGTTATTACCATGCGCGACAATAATGGCGATTGTAACTCGTTGAGTATCGCCGGGAGCCATATTGAAAGGGCCCGAATTAATTTTAAATCTTCGATCATACGGTGGTGCGGAAGGATATACAGAAGTGGTATCATACCATCCGGTACCGGAAAGCGGATTTCCGTCAAGCGGAAATTTTGTGATTTGATTTGTCAGCGGGTTGATAACTTTATCACCATCCCATAATAAACCTTGCAGATTATTGTATACTTCAAAATTTGCATTGGGAGTACCAATGTTTTCATGAAAATCCAAATGGTTTTTGATGATGGGCATGAAAGAGGTCATAGGTAAATTTTTCATACCAACAATGGATATATCTCTATATTTCGCTGTATCGGAGGATGTGCCGGGAACAGCAGGTCCATCAAGTATCATATATCCTACTGCGGGTGGTTTATAACCATAATAACCGTCATCATTATCATCACCATTATATACATACCCAAGATTTAGAGATGAATCGCAACCGGTAACATCGTCCGCGGGATTTCCCAAATCTATATCTGTCCAGTATGAAAAGTACATATTTTCAAAGAGTTCTTCTGATTTGTTGATTATTTTCATTTCTCTGAAGAGAACCAAATCGAATAAGTTGGATTCACCCTCCAAGTTATGCACAAAATTTTGTAGCTCTATTTTTTCGCCTGTACAATTACCAAATCTATATGCGAGGTAATCATCACTCGCGTTATTGACCCAGTATATTGCTTCGGAACCGGGAATATCAGGTTTGTCAATCTCCGGAGAATAAACTCCGTCATGATTTTTATCTATCCAGGGCGCACCAATATCCGAGGGCCAATTATTCCACGCGTAGCCGAATTCATTTAATTCATCCTCGTGTGTCAGGGATTCCCAATCTTGGGAAACATGATACAGGGAATATTTCAGGTCTTCTTTATTTGATATTGTACCATCATTAAAAATTTCACCCGCAACCAAAGCAGGATCTTGTGATGAACCGCCTATTTTAATAGAGTCTTTTTTTACATATCCCCAAACAGGGCCATCTCTCCATCCCAGGAAACTGCTTCCTCCAACCGGATAGTTGAGCCCCATCCCCATTCCGTCAGCATTAACGAGATAACCTAAATCGCCGCTCTCGATCATATCTTCATAGTTATAATACCCAATCCATAGAGGATAATCTAATATATGCAGTTGCTCTCCATCTCTGGATTCAATCTTCAAATAGACTTTACCAATAGCATCTTCCGGGATTTGCCATAAGTATTCCTGAATATCGGCGGGAAGATTTACAACTATAGTATTCCAGGATTTTTTATTATCCGTTGAATAGAAAAGATTTACATACTCAATATTTTTATGTGACCATTCAATGTTGATTTCTGAATCAGGTTCAGCTTTAGAATTTGGTTCCGGTAAAGTCAGAAACAGGGCATTACAGGCAGCATTATAATCAAGTTTTATCCTGTAATTTGCGGGTCCGACACCATAAATGAAATTATTATGTATTTTTAATCCATTGAAATAAGCGAACATAAATTCAGATTCGCTAACATAGTTTGTGCTCTTTTGAATTGAGAAAATCTTTCCCATTTCTATCGAATAATAGACAAAATATGCGCTACTAATATCGAAAGCATAAACTCGCATGTAGTAAGCTATTGTTTCAATATAATCACCAGCAAGGCTGTATTGATACAAGATTTCACCTGCTAAACCATAGATGCTGTTTCGCGCGAATTTTGCGTCAACAAAATTTAAGTTTTTTTCCCAGATTAAGTCACCATTCTCTCTGAACAAAAAGTCTCCGAAATGAGGAGAACCACATAGAACTCTGTTATAATCGCATTCAAGATAAGATTCTGTCACACCAATAAAAGAATATTCATGTAACATTCTGTTCCAAACAAGGTTCATATCTGCTGAATATTTACGAAGATGGACACCTCTTCCCAATTCCAAAGTATAAATATTACCTTCAGCATCCGTAGTAATATCTATAAGTACCAGGTCTGATTCAGCAACGCAGGATTCTTGCAATACATAATGCCTGGAAAAGAAGTAAAATTTATGGTTATTATAAATTATAAAACCGCCATCTTCTTTTTTGGCAACTGTATTCAGGGATTTTACAGCATCAGACATAACACCCAACTTTTGCGCTGTATGCAATAATCCCATCTCGTCATAAATTCTGAAGCCGTCATGTGTAGGGACAACAAGATGACCGTTTTCCAAAACTTCGAACCCGGAGAAGTAATTATACTCCAATCCGTAAACATCTTTATCATCGGAAAATTCGTACGTGGCGTTTTGCGCATTCAGTATTAATGATGATACCAAGAGTAGTAAAACTATCCTCATTTTCCCCTCGTATTTTTGCCCGTTTTTAAGAATCGAGATTCATTCTGACAGTTAAGATACCTATCAGTAAAAACAAAGTAAAGTCAATAGATAGTGCCTAACTTGAATTTTGACAATTAATTAAGTAGTGAGTAGAGAATTAATATATTGCAATCCGATTTTAGTTGACAAATAAAAAATTTTGCCGTATGTTTTTATCGTTTGAAAAATTTCAAATCATGCAAACGTAGATGGATAAAGATTTAGAAAAATTAAAAGAAGAGTTTATTATAAACTTTGGCTGGGCGTATAAGGCGTTCGGACTTAGTAAACTGATGGGGCATATAGTCGCGCTGCTAATATATTCGCCGCGTCCGCTGTCCCTGGATGAAATTACTCAAGCGCTCAAAAGGAGTAAGGGTCCGGTAAGTCAGATCACGCGAAGATTACGGGATAAAAATCTTATTCGCAGGGTATGGCAGCCAACGAGCAGGAAAGATTATTACGAAATTGAGCCTGAAGTTTTCGAAAACGCATTCCGCAATAACCTTGAACTTGTCAGAAATAACCTGCGTATCGCTAAAACCTTTAAACAAAGGGTTGCTGATGTGGGAGGGGATGATGTGAACGCGCTTGATACAAGGCTCTCTGAAATGCAGAAATTTTACGAACTTATGGATAAAAAGTACAAAGAGTTTCTCGACGAGTGGGAAGTTGAACGCGAAAATCTTGAAAAAAACAGAATAAATATATAGGACTTTTTTTGTAGTTAACGTTTGATTTTTTTCAAACGTTCCAAACGGAGATGATAACAATATGAAAAAATTAGAAAACAAAGTTGCGATTATTACCGGCGGTTCTCGTGGAATCGGTGAAGCTACAGTTGAAAAATTTGTTGAAGATGGCGCAAAAGTAGCTATCTGGGATGTTGATGTTGAAGCAGGTACAGCTCTCGAAACCAAATTGAAAGAACAGGGTGCCGATGCTCGTTTTTACAAAGTTAATGTTGCTGATGATAATGATGTTCAAACTGCTGTTGACAAAGTGGTCGAGGATTTTGGAACAATTGACATTCTTGTGAATAACGCGGGTATTACAAGAGATTCCACACTTAAAAAAATGACTCAGGAGCAGTGGGACCAGGTTATATCTGTCAATCTTAAAGGCGTTTTTAACTGTACTCAGAAAGTATCGTTGGTTATGCTTGAGAAAAAATATGGCAGGATAGTTAATACTTCTTCAGTCGTTGGGCTATATGGCAATTTTGGTCAGACTAACTATGTAGCCACCAAAGCGGGTGTTATCGGGATGACTAAAGTGTGGGCGAAAGAGCTCGGCAGAAAAGGTATCACTGTAAACGCGGTAGCTCCCGGTTTTATAGCTACCGAAATGGTTAAAGCCATGCCTGAAAACGTGATTAAAATGATGGAAGATAAAACTCCGGTGGGCAGACTTGGTGAACCAAAAGATATCGCTAACGCATACGCGTTTTTGGCGAGTGATGAAGCTTCATTTATTAATGGCGCGACACTTAGTGTTGACGGCGGAATTGTAATCTGACAGGAATTTTATGCGAAACGCTATTATACATTCACAAGGATTCTACGTACCGGAAAGGATTGTACCAAACACTTACTTCGATGAGCTGCTCGGTACAAATGTGAGTGAATGGCTTGAGGAATTTGTAAAAATATATGAAAGACGCTGGTGCGCCGAAGATGAATCTACTGCTGATCTGGTGGTAAACGCTGCCCGAAACGCCATGAAGGAAGGTGACGTTAAACCGGAAGAAATTGATCTGCTGATTGTCGCTACTGATACTCCCGAGTATATTTCTCCATCTACTTCATCGAAAGCACAATATCTACTCGGACTTGAAAACGCGGGTACATTTGATATCAACACCGCTTGCGCCGGATTTGTAACAGCTATTGATACAGCGGTAAAATATATCAAGGCGGATGAAAATTACAATACGGTACTTGTTGTCGGTGCTTATGCCATGAGCAAGTATCTCAACAAACTCGATAAAAAAACTGTGAATCTTTTTGCCGATGGCGCAGGTGCCTTTATCCTGAAATCGGAAGAGAAGAGCGACAGGGGATATCTCGCCAGCAAGTTGATAACCAAAGGTGAGTATCATTCATATATGGGCATCTATATGGGTGGAACCAATACCCCGATTACTTCCGAAAATGTTGGTACACCTGAATCACTTTTACAGATCAGGAAGAAGTTTCCGCCTGAGCTAAATCCGCAGATATGGTCATCAATGGCGAAAGAATTAGCGGAAAAATCAGGTATTCCCATCAGTGATGTTGAACGATTTTTCCTTACTCAGATAAATATTAATAGCATTTACGAAACGATGGATTTGCTCGATGTATCACGTGATAAAGCCCAAACGAGTATGCACTATTACGGTTACACCGGGTCGGCATGTATCCCGATAGCGTTCTGTGACGCATTGTCGCAGGGAAAAGTTAAACGTGGCGATGTAGTTTATTTCATCGGTTCGGGAGGCGGATTAGCTTTTGCCGCTTCAGCTTTCAGGTATTAGTAGCCTTTTTGTGAAAGTCCTTCTCCCTGAAAGTATTCGGGACAAGTTGGACGGAGGATGATTTATTTCGAGTTTTTGTGAATTTGGTCATCCCCCATTCCGATTAAAATCGGAATTTCCCCCTTCGACGGGGGACAAAAGACTCAGCAACAAGAGATTCAGTGCTTTAAGTTAAGTTGTTGCTCTGAATTGAGATTTGATAAAGTAGTTGTTTGAAAGTCCTCCTTTGAAGGAGGTGTCATCCGACGTTAGTCGGAGGACGGAGGATGATTGGTTACAGTTTTTGCGAATTTTTGTCATCCCCCATTCCGATTAAAATCGGAATTTCCCCCTTCGACGGGGGACAAAAGACTCAGTAACAAGAGATTCAGTGCTTTAAGTTAAGTTGTTGCTCTGAATTGAGATTTGATAAAGTAGTTGTTTGAAAGTCCTCCTTTGAAGGAGGTGTCATCCGACGTTAGTCGGAGGACGGAGGATGATTTATTATGGTTTTGTGAATTTGGTCATCCCCCATTCCGATTAAATCGGAATTTCCCCCTTCAAAAGGGGGACAAAAGACTCAGAAACAAGAGATTCAGTGCTTTAAGTTAAGTTGTTGCTCTGAATTGAGATTTGATAAAGTAGTTGTTTGAAAGTCCTCCTTTTGAAGGAGGTGTCATCCGACGTTAGTCGGAGGACGGAGGATGATTTATTACGGTTTTTGTGAATTTTGGTCATCCCCCATTCCGATTAAATCGGAATTTCCCCCTTCAAAAGGGGGACAAAAGACTCAGCAACAAGAGATTCAGTGCTTTAAGTTAAGTTGTTGCTCTGAATTTAGATTTGATAATGTAGTTGTTTGAAAGTCCTCCTTTTGAAGGAGGTGTCATCCGACGTTAGTCGGAAGACGGAGGATGATTTATTACGGTTTTTGTGAATTTTGGTCATCCCCCATTCCGATTGACATCGGAATTTCCCCCTTCGAAAGGGGGACAAAAGACTCAGTAGCAAGAGTTTTAATCATGTTAGTAGAAAATAATTACAGGTAGATTATGGCTGGTTCCGGATTAGTAACCGGTACATGGATATTGATAACGCTTTACGCGGGTGTGATCCTCTTTTTTGTTGTGAGAGGCGCGCGCGGAATTAAAAGTATATCGGATTATGCGGTGGGAAGTGTGATTTTTTCTCCGGCTGCGGTTGGACTTTCACTCGCCGCATCAATGACAAGCGCGGCTACATTTGTCATTAATCCCGGTTTGATCGCAAACTTCGGGTGGAGCGGTTTTATTTCTTTCGGGATATTTTTCCCGCTCGGTGCTGTTATTTCTCTTTTTATTCTCACAAAATCGTTCCGAAAATATGGTCAGACAACAAAGGCTTTAACTCTCGCGCAATGGATAGGAAGCAGATATAACAGTAAAGGTTATTCATTGTTGATGGCATTTTTATCCCTTCTGCTCATCACGTTTATTGTTCTTATTGTTGTCGCGTTGACCAAGGTACTTTCGAAGGCACTCGATATTCAGGAAATATACGTGCTGGTCACAATCGTGGTTTTTATATTCGGTTATATGATGTTTGGTGGCGCAAACTCAATGGTATATACCAATACCATTCAGGCATTGATAATGGTAGTGGTTGCTGTGATTCTACTTACATCAGGATTCGAACATTTCGCGAACGGAATCAGCGGCTTTTTCGATAAACTGGCAGCTATAAATCCGGCACTGACTGAATCCACAAATCCCGCGAGTCCGTTATTCCGTGATTATTTTGAGATAATAGTGGCGCAGTTTATCGTAGGTTTTGCTGTTGTTTGTCAGCCCCACATAATCACAAAATCGTTGTTACTTAAAGAAGAAAAAGATGTAAACAGATATCTGCTTGTAGGAATTATAGTTGAGATTTTGTTTTTCCTCGTTGTGTTCGCGGGATTATATGCCCGACTTACATTCCCTGATTTGATGGCAGGCGGTGAAGCGTTAAAAAGTGACGGCATAATCCCCGCTTATGTGGTTGAGGTATTTCAGGGGGATGGATTTTCGGTTGCTGTTGGTTTGATAGTAATTCTTGGTCTGATTGCCGCGGGAATGTCAACTCTGGAGGGATTAATACAATCCTTATCATCAACGATTACCACCGATATAATCAAACCGCTGTTTGGCAAAAATTTCAAAACTGACGCCTCGATGATCGCGGTAAACAAGGTGACCATAATCGTTCTTGCGGTGGTTTCAATTTTTATTTCGTATGATCAGATTGTAAATCCGAAATTATCGGTTGCGATACTCGCGCAGAATGGTGTTTACGCGTATTTCACAGCGGCGTTTATCCCGATTCTGTTTGGAATATTCATCAAGGATGTTGATGTTAAAGCACCCCTCGCGGCGACAATAACTGCACTAGTTGTACACTTTGGAGTTTATTATTTCTTGCCTGTACTGGTAGAAAACGGAATGTCATTCGGGTTTTATACCAAATATTTGCAAGGTGTGGTGAGAAACCCGGCTATTGCTTCATCTACCGGGATTGTAATTTCTACCATTGTTGGATTGTCTGTACATTATTTCACAAAAGATAAAATGAAAAATGAATCAGTTTGATTGGTTAGGTAAATGGGCGGGATTTACTCCCGACAGGAACGCGATTGAAGAATTTGAAACGGGACGAAGATTCACATATGCCGAAATGAATGACATAGCGGAGAAAGTGGCTTTCTATCTTACGACGGTTTACAATCTCAAAACAGGTGATCGTATAGCGGTGCTTTCTGAAAACCGCGCGGAATTGATCGCTTTGTTCAGCGCCGCTCAGAAAACAGGGATTACTCTTGTGCCGTTGAATTTCAGATTGACATCAGATGAACTCGATTATATCATCGGAAATTGTGAACCTTCGTTATTTTTGTTCGAGGATCAGTTTTTAGAAAAGCTTGAAAAAACGAAGGTTTTTTCAACAATAAAAAACAAATTTGATATTGATGAACTTATTCCCGCAGCGCTGACTGTGGAAAATGGTTCTTTGACTGTGCCCGAATTTGATGAAAATCACCCGGTATTTATCCTTTACACATCAGGTACAACCGCTTTCCCGAAAGGAGCGATTTACAGCCACAAGATGCTATTCTGGAACAGCATAAACACAGAAATGCGTCTCGAAATCACCTCTTCGGATGTTTCAATCGATGTGGCACCACCGTTTCACACCGGTTTCTGGAATGTACTCCTCACACCATTTTTGCATCATGGCGCAGAAACAATACTGATGAGAAAGTTTGACGCCGAAGCCATAATGAAATTGATTGAGGAGAGAGAGATAAGTCTATGGTGGGCGGTTCCTACAATGCTGAAGATGATGAGTGATTCACCCGAATTTGTGGATCGTAAACTATCCACAATCAGATATATGGTTGTTGGTGGTGAAGCGATGCCGATACCGTTGATTGAAGTTTGGCATAACAAGGGAGTACCAATTCGGCAGGGTTACGGTTTAACGGAAGTCGGACCCAATATTACATCACTTTCGGAGGTTGACGCTATCCGGAAACAAGGCTCAATCGGTACACCTAATTTTTACGTTGAAACTTGTATTGTGGATGAAAACGGTGACCAGATTGTTGGAGAGGGTGAAGGCGAATTTTTGTTAAAAGGTTCGAATGTTACACCCGGCTACTGGAAAAATGAAGAAGCGACAATGGATACAATTGTTGGCGGGTGGTTCCATACCGGTGATGTTGTGAGACGTGATTCCGAAGGTTATTACTACGTTGTTGACCGTATAAAAAACATGTACATCTCGGGTGGAGAAAATGTTTATCCCGCGCAGGTTGAATACCTGCTACGCAAACATGATTCGATAGATGATGTTGTGATTATCGGCGTACCCGACCCCAAATGGGGTGAAAGCGGAAAAGCGTTTGTCGTGAAAAAGGAAGGAACCTCACTTACTGAGCAGGAAGTAATTGATTACTGTACCGGAAAACTCGCAAAGTATAAAATCCCCAGGCATGTAGAGTTTATTCCGGAGTTACCAAAAAATGACGCGGGCAAAATCGACAGGAAAAGTTTGAAGAAAAAAGAAAATGAGTAATAACATAAACGTTGGAATAGTGTCAACCGGAGTTTATCTGCCGGATAATGTGTTAACGGCGGAAGAAATTGCAGCTTCTACAAATGGAGTATGGTCAGCCGATGCGGTTAAGGCAAAACTGGGTATTATTGAAAAGCGAATGCCTGGTCAGGATGATGGCACTCAGGAGATGGGAGTGAAAGCGGCTCTAAAGGCAATTGAAAAAGCCGGAATCGACCCGATGGAGATTGACCTGATATTATCAATCGGGGAGGAGTGGAAGGAATATCCGCTTACTACTACCGGGATTTATATTCAAGAGCAGGTTGGCGCACGAAACGCATGGGCAATTGACTTGCAGCAGCGGTGTTGTACCACTATCTCGGCTATGAAAATGGCGAAAGATATGATGATTGCCGATGATGATATCAATACTGTGCTGATTGCGGGTGGATATCGTAACGGTGATTTTGTTGATTTCACCGATAAATCGATGTCTATGATGTATAATCTCGCCGCAGGCGCGGGTGCAATGATTTTAAAGAAAAATTACGGCAAAAATCTTGTACTTGGCTCACATATTATTTCTGATGGAAGTATGGCTCGCGACGCATTAGTAAAGTTCGGGGGTACCGAACAGCCGATTACTGCTGAAAATTGCAATGTTGCTTATAAATCACTCACATTGGCGAATGAAGAGCATATGAAAAATCGCCTCAATGAAGTTTCCATGGATAATTGGATGACCTGTATTAACAAGGCATTCGAGAAAAGCGGGTTAGATAAAAGCGAATTGGGATATCTCGCCGTGCTGCACTTTAAATATTCTATGTACAAATATATGCTGGAACTGCTCGGGTTGACGGAGGAGCAATCGGTATATCTCAATAAAATTGGTCATGTAGGACAGATAGACCAAATAATTTCACTGGAAATTGGATTAACACAAAATAAAATACAAGACGGAACCATAATCGCGATGATTGCTGCCGGAATCGGGTATGCATGGGCAGCTAATGTGATCAGGTGGGGTTAGTCTTAAATTTAAAAAACATAATAAGGAGTAATACAATGAAAAAGTTACTATCACTTTTACTTATGCTTTCTTTGGCAGTTTTCTTCGTTGCTTGCGGTGATGATGATGATCCCGTAGGTCCAGAAGGCGGAACAACAGAAGCATGGGTTGGAACATGGTTAAGCGCGGACGCTGATGTCGCACCTCTACTTGCCGCGGTATTTGATTATGATAGTGTAAGAGTTACTATGAATGACGATAATACTATCGTGTTAGAATCACATGTTAGAGACGGAAACTGGACAACTCTTCCCGGTACATATACAGTTACCAAATCCGAATCGGGTGATGTTCACGCAATCGCGATTAACTATACCGCTTTTGAGCAGGAAGGTATTATTGAGGTGACTTCCGGAAGTCCTGATCAGCTTAAATTGGAAGCAGTTCAGACAACACCTGATATCGGTGCAACCCCAAGAACTCCTGCTACCGGTTTCGGTTCAGACGCAACATTAGGCACTAGCAACATTCAGATTTACAAAAAACAATAATTTTTTATCCCCGAATGAGTGTCTCATTCGGGGTTCTGTTTTTCCGGATGATTTCTTCATTTACTTTAATTTCGGGTAGGTTATGAAAAAATATTTAGTTTTGATTTTTTTATTTCTTTTTTCAATACAGCTGGCAGCACAGACCGAGGCAGATTTCGTTATTGAAAAAAAGAAAGAAGAAATAAAAGAATTCAAGTTTATTGGTTACTACTTCATCCGCTCAGAAGTAGCGAACATGTATGCAAGTAATGAATTCCTGAAGGGACAGGTAGTTGGAAGACTATTTGGCGGGAACACAACAAAGACAGGTTTAACTTCAAAGTTTACAGAGCAGAGATTTATTCCAATAATTGCATATACACCAAAACTTTTTGATGGCTGGGCAACTATGAGAATGTCGTTCGAATTCGATTGGACATGGGGTGACGCGAATTACGGCGCAGGTGGAAACTTCGGTGGTGCGTTTGGAGCAGATTTTGTTAACATGCAGACCCAGAATCTTTACGTTGAATTTCGACCACAGAAAAACTTTTTTGTAAACGCTGGTCTGGGAAGAATTTTTGATAACATCAGGGTGCCTGCTTATACTCCGACCGATGAATTGGTCAATACAGGATACAGACTTGCGCTTTGGGGTTCTGATGGTGTGGGTATTGCGGCTTTTTATATGCTTCCTAACCAAAGATTTAAAGCAGGTGTTTATCAGCTCTATGAAAATAATGTGCAGGATGATGATGATGTTTCACTGTACGAACTTGATTACGAATACGATTTCAGCATCAAATCATCAGCCGGTTTAAGCGTTTATTACCTTAGCGACAGGGCAAATGGTGAAGGCGGTGTTTCAATATTGGGTCAAGGTCTTAATTCCGGTCTGAGTAATTATAATGGTGTATTCAATTTCGATTTTGGTACCGAAAAATATACAGCCGATATATTCTGGATAGGTTCACATTTTCACAGCGATCCACTGCTTAGACAGGGGAGATTCGGTTACTCCGGATTTGTTATTTCCAACCTTGGTCAGGCAAAGACTGATAACAGAACTATTGATATAGCCGGTATGGCAGCGAACTTGCGCCTGGCATATAAATATGGTATAAATCCTAACGATTTTATAGCCCTTGATGGTATTTTTACATCAGGCGACGAGAAAAATATAAATGACGGCAAATACAACGGGTTCCTGACGGGTAACAACTGGACAGCTCCCGGCGCGGTATTTTTCAGTCACGGGTTGTACTTGCTACTTCCTCACGGTAATGTTGTAAACCGATTTATGGGTGCGGTCATCGATATCCAGAATCTTGGATACGGTCTGTCAGCAGCATCACTTACCGGGCATTATGATTTGATTCCTCATAAACTGCGCGCGAAAGCAGGGTTGGGTATTGGTATGTCAAATGTTACTCCAGCCGGCGGCGGCAGTATGATAGGTACCGAGTTTAATGTTAACCTCAGATATACATTACGTGTTTTTATGGACCTTGAACTTCACGCGGCGTATCTCAAACTGGGTGATTTTTATGATTCATCTGTAGTAAATGGAAATTCCGCAACCAGACCTGAAGACCCCTGGACTCTGTTTGCTTCATTTAAATGGATAATGTTTTAGGAGGTGAACATGAAAAAGAGATTATTAATACTAATTGTAATGGCGGTATCATTGATAGGTTGCGCTACTTCATCATTTTATCATCTCGATTCCAAAGAGTTTGACGAAATAGATTACGGTTTTGACGTTAAAAAAGTTAAGGTAAGAAATATAAATGTGGCTGTTGTTGACGAAGGTGAAGGCGAGACAACACTGCTTCTCGTTCACGGGCTCGGTTCCTATATCAAAGGATGGAAGAAAAATATTCCCGAACTTTCCCAGCGTTTCAGAGTGATCGCTGTTGATCTTCCCGGTTACGGCAAATCGGACAAGGAAGCTTATCAATATTCACTTTCATTTTACGCGGAGGTTCTGACCGAATTGCTCGATGAAATGGGTGTTGAGAGAGTGGTGATGGTTGGACATTCGATGGGTGGACAAATAAGCATGATCACAGCTCTGAATCATCCCGAAAAAGTTGAAAAGCTTGTGCTGATTTCTCCGGCGGGTTTTGAGAAATTTACCGAAGGGGAAGGTCAGTGGTTCAAGGATGTGATGACTGAAGAACTGGTGCACGATACTCCGATCAGAAATATTGATATTAATCTTCGCAGCAATTTTTATGATACTCCCGAAGACGCGTTATTTATGGTAACCGACAGAATTCAGATCCGCGGAGCCAGGGATTTCCGTAAATATTGTTACGCAGTTGCGGAAAATGTTGCTGCAATGATTGATGAACCTACATCCGACAGATTGAGCGAGATCACACAGCCAACCCTGATACTATTCGGTGAAGATGATCAGCTCATTCCAAACAGATTTTTACATGGAGGTTTCACCAAAGATGTTGCGGAAATCGGGCGTAAAAACATTCCGAACAACATCACTAAAGTATTTGGCGAATGTGGTCACTTTGTTCAGTATGAAAAAGCTGATGAAACAAATAACGCTATAATTGAATTTTTAGGGAAGTAAGGAGCTTACATGGCAGAATTAAAAGAAGTATATATAATAGACGCGGTGAGAACACCCATTGGATCATTTATGGGAAGCCTCGCATCAGTAAGCGCGCCAAAACTTGGAAGCATTGCTATAAAAGGATTACTTGAGAGAACAGGTGTTTCCGGTGATGAGGTTAATGAAGTAATTATGGGTAACGTTGTTCAGGCTGGTGAAGGACAGGCACCGGCGCGTCAGGCAGCGATTTTCGCAGGCTTACCGACCAGTGTTGAATGTATGACCATCAATAAGGTTTGCGGTTCCGGTTTGAAATCTGTAATGCTCGCCGCACAGGCAATCATGACAGGTGATGCAGACGTAATCATTGCGGGCGGAATGGAAAATATGTCACAAATCCCGTTTTATATGCAGAACGCTCGTAACGGCTACAAGATGGGGCATCAGCAAATTGAAGACGGTTTGATCAAGGATGGTCTGTGGGATGTTTACGATAATGTGCATATGGGAAATATCGCTGAAATTTGCGCGGCTGAATATAATATTACCCGAGAAGCCCAGGATGAATTCGCGACATCAAGTTATAAAAAATCTATTGCTGCCACTGAAGAGGGGAAATTTAAAGCGGAGATAGTTCCTGTTGAAATCCCTCAACGTAAAGGTGATCCTGTGGTTGTTTATAAAGATGAAGAGCCATTCAAGGTCAGATTTGATAAAATACCCGCGCTTCGTCCGGTATTCCAGAAAGATGGTACTGTAACAGCCGCAAACGCATCATCATTGAATGACGGAGCGTCTGCTGTGATGGTAATGTCGAAAGAAAAAGCGGAAGCTCTCGGACTCAAACCGATGGCGAAAATTGTAGCGCAGGCATCTGCGGCAAAAGATCCGAAATGGTTCACCACCGCTCCGGTAGATTCAATCAAAAAGGTGCTTGGCAAGGTTGATATGTCTGTTAATGATATTGATATATTTGAAATTAATGAAGCTTTTTCTGTTGTTTCGCTGGCTGTGAATAAATTGTTAGAACTCGATGGTGAAAAAGTAAATGTTAATGGTGGGGCTGTTTCACTTGGTCACCCTATCGGAGCATCAGGTGCAAGGATATTGACTACACTCTTGTACGCAATGAAAGCAGAAAACAAAAAAACAGGACTTGCGTCACTCTGTATTGGTGGAGGTGAAGCGAGCTCGGTAATTGTAGAATTGATGTAACATTGTAACGATATAATAAGGCAGTAGGCCCTTTCGGATGAATATCCGGAAGGGCTTTTTTTTAGGTGTATTTCGACACCAAAAAATAGATGCCCTTCGCTTCAGGCGAATTCAAGGGCATGACAGAGCAAAATCAGGGTCATTCCCAACTTGATTGGGAATCTAATACTTCTAAAATTAGTGTATCTGACCAGAACATTAGCATTCACAAAGAGCGAGTATGTATAATCCTAAAACCGGATGCCTTATCAGTTCGCCGGGGCGAAGAGCATGACGAGCAAATATTGGGAAGGTAGAGTTGTCCCTTTCTTTGGTCATTCCCGTGAAAACGGGAATCCGGTCTTTTCTGAAAGTTTGCCTTACCCTAATTCTACAAGGCGAACCTCTCCAGTGCCAAAGGCAGGCAGGCTGCACCAGCAGAGGGACTTAAAAATCTGGATGCCCGATCAGTTCTCCTGTTTGGATTTTGTTTGATTCCCCGAGTTCCCCTGCTCCTAATGATAGGAGCCTGTGCGCCGAGGCGTGAAGGGGTTAGGGGTTGAGGTAAGAGTTTTTCAATTCCAGAGTATAGATGCCCGATCAGGTCGGGCATGACAAAGCAAATATTGGGAAGGTAGAGTTGTCCCTTTCTTTGGTCATTCCCGTGAAAACGGGAATCCGGTCTTTTCTGAAATTTGACCTTACCCTAATTCGACAAGGCGAACCTCTCCAGTGCCAAAGGCAGGCAGGCTGCGCCAGGAGAGGGACTTAAAAATCTGGATGCCCGATCAGTTCGCCGGGGCGAAGAGCATGACAAAACCTCAAACTTGGGGTGGGTTCTGTTTTATTATCGACGATCACGCACCCTCTAAATTATCGTAAAATGGGAATAAGGTAGCCTTTAAGAAGAGCTTTCGACACCAAAAGATAGATGCCCTTCGCCAAAGGCGAATACAAGGGCATGACAAAGCAAATATCGGGAAGGTAGAGTTGTCCCTTTCTTTGGTCATTCCCGTGAAAACGGGAATCCAGTCTTTTCTGAAAGTTTGCCTTACCCTAATTCTACAAGGCGAACCTCTCCAGTGCCAAAGGCAGGCAGGCTACACCATTAGAGGGACTTAAAAATCTGGATGCCCGATCAGTTCGCCGGGGCGAAGGGCATGACAAAACCTCAAACTTGGGGTGGGTTCTGTTTTATTATCGACGATCATGAATGCTCTAAATTATCGTAAAGCAGAAATAAGATAGCTTTTGACGAAGAACTTTTCGAGACCAAAAGATAGATGTCCTTCGCCAAAGGCGAATACAAGGGCATGACAAAGCAAATATCGGGAAGGTAGAGTTGTCCCTTTCTTTGGTCATTCCCGTGAAAACGGGAATCCAGTCTTTTCTGAAAGTTTGCCTTACCCTAATTCTACAAGGCGAACCTCTCCAGTGCTAAAGGCAGGCAGGCTGCGCCAGTAGAGGGACTTAAAAATCTGGATGCCCGATCATGTCGGGCATGACAAAACCTCAAACTTGGGGTGGGTTCTGTTTTACTATCGACGATCATGAATGCTCTAAATTATCGTAAAGCAGGAATCAAGTAGCTTTTTAAGAAGAGTTTTCGACACCATAAAATAGATGCCCTTCGCCAAAGGTGAATACAAGAGCATGACAAAACTTCCAAAACTCTCTCCGGTTTCATTCATAGAATCAGGCTGATGGTCTATAATAACACTAATTTTTAGCATAATAATATTATCCTCTTGTCTGAATTATTTAAACTTAACATAAATAATGGTATATTATTTATGATTTGGATTGACAATAAAATTCGGATAGATTATCTTAATGGCAATATTAAGTTCACTCATGGGTTTACGATGAAAAGACTGTTAGTTTTATTATGCGTACTAAGTTTCTCACTATTTGCGCAGCCTGGCACTTACGATACCGGCTTCAGCACTGATGGTTACGATATATTCAGTTACGGTGCAAGTAATTCTATTTACAACAATGATGTTGCAGTTCTATCCGATGGAACCATCCTCACAGCGGGTTATTACCAGGGCGGTGGCAATAATGAAATATTTATAAGGGCCTGCAATGCTGATGGTACTGTAAAGAACTCATTCGGGACTAATGGAGATTTGGTAATTACCATTCCCGGAGCAACCGGTTCGGATGCAAAATCAATTCAGTCAATCGATGTAACCTCCGATGGTAAAATTATTGTTGCCGGTGATTACAATTCCAATCTTTTTATTGCAAAATTTAATTCTGATGGTACTTATGACGCCACTTTTGGTGCAGGTGGAGAGGGGTATGTGACTTATAATTTCGGTGGCTCTGAACGCGTGAATGATGTACTTGTTTTACCGGACAATAAATTACTCTTGACCGGATATGTTGATGTTGTCGGCTTTATTCTTAAACTTGAACAAAATGGCTCTCCCGACGCTTCTTTTATTGGGGGGGGAGTAAGTATTCTTAATAGCCTTGTGTCCCCTATGCCACAGAATATTTCACTTCAATCTGATGGTAAAATTCTTATAGCGGGTTTTACAGCTCCGGCTCATACTTCATTCGTGGCGAGATATTCAGCTAATGGTGCCAGCGATGTTACTTTCAGCGGGGATGGCATTGTGCTTTTTAACGGTTCTGATTTCCCGTTTGCGCTTGGAGATTGGGATTATTTGATGGATGTTGTTCAACTCTCGAGCGGTAAGCTTGTAGCGGGTGGCTTTTATCAGCGTTTTGGTAATTATCATGGATTCCTTGCCGGTATGAATGCTGACGGTAGTGTAGATGCTACTTTTGGAACAGGCGGAATAAACGCGTATAGAGTCTCTAATACTAATACTGTCACAAATGATATCGTTTATTCCTCTGTAGAAGATAAAATTTATGCCGGAGGATATGTAAATATTGGTGGTGAATCTCAGCTAGTCTCAAAATTTAACTCCGATGGTTCTCTGGATACAGGGTTTGATACCGATGGGCATGCTTATTTTAACTTGTCTGTTGGTCTGTATGACAGAATACATAAACTTTATATTCAAGATGATAACAAAATTATTGGTATAGGATCGGGAGATAACAGTGGTTACAAGGGTACGATCGCTCGACTCAATAATACACAAATCACCCTTCCTTCACCATCTGTAGTCGGACCTGTGAACGGAATTACAGGTCAGTCAATTCTGCCAACCTTTACGTGGAATCCTGTTTCGGGAGCTGCTTCATACAAACTAATTATTGCGACTGATGCGGCTTTCAGCAATAAAATTTATGAACAGAACGTCGGTAATGATACAACAGTATCTTTTACCGAATTTGACAGCAATTTCCCACTTGGTAATGGAACAACTTACTATTGGAAGGTTGCTTCTGTTATCGGCAGCGGTGGTGAGTTTTACACTTCCGATATGCATTTTACAACTATAAACAACGTCGCAGTATTTTTCGGCAACCCCACAGGAGGAATTGTTTATAGCAATCCAACTTTGTTTTCCTGGTATCTTGGTCAAAGCGCCAACAACCTAAAGTTTAATATACAGGTCACAAGAGCCACATCAGGTGGTAACGCTGATTGGTCTGCAACGCCTGATTTTGATGTAACTACAACAAATTTATCAACCTCAATTTCATTGCTATATGGTCAGACATATTACTGGCGAGTTATTGTAAAAAATTTATCTGATGAGATTATCAGTTATTCGTCAACTGTTGAGTTTGAAACAGCAGGTGGCGCGGAAATTCCTTTAGCTTCATGGCCTGTTGGCGGCAACCTGGTATATACTAATAATCCAACTTTATACTGGTATCAGAATTCGCTTCAGACCGGGCTCGATTATGATGTGAGATATCGTGTTGTTGGTTCCGGTAGCTGGACAGAAATCACAGATATCGATAATATGTATTATACCATCGTGACCGCTTTGCAGCCGGGTAATAATTATGAATGGCAAATCCAATCTGTGTACCTGAGAGGCACTGCTGAAGAGAACACATCGGGTTACAGCGCTTCTTCATTGTTCACAACTAATGGTGCGGGTACGGTGGTTACTCCGGTATTATCATACCCGACAGGGAATGTACTTGTATATACAACATCCCCGACTGTTTACTGGTATCTTAATGCTGCAGGTACAGGTCTGACATATAATGTTTATTACAGGACCGGTGGTGGAGCATGGACTCATGCAGGAACCACCGCTAATATGTACCAGCAGTTAAACGGGTTAACACCCGGAAGTACATATGAATGGTTTGCGACCGCAACTAACGGAACCGATTCCTTGTCGGCAGGTGCTTCGGCATTTACTGTTGCCGGAGGTACGGGTTCAAGTTATCCTGTAGCGTCCTGGCCAACCGGAAATCCGGTGATGTACACAGCTAATCCAACTTTGAGCTGGTATCTCGAAGGTTCTAGTCTTGGTGTTACCGGCTATGTAGTTCGGTTGAAAGAAGGAGCCAATTCCAGCAACTGGAATACTGATTTTGATTCGACTTATTCAGTTAGTGGTGTTAATAATACTTCGATCACACTTACAAACGCGCTTGATTTTGGAACCACATATTATTGGGCGGTAGCCGCAAATGACGGTTCTTTATCTGATTGGGGAGAAGGATCATTCACTATCATTGGAGCATCCGTTGCTGGCGCACCGATAGTTTCATATCCCACCGGTGGAGATCAGGTTTACGATACCGAAGCTACATTGTCATGGTATATGAACGGTTCAACGACCGGAATTGTGGAGTATGAAGTTGTGTACAGTTACTCTGATGTTTACGCGCCAGGAGTTACGACTACCGTAACCTCGGCTGCACAAAGCGTGGCTGTGTCAAATCTCGTTCCCGGAGCAACATATTACTGGAAAGTTAGAAGCAATTACGGTGGCGGAAATTATTCCAATTTCTCAAATCCTCAGGGTACATTTGTTGTGATGCCCGGAAGCGCTCCGGCTCAACCTGTTGCGGGAGGACCTGATAATGTAATGATCAATACATCCAATCCTCAGCTAACCTGGTTTGTTCCTACCGGACCGGTAAGCGGATCATCCTACACACTCGAAATAGCAAACAATTTTGAGATGGCAGGATCAACTGTTATAGAAAACATAACAAATTCAAATCAGGTTGTTAGTGATCTTAATAGTAATTCTGTCTACTACTGGAGAGTAAAAACCAAAAATGATGACGGCAGTTTCTCATATTATTCGAATACGGGTAAATTCAGTACCGGAGGAACTTTAACATCAGTTGAAGATGATGTTCTTCCTGCAGAATTTGAATTATCACAGAACTATCCTAATCCGTTTAACCCGTCCACTGCGATAACATATTCGCTTCCCGAAGGTACCAATGTAAGATTGAGTGTTTACAATATTTTGGGAAGTGAAGTAGCGGTTCTGGTTGACGGATTTAAACCGGCGGGAACACACAATGTGAATTTCAATGCTTCTGAACTGAGCAGTGGTGTTTATTTCTACAGAATTGACGCAGGTCAGAATAGTTCTGTAAAGAAGATGATCTTAATGAAGTAGTTATTTTTTATATTGATTAGTAGAGACGGCATTACGCCACGGCGCACATGATATGCCGTCTTTACGAAGATCAGATAATATAATTTAGCAGGGGAGGGTCATTGATCCTTCTTTGTTGTTTTAAACGGTGGGCTTAAAAACCGGATGCCCTTTTGAATGGCATGACAAAACAAATATTGAGTTGTCCCTTTCTTTTGTCATTTCCGTGAAAACGGGAATCCGGATTTTATGAAAGTTGACCTCACTCTAATTCGCCGCGAATAAGAGCCTGACAAAACATTTAATATCGAGGCTACGGATGTTGAGGAACCAAGGATAGTAAGTGGGTAAGCCTTTCAAACTCCCGTGAATGCGTGATTAAGTAAGTATATCCGGCCCTTCGAGTACCTCAGGAGCCTATCCCTTGTCAATGGCGGATTCGCTCAAACAATCGTAGGACTCATCCAATTATTTATTCCCCTTCTCTTGTTTACAGGAGAAGGGGTTAGGGGTTGAGGTCAGAGTTTTTCAATTCCAGAGTATAGATGCCCGATCAGTTCGCCGGGGCGAAGGGCATGACAGAACAAATATTGAGTTGTCCCTTTCTTTTGTCATTTCCGTGAAAACGGGAATCCAGTCTTTTATGAAAGTTGACCTCACCCTGATTCGCCGCGAATAAGAGCCTGACAAAACATTTAATATCGAGGCTACGGATGTTGAGGAACCAAGGATAGTAAGTGGGTAAGCCTTTCAAACTCCCGTGAATGCGTGATTAAGTAAGTATATCCGGCCCTTCGAGTGCCTCAGGAGCCTATCCCTTGTCAATGGCGGATTCGCTCAAACAATCGTAGGACTCATCCAATTATTTATTCCCCTTCTCTTGTTTACAGGAGAAGGGGTTAGGGGTTGAGGTAAGAGTTTTTCAATTCCAGAGTATAGATGCCCGATCAGTTCGCCGGGGCGAAGGGCATGACAAAACGAATTTCAACTAAATTAAGAGAAATATTCTATTCAATTGTAATCTTTTGTTCCAGCAAAATATTATCAGATGAATTTCCCACCATAATAATAAATTCACCAGGTTCGAAAACCCAGTCATGAACTTCGGGATCATAATACTTAAATGCATCCGGACCCAATGTAAAATCTATCGATTTCGTTTCACCGGCTTTGAGATTAACTTTTGAAAATTCTTTTAACTCTTTTACCGGGCGGGGAAGTTTTGATACAGGATCAGCAACATAAACCTGAACAACCTCTGAACCATCCATTTTACCGGTGTTACTAAGTGTAACACTAAAATTTACATCTTCATTTTGATTGTAAGTTTTTGCCATTCCATATAGTTTATCAAAAGCAAATGTTGTGTATGATAATCCGTAACCGAATGGAAAGCGGGGTTTTGATTCTGTTTTATCCCAGTAGCGGTAACCCATAAAAATGCCTTCGTCGTAAAACACCTTCAAATCACCATCCTTGTCGAAATAGGTATTGTAGCATGGATTTTCTTCAATGGTTTTAGCGAATGAAGCGGGGAGTTTTCCGCTTGGATTGGTTTTACCAAAAAGTATCTCCGCAGCGGCAAGATTTCCTTCCTGTCCCGGATACCAGGCGTGTAATAATCCTTTAACATTATCTATCCAACTGCGCGTTTCTACATTACCACCCGAGTTCAAGACAACAAATACATTTGAATTAACCCTTGCGATTTTGTTTATTAATTCGGATTGGTTGTATGGCATCTCGAAAGTTCTGTCAAAACCTTCACTTTCTGTTTTGCCGTTAAATCCGACAGCCATAATAACAACATCCGCGTCTTTTGCCGCGGCGAGTGCAGCCGGTTCAAGTGACGCAGGATCAATAATCGATTCACTCTTTTTTACTCCGAGGCGTAAAATCGCTTCACCACCATTCTGGTAAAATTCTGTGACCAGTTTGTATTCCTTTCCGGCTGTTAGTTTACATTCAGCAAGAGCAGGAGTATCTCCCTGGTCGCGCCAGTTGAGAATGACAGTTTCGCCATCGAGAGTTACTTTGTATCCGTCGTCCCCTGATATACCAACGATATAATTGTCCGATTCTTTTGGTGTGTAATAGCATGTAAATCTGACAGAAAATTCTGTTTCAGGGATGCCGGGCAGGTTCCAGAAATCTTCATTTTTGAAATTAAATCTTTCATGATATTCTTCAAGAATTGTATTTCCTTGAAGTTTCATTCCCTGATAATATTCGGCGAATACTCCTTTTACTTTCTCTCCATCTTTATAAGTGTAGAGGTCATCATACTCAAAAATATCAGAAGGGAGTTCGACACCGGTATAAACACCGGGCTGTGTTTTCACTTCTACATCTTCTCCGGCAACTCTTTTAATCGCCTCGTAGAGTGAAACAGGATACAGAGGGTCAACGTATGAACTTCCACCTCCGCCCGAAATTACATTCTCGGCATTTGGTCCTATAACTGCAATTTTTTTGATTTTTTCTTTCTTGAGTGGAAGGGAATTATTTTCATTCTTTAACAGAACCATACCTCCGCGGGCAGCTTCGAGTGATGTATTTCTTACAAAATTTTCGTCAAGTGTATAACCCGTGCTCACATCCGGATTGTCGAAAAAATCAAAACGATCGTAAACTCATAAAATCCTTCTTATTTTGTCATTAATAATTTCTTCCGAGATTGTGCCATCCTTGATTAGGGGAATTAAGGTTTCGCGATTCATCATTTTACCCGAGGGCATCTCAAGATCAAGTCCACCTGTCGCGCAAGCGGAACCGTCATAGGTTGATACCCAGTCGGACATTACGAACCCGTCGAATCCCCATTTGCCTTTAAGAATTTTATTTATCAGGTGATTATGTTCCGAGGCGTGAATTCCGTTTATCAGGTTATACGCGGTCATGATCGCCGCGACTTTACCTTTTTGCACCGTGGTTTTGAAAGCAGGAAGATAAATTTCATGCAGAGTTCTTTCATCCATATCAGAGGACACGTGATGTCGCTGATATTCCTGGTTATTCGCAACGTAGTGTTTGGCGGTTGCGACAATACCTTCTTCCTGCATCCCGATTATATATGCAGCCGCAAGTTCTCCTGCGAGAAACGGATCCTCACCGAGATATTCAAAGTTCCTTCCGCAGAGGGGCATTCTGTAGATATTCATTCCCGGACCGAGCATAACATGAACATTTTTTGTCCTTGCTTCCATAGCAATTGCTTTACCAACCTTTTCAGCGATATTTTTATCGAAGGATGCAGCGAGAGTTATACTTGCGGGGTAGGATGTAGATTTACCATAATTCCTGACACCTACAGGTCCGTCGGCAAACTTTATTTCGGGGATTCCCAGATGTTCATAACCTCGAATGTTAAAGGAATTGTAACCTCCGATAAAATCGATTTTTTCTTCCAGGGTCATTTTTTTTATGATATCTTCGATCGGTTTGCTTGGATCGTCGCCCTGTGCCCCGACAGTAGCTAACGAAAGACTAATAGAAAGGCAGAGAAGTGTCATAAATTTCATTTTATCCTCAATTATTGGCTCCATAGTTTGAATATTGGAGTTCATACTCCACAATTATCTACGCCAATATTTGTGCCATTTGATAACGATAGCAATACCAAATAAAATGAGGCATTTTTGAGGTGAAAATATTATAGGTATGATAACATGGATTATTAAATTGATAAAAAAAGAGCTTCCGTTTGGAAGCTCGATAATAATATTTAATCTAACGGAATTCTGCTTTTGTTTTCGTTAAGCCACATCGCGAAATTCTGCAAGTGCGGGTTTAATTTTTTAGAAAGCGTTAGATCCCTGCCATTACAGAAATCTTCATTAAAGTCACGTTTGAACTGGAACATATTTCCAAGATCATCAGCTCCCGGGAATCCGAAGCCGCGATAAGTTTCGGGATCAACTTCATTGTAGAATACAGGTTGACCCATCGCGCCGGATAAAATATCCGCCATTTCCGAACCGGTAAGAAATTCGCCTGCGATACCCACAGTTTTACCTGTGTATTCGTTTCCTCCCTTAAATATACCATACGAACATTTACCAATGTCCGCGGCTGATATTCCCGGCAACTTTTTATCACCCATTGGAAAAGTAATCGCGAGTTTCCCATCAGGTCCGGGTTTGGGTTCCATACCGAAATAGATCATGTTATCCCAGTAAAAGGAAGTATTAAGGAGTGTGACCGGGATTCCTGATTCTGTGAAATATTTATTTGATTCACCTTTAGCGTCGAAATGAGGTACCTTGTAATTTTCCATAAGTGTTGGCATTGAATCACTGTTAAGGGGCACCCAATTCCTTGTATCTTCAAGCGTTGACCAGATTACATGCTGGAGTCCGGCTACCTTAGCCGCTTCGGCATAAGTTCTTGCGTGCCACATTTCCTTTTCGGGTGAAAAATGTTCCCAGTAAAAGGTTACACAAAACGCACCGTAGGCACCTTTGAATGCCGCCCTGATACTTGCGGGATCATCCACATCTGCTTTTACAACTTCCGCGCCTTTTCCGGCTAACTCTTTTGCTTTATCTGAATCGGGATTTCGAGTTAAAGCCCGTACTGAAAATTCACTGTTGGGATCAGCCAGAATCGCCTCGGCTAATCCACCACCCTGTGCACCGGTAGCGCCGGCTACCGCAATAACTTTTTTTGCCATATATATTAAACCTCCAATGATTTTAGTTTTAGAGTTCTCTTATACAAACAAATGCAACTGTAAAAAAGTTTTATATTTGTAAATCTTTAATTCTTGATTATTCAAAGGTGTTTTGTTGGTAGCGGAAGAGTTATAAAGTAAATATTTACTATTTCTTAATATTCAAATTGTTATTTTTATGGAAGAGAAAAACAATTCTAAAAATTATATCAAGACAATGGAGTCTTCTAATACTAAAAAACGGAAACTCGCGGCAATTATGTTCACCGATATTGCCGGTTTTACAAAATTATCTTCATCTGACGAGGAGAAAGCGTTTGCTCTTGTAGAATTGCAGCGTGAATTACTCAAACCTGTAGTGGAAGAGCATGATGGAGAGTGGCTCAAGGAGATGGGTGACGGATTGCTGCTCAGTTTTCCCAGTTCCAAGCAAGCGGTTAATTGCGCCATTAAAATTCAGCATGTAACAAAAGATATTGACGGACTCAACCTCAGAATAGGTATCCATCAGGGGGATATACTTTTCAGCGGAAATGATGTTTTCGGGGATGATGTTAATATCGCCGCGAGGATGGAGCCATTCTCAGCAGTTGGCGGAATCGCGATTTCCAATAAAGTGAATGATGATATATCCAGCAGTCCGGAAATCACAACAAAGTTTATCTCACAGCCGATGTTCAAGGGCGTAAGGCAGGAGGTAAAAGTTTATTGTATTACCTCGCATGGTCTGCCGGAAACGGATATCACAAAAGTGACAGCCAAGCTGGAGAAAGATGTAAGCCGACTTGGTAAAAATCAGAGGTATATCATTGCTGCCCTGGTTGTGCTTTTTGTAGCGGTTATCGGTTTGTATTTTTATAATCCGGGCAAAAGTGAGATACCCTCTGTGGCTATCCTTCTTATGGAAAACCTGGGAAATGAAGAAGACCAGTTCTGGATGCGAGGTATTACAGAAGATTTAATTGTTAAAGTCGCGAGCTCCGGTGAGGTGAAAGTTTCATCAATCAGGGAAGTGCTCAACCTTGCGGAAGATGCAAGTCTGGAAGATATTGCGGCAAAACTGAAAGTGAAGTACCTTTTTACCAGCAGTATGCACAAGCAGGAAGATTCATTCAGTTTGCGTTGCCAGCTTGTAGAAACTGAATCAGGGGTGAGCAAATACGCGAAGAAGTGGAATGTGCCACTTGATAGCTCTCCGGTAATTGTCGGGGATATCGCTTCAAATATACTTACAGCTCTCGGGATAACAGCAGCCGAGGAGATTTCCAGGGTACCCACAATTAATACTCAGGCATATGAATATTATCTTAAAGGTAAATATAAATTTCATACGCGCGAAAACAAGGAAGACCTGGAAATTGCCAGGGGTTTGCTGGAACGAGCGATTGAACTCGACGAAAATCTGCTGAAGGCTCAGGACCAGCTTGGATATTCTTATTTTGTGGTAGGAGATGATGACAAGGCTCTTGAAATATTCAGAAAAGCAAATTTAAAGGCTGAAGAGCTTGGAGATAAAGGTATTCAGGCGAGTATGCTCTGTAATTTTGGTAATATTTATTACGGAAAAGGAAAGTACGATGAGGCAATGGACTATTATAAGAAGTGCGCTGATCTTCTCCAGACATTCCGGTATGGGAAGTTAAATTCGGCAGTTCAGGCAAATATCGGCTTGATCTATCATGAAAGACTGGATTATGACCGCGCGCTGAAATATTATAATAAAGCCATTGATATGTGTATTGAGGCTGATGATCAGAAAAGTATCGGGATGAATTACATCAATCTTGGCGCTTTATACTCTGATATGGGTGATGTGGACAAATGTTTGGATGTAAGCTTTAAGGCAAAGGAAATTTTTGAGGAAGCGGATGATAAATATCTTCAGACTTACATTCTTCATACGATCGGTTCAAATTATCAGCGAAAAAAAGATTACGAACTTTCCGAGGAGTTTTATCGCAAGGCACTCGGGTTGAAAGAACAGATGGGCAACAGGGAAGAAATTGCGTTTACTCTTGGCGGTCTTGGACTGTTATATACCGAAATCTATGATTTTGATACCGCGGAATCATTGCTGGATAGCGCTTACAACATGCAGATGTCTATTGATGACCGGGTGGGAATACTTACTACAAATTTGTACCTCGGGGATTTGTACTATGCGTCGGGTAAGTATAAGTCAGCGCTCGTTCATTTTGAGGAGGCATACAAGGCTGCTATCGTATATGCCTATCCGGAGGATCTTATATTTGCCTCCCGGGGATTAGGCGCAACGTATCTTCAGTTGGAAGATTATCAGAAAGCAGATTCATTGTTAAGCATATCACTTGCATTTCAAAGTGATACAGATCTTGGAGAACATAACGAAAAACTTGGAAATATATCTCTCGCGCAATCTCTCCTTGCAAGAAAAATGCTGAATCAGGAAGTGAAATTAGATTCGTTAATCAGCAGAGTAAAGGGGAGTGAGTCGAATGATTTTGAACTTCAGTACAGACTATACCAGTTGACCGGAGAGAAATCCTATCTCGAAAAATCCATCAAATTTATTGATGAAAAGGCTGATTATGACAGGATAGGAGACAATATCTATACTGTACCAATGGTAAAAAGGATTGCTTCCGAGGCGAAAAAAGCCTTGTAAGTTAATATTTATTAGTACCAGATAAATAAATCTACTATCAAATTTCAGCATATTTTTTCTTAACTTACGCAAGTTTAGTTTAAGTGGAATATGCTGGAATATTCAAACATAATATCATATATATTTATTATAGGTGCGGCTCAGGGATTACTGCTGGGAGTGTTCTTATTTAAAAAAGATGAAAACAGGGTGGCAAACAGACTTCTCGCTGTACTAATGGTGATCTTCGCGCTCGATCTGCTTAATAGTGTGGCGTTTCTGACCGGTGCTATCAATAACTTTCCATGGACAATCGGTCTCTCAAATACTTTCCCCTACCTTTATGGTCCGTTCATCTATCTTTATGTTAAAATATTGAGAGAGGGGGATGATAAATTTCATCACGGATATTTACTCCACGCTATCCCTTTTATAATTGTGACATTGTATGGTCTATTCTTTTTTTATTTTGAGTCAATCGAATATCAACTTTCCCTGCTGGATTTTTATACTGACCCACCCTGGCATATCAAGCTTGTCGGTAATTTGATTCCGGTTAGTGGAGTCATCTATATTTTCCTTACAATGTGGGAAGCCAATAGATATAATCAAAAAATCAAGCAGACATTCAGCAACATAGAAAAGATAAAACTATCGTGGGCAAAACATTTTGTCTTTGGCGCAATTTTAGTCTGGTTAATTGTGTTTCTCGCGTATTTGCTCAATTATCTCCTTGGTGAGGAGACTCAGGCAAATCTGTTGATATATATCGCTATTACAATTCTGCTTTATAATCTTGGAATAAAAGCGCTGAATCAGCCGGAAGTTCATTTTGAGCCTATTTCAGATCAAGAAGATAAACCTGAACGCTACAAAAAATCGGGTTTGGCTGATGAAATAGCAGAGGAAATTCTTTTATCGCTTGAAAATCTCATGCAAAAAGAGAAACCGTATATCAACAGTAAACTAAGTCTGAATGATCTCGCCGGAGTGCTGGCGGTTTCCACACATAATCTGTCGGAAGTTATCAACACCAAAACCGGAAAAAATTTCTACGATTATATAAACTCATACAGGCATAACGAGGTTGTAAGGATGCTGGAAGATAGTTCCTATGACCATTTCAGTATTCTCGCAATAGGACTCGAAGCCGGGTTCAGTTCAAAATCGGCGTATTACAAAGCCTTCAGAAAATATACCGGCACTACGCCATCTAAATTCAAAGAAGAGCTGCTGGAAAACCGCAGAATCGCCTCTTGAGTGTAAATGTCTGGCACTAAAAAGCTGGAACTCTCAACTATTTCTGATTCTTCGTATGAAAATCTTTTTAATGTAAAGTCGAGATTGTTGAAAAATATGGTTGTTGATTTTCACGTCCCCCTTACACCTAAGGTGCACAGGTTTGAAGGGGGGAATAACTCCGCCATGGGCGGATTTTGTGATGGGGGATGACCAAAAGTCACAATAAATGTAATAAGTCATCCTCCGTCTTTCGACTTGCGTCGAAATCCACCTCCGGAAACCTATCCCGAAAAATTTAGGGTAGGAGAGCCTTGGTACGAATCAACTTTGTCAAGACTCTGAGACTTGAATACGCCACAACGCACAAGATTTCACGTCTTCATAAAAAATAAAAGAACTGGATTCCCACTTTCGTGGGAATGACACTGATTATTAAGTCAGCAATACCCGGATTTTCGGGTAGGAGAGCCTTGAAACGAATCAACTTTGTCAAAACTCTCAGGCTTGAATACGCCACAACGCACAAGATTTCACGTCTTCATAAAAAATAAAAGAACTGGATTCCCACTTTCGTGGGAATGACACTGATTATTAAGTCAGCAATACCCGGATTTTCGGGAAGGAGGACCTTGATGAAGTATCTTTGTCATTTGTTTTGTGTACAACTTTAATTCTGATCGGGGTATGCCAATTCAAAAAAGACTGGATACCTGCTTTCGCAGGCATGACACCTCAATTGGTGCCGCCGTACAATTAGATTTTAAGACGGCACCCACCACACTGAAGCCGTCTCTAAAGCATCATCTAAAATTCATATTCTATTCCAAGGACAGGGAGGGTGCTCCACTGCTTCATTGTACCCTGCTCATTTTTGACCTCATCCCAGACATACTGAGCTACATTCTCCCTACTGTAGGCGTTCCAGATACTCAGATAAACAATCATGTTTGAGTTGGTGAAATAAAATCGTTTGTCAACCCTCAGGTTTAACGAGTGATAATCGGGCAATCTTTCAGAGTTTATTCTGTCAAGATCCCATATGCCTTCGCGGAGCTGTGTGGATTGAGCGATATCAAACGGGGTGTAAGGTGCTCCACCCGCATACGTCCATCTGATCTTAAATTCCCATTCATCATCAGGAAGGTAGCCCCCCTCAAAATTAAAATTGAAAATATTGTCATAAACCCTGTCTCTCCAAATGTCGTTATAACCTTTATATCTTGAGCGGGAATATGAGCCACTTATCATACCGTAAAAATCCTCAGCGAGTTTTTTCTGGATCATTACTTCAACACCTGCTGAATATGCTTCACCGGCTGAGACAAGTGTTTCATGCTGCAGGAATATCCCTTCCGTGGTCGATTCATCGAGAATAAATACGGATGGCTGCCGCGGATCGACAGGCATCCTGTGATATTGTTTGTGATAGGTCTCGATGGTTAACCTGGTTGTTTCGGTCAACATTCTGCTGAAACCGAGAATGTTATGAAAAGAATATGGGGCGTCAAGTTCCTTAAAGGCATCATTCTGAACGAGGAACAAATTTGGTATTTCCTGACTGAAAATCCCCGAACTCAATGTAAAAGATGTTATAGGATTCAGGTTGTAAACAAGTGTAGCTCTGGGTGAAAAACTTGTGTTTTTTGTGTAATCGTGGTGATCAACCCTGAAGCCGTAATTTAATTTCAGGTTTGCCGCCAAATTGAAAGTATGATTTGCGTAAAAGCCTGCTTTGAGGGAGTTGAAATTTTTATCGATTACAATTGACGGATTGATATTCCCGTAATGATCCTGCCATTCACCGTAAAACAGTTTGTAATCTGTGAAATTATATTGTGCGTCAAATCCAAAATCAAGTGCCGAGTTTGAGCCAATCTTATAGTAGTTGGTATTTCGCAGTTTAAGCGATTGGTCAACAGAAGTATTCCTGAATATCTGTCGCTGCGATTTAGTTTCATAATAATCGCGGTCATAATTCATGTAAGTATGCGCGATTGATGTGTTAGTGTAGCCCGATTTACCACCTAGGTATTGCCAATTTAATCCCGCTACGTTCATTTTCCCGTCGGTCGAACCATACACTGTTGTTAGATCACTCTCCAGGGCATTATCATACTTTAGATTAATGTGATCGACAGAAAATATATCGAGGAAGGTGAGTTTATTTTTGTCGTTGAGGTTATATGTCAATTTCGCTTGCGCATCAGAATAATTTGGCATTGCGCCCCCGGTTTCTTCTTCATCAACGATCAGGTCAAGATAACTTTTGTTGAAGGATATGAGGAAATTTCCCTTGTCGGAGAGTGGTCCCTCAACGGCAGCACCCATCCCGGCAAAACTGAGGTTGAGCTGCGGTTCAATTCTGTCATTGTTTCCTTCGCGATATTTTATTTCCATGATGGATGACATTCTATCGCCATATTCGGGAGAGAACCCGCCTGTAAGAAGTGTAACATCTTCAATAAAATCAACGTTGAGTATGCCTATAGGTCCGTCAGAAGCGCCCTCTACCGGGTAGTGGTTAATGTTGGGAACTTCTATGTTATCAATATAGAATGTATTTTCGACAGGACTTCCGCCCCTTACTATCAGACTGTTGCGGGTGTCGTTCACCTTGGCGAGTGCCGGTAGCCCATACATTATACGACTCACATCACCTGCAGATCCGGGAGCCCTGCGCAATTCTTCCGCCGAAAAATTCACAGCACTGACGGTTTTATTCTTCACTTCTGAAAAATACCCGCCGGTTACCACCACATCGCCAAGTTCAAGAGCATTTTCGGTTAGTTCAACATTGAGGAAAGTTGATCTTCCGGGACGAATGATTACGTCGGTTCTTGTTGTTTTGTTATATCCTATATATGAAAATTCTATGGTGTAAGTACCAACATCGAGCTTCTCAAAAGTGTAGCTTCCATCTTCATTGGAAGCGGTACCAATTGTGGTATTGATGACCATTATATTAACACCAATCAATGGTTGTTTTGTTTGGGAATCGGTGACAACCCCTTTTAATGATCCAACATTTGCGCCAGCTCCTGATAAGTAAAATGTGAACACACACATCAACAAAACTATTTTTTTCATTTTTTCTCCATGTTTTAATTTATCTGACTGAAAAGTAAATGAAAAAAGTGTCGGGATCGTTTCGGGTGATGGGTAAGAACCATAAAGTGTGGTTCTTTTCGATGGGGAAGGTATAATTTTTCGGAAAAAAGAGACTTCTGACAAGCTGAAGATAAAGGAGGATGTTAATTATTTCGGTAACTCGTGATAAATTCTGAACTAATTGGATAGTGCCGGTAATTGGACAATAAAGGTTGAACCTGCTTTCAATTCTGATTCAACCTGAATGGTACCACCACATTTTTCAACAAACTCTTTACAAATTGGTAAACCCAAACCAGTACCTTTCTCATTATTGGTTCCGTAGGTAGATGTAGTTTGATCAACTCTGAATAATTCACCAATTTTTTCAGAAGGGATTCCAACTCCTGTATCGTTTACGTAAATATTGTAGCTGTTTTTGTTTGATTTATCTCCAACTGTTATTTTGCCTCCGGCGGGTGTGAATTTAATGGCGTTATTTACGAGGTTTCTTAAAACTGTATTGAGCATGTATTTATCGCTTTCAATAGTTGTATCACTTACTTTATTTGTAAGAATAATACTTTTTTCACGCGCATTGGGTTCGAGGAGTTCGAAAATATCCGCAACTATCTCTCGAGGTTTTAGTGATATTTTTTCGATATCAACAACACCTTTGGAGAGCCTGCCCCATTCGAATAAATCAAGTAGTAATTGTAACAACTTATCAGCCGACTCGCGCGCATAATGAATAAGCTCAATTTTCTCGGAGTCCTCCATTTCATCAAAATCTTCTTCCAGCATTTCAAGAAAATTTTTAAGTGATCCGGCAGGATTTTTAAGATCATGACCAATTATTGAAAAAAGTTTATCCTTTTGTGAATTGAGTTCATTCAGTTTTTCGTTCGCAAGATTGAGCTCTGTATTCAGGATATTAAATTCACCCGCGAGGTCTTCAACAGAGTCGTTGGAAGCAATAAGGTCTTCAATCCTTCTCGTTAGTTCCTCAGAGCTTTTGTCGGATTCCGTGATATCATCAGAAAGGGTGATAGTACCAATAATATTTTCGTTTTGGTCAAGGAATGGCTTAACCAGAACAGAATATCTAATTTCATTACCATACCGGTTGAATAATGTCTCTTTGTAGAAGTAAGATTCTTTTGTATCCAGTACTTCCTGTTCAATAACCCCGGAATTTACTGTATCAAGTTCTTGCTGACCGGTATGAAGTTTTTCCTTCTCTTTCATTATTTCATATTTGTTGAAATAAATATTTTTCCCCTCGGTATCACGAATTAGTATTGCGAGAGGAATTTGCTCGAGGATAAACTTAAAATCAGATTTGATCTCGCTTTTTATATCTCTGTGATTTGAAAAGTCCCAAAAATGCACGAGGATATCCAATTCACCATGTTGATCGATTAATTTGGAGGTGGTTTTTCGCAGTTGATCCACAGATGAAAAGAGTACAGATATATTAAACTCATTTCTGAGTGTCTTAAATATTCGCGCGATAAATGAATTATCATTGCCGGTAGCAAAATATTCCAGATTTTGAAAAACCGAGTAGGGACCGGATTTAAGTTGATCGATCAACTCAAATTTTCTTTTAAGGAATATTTTGTTGCATCTGCGTAAATATTCAGACAACAAGTAATCTTTATCTATTAAAGTTTCCAGGTTTTTCACATTTTTACCAATTTACAAAGATGATTCTGATGTTATATTATCGAATATATATGCTTGGAAATTAAACTGATAAATATAAAAAAAGTGGTCTGATACCAGACCACTTATATAATCAAATAGTTCGATTAACGCAACATAACTATAGGTCAAATCTGTCAAGATTCATAACTTTGTTCCATGCGGCAACAAAATCTTTAACGAATTTTTCCTGTGAATCGGAAGAGCCATATACTTCAGCAATAGCGCGAAGTTCAGAATTTGAACCGAAGATCAGGTCAACTCTTGTTCCGGTCCATTTTAGTTTACCAGATTTACGATCACGCCCCTCGAATGTATCCTGTTCGTCTGAGGTAGCTTTCCATGTAGTACCAAGATCAAGCAGATTTACAAAATAATCGTTTGTGAGTGATTCAGGACGTTCTGTAAAAACTCCGTAACTTGAATGGTCATAATTTGTATTAAGTACGCGCATACCGCCCATAAGTACTGTCATTTCAGGAACAGTAAGGGTTAGTAATTGAGCCCGGTCAACAAGAAGTTCTTCTGCTGAAATAGAATATTTCTTTTTCATATAATTTCTGAAACCATCCGCGACGGGTTCAAGATACGCAAAGGCTTCAGCATCAGTTTGATCATCACCCGCGTCGGTTCTACCCGGTGTGAATGGAACACTCACTTCAACACCTGCGTCTTTCGCGGCTTTTTCTACACCGGCGCATCCCGCAAGTACAATGAGATCGGCAAGCGAAACTTTTTTGTTATCAGATTGTGAGCTGTTGAACTCTTTCTGTATAGATTCGAGAGTTTCGAGAACTGTAGCGAGTTGATCAGGATTGTTAACTTCCCAATCTTTCTGCGGGGCAAGACGAACACGAGCACCATTGGCACCACCGCGTTTATCAGAGCCGCGGAATGTCGAAGCAGAAGCCCACGCGGTTGAAACAAGCTGAGAAACGGATATACCTGAATCAAGAACTTTGCCTTTTAACTCCGCAATATTATTTTCATTTATTAGTTCGTGATCGACCGCAGGAAGCGGGTCTTGCCATACAAGGTCTTCTTTTGGTACTTCAGATCCACGATAAAGAGCTTTTGGACCCATATCGCGGTGAGTAAGTTTGAACCACGCGCGCGCGAAAGCATCAGCAAATGAATCCGGGTTTTCGTAAAAACGACGAGAAATTTTTTCATATTCAGGATCAAAACGTAAAGATAAGTCGGTTGTCAACATCATTGGCGCGTGTTTAACATCTGATCTGTGAGCGTCTGGTACTGTTCCGGCGCCGGCGCCATCTTTTGGTTTCCACTGGTAAGCACCAGCCGGACTTTTTGTTAATTCCCATTCAAATTCAAAGAGGTTTTTGAAGTATAAATTACTCCATTCTGTAGGTTTCTGTGTCCAGGCACCTTCAATACCACTGGTGATGGTATATTCTGAATGACCGCTGCCGAATTTATTTTTCCAGCCAAGACCTTGTTCTTCAAGAGAAGTTGCTTCAGGTTCGGGGCCAACGTATTCATCAGGATTGCCTGCACCGTGGCATTTTCCGAATGTGTGACCACCCGCGATAAGCGCGACGGTTTCTTCATCGTTCATAGCCATTCTACCGAACGTTTCACGAATATCAACCGCTGCTTTAACGGGATCAGGTTCACCGTTCGGACCTTCAGGGTTGACATAAATCAGACCCATCTGAACAGCAGCGAGTGGATTTTCGAGATCTCTTTCACCCGAATACCTGTTATCATCAAGCCATTTACCTTCAGCACCCCAATAGATATCTTCCTCGGGTTCCCAGATATCTTCACGACCACCGGCAAATCCGAATGTTTTGAATCCCATAGATTCGAGAGCACAGTTACCCGCAAGTATCATAAGGTCAGCCCATGAAATCTTTCTGCCATATTTCTGTTTGATTGGCCAAAGCAGAATCCTTGACTTATCGAGGTTTACGTTATCGGGCCAACTGTTAAGCGGCGCAAAACGCTGCGATCCTGTACCGCCACCACCGCGACCATCACCTATTCTGTAAGTTCCGGCGCTATGCCATGCCATACGTATAAAAAGTGGTCCGTAATGACCAAAATCGGCTGGCCACCAATCTTGTGAATCTGTCATAAGTTCAAATATATCTTTTTTAACCGCATCGAGATCAAGAGATTCAAATTCTTTAACGTAGTCGAAATCTTTATCCATCGGATCAGATTTTGAAGAATGCTGACGTAATATAGTAAGGTTAAGTTTATTGGGCCACCAGTCGCGATTTGAAGTACCGCCACCGGCAGATTGCTTAATAACTCCGCTGGAAAACGGGCATTTACTTTCACTGCTCATGTAGTCTCCTTTACGTATTTAATGTGTATGTTTAAATATAAGAGATATGTTGTCTGTATATCGTGGAAATATTGTATAACAGATATACTAAAAATTTGGTTTAAATGAATCTTTTTTTTATAAAATAAGGCTTAAAAATATTTAGGATTGTAAACAATTTTGTGTAAAGTTTAACTATTGTAATAAACAATAAAACTGATGAGAAGTTTCTAAAAGGATGGTTTATTCGTATTTTCAGCACGAAATAATTAGCACTATTGTATAAAAAAGGACGGCGTTACAATTGTTCAACCGTCCTTTTTACAGTGTAAATTATATTCGAATAAATTATTTAATCAGAGTCATCTTTTTGGTGATAGCAGTATTTCCTGTCTCGAGTCTGTAAAGATATAAACCGGAGGATAAACCTGCTGCATTGAAAACCTCTGTGTAAGTACCCGCTTGTTGAGATGCGTTAACAAGAGTGGCTATCTCATTACCGAGTATATCGTAAATTGTCAATTTTACAACAGATTCACCCGGCAGGGAGTATGTGATTGAGGTTGAAGGGTTAAAAGGATTGGGATAGTTTTGTTCTAACTGGTACTCTGTAGGGATATCATCAGCTGAACCAACTGAGGTTATCTCACTATTGCTCACTACCCGGAAACCAAAATGGTCGTTACCTTTAAATTGTTCATCCTCGGCTCTGGCAGCAGCTTTAAGTGTAGATTCATGGTAGTTCCATGAACCGCCCCTTCGCACTTTCTTATTAGATGTTGGATCCGTACAAACTGGATCTGTTGCGTCTTCATAAAAATCTGACTTATACCAATCTTCGCACCATTCCCATACATTACCTGCCAGATTATACAATCCAAATGGGTTTGAGTCATTCACCTCAACATCGTAAACGTGATGCAGAGCAGGTTCCTCGTGTAAAAAATTCCAGTTGGCGCTTGTTCCATCACCATTTACAGTACCGTCCGGTGTAGCGTATTTATAAGCCTGACCTCCGGAAGCGGCGTATTCCCACTGCGCTTCTGTGGGCAGATCCAAATTATAGAACATGGCAAACGCTTTGGCTCCGTACCATCTGATAAAAGTAGCAGGCCAGTTTTTTACTTCTTCAAGAGTTGGCATATTATTCGGGAAATCGGATAGTTCTACCCAGTCATCGTAATCATTGAGCAGTTGAGTTGTATCCAATTCGTTTTGTGTTGAAGTATAGTTGTAATAATTGGTTTCCTCTACCCAGTCAAAATCTGTAGCCGGATCTTCGACAAAAAATTTCTCACCCTGATTAGCTGTTTCATCATATCCTATGTAGCATAAATTCAGTGGATTCTCCGGTTCAATGACACCTGTGAAGGGATTTCCGTCACCATCACCGTCATCATGATCTTTCATGACCCTTGTGCCATCTAGAGTGATCATTGCCACACCCTTATATTCATCGGGTGCGGAATCGGTACCGAACACGAGGGTTTTCCCTTTATCCGGACCATTTGCGGTTTCAACTTTAACTTCAACAAGTCCGGCAGTCAATGCTTCATTCAGGAAGTTCACGTATTGCAGGTTGGTAATTTCTGTCTTGCTCATCCAGAATTTGCTGAGAGTGACATTATGTACTGCGGCGTCGTAAGATCCGGGAGGTCCCTCATACTCAGATTCTGGTTCACCCATTGAAAAAGTGGCAGAAGGTATTTCGACAAACTCAATATTGTTTACAGTTTGCGCTGTGGCAAGTGTAAATAAAGAGGTTATAAGAAGAACCGAAAATAGTTTGTATAAAAATTTGCTCATAATAATCCTTGTTTTTTCAAATTTGTATTTTAGATACATAATAATACCCAATATCCATTTCAAGAGCAGTATAATGGAAAACTCGAAATAAAGCAAGAAATTAAATAATTAAAATTTTAATAATTGTGTTGGGTTTATCTGATGTTCATATAAATACCAATTTGATAAATATTTTATGGAATAATACCTGATAGAATTTCTACTTGGAAAATCTGGATGCCCGATCGGGGTCGAGCATGACAAAAGACGAGGCGGGGCGCAGTTTACACTAGTAGGCCTGATGCCTTGAATTATTGATTTTGAAAAATACCGGAAATTACTAATTCCCTTCTCCTATTGATAGGAGAAAGGTCAGGGATGAGGTCAGATAAGATGATGATAAGTGTTTGGATTATAGGAAAATAAAGACTGGATTCCTGCCTGCGCAGGAATGACGAGAAAATAATAATTCCCCATTTCCTTCCGCCGTGGAGGATACAGGAGTAGCTCTTGGGGATTGAGGTTGGATTAATTTGCGATGAGTTTTTAGATTCCTTGAAAAACCGGATGCCCGATCGGCGTCGAGCATGACAAAAAAACGGGAATGTCGCTTCTGTAATATTTTGTGACTCAGTAGTGGGGTAGAGTACGTCTCTGGAAAATCTGGATGCCCGATCGGGGTCGAGCATGACAAAAGACGAGGCGGGGCGCAGTTCACACTAGTGGGCCTGATGCCTTGAATTATTGATTTTGAAAAAAACCGGAAATTACTAATTCCCTTCTCCTCTTGATAGGAGAAGGGTCAGGGATGAGGTCAGAAAAGATGATGATAAGTGTTTGGATTATAGGAAAATCAAGACTGGATTCCTGCCTGCGCAGGAATGACGAGAAAATAATAATTCCCCATTTCCTTCNNGGGATTGAGGTTGGATTAATTTGCGATGAGTTTTTAGATTCCTTGAAAAACTGGATGCCCGATCGGGGTCGAGCATGACAAAAAAACGGGAATGTCGCTTCTGTAATATTTTGTGACTCAGTGGTGGGGTAGAGTACGTCTCTGGAAAATCTGGATGCCCGATCGGGGTCGAGCATGACAAAAGACGAGGCGGGACGCAGTTCACACTAGTGGGCCTGATGCCTTGAATTATTGATTTTGAAAAAAAACCGGAAATTACTAATTCCCTTCTCCTATTGATAGGAGAAGGGTCAGGGATGAGGTCAGAAAAGATGATGATAAGTTTTTGGATTATAGGAAAATCAAGACTGGATTCCTGCCTGCGCAGGAATGACGAGAAAATAATAATTCCCCATTTCCTTCCGCCGTGGAGGATACAGGAGTAGCGGTTGGGGATTGAGGTTGGATTAATTTGCGATGAGTTTTTAGATTCCTTGAAAAACTGGATGCCCGATCGGGGTCGAGCATGACAAAAAAACGGGAATGTTGCTTCTGTATTATTTGGTGACTCATGTGCGGGGTTGAATATGTCCTTGGAAAAACTGGATGCCCGATCGGGGTCGAGCATGACAAAAAAACGGGAAGATGACTTTCGTGAGTATGACAATTCACCGGGAGGGTCACTAACTTTAGTGAGGTAATATTCAGGGTTAAAAGACGAGCATGCAGGGGAGGGTCATTGACCCTCCCTGACAAGTGTAATCTATTTGAAAGCTTTTTTAACCAGCTCTTCCTGGGTTTTGAGGTGTATTTTTGTTGAACCTGATGCGGGTGCGGCACTTGCTGCTCTTCCCACATATTTTATTTTTTTCGTTTTCGGAAGAGTCTCCAAAAGAAGCGGGAACAGAAAACTCCATGCACCCTGATTCTGTGGCTCCTCCTGTACCCAGTTAATATTTTTGGCGTTTTTGTAACCACTTACGATAGATTTTAGTAAATCAGTTTTGAACGGATAATACTGCTCAACTCTGATAATGGCGGTATCTGTAATTTCATTCAAGTCGCGATGGTTTATTAAATCATAGTAAACTTTACCGCTGGTGAGAATTAGCCTTTTTATAGAATCTTTTTTCTCAACAGCTTCATCATCTATGATTTCCCTGAATTGCAAATCGGTGAATTCAGAGAGGGGAGACCTTGCCGCAGGAAGACGTAACATGCTTTTAGGCGTCATCACTATAAGCGGGGTTTCTTCCACATCCAGTACCTGTCTGCGCAATAAATGGAAATATTGCGCGGGGGTAGTTGGATAGCAGACTGTCATGTTTTCTTCAGCGCATAACTGTAAGAAACGTTCCAGACGGGCGCTGCTATGTTCCGGCCCCTGACCTTCCTGGCCATGAGGTAATAACATTGTTATATTTGCGGGGAGCTGCCATTTCGCTTTAGCTGCCGCAATGAAGTTATCAATTATCACCTGAGCAGAGTTGGCAAAATCGCCAAATTGAGCTTCCCACAATACGAGAGCAAGTGGGTCAGCAACGCTGTATCCGAATTCAAAGCCGAGTACGGCAGCTTCGGAGAGAAGACTATCGAGCGCTTCAACTCTGGCCTGAGAATCTGTGATATGGTTGTGAGGTATGATTTCCTCGCCATTGTTCATATCGGTGAAGATCAGATGTCTCTGACTAAACGTACCTCTGGCGCTATCCTGACCGCTCAGGCGAACAGGGATATTCTCAATGAGAAGTGTACCGAACGCAAGAGCCTCCGCGAACGCCCAGTCAATTCTGGCGTTACCGGTGAGCAATTCCTTACGTTTACCAATATGTTTTTTCAGTTTTGGATTGAGCGCAAATTCATCCGGGAATGTTGTGATTCCTTTAACCACCTCGGCAAGTGTTTCGAAAGGCACATTGGAGTGTTTTACAATCTTGTGTTTTTTATACTCTTCATCAGTATATGCGAACGGGAGATCAGGCACAAACTCAACTTTTGTTCTTTTTGAGCTTTTTAGGGCTTTTTCGAGTCTGTCGTAAATTGATTTGTCATATTTCTGAACATCCTTTTCAGAAACAATCTCTTCCGCTATAAGCTGGCGTTCATAGATTTGTTTCACCGAAGGATGCGCTTTAATTTTTCTGTACATCAAAGGCTGAGTATAAACCGGGTCATCCCCTTCATTATGTCCGTGACGTCTGTATCCAAAGAGGTCTATCACAACATCCTTGTTGAACTGCTGACGATACTCAAAAGCTAACTGCGCAACCCAAAGCGCAGCTTCCGGATCATCTCCATTCACGTGGAAGATTGGAGCCTGCACCATCTTCGCAACATCTGTCGCGTATGGTGATGAACGGGCATCTTCAGGAGCGGTGGTAAAACCGATTTGATTATTAATGATCAGGTGAACGGTACCTCCTGTTCGGTACCCCTTTAACTGTGAAAGGTTGAGGGTTTCAGCTACAACGCCCTGACCGGCAAACGCGGCGTCGCCATGGACAAGGAAAGGAATTACTCTCTTGAATGTTTTATCACCGAGTCGGGTTTGTTTAGCTCTTACGATACCTTCAACTACGGGATTAACCCATTCAAGATGACTCGGGTTGGATGCCACGGAAACCTTGATTTCTTTTTCGCTGATAGTTTTATATGTACCGGAAGCTCCAAGATGATATTTAACATCGCCCGTTCCCTGTGGTGAATCAGGATCGATATCTTCCTCAAATTCAGAAAATATTTTTTCGTAAGATTTACCGAGGATATTTGAAAGCACATTAAGTCTGCCTCTGTGTGCCATACCAAGGAAAATCTCTTCAACATTATCTTCCGCCGCCAATTCAAGTATGTGATCCATAAGCGGGATTACAGTTTCTGAACCTTCGAGGGAGAATCGTTTGTGACCTATAAATTTTGTGTGTAGAAAATGCTCAAATCCCTCGGCGATAATCAGTTTATCGAGGATGCGCTTCTTCTTTTCAATTCCAAAATTGGGGGTGTTGCGCATGGTTTCCATTTTATCCTGAAGCCAGCTTTTTTCTTCATGGCTCTGGATGTGCATATACTCAACACCAATTTTCTCGCAATATGTTTGATGAAGAATATCTAAAATTTCGCGAAGTGTGCCTGTTTCGAGTCCCTTTATGGAGCTGATAAAAAATCTGTCGTAATCCCAGATTGTAAGATCGTAGTTATCGGGGTCAAGCTCACTATGATAGTGAGGTTCGTTAGAAAGGGGATTTATGTTTGCTATAAGATGTCCGCGAACACGGTACATGTTGATAAGCTGAAGAATTCGCGCCTGTTTTTCAATTCTTTCACGATCCCGTATAGATCTTTCTCTTCTGGTGGAGGTATCGAGACCCCAACCGACAGGTTTTTGCGGAATTTGCAGGTCTTCAAATATATCTTCATAAAAATTGTTATGACCGAGTAAAAGTTCATCAATTTGTTTCAGGAATTCACCCGATTCAGCACCCTGAATGATCCTGTGATCATACGTGCTGGTTATGTTCATAACCTTTCCGATACCAAACTGGGCGAGTGCGGATTCGTGCATTGCCTTGAATTCGGCAGGATACTCAATCGCGCCAACGGCTATAATCGCACCTTGACCATTCATCAGCCGAGGATTCGAAGAAACTGTTCCAATACCGCCGGGATTCGTGAGGGTTACGGTAGTTCCCTGAAAATCGCTTGGTTCAATTCTGTTAGTTCTGGCTTTTTGCACCAGCAGGGAGTATGCATCACCAAATTCCCTGAAACTCATTTTTTCAGCTTTTTTGATGTTGGGTACAATCAGGGTACGAGTACCATCCTTGCGCATGGTATCAACAGCAATTCCGAGGTTGATATGTTTTTTCTTTACGAGGTTTGGTTTCCCTTCAAGTTCCGCGAATGAATTGTTAACATTCGGGTACTGTTTCAAACCCTGTACAACAGCAAACGCAACAAGATGAGTAAAAGAAATTTTACCTCTGTTCATTCGTTTCAGGTGCTGATTAATAATCCTTCTGTTTTCAGAAAGCAGCTTAACCGAAATGGAACGCAACGATGTAGCAGTTGGAATTGTAAGCGAATTGTCCATATTCTGGATAATTTTCGCGCCTACACCGGTGATCAATTTTACCTCATCATCAGTGGAAATCTCAAATGAAGGAGCTACTTTCGGTGCCGGAGTATTGACATTTGCGGAGGGTGCGGGAGTTGAAGCTGATTTTTGCGACGGAGCAGGTTTACCTTTTCCGCCGGTAAGCTCTGTAAAATAATTTTGCCAGTAATCAGAAACGGAGTTTCTGTCTTCTAAAAATTTTTCGAGCAAATCAGCTACGAATCCGTAATTGTATCCAAAATGATTGAATAAATCTTTGTGATACTTATTGACAGCGTTTTCTTCCATCGTAATAGAGTCTATGTCCTAATTTGATTTAACTTTTTTGTTAATTTAATAAAAATATTACATAACAAGTATAATTAAAGCGATAATATATGCTATTATTTTTACGAAGACTATATTTAGAAAATATTAAAAATAATATTCATTAATCGTTTCGTTACTCAAAATGAGTATGATATCATCAAGATCATGTGCTGATAAAAATAATACAGGAAGTATAAATATCTTGTACTCAAAATAATGAAAAAGATATAATTTGTCGTGTAAATATTAAAGAATCAGAATAGCAACGTTAAGAGAGGTTGAAAAATTCAATTTTTGGTATGATTTTGATTTTATAAGATTAATCGGTTTATAAAAAGTTTACAATAGGTAAATGTTCAGGTTCGTTTTATTAGAACTTAAGAAGGGTTGAAGTTTGACCCGACACTAATTGAAACTTTTTATAAATAAAAATTTTATAAAGTTGAATATTAGAACGAGTATGTTATGTTTAAGTTTGAAAATAATGTGCAGGTGAGTTATGGCTATTAATTTTAATAATTTTACTGTAAAAGCACGTGAAACAGTTGAAAACGCTGTTGAGATCGCGAGAAATTATAATAATCAGATTGTTGAACCGGAGCATTTGCTTGGCGCGATGATCCAGGATAGAGATAATGTTGCTGTATCTGTAATTCAGAGAATTGGGGCTACATTAAATAAAATTATGGTGAAGCTTTCCGCTTCTCTGGAAAAGCTTCCCAAAGTATCGGGGAGTGGTGCAGGAAATCAGCAGATTTCGCAGGGAATGGCTAATCTGTTTGATGCTGCCTACTCAGAAGCAAAAACTCTTAAAGATGAATTCATATCAAGCGATCATCTTCTGCTTGCTCTTGCGGCTTATCACGGAGAAGCTGGGAAACTCCTTACCGAATCGGGTATAACAAGAGAAGCAATCCTGAATGTACTGAAGGAAATACGTGGTAACCAGAGAGTTACTTCACAAACACAGGAAGAGACTTACCAATCATTAAAAAAATACGCGCGGGATTTAAATGAGCTTGCGAAATCGGGTAAACTTGATCCGGTTATCGGCAGGGACGATGAAATCAGAAGAGTCCTGCAGGTTTTATCGCGAAGAACGAAAAATAATCCGGTACTTATCGGTGAACCCGGTGTTGGTAAAACGGCTATCGCAGAAGGTATCGCACACAGAATTGTTGATGGCGATGTGCCCGAGAACTTGAAAACCAGAAAAATATTGTCTCTTGATCTTGGTGCCCTCGTTGCAGGAGCGCAATATCGCGGACAATTTGAGGAGAGGATCAAGGCTGTAATTAAGGAAGTTCAATCTTCGGATGGTGAGATAATTTTATTTATTGATGAACTTCATCAACTGATTGGAGCAGGGAAAACCGATGGTGCAATGGATGCGGCAAATATCCTTAAACCGGCTTTGGCAAGGGGTGAGCTTCATGCGATCGGCGCGACAACTCTTAAAGAATATAAAATGCATATCGAAAAAGACGCCGCGCTCGAGAGACGATTCCAGCCGGTTATTGTGCCCGAACCGGATGAAGAGGATGCCGTTTCTATACTACGTGGTTTGAAGGAGCGATATGAAGTGCATCATGGTGTGAGGATAACTGATGGGGCGATTGTAGCCGCGGTAAATCTTTCAAACCGATATATCGCTGACCGGTTTCTGCCCGACAAGGCAATAGATTTAATCGATGAGGCAGCTTCCAAACTCAGAATTGAAATTGATTCGATGCCGGAAGAGCTTGATAATATTGAACGTAAGCGTAAACAACTGGAAATTGAAAAGGAAGCGCTCAAAATTGAACAGGATATCGACTCTAAAGTCCGACTTGAAGAGCTTAAAAATGAGCTGATCGAACTTGAAGAAAAGAGTAATTTCCTGAAATCTCACTGGCAGCATGAGAAAGCGAGAATTAAGTCAATTCGTGAGAAAAAATCACAAATTGAACATCTTAAAACCCTTGCCGAACAGTATGAACGGGAAGGAAATTACGGGAAAGTGGCTGAAATCCGGTATGGGAAAATCAGCGACCTTGAGAAAGAGATGGCAATTGAAACAAAAACTCTGTCGCAAATTCAATCCAGCCGCAAAATGCTTAAAGAAGAGGTTGAACCTGAAGATATCGCTGAAATAGTTGCCCGATGGACAGGCATACCGGTCAACCGAATGCTGGAGAGTGAAAAGAGTAAGCTTTTACGCATGGAGGAAGAGCTGCACAACAGGGTTGTTGGTCAGGATGATGCTGTTATAGCTGTTTCTAACGCAATCAGACGATCAAGGGCAGGGCTGCAGGATGAAAACAGACCGATCGGCTCTTTCATTTTTATTGGTACTACCGGTGTTGGAAAGACAGAGCTTGCAAGAGCATTGGCAGGATTCCTGTTCAATGATGAAAAGGCAATGATCCGAATTGATATGTCGGAATATATGGAGAAACACTCTGTATCGCGGCTTATTGGGGCACCTCCCGGATATGTAGGATATGAGGAAGGCGGACAGCTTACCGAAAAAGTAAGACGCAGACCATATTCGGTTTTACTGCTCGATGAAATTGAAAAAGCACATCCCGAAGTGTTTAATATTCTGCTTCAGGTGCTTGACGATGGCAGGTTAACTGATAATCAGGGTAGAACGGTCGATTTCAAAAACACTATAATTATTATGACTTCCAATCTGGGTTCTCATCTTATACAGGAACGACTCGCTGATTTTAATGAGGAAAACTATGAGTCGATATTGGGTGAATTAAGGGTAAAACTTACAAGTGTTTTACGTCAGACTATACGCCCCGAATTCCTCAACAGGATTGATGAAGTTGTGTTGTTCAAGCCTTTATTAAAGAGTGAGCTGCGAGGAATCATCGATATTCAGCTGCAGCGACTTGCAAAAATGCTTGCAGACAAAAATATTAATATAGAGATTGATCAGTCGGTTAAAGACTTTATTATCTCTGTGGGGTACGATGTTACATTTGGTGCTCGTCCGTTAAAAAGGATGATTCAGAAATATATAACCAATCCTCTTTCAACGGAATTACTGAAAAATAGTTTTGGATCGGGCAGCACCATCAAGGCTAAATATGATGGTGATGGCAGAGTGGTATTTAGTAAAAAATAGTTTACGGGCAGGTGTTTATCGCATCTGCCTTTCAATTGAATTTTGTTATTTCAGTAAGCGAACTTTCCGGCATTTCTAAATTTACCTATATTTGTTAGAAAAGTTCAGGTATTAATGAAAGCTTCGGTAATAATTGCCATATATAATAAATTCGACTATCTGCGGTTGGTACTTGCGGGTTTTGAACGACAGAGTGAACCGGATTTTGAGGTGATCCTCGCTGATGATGGTTCCAACGAGGAGACTGTAAGCAAGATCAGGGAAATATCATCCGAGCTACCTTTCAGGATTAAACATTTGTGGCAGGAGGATAAGGGCTTCAGGAAAAACAGAATGCTCAACCGCGCGATTACTTCTGCAAGCGGGGAATATATTATATTCGTTGATGGCGACTGTGTGCCTCACTCAGGATTTGTTGCCGAACACCTGAAGTACGCCGAAGAAAATGTTAGTCTTACAGGCCGGCGTGTTAACTTATCAGAAAAATTCACTTCAAAACTTACACCAGATAATGTACGCGAAGGGTTTCTGGAAAAGAATACGGTTTCGTTAATAGCTGATGGTATTGCGGGTAAATCGTTTGATGTAGAAAAAGGGTTTTATATTAAATCAGAATTTCTTCGCTGTAAACTTAACAGCAAAAAACGCGGATTGCTGGGATGTAACTTTTCGGCAACAAAAAAAGATCTGCTAAAAGTAAACGGTTTTGATGAACGTTACGAAGCACCTTCTGTAGGGGAGGATAGTGATATTCAATATCGATTTGAGTTATCCGGTATCAATATTAAGTCGCTAAACAATATCGCGGTTCAATATCATTTGTACCACAAACTCCAACCCAGACCGCAAATTAATCTCGATTTATTCGAAAAAGTTAAGGAAAGCCAACTCTTTTATACCCCTTTCGGAATAAATAAGGATAAATAATCCATTATTTGTGATTAATTCCACATTTCATCTTAAATTAATCTAAAATGTTTGCGTTTATATTATAATCGCCTTATATTTTCAGTCATTATTTTCAAAAAACCTAAATAATTAAGTGAGTGCGCCATGCTCGACAGAATTGATATACAAATTTTAAGTATTCTTCAACAGAATGGAAGAACCAAACGTAGCGTTATAGCAGAGAAAGTAGGTCTGTCGCTTCCTTCATTGAGTGAAAGAATAAAAAAATTGGAAGACCATGAAATAATACAGGGGTATTTCACCCGTGTGAACCGCAAGGCTTTCAATTTTGACATCATGGTTATTATAAATGTAATTACCGAATCATCAAAAAATTTCCAGGTGTTATCGGAGAATGTGCATTCAACTCCAGAAATACTTGAGTGTTATTCAGTATTGGGGGATAGTTCCCATATTATGAAAGCTATGGTAAAAGATACCGAAGCTTTGGAAAAACTACTCGGAAAAATTCAATCGTGGCCCGGTGTAGCCCGGACTGTCACGAACTTTGTATTGTCCGCGATTAAAGAGACGAATGAATTACCATTAAAATAAAATAACAGGAGTTAACATGAGTTCCAGAAACGACGCAATCAAAAAGGTGCTGAGTTTTGTAAAAGAGAATGAAATCAAATTCATTGATTTTAAATTTATGGACTTTCCGGGTCAGTGGCAGCATTTTACAATACCCGCGGTTCATTTTTCAGAAGATACATTTGAAGATGGCCTGGGCTTTGACGGTTCATCTTTAAGAGGTTGGAAAACAATCGACTCGAGTGATATGCTTATTATTCCTGATCCTGAAACTATGTTTGTTGATCAGTTTATTGAAGCTCCTACAATTTCACTTATCTGTGATGTTTATGAGCCCGCGACGAAAGAAAAATATTCACGCTGCCCGAGAAATATCGCGCAGAAAGCCGAATCTTATCTTAAATCAACCGGAGTAGCTGATACCGCGTTTTTTGGTCCGGAAGCTGAATTTTTTGTTTTTGATGATGTTCGTTACGAATCCGCTCCAAACACAGCATTCTATTATGTTGATTCCGTTGAAGGTCAGTGGAATACAGGCTCTGACGAAGGTCCGAACCTTGGTTACAAACCGCGCTACAAAGAAGGATATTTTCCTGTACCACCAACAGATTCACTTATGGACCTAAGGAACCAGATGGTTCTGAATCTTATGGATGCGGGTCTTAATGTTGAAGCGCAGCATCATGAGGTCGCTTCCGGTGGTCAGTGTGAAATCGACTTACTATTCCAGCCTTTGTTGAAGCAGGCGGATAATCTTTTGAAATTCAAGTATATTGTGAAAAATACAGCAAAAATGGCGGGTAGAACTGTTACTTATATGCCAAAACCGATCATGAACGATAACGGTAGCGGTATGCATGTTCACGCAAGTTTGTGGAAAGAAGGAAAACCTCTATTCGCGGGTAACGGTTATGCAGGATTAAGTGAATCAGCAATGTATTTTATGGGTGGTATCCTTAAACACGCCGGTGCGTTGTTAGCTTTTACAAACCCGACAACCAACTCATACAAAAGATTGGTGCCCGGTTACGAAGCGCCTGTAAGACTCGCGTACTCACAGAGTAACAGAAGCGCGGCTTTGCGTATTCCTCTTTACAGTAATAGTCCAAAATCAAAACGCGTTGAATTCCGTTGCCCCGATCCTTCCGCGAATCCTTATCTTGCTTTCGCGGCGATTATGATGGCGGGTCTTGACGGTATCCAGAACAGAATTGATCCGGGTGAACCACTTGATAAAAACATCTATGATATGGATCCTGAAGAATTGAAAAACGTTCCTTCAACTCCCGAATCATTAAACGCGGCTTTAAGAGCCCTTGCTGATGATCATGAATTCCTTCTTAAAGGCGATGTATTTACAGAGGATGTTATCAAAACATGGATCGATTATAAATTTGATCGCGAAATTAAACCTATGGCGCTTCAGCCAACTCCACAGGAATTCGCGCTTTATTTCGATACTTAATTTTTCCTTTTCTTACGTCTTCGCGGGGCGGATTGCGGACTGCCCCGCAAAATTTTACCGGTTATACCGGTGATTGAACCCCAAATTCCCTCTTTCGCCTTAATGGCGTTGGAGGGTATTTTTTTATCCAAACTCCGGTAAAAACATTCCAACCATTTAAAGATTATTTCATCTAATATCTTTACATTTGTTAATAAAACTGAAATGGTTATGAAAACTTATAAAAAGTTAGGCGATAAGAACAGTATTTGGCGACTTTTGATTTCTAAAGGTGACAAACTTCTCCTTGAAACGAGAGATGAGGATAAAAAAATAGTACATTTTTATACTTCTGAGCTGAATAAAGGAAACAACAAACTTGAAGAAATACCTCATGAGCAGGATTATTGGGTGGGTGTTGAAAATTTCAACGATGACTACCTGATCACACATGGTTTCGCGAAACCGGATATGCCGGGTCATCTTGGTATCGCGGTCTATTCGTTTGCTGATAAAAAATATCTCTGGGAGGATAAAACAGCGGTTTTTCTTTTCAGAAAGGGAAACAGTATTTTCAGCTTTCAGCAAAAATTTGATTCCCGGTCTTATACCGAGCTTGATATCGAGACGGGTAGTTTGATTTCAGAATATGGTGATGACCATATTTCAATCAAAAATTTGATGAATGAAGCTAGAGAAGCCGAAGATTATTCCATGTACGGATTTCCAAATCCTGCAAGTTCCGATTCATCACTATCGCCGTTAAATTTGGAAAATGATAATCCAATTAACGTTGAATTTCTGAATTACAATGATTATATATTATATTCATATCATGTTGCGACAAGCGATAAATATGACAATTTTCTGAAAGTTTACAAATCGGGAAAATTAGCTGAAAGTTTGAAACTAAACATCGGAACAGAACGATTGATCGCGGAATCGTGGTTTATGTATAAAGATTTGCTAATTACTATAGAAAATAAAAAAATGTTAAAAATTTACAGGCTGGATTAAATGGAAATAACTCTTCAGGAAAAAGAAGTTCTGTTAAAAACAGCCAGAAATTTCATTGAGGTTTCATTAGATGAAACTGTAAAGCTGTTTGAACCTGATCTTAAATCGGAATTATTACACGAACACCACGGGGCGTTTGTTACACTTACTGAAGCCGGAAACCTCAGAGGATGCATCGGTTATATAATTTCCGAGCAGCCATTGCTTCAGACGATTCGGGATGCGGCATATGGTGCCGCCTTTGAAGACCCGCGATTCCCGAAGCTATCTCCCGAACAACTGGAAATGTGTGATGTTGAAATAAGTGTTCTGAGTAAACCGTTTCCAATAAATTCGTATGATGAGATTATTATTGGTAAACACGGCTTGATAGTTACCGAGGGATTCAAAAGAGGATTGTTGCTTCCGCAGGTTCCTGTTGAACATCATCTAAATCGCGACCAGTACTTGAGTGCTTTATGTCAGAAAGCAGGTATATATCCTGAATATTGGAAAGAAAAAAAATTAGATCTGGAAGGCTTCACCGCTGAAGTGTTTTCAGAAAAAGATTTGGAGAAAAAATGAAGAAGATAAGAAAACCTGCCGTGGCAGGTATGTTTTATCCTGATGAAAAAGATATGTTGATCAATGAAGTTGATTTGCTTTTGGAATTGAATGATGAAGCGCAAAAAATAGATAACATATTCGGATTGGTAGCACCGCACGCGGGATATATCTACTCCGGTAAAACTGCCTCTATTGCCTATAATCTGCTGGAAAAATCGAAATATAAAAAGGTGATTTTACTCTCTCCGAGTCACAGGGAGCACTTTAAAGGGAGCTGTGTTTATGATGGTGATTATTACTACACACCGCTTGGTCCTGTGGAGATTGACGCTGAGAGCAGAGAGCGATTTACCGAATATAGTGAGACAATTTTTGCCGGTGAAAATGGTCATGGAGCAGAACATGCTGTTGAAGTGCATCTCCCATTTTTGCAAAGAGCGTTGGGCGAATTTTTACTTACTCCGATAGTTGTTGGAGACCAATCTGATGAATTTCTTGATGAATTAGCTCAAAAAATAGCTGAAAATTGGGATGAGGAAACTTTGGTGATCGCCAGTTCCGATTTATCGCATTTTCATAACCAGACAGAAGCTAACGAAAAAGATAAATTTGTTGAACAATTTATTCGTGATTTTGATTATGAAGGTTTATCCGCGTCGCTGGTTTCAGGGCAGTGCGAAGCATGCGGCGGCGGACCAATAATAGCATTATTACGCGCAGCCGAAATGTGCGGTTTTAACAAGTCAAAAGTATTGTACAGAAATGATTCCTCCGAAGCAATCGGTGAAACTGATGAAGTAGTTGGATATTTATCCGCGGTGGTATATGGCGAAACGATTTGATAAAAACTCAAGTGTAGTAATAGTTGGTGCGGGTAAAATCGCATATACCCTCGGACGTGAACTTGTTTCGGGAGGGTATAATTTTAATTCGGTTTTCAGTAAAAGTTTTTCATCCGCTCGTGAGCTTGCTTTTTATCTGGAATTGGATAATTGCTCTGATATGAGCGGTTTGAATGTTGCAAAGTTTGATGTGTTTTTTCTGACTGTACCCGATTCGCAAATCAGGATTGTCGCAAACAGTATAGCGAGTTCAGGTGAGGATATAACCGGAAAACTGTTCGTGCACCTCTCAGGGTCTAAAAGTTCTGTAGAACTGAAAGAACTTGAAAATAAAGGGGCAACTACCGCATCGATGCACATAATGCAGACATTCCCACAAAGAGCCGAAGAAGTTGATCTTACCAGTTGCTACTGCGCTCTTGAAAGCAAGGATAAGGCAGCAATTAAGTATCTTCAGCAGTTTGGTGATTTCGCCGGTTTGAAATGTTTCACTTTGTCCTCCAATGAAAAAGTTTATTATCATCTCTCAGGCGTTGTGGCGGCAAATTTCATTAACGCAAATTTTCAGGCTGCGATGATAACTTCCGACAAGATTAAAAATATTCCTCCCGTGTTAGGTGTATTGCATCCTACAGCTAAAAAAACTTTGAAGAATATTAAGAAGAAGGGGGTATCCGGGGCGCTTTCGGGACCTGTGCAGCGTAATGATATTGATACTATAAAAGCGCATGTTAGAGCATTGAAAAGGATGTTATCTGAGGATAATCCGGAAACTTATTATTTGCTCACGGCATATTTATCTCAATCGATGTTACTGGTTACTACTGCGGAGTACAGGGGAGAAGAGTATGATTACAGCGAGCTTAAATCATTTCTAAAAGATGAGCTTAAACAAACATTGAAATTATTTGAATAAGCCCATCTTCTGAAAATTATTTTGGTTCTGTTACTCTGTCAACAAGATAAATAACTGATTTATAATATTTTCCGCTATGCAGCGACAGACCTATTTCACACGTACGACTTGTGGAATATCCTTCTTTGGCTTCGGTAACCTGCTCTTTTAGTCCTTTCAAGGCGGCTTCGTTAAGTTCGGGATAGGTAAAACCCCGGTCACCCGCCCATCCGCAGCATCCAACATCATGTGGAATAATGACGTTGGTAACGCATTTTTCGGTCAACTCTTTAAACTTCTCATCGAGTCCCATTTTTTTACTGCTGCATGTGGTGTGAATACTCACAGTCTCATCAATTTTTGTGAAATTAAGTTTATCGGCAACCTTTTCGAGAATAAACTCGATTGGCTCGTATATCTTCATTTCCTTGCCCACACCTTCGAGATATTGCCTGAAGTGATAAGTGCAGGGGGAAGTATCGAATAAAACGGGGAATTTACTGTTTTCGGTAGCTTTTTGAACAGCCTCCCATAACTCACCCGATTTTATTTTACCTTCTTCGACAAAACCTTTACTGTTAAATGCCATTCCGCAACAGAGGTTGGAGAGGTTTTCCGGATAGATAACATCATATCCGGCTTTTCTCAATAATCTGTGAGTTGCTCTGGATTGTGACAAATCATCTGAATCACCTTTCGCCGGACCCATACCACGTGATATACAGCTCGGGAAATACACAACTTTGAGAGTGTTGGATTCGGAAACCTCTGTATTTGGGACTTTACCGGCACCTTTTGGCATAAACTTGTTCCACATCGGAATAGTATCACCCGATATTTTCCTGAAAGCAGACGCGACCGAATCGAGCAATGAAGTACCCATAACAGAATGCGCGACATTAACAGCATCAAGAGCAATGCTTGCTCCACCTGTTACGAGGTTCATGTTAGAACCTATTTTATTAGCCATGTTTTTAGCAAGAATACCTACATTTTCAGAGCGAAGGTGTTTGATCAGTTTTCCGGTATCAATATCAACAGGACAGGAAGTAGCGCATAGCCCGTCGGTGGCGCAAGTTTGATTTCCGTAATAATCGAACGATTTTTCAAACTCTTTCAATCTGCCGCCAGTTTCTTCTTCACGGTGGAGTCTTGAAATTTCACGGTAAGCAACTATTCGCTGACGTGGTGTGAGTGTAAGTTCGCGTGACGGACAATTATGCTCACAAAATCCACATTCGATACATTGGTCGATCATCTCGTGTGCGATAGGCAGCGGCTTAAGATTTTTAAGATGAATTTCGGGGTCTTCGTTCAACACAACTCCGGGATTAAACAAATTGTCCGGATCAATAATTTGTTTAATTTCCTTCATAATTTTGTAGGCGTCTTCACCCCATTCGTATTTTACGTAAGGAGCCATGTTACGTCCGGTGCCATGTTCGGCTTTCAGTGAGCCGTCATATTTTTTGACGACGAGTTCACAGATAGCATCCATAAATTTGCTGTAGCGATCGATTTCAGATTGTTCACTAAAATCAGGGGAAAATACAAAATGGAGGTTACCGGCGAGTGAATGTCCCCAGATGATTGTTTCATCATACCCGAAATCTTTGAACATAGCTTGCAAGTCAAGTGTAGCTTCCGCAAGGCGTTCAACAGGGAAATTCACATCCTCTATAATTACGGCAGTACCCGGCTTACGTGTTTTACATGCAGAAGGGAAGAGACCCTTGCGCACATCCCACAATTTTTTGTATTCCTTTTTGTCGGTGGTAAATTTGACGGGGAACGCTTTGGGAAGATGTTCTATCGATTTAACGATTGAGTCTATATTTTTTTGCAAATCGTCACCATTATCGGAAGATGTTTCAATTAGAAGTGCTGCTGCTTCATCATTAAGCTGTTTCAATTCAGGGGGCATGCCGGGTTTATTTTCTACAGAACGGAGCGCGGCTCTGTCCATGATCTCCGCGGCGTCAACGGGTTGTTCCTGAAAAATCGGGATTGCCTCACAAGCTGTTTTTATGTTTGTAAAGAGTATGAGGGCGGTTGCTTTGTTCGGTAATTCGGGTACGGTTTGTAATGTTATGTTGCTAATAAATCCGAGTGTACCCTCGGAGCCAATCATCAGGTGAGCCAGAATATCAAGCGGATCATCAAATTCAACAAGCGCGTTGAGTGAATATCCGGTAGTATTTTTCATCCGATATTTATGGATAATTCTTTCGCGCAGTTTATCGTTGGCTTTTACTTTATCAGAAAGAGCTTTTAGGCTATCGTGGAGTTCTTTTCGTTCGGTTCTGAATTTCTCCCGACTTTCTGTATCAAAAGTATCAACTGTATAACCATCGGGGAGGACGATCTTCATTCCGAGGAGGGTATTATATATGTTTTTTTTCGTTCCACTTGTCATTCCGCTTGCGTTGTTGGCGGCAATTCCCGCTATTTTTGCGGCGTTTATTGACGCGGGGTCAGGACCAAGTTTCCGATTGTATTGTGACAAAAAGAGGTTTGCGTGTGCGCCAATTAGTCCGGGCTGCATGGTGATTTTGTCACCGTTTTCAAGAATTTTATAATCTTTCCAGTCGGAGGTTAGCAATACCAAAACGGAGTTTGTTATCGCTTGTCCGGACAGACTTGTGCCTGCCGCTCTGAAAGTGAGTGGGGTATCAAATTCTTTTCCTGCGTGAATGAGTGAGATTAGTTCATCTTCATTTTCAATTTTTACTACAATTTGGGGTATAAGTCTGTAAAACCCCGCGTCAGTTCCATAAGTTAATTTTCGTAATTCGTCTGTAAACACTCTCGATTTCGGGAGGAAAGTAGATATCTTTGCGTGAAAATCTTTGTACTTACCGCTAAGCATGTTAAAACCTTATATTCTATACAAAAAGTGGGGATGGCAAAAAGCCGGTCCCCACAAAAATAGTCACTAACTTAAAAAGTATCAAAGTATTTATTACAAAGAGCAAGCCTGTTCAACTTCCTCAACGGTTTTTGGTATCGGTTTGCCGAGTACCCTGTAACCATCTTCTGTTACGAGCACATCGTCCTCAATGCGAATTCCACCGAAATCCATAAATTCATCGAGTTTATCAAAGTTGAGATATTCGGCGTTTGTTTTTTCTTTTTTCCAGTTGTTGATCAGGCGAGGGATGAAATATGTACCTGGTTCAACTGTAAGAACGAATCCTGGTTCAAGTTCACGACCAAGACGAAGCGCGGACAATCCGAATTGCTCAGATCGTTTTATTTTATCGTCGTAACCAACAAGGTTTTCGTTCAATCCTTCCATATCGTGAACATCAAGACCCATCATGTGTCCGAGTCCATGAGGCATGAAGAGGGCATGCGCGCCGTTGGACACCGCGTCCTGAGTGTTACCTTTCATAATGCCAATCTCTTTCAAGCCATCGGTGATAACTTCTGCCGCTTTGAGATGGCATTCCCTGAATGATACACCTGGCTTGATCATTTCGATAGAAGCAAGTTGCGCACGAAGAACATTGTTATAGATTTCTTTCTGGATATCGGTGAATTTTCCCGAAACAGGTATAGTACGGGTTATATCGCTCGCATAATGCATGAGTGATTCCGAGCCCGAGTCCAGAACCGCAATCTGACCTTCGCGCATCAGGTTGCCGTGGTAGTGGTTATGCAAAGTTTCACCATTTACCGAGAAGATAATTGGAAATGAAACCCCGCTGCCTTTTGAGAGAGAGATTCCTTCGATTGCTCCGTAAACTTCGCGCTCATAGATGCCCGGACGCACAAGACGCATAGCGGTTGTGTTCATTTCGTAGCTGATTTCAATAGCTTTTTCAATCTCGGCGATTTCCTCTTCTGATTTTACAGAACGCTGCGAGATAACCGAACGTGTCAGTATTTCAGATGCGAACATATTTACCGCACCAATTTTAATCCCAAGGTATTCCTCAATTTTCATTTTATTTTCCCACCGGTATTGGGGCAGGAAGTGAACATGCTGACCACTTAACAAAGCTGTTTTAAGGATTGTTCCAAGTGCTTTTGAAGGCGCGGTTTCTTCCACGCCAACCGCGTCAGCTTTTTCGGCTGTTGTCAGTTCGGGACCCATCCAGACCATATCGTCGAGGGTGCGGTCGTTTCCAAAGATGATTGTACGGTCATTATCAATATCGATGATTGCATCATAGCCGGAGCCGTCAATTCCAAAATAATATAAAAATGAGCTGTCCTGTCTGAAATGATATTCATTGGCGGCATAATTCATTGGGACTTCACCGTTACCGGGGATAAAAATCATACCGTACCCGACCATGTCGATTAGGTCGTTTCTTCTGTCGATGTATGTTTGAGCTGAAAACATTGTTAAACCTCCGCTTAAATTCTGTAAGGGGTAATTCAATTATTAACCTAAAATAAAAAAAGGGATTCATCTTTTAAAGACAAATAGAAATGATTTAGTGAGAATTACAAGACCGGGAACTTATATTATAGGATATTTGTGGGAATTGGCTTTTAAGGAAAAAGATTTTTGCAAGATTTTGAGGTTGGCACATCGGACATTCAGTTTTGGTCCTCCTTTTGAAGGAGGTGGCTTTTTGCAAAGCAAAAAGTCGGAGGATGATGCGGGTTTGGATGAGTTGTTGGAGTTTTAGGACTTCATAATAAGAACCCATCCTAAACCTGTGCGCCTCAGGAGCATCCTTCCTCCCGTCTGACGGGATAAACTTTGGTAAAGGGAAGGACTTTTCAATCTGAGTGAATGACAATACTCTTGATTTTATAGTTTAACTCGATTGACATTTCTTAGGGTGGTTTAGCTTCTCAGTCCATTATGTTGCACTATTAAACATAACCATTCAACTTTCTTACTTTTCCGTCACTTCCTCCCATTTGTCAAAGGGGAGGATCGAGGAGGGGTTCCGTTTTTAAGCATAATACTGTTTTTATAAAAAAGTCTGGATTCCCGCTTTCGCGGGAATGACAAAAATTTTTCTGATTCTCTCTCCTGTGATTCAGGAGAGGTTCGCCGCGGCGCACCCTTCACGCCACGGCACACGGGCTCCTGAAATCAAGAGAAGGGGAGCAAAAACATATTTTATTATACCGTATAGATTTCCGCTCGGGGGCGGAAATGACCATTGAGTGTTTATGGCATTTCTAAATTATAAACCTTAGGCAAATTCACAGGACTGGTTGATATTAAAAGGAACCCACCCCAAACCCCTCCCTTTGTTAAATGGAGGGGCTTTTAAATTTAACACAAATCAGAATTTTGTTGTTTTTAATATTTAACTCGTTGGTTCTGATCAGAAAATGATTTACCGTTACAATCCTTTTAGCGTTGTTATTAAACACAATCAACTAAATTTCTTACTTTTCAATCACTTCCTCCCATTTGTCAAAGGGGAGGATCGAGGAGGGGTTCCGTTTTTAAGCAGAATACTGTTTTTATAAAAAAGTCTGGATTCCCGCTTTCGCGGGAATGACAAAAATTTTTCTGATTCTCTCTCCTGTGATTCAGGAGAGGTTCGCCGCGGCGCACCCTTCACGCCACGGCACACGGGCTCCTGAAATCAAGAGAAGGGGAGCAAAAACATATTTTATTCTACCGTATAGATTTCCGTTCGGGGGCGGAAATGACCGTTGAGTATTTATGGAATTTCTAAATTAAAAACCTTTGGCAAATTCACAGGACTGGTTGATATTAAAAGGAACCCACCCCAAACCCCTCCCTTTGTTAAATGGAGGGGCTGTATAGTCCTGAAATAGGTTGACTGAAAAAGGATAAAAAAGTCAACCAAAACAAGGATAAA